>DASRHT010000094.1:0-56977 GCA_035650355.1 Ktedonobacteraceae bacterium
AAAGATCCAGTTCTATGTCGCTCATCCTCCCTTTTTCCTCTGTCTTTCTCCGCCTGCTGGATGTATTTCATCTTTTCTGCGAAGAAAAGCGGCCCAATGCACTTTAGCAAGACTTCTACATATGAGTTAGTTGCACCCCTCGCAGCAAGAAAAGCCCCTTTTAGACCTCTACCGGTGGCCGGAGTAACTGCCGGCTGGTCGCTGTTTCAAACCTGCAAGCAGGAAAAGCCCCTTTTCGACCTTGTACTCGGATCAGAACGAGGTCGCTTCTATGCGGAGGTTTCAAACCTGCAAGCAGGAAAAGCCCCTTTTCGACGCCGAGCGCGTGATCGTGAAAACGATCTACGCAATGTTTCAAACCTACAAGCAGGAAAAGCCCCTTTTAGACATTGTGCTGCGCGGTGCAACCCAGTTCCTATGCATCGTTTCAAACCTACAAGCAGGAAAAGCCCCTTTTAGACGGCTACCTTGCTAGTATAGCACGAGAAGCCGTCTCATGCAAGCAGAATCGCGGGTCGCTTTTTTTGGGCCAATTTCAGGAGGTCAATCAGGACAGAAATCCGTCCTGTATTCCCGTCAGGGCACTTGTAGCGCGTAGCGCGGGTCCCTGCTCAGCGAGCCCGTGACGACGACCCGCGCTAAGCTCATCTATATGATGAACACCTGCTGTTCTCTGGGAGGAGGATCGCCAACGGTTTCGACTTTCTCAACGCAGGTCGCACATAACGGGTAAAAACGCACGCTATCTTTCGTATTGATGAGATAGGCATCCAGCCTGGCCTGCAAGAGGAGCAGGTCTTTGCGCGTGAGAAAACATTCGAATAACGAGTACTGCGTCCATTTGCCGAAGCCCATGAGGATCTGATGCACTTTCGTCCGGCGGCGATCATCAAGAATATCATAGGCGACCACATAGCAGGTGGTCTGAGTGCGGCCACCTCTTTTGCTCATTCTTGTCTCCTCTTATCGCATATGCAAGGGAGGATAGGCATCAATCTCGCCTGTCACATATTTGGCTAAAAGCCTGGCTTGCAGTTCAATGCAGCGCCGATAGGTCGTTTTATAGCCAAATGTGGGATGCTGTACCTCTTTGTTGAGGCGTTCCTCAAATCTAGTGAAGAAGACGTTGCGCTTCTCTTGCTAAGGCTTGAAACATCAATATAAATTTGGTATGATCAATAGACAATCAGGTGAATTGACCATTGTGCCAGAGGGTATGACAAGAGAAAATTATCGAAGTGGGGAGAAGCGTGTATACACCAATTCAGACGGTAAGAGTTTTTGAGCAGATTGCCGAACAAATCGAGAAGCGTATCCTGGACGGCGAGTTACGCAGCGGCGACCGCTTGCCCACCGAGCGCGAGCTGGCTGAGCAGTTTCAGGTCAGTCGAACAGCGGTCCGTGAAGCGATGAAAATTCTGGCGCAAAGAGGGCTGGTGGATATGCGGCCCGGTCGAGGGACAATTGTCATCGATGGCGCGCATCAGGCTATGCAGCACTCGATCAATCTGGCAATGAAGCTCAAGTTAGGCGAGGTCGGCGGCTCGGATAACCTCGTCGAGGTGCGCGAGATCCTCGAAACAGAAATTGCTGCTCTGGCAGCGGCGCGCGCAACAGAGAAAGAGATCGTGATTATGCGCGAGGCCGTGAAGGTGATGGACGAGAGCCTCGATGACGCAGATACCTTTATTGTCGCCGATAATATTTTTCATGAGGCTTTGGCAAAAGGGACGCAGAACACCCTTATTCTGATCCTGGTCAATTCGATTGTGAGCTTGCTGAGCGAACAACGCAAGCAAATCTTTGAGGTGGAGGGTGGTCCGCAGCGCGGCCAGATCCATCATAAAGATATTCTCGAAAGCATTATCAGGCATGACCCGGAAGCTGCTCGTGAGGCTATGCGCGCTCATCTGCGGCAAGTGCGCCAGGATGCCGCTTTCAGTACCCTCAATCGGGTCGAGTGAGCCATTGGCTTGCGGCGCCCTCCTTGAGGAGCAATATACGCGTCAAACCCTAAGGCGTCAGGTGAAAATGTTATCACCACTTCAGGAGAGATTTTATGCCTAATCTTGGCTTTGTGGGACTGGGAGCGATGGGCGGTCGCATAGTCAAGCGACTGCTCGATGCCGGTCATACCGTCACCGGCTATAATCGCACAAAATCGAGGGCTCAGTGGCTGCTCGATCAGGGGATGCGCTGGGGAGAGACCCCGCGTGCAGTTGCCGAAGCTGCTGACATTATTTTTACGATGGTTAGCAATACCGCCGCCTTATACGAGGTAACCGGCGGGGATAGCGGTATCCTGGCGGGCCTGGGGAAGGGTAAGATTTTCATCGACATGAGCACGATCAGCCCGGCTGCCTCCCAGAAACTCGCCGCTCAGGTTGCCGAAAAGGGCGCACACATGCTCGACTCCCCTGTATCAGGCAGCGTAATTACCCTCGAACAAGGGAATCTCTCGCTGATGGTCGGAGGCGAAAAAGCCATCTTCGAACAGGTGAAGCCGATTTTGCTGGACATCGGCCCTAAAGTGACTTATATGGGTCCCAGCGGGTCTGCGGCCCTGATGAAGATTGCTCTTAACCTCAATCTCCAGGTGCAGATGATGGCCTTCTGTGAAGGGTTGCTGTTGGCTGAGAAAGGAGGCATTCCCCGGGAAACCGCGCTTGAAGTCATGTTGAACAGCGTGATCGCATCTCCCTCGTTGAAGTATCGCACGCCGTTTATTCTCTCTATGCCAGACGAAGCCTGGTTCAATGTGAATATGATGCAGAAAGATATGCTGCTGGCGCTGGAGATGGGCAGGGAACTGGACGTGCCACTCCCCACGACAGCGGTCAGCAACGAATATCTGACGATTGCCCGGGCTATGGGGCTGGCGGAGCAAGATTTCGCCATCACCCATAAAGTGCTGGCAAAACTGTCCGGTTTAGACGAGTAATTAGCAGGGTTACGGCCTGCCATTGCCCTCCGCACGCGATGGTAGGGGCTATGGCTTGCCCTCGCCCTGGTAGCAAACAACCTGTCGCGATCAACAGTAGGGGCTATGGCTTGCCCTCGCCCTACTAGAAAACAATATGTCGCAACCTACGGAGAACAGCAATGTCGCAACCTAAGGAAAGCCTTGAAATTCCGAACGACAACGCTGCTACCGCAGCTAGCTCCGCTCAGTCGTTCGGCAAGGAGGCATCCGGTCCAGAAGAAAAGGTCATCACCAGCCAGTATGCTACAGAGCAAGGACGCTGGCTATCGATGTACGAGCAAATGCTCAAAATCCGTATTTTTGAAGAGCATGTGAACCAGTTGTATCTTAGCGCCAAAATGCCCGGCCTGGCTCATCTCTACATTGGCGAGGAGGCGATAGCTGTGGGAGTATGCGCCGCCCTGCGTCGCGATGACTATATCACCAGCACGCATCGCGGGCACGGCCATTGCCTGGCAAAGGGAGCCTCCGTTGACCGCATGTTCGCCGAACTGCTGGGTAAGGAAGCTGGCTACTGCCGCGGCAAAGGTGGTTCCATGCATATCGCGGACCAGGATACGGGCAATCTGGGCGCGAATGCCATTGTGGGGGGCGGCGCGCCTATGGCTACCGGCGCGGCTCTTTCCAGCAAAATGCGCGGCAGCGATCAGGTGGCCGTCTGCTTCTTCGGCGATGGCGCGCTCGGACAGGGCGTCTTGTACGAAGTGATGAATATGGCCGCGCTCTGGCAGCTCCCCGTGATTTACGTTTGTGAGAACAACCAATATAACGAATACACCCACAATGCTGAGACGACCGCCGGCGAGATGAGCACGAGAGCCCGCACGTTCGGCATGCTGACCAGAGAAGTCAATGGTCAGGACATCCGCGCGGTCTACGATACAGCACAGGCTCTGGTGGCGCGGGCGCGGCAAGGCGAAGGACCGGCCTTCATACTCTGCGATACCTACCGCTACATGGGACACCACGTCGGCGACATCCAGCGTTCCTATTATCGTTCTCGAGAAGAAGAAGAACAGTGGAAGACTGAACGCGATCCGTTGAAACTGCTCGCAGACTGGCTGATTGAGCAGGGAATGGCCGACAGGAGCACATTTGATCAGATCGAACAGCGGGTGCAGGCTGAGGTCGAGGCAGGAGAGCAATTCGCGCTCAGCGCACCGTACCCGGATGGAAGCGAGGTAGAGCAAGATGTCTATGCCTAGCATCACCACCAGTCAAAGCCTCGGCCCGGGTGTGCGCGAGCTTACTTTCGGACAGGCTATCCGCGAGGCGCTGGCCGAAGAGATGCGGCGCGATCCGCGCATCTTTATCATGGGCGAGGACGTTGCTGAGGCTGGGACGCCATTCAAAGTGCTCTCAGGGCTGGTTGAGGAGTTCGGAACCGCTCGTGTGATCGATTCACCTATCTCTGAAGCGGGTATCACCGGATTGGGCGTGGGGGGAGCAATGACCGGCATGCGTCCCATCATCGACATTATGTTTGGCGACTTCATTACCCTCGCTCTGGACCAGATCGTCAATCAGGCCGCCAAAGTTCATTACATGTCAGGCGGCAAGCTCAAGGTCCCGCTGGTCGTGCGCACAACGCTGGGAGCCACTCGCCGCTCGGCAGCGCAGCATAGCCAGAGCCTCCACGCCTGGGTCAGCCATATTCCCGGCTTAAAGGTTGTGCTCCCTTCAACCCCCTACGATGCCAAAGGACTGCTGAAAACGGCCATCCGTGACGACAACCCGGTGATCTTCTTCGAAGACAAAATGATGTATCAGTTAAAGGGAACAGTGCCGGATGGCGACTATACCATCCCCTTTGGCGTGGCTGATATCAAGCGAGCAGGTACCGACATTACCATCGTAGCCACAAGCAGTATGGTGCAGATCGCGCTGGAGGCGGCTGAGAAGCTAGAGGCGCTCAATATTAGCGCGGAAGTCGTTGACCCACGCACAACGTTCCCGCTGGATAAAAACACCCTGATCGAATCGGCGAAAAAGACCAGCCGCGCCATCGTGGTTGATGAGGGCTACGAACGCTACGGCGTCACCGCCGAAATAGCGGCAGTGATTGCGGACGGAGCATTTTACTACCTGGACGCTCCGGTCAAACGCCTGGGAGCAATGAACGTGCCGGTACCATTCTCGCCAGCACTGGAGGACTTGACCGTTCCCACCGCTACGACTGTCATGGAAGTTGCAAAAACGTTATGTGGAGTTCCGTAGGGACCAGGTTTACCACGTCCGGTTCCGCGATTGATCGCGTTCCCAACCGGACCCAATTAGCCACGTCCAATGCGTTGGAAGGAGCACCATAATGGCAATCAGAACCTATGGCTTGATGGGGGTAGATTGGGAAGAGCGCGTAAATTTTGAACGCTTGCGCACCGAACGCCTTGCACGCATCAAACAATTGCTCAAAGAGTCAGAGATGGGGGCGTTACTCTGCTTTGATATGAACAATATCCGCTACATTACCGCGACCCATATAGGGACGTGGGCAATGGACAAGCTGGCTCGTTTCTCTCTTCTCCCACAAGACGAAGACCCGATTATGTGGGATTTTGGCTCAGCCGCCCGGCATCACCAGCTTTACTGTCCCTGGCTAGGGGAGCGTTCGCGCGCCGGGATTTCTACACAACGGGGCGCGATGTTGCCCGAATCTGGCAGGGCTGAGGATGTGGCGAAAAAGATCCGCATCGAGTTGGAAGAACGTGGACTGCTTCACGAACCGCTCGGCGTGGATGTGATTGAATTGCCGGTCCTGTTCGCGTTGCAAGCAGAAGGCATTAAAGTAGTGGATGGGCAGCAACTGATGCAGCAGGCGCGTTTGATCAAAACGCGCGATGAGATTACCTTGCTTGCCACCGCCTGTATGATGGTCGATGCCGCTTATGACGAGCTTTATCGCGCTTTACGTCCCGGCATACGAGAAAACGAGTGCGTGGCCCTGGTCAACAAGGTGCTGTATGAGCTGGGTTCCGAACATGTTGAAGGCGTCAATGCGATCTCGGGCGAACGCTGTAGCCCGCATCCGCACGTCTATACTGACCGCGCCCTGCGTCCAGGCGACCCGGCATATTTCGATATCCTGCACAGCTATAACGGCTATCGCACCTGCTATTACCGCACCTTTGCCGTCGGCAGCGCATCGCAGGCCCAGGTCGATGCCTATAAGTATTGCCGCGATATCCTGGACCGAGCCATCAGCGCCATTAAGCCAGGCGTCACCACCGCTGACGTGGTCAGGCTCTGGCCCAGAGCGCAAGAATTTGGCTTCCCCAACGAAGAGGCCGCTTTCGCTTTGCAATATGGTCATGGCGTGGGGCTCTCGATCTGGGAAAAACCTATTTTCAGCCGTCTGGTCTCGCTCGATCATCCAGAGGTGATTGAAGAGGGGATGGTGTTCGCGCTTGAGACGTTCTGGCCCGCCTCCGATGGCTGGTCTGCGGCCCGTATCGAGGAACAGTTGATTGTGACGAAAGATGGCTGTGAGGTAATCACCCGTTTTCCGGCGGAGGAGCTCCTTGTAGCTGGTGTGCGGTATTATACAGTAAACGGACCACTACCCACAACGCGCGAAACCCAGTCCAATCTAAACGCGCAAACGTCGTAGGGATGCAATTGATCGCGTCCGTAGTCGTAGGGGCTATGGCTTGCCCTTGCCCAGCCCCTACAGCAGGAGGCAAACGATGGCGACCGATGTAATCTTGCCTGCGCTAGGAATGGCGCAAGACACCGGCAAGATTGTGCAGTGGCTGAAAACCGAAGGTGAGCAGGTTGCAAAAGGCGAACCACTGGTGGAAATCGAAACCGACAAGGCGACCGTCGAGGTGGAAGCTCCGGCAGACGGTGTGCTTACTCGCATAACGGCAGCCTCGGGCGATGATATCCCGGTGGGACAGGTCATTGCCACTATTCTTGCTCCTGGCGAGGCTGACCTGCAAGCCAATGCAGCGCCAGATCAATCACCTGCATCCGATCAACGGACTGGTAGAACCGCGACTCCACTCGCCTTGCGTATAGCTGCCGAACACAATCTCAATCTGGATACATTGCAATCAGCAGGCAAACGCATTCAAAAAGCGGACGTACTCATCCATCTTCAGAAGCAGGACCACGCCATGTCAACGCGCCTGGTACCCGCATCCCCCAAAGCACGCAGATTAGCCGCCGAGCAGGGGAAACCACTAGCTGCGATCAAAGGTTCTGGGCCAGGAGGAGCTGTATTGGCGATAGATGTTCTCGCGGGAACAGCCAGGACAGAGGCTGTAGGGGCAGGGCTGGCCCCTGCCCTCCCTCCAGTCGATGATCTGCCTGCTGTAGGGGCAGGGCTTGTCCCTGCCCTGCCCGCAGTCGATACCTTGCCCCTGAGCAATATCTGGCGTATTATGGCGCAGCGCACAACGCAGAGCTGGACAACCATCCCACATTTTTCCCTGGTACGAGAGGTCAATGCCAGCCGCCTGATAAGCTGGAGAAAAAGCTGGGAGCGCCTCCACGCAGGCAACAGTGGCGTTGCAACGCAGGCTGCCAGGGTGACATATACCGACTTGCTGGTGAAGATAGTGGCAGCGGCATTACAACTTCATCCTCGCCTCAATGCGCTCTGGAACGAGCAAGGTATCGCGCTACAGCGAGAGATCCATGTCGGGCTGGCCGTTGCCGTTGAAGCGGGATTGGTCGTTCCCGTGATCCACCATGCCAATAGGCCCACATTGGACGAGATTGCCCAGCAACGCACAGCACTGGTGGAAAAAGCGCAGGCAGGAAAGCTTCGTCCTCAAGACATTAGTAATGGCACCTTCACTATCAGCAACCTCGGTATGTATCATGTGGATGCGTTCAATGCTATTATCAATCAACCACAAGTCGCCATCCTGGCGATAGGGCGGATAGCTGAACGAGTGGTACCGCTGAATGGGCAACCAGCCGTTCAGCCTATGATGGTGTTGACGCTCTCTTGCGACCACCGGGCCGTCGATGGCGCGCGGGGAGCCCAGTTCCTGGATACTGTTGCCGCCCTTATTGAGGAGCCCGCGGGACTTGTAGGATGAAAGGAGTCGAACGATCACTAAAAAGCGAGAGTACCCATTGCGATCACCCACTAGTCACAAGTCGTCTCTTTGAAGGAGAAAAATTATGGATGGACGATACCCTTTACCCGCTGTAGCTCCCCGATTCAGCGTGGGAGTGCTGAAGAGTGTTGGTGTGTTGATGGTGACAGTGCTCCTACTCGCAGCCTGTGGCGGCACTGCCAGTCCCCCTCAACCTCAAAGCCCCATCAACATCGGCGTTTCTCTCTCGTTATCAGGCGATTTCTCCGCCGATGGCAAAGCTTTTCAGCAGGGATATCAACTCTGGGCCGACACCATCAACAAGAATGGCGGTCTGCTCGGTCGTCAGGTCAAACTGGACATTGTATCTGATGCCAGCAGCACAACCCAGGTCGTGACCAACTACCAGAAGCTCATCACGGTTGACCATGATCAACTGGTGCTCGGGCCTTTCTCCTCCCTGCTGACAAAACCGGCCTCGGTCCTTGCCAACCGCTATAATTATGCCATGCTCGAAGGCGCGGGCGGCGGCCCATCCGTTTTTACGCAGGGCCTGCACAACCTCTTCGATGTTTCGCCGCCGGTGGCTAACCTGCTGATCAGCTTCGCCAAATATATCCTGTCTTTACCACCGTCGCAGCGGCCCACAACCGCCGCCTATGCTACTGAGGATGATCCCTTTACTCAGCCACAGGTTGATACCGCGCGGCAGCTCCTTGAGCAAGGGGGCATCAAAACCGTGTCCAATCAGGTCTATCCGGCGGAAACCACCGATTTTACGCCCATCGCACAACGCATGATTGCCTCGAACGCTCAGTTGATTGTTACTGGTACGCTACTGCCCGATATTACCGCTTTCATCCAGGCGTTCAAGCAGCAACACTACAATCCCCAGGCGATCATCGCCACAGCGGGACCGGACCAGGGCTCGCAATTTACGAATGCCATCGGTGGTGCAACAGCGGCGGAAGGGGTCTTTGTGCCCAATGGCGGCTGGTATCCACAGATCAAGACATTCCAGAACGCGCAGATGGTGCATGATTACCTGGCGAAATATGGAGGCACCGCTGATGATATCAGTTCCGATGTGGCAGAAGCCTTTTCGGTGGGGCAGGTGTTGACTCAGGCTGCGACCAAAATTCACAGCATCGATAATGCTGCGCTCATCAGGGAACTGCACTCGGGCGATACCTTTCAAACGGTCCAGGGACCTGTGAAGTTCAACGATCAGGGTGAAAATATTCTGGCAACAGGATATCTTTTCCAGTGGCAAAAAGGCTCATTGGTGTCTGTGTATCCTGCTAATCAGGCAACAAATACACCTGAGTTTCCCAAGCCGAATTGGCCGTAGGGACCCTCGTTACCGAGCGACTAAGCGAAGCCAGACGCTTCCTGATCGCCCTCGCGTGCTTTTGCCCAGCCCTATTCACCTATTCATTGGAACAGGGTTGGGCAGAAGCGCCATCTAGCAGGGAAAGAGGATATATCTATCGTGGGACTTATTGTTGAAGCCATTATTACTGGCATCCTTTCCGGCGGGGTCTATGCCTTAATGGCCTCTGGCTTAACGCTGATTTTTGGCGTCATGGACATCATCAACGTCGGACAGGGAGCCATAGTCATTCTGGGGGCATACCTGAGCTATGTCCTGGAGCAGCAACTGCACATTGACCTCTTCATCGGCCTGCTAATCACCATGCCGCTGATGTTCGGGCTGGGCCTGCTCATTGAGTGGCTCTTTATCCGTCCAATCAAACGTGACCGCACGATGCTCTCCATCCTGATCACGTTCGGCGTGGCGCTGGTCATAGAAGGCATTCTCAATATCGTCTTCTCCGCCGATTATGTCCAGCTCCATGCCTGGTATGTGACAGCATCCTTTCCGGTGGGCGGATTCTATCTCTCCTACATCTATATTTTCGGTTTCCTGCTCGCAGTGGCCCTCCTGGGAGGACTCTACCTGTTACTCTATCGCACGCAATTCGGTTTGAGCTTACGCGCCTCAATGCAGAATCGCGCGGCGGCTGAGCTTATCGGCATTGACGTCGAACGAGTCTCGGCGATTACCTTTGGCATTGGCATCGCCCTTGCCGCCGCCGGAGGTATGGTTTTTGGCGCGACAACGACGTTTAACTCGGGGAGCGCATACGATCTGATCTCGCGTCTGCTCGCCATCATCATCTTCGGTGGCATGAGCAGCTTGCGGGGGGCGCTGATCGCTTCTGTGGGCATGCTGGTGATTGAGGACGTGACATCGGTGGTCTGGTCACCCGTCTGGGCCAGCACGGTCTTTTTCATCCTGCTGGTGATTATCCTGCTGGTCCGTCCCCAGGGATTGTTTGGTCAGCGAGAAGGGAGGAAGCAATGAGCAACGGCAAACTCTTCCAGACGATAGGATTGCTACTGTTGCTGGCAATGGCGATTGCGTTTCCATTGCTTTTTTCCAACCCGGCAGTAACCGCTATCGCCGTCTTTACCCTCTTATTTGCCGCTGCCGCTACCGGCTGGAATATTTTTGCCGGCTATACCGGCTATATCGCGCTGGGTCACGCCGCTTACTTTGGAATTGGAGCTTATGCGCTGGCAATTATGTGCCAGGACTGGCATATTGCGGGCGGATATATACCATTCTTACTGGTGCCCGTTGCCGGCCTGCTAGCAGCAGTCGCCGCGATCCCATTAGGAGGGATCGCTCTGCGGGTGCGACGCCATACGTTCGTGGTGATTACGATTGCCATGTTCTTCATTTTGCAGTTGCTGGCGTATAACCTGCGGGGTCTCACCAATGGCTCTACCGGCATGGGACTTCCGATCCCCACCGATTGGAGCGGCGACTTCTTCAATACTCCATTCTACTATGTCTCTCTGGTCGTGCTGCTCTTTGCTATCGCCCTCTCATGGTGGGTGCGCAACTCTAAATATGGACTGGGGCTGCTTGCCATCCGCGACGACGAGGACCGGGCGCTGGGGCTGGGTGTGCCTGTCGAAGCGTCCAAGCTATCAGCGTTTGTCATCTCAGCACTCGTTGTGGGGATGGTAGGAGCCGTCTGGGCCTATTTCGTCGAGTCGATCTACCCGCCCGTTGCCTTCGACGCGCTGTTCGATGTGGCTGTCACCTTGATGGCTTTCCTGGGCGGCGTGGGGACGATTGCAGGTCCAATCCTGGGCGCATTGCTTTTAGAGCCAACGCAGCAATACTTTACCTTGCAGTTCGGTCAGAACTATTACCTGGTCATTTATGGAGCAATGTTCCTGGTAGTCATTCTCCTGCTGCCCCGTGGCGTCATTCCCACACTGACAGAACGCTGGACCCGCCTGGTAGGGACCCGATTTATCGCGTCCGCAGGCGATTTATCGCCTTCCCCGAGCGCGTCGGATGTAGGGACCTCTTACGATCAATCGGGGAGCTACAGCACGCACGCCGGCGATTTGTCGCCTTCCCGCAGAGAGACCGGTTTCATCGCTTCTGAGCAAGCATCGCCAAAAGAGGAACAGACGAGGGAAGAGGGGATCAACTTATGAGCTTGTTGCAAGTGCAGGACATCTCCAAAGCTTTTGGCGGCATTCGCGCGCTGGACACTTGCTCGATCAGCGTTGAACAGGGCTCCATTACAGGGCTCATCGGACCTAATGGCTCAGGGAAAACGACGCTCTTCAATGTCATTACCGGCTACGAGCGAGCGGATACAGGCCAGATCCGCTTCGGGGATCAGATCATCACCAATGCGCCGCCGGACAGGGTTTTTCGCCTGGGTATCGGGCGCACATTTCAACTCACGCGCATTTTTCCTCGTCTGACGGTACTGGAGAATATGCATGTGGCCGCCCAACGCCATGACCTCAAAGGGTTGCTCAGCCGCTGGAGTGCGACCCACGAGCAGCAGCGCGCCCTGGAACTCCTGGCGTTCGTGAACCTTACCGCGCTCAAAGACATGCCCGCCGGCAACCTCTCCTATGGACAAAAAAAATTGCTGGAATTTGCTCTTATATTAATAGCCGAGCCGCGCGTCATCTTGCTGGATGAACCAGCCGGTGGCGTCAACCCTACGATGATCAACTATCTGGCCGACCGCATCCGCACGCTCAACCGGCGCGGCGTCACCTTCCTGGTGGTCGAGCACAATATGGAATTTGTGATGGAACTTTGTGATAGAGTGATGGTGATGCATCGCGGCACGAAAATTGCTGAGGGAACGCCCGCCGAAGTGCGAGCAAATCCGCTGGTGCTTGAAGCTTATCTGGGAGACTAGCCATATGCTACTGACTATGCACAATATCTATGCTGGCTATGAGGGAGGCGACGTGCTCAAAGGGGTCAGCCTGCAAGTGGCACAGGGGACAACAACCTGCATCGTCGGACCCAATGGAGCAGGAAAATCAACAGTATTGCGTGTGCTCAGCGGCCTGCTTCGTCCACGCCTGGGTGAAATCACTTTTGATGGTCACTCTATTGTTGGGCTGGCCCCTCGCCATATTCTGGCCCTGGGTATTGTCCAGGTGCCACAAAGCCATAGCCTCTTCCCCGCCATCACGGTGCAAGAAAACGTGCGATTGGGCGCGTACATGCTGCGTGATACGGCCCTTGTTGAGCAGCGTTTGCGCGCAGTCGAAGAGATGTTCCCGATAGTGAAAACACGCGCCCGTGATAAAGCTGGTAACCTATCGGGCGGTCAACAGCGCTTAGTCGAGTTCGCGCGCTGCCTGATGCTGGACCCGCGTCTCATCTTGCTGGATGAGCCGTCGATGGGCCTGGACCCCAAAACGTTCAAAATGGTTGTGGAGAAGGTCAAGCTGATGCAGGAAAGCGGCAGAACCATCATCCTGGTCGAGCAAAACGCCCGCACCGGACTGAGCCTTGCCACAAACGGCATCGTGCTGGAAAGCGGACGCGTGCGACTGGAAGGACCGCCCGCCGAAATTTTAAATAATCCTGAAATCGGCCACCTGTATTTAGGCGGAACGCTTTCCAGCACGTAGGGACTCCCACGATCAATCGGGGAGGTACAGCGCGTCCGGTCTGCGATTTATCGCCTTCCCGCTCGGACCCGGTTCACCACCTTCCCGTCAGCATTTGATAGAAAGGAAACACACATGGCACGAGACGCACTGGTACAGAGTGCAATTGACAACTGGGCTCCCCGCTTTATTGCCAACGGCGTGGATGCAATGGACTTTCAACGCGTGACCAATAGTGTGGAACGCTGGGATGACTGGTGCCAGCGGTGGTCTGAGTGCGGCGCGATGCACCGGCAGATGGGGGAAAAGGCCGAGACGGAAAGACACTACGTATCGGCGGCAACGCATTATTTTCATGCCGCCATTTCTTACCACTTCGGGAAGTATTTATTTGTGCGCAAGCCACAGGAGCTACGCGTTGCACATGACCATGCAGTCAGCGCCTACCAGAAAGCCCTTCCCTATTTCGATTTCCCAGGAGAACACGTCGCCATCCCCTATGAAAACGGTGGTACTATGTACGGCATCTTGCGCAAGCCCTGGCATATCCCCAGAGCCCCTGTGGTCATTCTCGTGCCGGGGCTAGATTCGGTGAAGGAAGAGCTGCACAACTACGGCGACGACTTCCTCAGACGAGGCATGGCGGTGCTGGCTATCGATGGTCCAGGGCAGGGGGAGATGGAGTTTGCGTATCCGATGCGCTACGATTATGAGGTGCCAATCAAGCATGCTATTGATTACCTGGAAAGTCGGCCAGATGTCGATGCCCGGCGCGTCGGGTTAATGGGCGTGAGCCTGGGCGGATATTACGTCGTGCGAGCAGCAGCATTTGAGCCTAGAGTAGCGGCCACTATTTCCAACGGCGGTCTCTATAGCCCGTTTGAGAACTTCCGGCAGCGACCGATGCTCACCCAGGAAACATTCATTCATCGTCTGAAAGCCTCAAGCGAAGAGGATGCGCTTCAGGAATTGCGCCGGTTCGATCTGACAGGGGTGGCGGCGAAAGTGCAGCGTCCCTTGCTCGTAATTGCGGGTCGCCACGATAGATTGGTCCCGGCGGAACACGGGATTCGCATAGCGCAGGAGGCTGGCAATAAAGCGGAATTGTGGATGTTTGAGGATGGTAATCATGTCTGCAATAACATCCCTTATAAACACCGCCCGCAGCAGGCCGATTGGATGCAGCAGAAGCTCTCATAGAGAAAGCTTCTGCTGCGAGATTCCTTAAAATGGTTGAAAAGTAACGGGCAAATTTTCAATCACGAAGACGATCCCGGTACTAATCCCAATCGGAACGCCCTCTACACGTCGAAGATCTTTCAACTGCTCTACCATCATAGGCAAAGCTATCTTCGCTTCAAGCCTGGCTAATGGCGCTCCAATACAGAAGTGGATGCCATGACCGAAGGTGATGTGGCGATTGGGCTCGCGGTCGATAATGAACTGGTCCGGGTTAGCGAACTGGGCGGGATCACGAGCAGCGGAAGCCAGCCATGTCAGGATAGCTTGATTGGCCGGAATGAGCTGCCCTCCCAGTTCAACTTCGGCCATAGTCCGACGGACGATAAACCAGACCGGCGGCAGATAGCGCAGCACCTCTTCTATCGCATCAGGCATCAATGCGGGCTCACGACGCAGGCGCTCCAGTGCATCAGGATGATCGGTAAAGCAGAGAATGGCATTGGCGATCAGGTTCTTCGTGGTCTCCTGACCCGCTGCCAGCAGCAAAACGCAAAAACGCACCACTTCGTATTCGCTCAGGCGTTCGCCATCGATCTCAGCTACGCTCAAGGCGCTGATCAGATCTTCGCGCGGGGAGCGGCGACGTTCCGCCAGCAGTCTGGAGAAGTACCCGCTCATTTCCTCAAACATATCTTGCGGGAGATCTCCCATGTCATGGCTTGTTTCCCTGGTATCGCCGCCACTGACCCGCGCCCAGCGCTGAAAAATGTCCCAATCCTCATCCGGCACTCCCAGCATCTCCGCAATCACTTTCGCTGGCAATGGAAAAGCGATATCCGAAACAACGTCCATTTTTCCCTGTGATCGTACCTGATTCAATAGGTCTTGCGTAATCTGCGCGATGCGGTCTGAAAGATGAGCTACTGCCCGTGGCGTAAACGCCAGATTGACCAGGTTACGCAGCTTACGATGATCAGGCGGATCTTTCGAGACCAATGTGTCTTCCGTGGCAGGAATACTAAATCCAGGCAAGGGTTGCGAGGAAAATCGGCTGTAGTCAGTCAGAGCTTCTTTCACATCATCATAGCGAAATACATGCCAGACCGGCTGCGGCTCACCATGAAATACTGGATGATGCGTACGCATCTGCTCAAACCAGGAAAAAACTCGCGGAATATCTTCGGGCGAACGTGGCAAAAGTTGCATAAACGAGGTTGACTGAGACTGCGATTGCTGCTGTTCCATACATCAAACCTTTCTTGACATCCTTGTAGGGGCAGGGCTAGCCCCTGCCCAGGCTTGCCTCTACCTGATAGCAAATCCTTCAAAGAAGATGCGTCCTACCTGACTGCTGAGCTCTGCGGGCGATAACTGCTCCTGAAGATGCAGTTGTTCGCTACGGCTGAACCAGAGCGCATGCATAAAAATGGTCAACATCAGCTCGACGGAGATGGCCGGATCAAACTCTCCGGCAGCCTGACCCTCTTCCATGATCTTGCCGACCTGAGCAGCGCACCGTTCCACCCGCTCGCATAATCGCCCCTTTTTCTCTAGCAAGCTCTTGCGAATATCTGTATCGTGATAGAGCAGGTGCAGCAACTGAGAACGCAGCCCCTGATGCTCTTGATAGACGGCAAGCAGAATACGCTCCAGCCTGGCACGCGCCGTCAGTTCGGAAGAGGCCGCAGCTTGCTGCACAATCTGCTCGAAGAGCATCAGCCCCCGCTCAAAGAGGGCAAACCCCAGGTCTTCCTTGTGGGGAAAGTGCTGGTAGAGCGTGCCTTTGGCGATACCCGCGCGGGCCGCGATTTCATCCATAGCCGTGTCATGGTAGCCTTTTTCGACCAGCACTTCTTCTGCCACGTCCAGGATGAGTTCTGTCCGCACCCCACGTAGTCTTTCTTTGAGCGGGCGCTGGCGCATATCTGCTGACATCTACTCCTCCCCCTTCGCAAAACTGCTACTTATCGCGATCAATCAGGCGGACGCGATCAATCTGATTTCTACATCATCCGAGTCACATTACAAAATAGACTTCCCAGTTCAAATTTTAAACTCGCGAGTCCAGGAATGTCAAGAAAACTTCCTCGTTAGTTGTTTTGAAGCTCACGGAGGTAATTCCCAAAAGCTATGGTGGCCTCCATACATGCCCAACTCGCCCTGGTAAGTTCTTCACGCCTTCTCTCAACAGCCTCCAGAGCTTTCTCGGGTCGTCCAGAAGTCAGCTCGCCCAGCACCTGACGGATTACGTCGAACCCGTACCCCACTTGCCTCAGCAGCACCACCACCTGTAACCGGTGCATCTGCTGATCATCATACAGGCGATAGCGACTGCCCTGCTGGCGTATGGGGTGCAGGAGTCCCTGGTCTTCCCAGAAGCGCAGGGCTGATACCCGTACCCCAACGCACCTGGCCGCCTCGCTTACGCGCAGTCCTTGAGATTGACGCACTCGTGGCCGAGAAACAGGTTGTGACGCTACAACCTGAAGCGCTTCTAGCGTTCTGGCTACCTGCCCACGTTCGTGGTCAATGGCGGCATGCCGGGCATCAACCAATGACAAAGCTGTCGGTACATCGCCTCGCTGCACGGCCCGCATCACCTCTAAAGCCTGTTGCCAACCATAGCCACGAATCATGCTTCTGGCCGTCTCAAGTGCTTTGAGGTGGTCAATGGTATACAGTCGATATCCCCGTCCATTACGTTCTACCAGCGGAAGAAACCCACAGTCTTCGTAATTGCGTACTTGCTGAACGCTTAACCCTACCGCTTTCGCCAGATCTATGGTTCTCAAATATTTGCGCAACTCTCATCCTCAACTTTCAAGTCCAATTAGAGGCTTTATCAGATCTATCTTACTTATATCACGCATGCAGTGGAGAATAAAATCTTTCTGGCGCTTCAAGCCTCAATTCTTGCATCTGAGTTGTAAGGTGGTGGATGAGCAGCGGTAACCATTCCCAAAAAAAGAAGGAGGAAACACATTGCCGACGATTATCGTCAAGGATCTTTCGATCAGCTATAAAGCGCCTGTGCGCGAAGCGCGTCTAAGCTCAGCGTTCGTCTCGCTCATCCGACGTCAGTACAGAGAAATCAAAGCCGTTCAGGGACTCTCTTTCGAGATTGATGCGGGGGAGATTGTTGGCTTTATTGGTCCGAACGGAGCCGGGAAAACCTCTACCCTGAAGATGTTAAGTGGCATCCTTCACCCAACAGGCGGAGAAGCATCTGTTCTGGGTTTTGTTCCCTGGCGGAGAGAGCGCAGCTTTTTAAAAGAGATCGCCATGATCAGGGGCAGTCAGCCAATCGGGGGTCCGGTAGAATTGACCGTGCTGGACGCGCTGCACTTTCAGCAGTTGATCTATGAGGTCTCCGATGATGCCTTCCAGAAAAACCTCTCTGAGTTGACTGAAATGCTGGAACTGGGACCACTGCTCAGACGACAGGTGAGAGCACTCAGCCTGGGAGAGCGCATGCGGGCTGGCCTGGCTCTATCGCTGCTTTACAGGCCCCGCGTTCTCTTTCTTGATGAGCCAACATTAGGCCTGGATGTGACCGCAACAGGCATGATGCGCCGCTTTATTGCTAATTACTGCCTCCAAACAGGAGCGACGATTCTGCTGACCAGCCATTATATGGCGGATGTAGAAACCTTATGCAAAAAAGTCATACTCATTGATAAGGGCTCCATGCGCTATAATGGCCCGCTCATCACACTCTCGACAACGCTCTCCCCATACAAGTTGCTAAAGGTAACAGTCTTCGATCAAGCATCTCCTGTATGGTCTTCTTACGGAGAAGTCGTAGAGCTTGAAGATAATAAGGTGTCATTACGCATCCATCGTGAGCAGACACCCGCAGTTACAGCTCGCCTGCTTGCGGAACTTCCGGTCGTAGACCTGTCAGTAGAAGATCCACCATTAGAAAGCGTTATCGATCAGATATATAAGGGGGAGCGTGTCTAATGCATTTATTGCGCTTACTAGCAGTTTCTATCAAGCGCCAGTTCCTCGAATGGATGGGGTGGCGTGCCTTCCTGATTACTCTGGTAGTCAATCAAACGGTAGCTCCGTTGCTTGGTCTGGCCGTCTGGTCTGTGGCGCTACCGGGAAGCACACAAATCCCGACGTACTATATGGCGCTGCTGATCGTGCAGCTAATGACCGTATCGTATGAGCAACACACCTTCTCGAATGGGCTGTACGATGGGACACTGAGCCACGAACTGCTGAAGCCGCAGCCGGTCGTGATCGGGCTGCTGGGTACGAATATCGCGGCTCGCCTCTTACATGTGTTGATTGGCCTGCCGATTATCCTTATTGTCGGAGCGATCACCAGCATATCGTTCGCTCCTGTAGCCCCCCGATTTATCGTGGGGGTCCTGCTAGCCATTCCTGCGGTTCTGTTAGCGGCGATATTACGTTTTCTGTTCATGTACCTGCTGGCGCTCTCGGCTTTCTGGACGGAGCGAGCGCATGGAGTTGCGGGCTTTGGCGAGACACTTGCCTTTCTTTTAGGAGGTTCTGCTGCTCCCATTCCGTTGTTCCCGCAAAGTATCCGCCCACTTGGAGAGTTGCTGCCGTTTCGCTACATGCTTGGCTTTCCCGCCGAGATAGCCAGCGGCAGTTTAAACGAAGTGCTCCAGGGATATGGATACCAGGTATGCTGGATAGGAGTATTTGCGCTTGCTGCTATCTTTGCCTGGCGTGCTGGACTGCGTCGCTTTATGGCGGTGGGAGGATAGATCGATGAAACTACTCCGACTATTCGGCGCCATTTTTTCGCTCTCGCTGAAGAGGGAGCTGACATTCCGAGCCGAGTTCATCTTTCAGGTCCTCCTGACCGCTACTGCGATCATTGCGGGAATTGCAACGCTTGGGATTGTCTATACCCAGACAACCATGCTGGGAGGCTGGAGTCTGGGAGAGGCGACGACCCTGCTTGGAACATTTCAGGTTGTAAGCGGCATCCTCTCGACGTTCATTGAACCCAACCTGACGTGGTTTACCAGCCAGGTTAAAAATGGCAAACTTGACGCTATCCTGCTCCAGCCCGTTCCCAGTATCTTTCTGGCAAGCCTGGGCTCATGCGCTCCTTTAGGACTGGGTGAAGTGGCGCTGGGCGCTATCCTTGTTCTCATTGGTTTGTACGAAGTGGGAAAAGTCCCCACAGCTACAGGAATTTTGGGATGGCTGGTGATGGTGGCCGTAGGGATAGTGATCACCTGGGCATCGCGGATGCTGCTGGCAAGTCTGGCGTTCTGGGCCCCCTCAGTCGAACTGGACGTATTATATCAGGCCCTGTGGCAATGCGGGCGCTATCCCGTGAGCATCTATCGCCAACCAATTCGTTTTGCTCTCACCTACATGCTGCCGGTGGCGTTCATCTCCACCATTCCCGCCTCCATGCTAATACACGGCACCGACTTGCTGCAAATCGTTACAGGACCGATTGTGGGAGCAGGAGCAATTATCGTGGTACAATCGGTGTGGAATGCGGGTTTACGCCGCTATACGAGCGCCACAAGTTGAAATTCGGAGGTTTAAGCTCTAGTGAAGGGAGTCTCTATGCATCTTAGCAAGCGAGAAGCGCAGGAAGATATCGCACAATTGGTACAATTGCTGACTGAATCACACCCGGACCCTTACTCTGGCATGGGCGGTCCGCTCGCCTTCCATCGTGAAGTGGCGCACATACTCGACTCGCTCTCTGAAGAAGGGATAACAGACACACAATTACTGCGACTGCTGCGCCCATTTGTCGCGGGCATTCACGATGGACACACGGCAATCTTTCCGAGGTCTGATGCAGAGGAAAAAGAAGCAGTTCGTCTCTGGCTGGACTGGGAAATCGTAGAAGAGCAGTTCTATGTTGCAGCAGTTTATCGAGAAGAGGATCGATCATTGCTTGGAGCGAGATTGAAAGCGGTTGAAGGGATTGCATTTGCTGAACTCGTCGAGCGTATGAAACATTTAAAGGGCTACGATAATGCTTACTGGAACCTCATCAACCTGAAATTCGCCTTTATCATCGACTCGCTTTTCTTACTAGAGCTTTTACAATGGGAGGACCTGCCACAGAGCCTGCATCTAAGCTTGTGGTTGCCAGATGACTCTGAGCAGGATATTGAAATCCCATCAGGCGTTGTGTGCCCTGGTGAGCGTATCGAACCACCAACCCGGACTCCGACACCCACATTGAACGCCGCAGAGATGGGATGGTGTTTTCTTGATGAACAAAAGCAGGTAGCCTGTCTGCGTGTAGATACCCTGATGCGCTACCGTGAAATGTTTGAGTTCTGGGATGGAATTGGATATCTTAGCAGTTCAATCAAGTGGCTAGATGAGACGGTACGCAGGGTATTACCTGAGGAGAAACCTCTGCCTGAGCGTGTGGAAGATCGTCTCGCTCTGGTTCCGAGCGCAACCGAGCTACTGCGTGATCTTTTTGGAGCCATGTGCCAGGCCCGCACACTTTCTTTGCTCGTCGATCTACGTGCCTGCCCCGGAGGTACCTCATTTTTCAACGAGATTTTGAAGTATTTCCTCTACGGTACTGAGAGCGTCTTTGAGGTAGAGGATAGTTATCAAGTGCCACGTTATTCCCCGCTCTTCTTTTCTTTACATGAGAACAAAAAGCCTGAAGATCCTGAATTCCAGAATGCGTTAATGCATGGAGGTTATGACTTTACTGACGAGAATGGTTGGAAGGAGCGGAAACGCGACGGTATTACCGCGCAAGAGAAAGAGCGTGCCTATCAAGATATGAAAAAATACATTGACCTGATGCCAACGTTTTTACGGGAAATCGAAAGCCGAGAGTGGGAAAAAGCCTGGACGCCGCGAGTCACCGTGCTTACCAGCGCAATGACATCCAGCGCAGCATTCACCGTTCTGATCGGGTTGCTACGACATGGAGCTAAGACCCTAGGCGTCCCTTCCATGCAGGCAGGCAACTGTTTTATTGATGCGCTCTCCTTCAAACTCGCTCATAGTGAACTGCAAGGGCACATCTCATATAAGTGGAGTTTGAGTTTCCCAGATGATCCCGAACGGGGTAAGCTCCTGCGCCCCGACTATGAACTAACATATCAGCATCTGCTGAAGCATCAGTTCGATCCGCATACGACGGTGCAGCTAGCACTGGAGCAGCCAGAGATATAGGGGCGCTCTTTGAACGCCACTAACTATCAAAGAAAGTCATGTGTAACGCTGCTGTTTTATCCTATCCGAGGGACAATAGGGGTTCCACAGATGAAAAGACGTTAGCGATATGAAGAAAAAGCAGTTTGCAATGAGCGCCTGAGCACAGGCTAGATGGGCTCGCATCGGCGCTCGGTATAAAAAGGAGCAAGCATATGACACTCATCCCAAGAGATCCGTTTGATGCCTTAGTGCCGCTGCGTGAGGCAATGAACCGACTGATCGAAGATAGCCTTGTCGGTCCCACCCGTTTTGAAGCGTTTACAGGACGCACTTTCCTGGTGGATTTGTACGAGACAGAAGATCGGCAGCAGTATGTCCTTGAGGCAGCGCTGCCAGGCTTCAAACTCGAAGACCTGCACATCACAGCAATGGATGATACCATCACGATCCACGTCGCCAGAAAAGCAGCGGAGAAGGACGATAAGACCAGCTACGTCCGCCGTGAGCGATTTGAGGGCAAGATGACCCGCTCTTTCACGTTGCCAACAACCATCGAACCGGATAAAATCGAAGCACTTTATGAGCACGGGGTTTTGAGACTGGGCATCCCTAAAGCGGAGCAGGTGAAACCAAAACCGATCACCGTACGAGCGTAGGAGTTTATAGGTACTTTCTAGGAAATAGAATCGTAGCCATAGTGCATAAGGGGAGAGTCAGAGCATTTCGCACCTGGCTCTCCCCTTGTCATGCAATAGCTTCATACAATCTTCACTATCAAGGTTGGAGAGAATTTATCGCTCCCGTTCTTTTTCTTTCATCCAAATAACACCATGAAACAGGAAAATGGGGGAAGTCGTTACTTTGCGACTCATGACCCGTTACGTAGTACAGGCTGGATAGAAGTTTTTATTCTTGTATCTTCGTGTATCCTTTTAACGTAGAGAAGACTTTTTCCAGCAGATTTCGGTCCAACAAGCGGTTTTTCGCAGACATATTCTTGTTCCCGCGTCACTTTTACTCATTCATTCCATCTTATAGGGAGGAATTTATGTCAACAACCATCCCGCGATTGTCCACTCCATACAATCGCAATGCGCGTAATCAAAGTGCGCGCACCCGCAACACGCTCCAATCGTATATTTTGCTTGCACAGGGAGTTATCTGTCTTCTCGGTGCCCTGTTCTTACGGCTAGATTCCCGGGTTTATCCTCTCGGCCTCTTTTTATTTGGGTTCGGCTTGCTGATTGCCGCACTGATCAGCCCCAGGCACCTGATCATCTCGGGGATATTCTTTACTTTTGTCGGTGCCGCTTTCTTTCTTGGCTTCAGAAAAATCATCCCGTTTGATAACTCGCTGCTGATTATGGCAATCAGCTTGGCCCTCTTAGGGATCGCCTTAATGGCGCGCAAGGGATACGTCGGGGCTGGCGCACTGACTCCGGGATTGTTTGTTTTATTGGTGGGGATCATCCAATATCCAGCGTGGAAACTGGGTCCGCGGCTGGCTCCTTTTGTCCTTTCGCTCTGGTTTCCCGGCATCGCGTTGCTCGTCATCGGGCTCGCATACTGGTTTTTGAGGAATCGAACGGCATAGCCTCTGAACTTGCATTACTATATGTGACAGTCCAGGGGTGAAAGCCCCTGGACTGTCCAGGCCTGTCAGTATATTTTTGACGAAAAGATACGACGAACCAGATAGCCGCGACATTTTTTCTCCACAAAATCCCCGCTTCTACTCAAATAGACCATAAAGGGGGATGGTGGGTGTTCTCTGAGTCAAAAACGAGGCTACCTGTTCTCATCTTAATTATATCATCCCCTGTCTACTCGCACACTGCCTTTTTGGACGATTTTTTCTTGCGTTCTTTCCCCTATACTCAGGCGGATGCGACGCACGTCTTTCGCACCTGCGGTGAAAGCTCTCCTTATTATCTAAAAGAAGGAATTGTCAGAGGAGGGAAACAGATGAGTTCCTATGTGCTTGGTTTTCAGGATATTGACAAAACAAAACTCATGGTTGTCGGGGGTAAAGGCGCGAACCTGGGGGAACTATCCAGGATTGAAGGAATACGTGTACCAGATGGCTTTTGTCTTTCTACTACTGCCTTTCAAAGAATCATTGGGGAAACATCGTCGATCAACGAATTACTTGACCAGCTATCGCTTCTCAAGGTGGAAGACCGGGAGAAAATCGGTGAACTGAGCAGTGAGATTCGCAGGGTGATCGAAGGGATAGCCATCCCTCAAGACATTCATGAAGAGATCGCCCGCTTCCTCTCCGTGTTTGGTGAAAAACATGCCTATGCAGTACGATCCAGCGCCACCGCGGAGGATTTACCGGCGGCTTCCTTTGCAGGCCAGCAGGATACGTATTTGAACATTATCGGAATAGAGGCAATCCTCAAGCATATTAGCAAGTGCTGGGCATCGCTATTTACCGACCGGGCGGTAACATACCGCCTTCAAAATGGCTTCGACCATCGTAAAGTCCATCTGTCTGTGGTTGTTCAAAAGATGGTCTTCCCGCAGGCGGCAGGAATTTTGTTTACTGCCGATCCCGTCACTTCTAATAGGAAAGTTTTATCCATTGATGCCAGCTTCGGACTTGGTGAGGCTCTGGTCTCCGGCCTGGTGAATGCCGATAGCTATAAAGTGCGTAACGGCAAGGTTATCGATAAGAGGATATCCACCAAGAAGCTGGCTATGTATGCCTTAAAAGATGGCGGTACGAAAGAACAGGAGATTGAGCCTGAGCGGCAGAATAGGCAAGCACTGACGGATGAGCAGATTTTGCAGCTTGAGCGCATTGGCAGAAAGATCGAAGCACATTTCGGTTGCCCTCAGGACATCGAATGGTGTCTGGTTGATGATACATTTTCTCTTGTCCAGAGTCGGCCAATCACTACTTTATACCCCATCCCTGAAGCGCATGATCAAGAAAATCACGTCTATGTATCTGTCGGTCATCAACAAATGATGACTGACCCTATGAAACCATTGGGATTGTCTTTATTCCAGCTAACAGCCGCCCGACCCATGTATAAAGCTGGTGGAAGGTTGTTTGTTGATGTTACACATGAGCTGGCTTCATCCGTTAGAAGAGCAATTCTAGTGGATGTCCTGGGAAAATCCGATCCGTTCATCAAAGACGCATTGACGACCATCATAGAGCGGAGAGATTTTCTACCATCGTTACCAGATGATAAGCAGGAACAGAGTTCCGGTAAAGGCCATCAAGGTCCGTCGCCTGCGGGTTTTCAAACACTAAACGACTACGATCCCCAAATTGTCTCTAATTTAATTAAGAGCAGTCAAACGTCGATAGACGAGTTAAAACAAAACATCCAAACAAAGTCAGGACCGGATCTATTTGCGTTTATCCTGGAAGACATCCAGCAATTAAGGAAGAGCATAGCTGATTCACAGAGCTTTGGCGTGATTATGACTGCGATGAATGCTTCATTATGGATCAATGAAAAGATGAAGCAGTGGTTAGGTGAAAAAAACGTAGCAGATACGCTTTCTCAATCTGCCCCAAACAATATTACTTCGGAGATGGGTCTGGCACTATTAGATGTCGCAGATGTGATTCGCCCTTATCCAGAAGTAATTGAGTACTTACAACAGGTAAAAGATGAGAACTTTTTGGATGAACTGGTTACGTTTCGTGGTGGGCAGGAAGCCCAGGACGCTCTCTCTGCTTATCTTAACAAATACGGCATGCGCTGTGTCGGAGAAATCGATATGACGAGAACTCGTTGGAGCGAAAAACCAACGACGCTTCTCCCCATGATTCTCAGTAACATCAGAAACTTTGAGCCTCATGCCAGCATGCGGAAATTTGAGCAAGGGCGACAGGAAGCGTTGAAGAAGGAACAAGAGTTATTAGATCGATTGCAGCAACTACCGGACGGTGAACAAAAAGCCAGAGAGACAAAACGCATGATCAGCCTCATGCGGAATTTCATCGGGTATCGTGAATATCCAAAATACGGCATGATTCATCGCTACTTTGTGTATAAGCAGGCTTTACTGAAAGAAGCCGAACAACTCGTACAGGCCAACGTTCTTCCTGAAAAAGAAGATAGCTACTATCTCACTTTTGAAGAACTTCGCGAAGTCGTACGCACACATACACTGGATTACCAGATCATCAGCAAACGAAAAGACGAGTACAAATTCTATGAAAAACTCACTCCCCCGCGTGTGATCACGTCTGATGGTGAAATCATTGCAGGTAAGTACAAACGGGAACATCTCCCAGCCGAAGCTATTGTAGGTCTGGCTGTTTCTTCTGGAGTGATAGAGGGACGAGCACGCGTCATCTTACACATGGAAGATGCTGCTATAGAAGAGGGAGATATATTAGTTACCCCCTTTACTGACCCGAGCTGGACACCGTTGTTTGTCTCCATAAAAGGCCTGGTCACCGAGGTTGGTGGACTGATGACCCATGGAGCGGTTATCGCCCGTGAATATGGTTTACCAGCAGTTGTCGGAGTGGAAAATGCTACCAAACTGATAAAAGATGGGCAACGAATTCGCGTGAATGGAACAGAAGGCTATGTAGAAATTTTTAATCGATGCCATTAAAACAGAGGAAAACTCTGTGCGCAAAATGTGATACACTGGATGATGAATGCAACCTCTTTGTGAGGAGAAAGGGGTATAGTAAGAATAAGGTATGCTCATCCATAAAAAGAGGATACCTAAAAGAACACTCCGAGTTGGTGGAGCGTCAGCTTTTGGTCGTTGATGCGAGATGGCGTTGTGAATGTATTTAGCAGGGAAACGGAGGAACACTATGCAGTTGCATGATACGCTTCAGGTTTGTCTGCTGGCGCTTGCTAGCAGATATCCCGAACACACTGTGGATATCAACGAAATCGTGCTTGGACACCAGAAATGGGGCGCTGAGGGGTGGACCTCGGAAGGGATCATTGACCTGTTTGAAAAGACTTGCCCAGTGCTGTTGCAAGAAATGGCTCGCCTGTTCATAGATATCCAGCGGTGCGAGATCTACCTTCCAAAATACGCTGAGCGCGTTCCCGCTTTCCTGATCCACTGCCGAGGAAAAATTCCCTGCTGTCAGGGAGATGTTACGGCACGAAAAGAAATACTGGTTACGGGTGGCGTTCAGGTATAAAGGAGGTTGTTGACTGATGAGTTCTTTTGGACCGGCTGTAGAGAGAGGTAGTACAGTCGGTCTTTTTGTCATCTGCTGCTTCCACTTCGTCCAGGCAAACTATCACTCCTGCTGCTTGACATAACTATATCCCTTGTATAAAATACTGAGCAGCTAATAGGGATAAATATCAGCTTCATCATCGCCCGTCGCTTGCCGTAGCCCGCTATCGTTGCATACATTTTAGCAAAAGGAGTTATATGATGTATTCCCAGCCAGACCCTTATTCATCACAGCAACCCTCGGGAGCAGACCCTTATTCCCAGCAGAGTTCTTACCCGCCCCCATACACCCAGCATGGTGCCTATCCGCCCCCATATCAATATCCACCACAGCAGCCAGCCGCAACCCCCTATTATCCCCAACAAAGCCCGTATCCGCCCCAATATCTTCCGCTCCAGCGCAACGTGCGGGCAAGAAGCGCCATGATCAATGGTATCATCTCGCTCATACTGAGCTTACTCACGCTCTTTACACTGGTCGGCTTTGCAGGACTCATCACAGGAACATTCGCTATTGTCTATGGTTTTATAGGATTGAAAACGGCAAAGCAACTCCCAAACAGACTAGGCTATGGGCAGGCTGTTGCAGGCATTATCCTGGGCTTCGCCGGGTGGTTTCTGGTCATTCTTTCCCTGGCCATCCGGGGAGCGCTTGGTTCGTAAGTTTAAGCATGCTGCCTGTAGATAAAAAATTTCCGTCATAATCCAGATTATGACGGAATTGGAGGGTAGAAATGGGCGCAACGCGTTCTCTAGAGGAGGGGTATGCATGCCCCGCCCAACCCCTCCGTTAGTTCGCCCGCGTCAGTTTCAGCAATTGGCCCAGGCCAGGGCGCTGTCCGTACATCAAGACCCCGAGGCGGTAGATACGCGCGGAAATGAACGTGCAGACGACAACGGCCACGATCATCAGCCCGGTGGTGAGGGCTACTTCCCACCAGGCTACTGTCCCTACACCGATGCGCGTGAGCACGATCATGGGTGTCCAGAATGGGAAGTACGAAAGCACCTTCATCCAGGTTGCATCGGGGGCAGTGATGCCAATGATGCTTACAACGTAGCCACCAACCAGAAGTATTATAGGAATTTGAACCGCGCTCCGCACCTCATCCTGCCGTTTCACCAGCGCCCCCAGGGCAGCGAAGAGGGTGGAATAGAGCAAGAAGCCCAGGATAAAGTAGAGCAGCAACAGGAGGAGGAACTGGATGGACAAGCCAGTAAAAATCGCCAGAAATCCAGTATTGCTGGCCCCCAGGAGCGCCACTTGCAGCGGAGTTTGCAACAGAATAGCGCCAATCCCCACGAGGACAATGCAGGCCATCTGCGTCAAACCTGCCGCTCCAATACCAATGATCTTCCCTGCCAACAATTGAAACGGCGTTGCGGCATTCACCAGGATCTCCATTACCCGGCTGCCTTTTTCTTCTGCAACCCCCATTGCCACACTCATGCCGTAAAGCGTCACCGCCATATAGATCAGGATGTTGCCGAGATAGCCAAGCACATAGCCTGCAACGATCTGGCTCCCTGATCTGGCATTCTGATTCTGCTGGGTGCCTACCACGCTAAAGGCCGGCGGAGCAACCAGGCTGCTCGTCTGAGATGGTGTGAGGCCGAGGCGCCGGGCTGAGTCGAGAAAATTGAGTTGCTGGGCCAACGTCTGGATCGTGGACAGGTTGCCGTCGTTGCTGGGATCGGCATGGGTATAATACGTGAATTGCAGATTCCCTTGTGGTGAACGCGTGAGCGCCAGTAAGATGTCCAGGCGGCCATTCTTGACCTGAGTTTGTAAGCTCTCCGGGGAAGCCTGAGTCTGGCTGGTGATTGCATAGGGTGCATGGCTGGTGGTGTCTGTTCCATTGAGCGCCGACCTGATGTACGAATCCAGTGCGGCCTGGCTCAGGCCCGCGATAGCACCTGCGTTATTTATCACGGCGATACGGGTTGGCGAAGAGGTGCGTACACTAAAAAATTGCACAATCGTTGGGACACACGCGCCGATGGCCACTAAAATCAGAATAAGAATGGTGCTAATAAGAAAACTGCGTTGAGTAATGTGATTTTTATATTCGCGCCCGATGATCAGAAGGATATTGCGCCCATTCTGTTGCGCCGCAGCACCACCGGCGCTGACAGCGGCGGGTGTTTGCCCTTGTTCTGACAGGTCTCGGGCCGCTTCTGGCTGTGTGACGGTTTTCTTTGACATTGTATCATTCCTCTTTTTCTATGCAGGAAGCTCAGCAGATGGAGCGTCTGGGAGGGAGGTGGCGCCGACTTTCTCGATGAAGATATCGGTCAGCGATGGCTCAGTCAGTTCAAAGCGGCTGATGATCCCGCCGTGTTGCAGCGCGGCCTCGACGATCACATTGGGATTGAAGTCAGCCTGAATCTGCATTTCGATATAATCCTCCCGGCGTTTGGTGACCCGCACGCCTGCAAGCTGCTCCAGCCAGTGCGCCTCGGGGTCGTTATCAAGTTTGAGCCGGGCCACATTACGCCCATGCTGGCGTTTGACCTCGCGCACACTGCCCTGGATGACGCTCTGCCCTTTATTAATAATGACGATGTCCTGGCATAGCTCCTCGGCCTGCTCCAACTGGTGCGTCGAGAAAATGATCGTCTTGCCCCGGCGATGCAGTTCTAAGAATGCCTCTTTCAGCACATTCGCGTTGACCGGGTCCAGGCCACTAAACGGCTCATCCATGACCAGGACGGTCGGGTCATGCAGGATGGTTGCCAGAAACTGTACCTTCTGCTGATTCCCTTTAGAAAGCTCTTCAATCCTCTTTTTGCGATTCGCGCTGATCTGGAACCGTTCAAGCCAATCGGTCAACGCTTTCTCGGCAGCCGACTTCGATAAACCATTCAGGCGTGCGAGGAAAAGCATGTGTTCATCTACGCGCATTTTGGGATAGAGCCCGCGCTCTTCGGGCAGATAGCCCCAGTTGCGGCGCGGCTCCTCGCGGACATCCCTGCCATTCCAGGTAATAGAGCCGCTATCGGGGCGCAGGATATCCAGAATCATGCGCATTGTCGTCGTTTTTCCCGCGCCATTTGCCCCCAGAAAGCCAAAAATCGTCCCCTCCTGTACTTTCATAGATAGATCTTTGATGACATGAAATTGTGCAAATGATTTATTGACATGTTCTACAGTAAGGCTCATAAGAACTCGCTCTTTCTAGCTTTGCCGCATAATAGCTTCTCAAGCCTCCGGGTCGGATTTCTCGGAATGATCAAAGTATAGGCTACCAGGTCAAAAGAAGTCAACCATATTCCGCATAGGAGCAATGACAACATGGTTTGTACAACTTGCACAAAAACAGAGGCGTAAGTTTCTGGTAAACTGTCTGTAGCGTCGCGTTGTGGAAGGTCATATGATTACTATTGACGTACAGGTTTCAGCTTATGCTGAGCAATGGACGTTTTCAATTATGCACAATGACCAAAAGATGTGAGTAAGGTAAGCCAAACAGTCCCGCAATGCTGCTGGATAATGTAAGAGGAGAAGACAACACATGACCCCTGAAGCAGTCCTACGACTCGCCCGAGAGCGTGGCGCGAAGATGGTAGATTTCAAGTTCACAGACCTGCCAGGCTCCTGGCAGCACTTTAGCGTCCCTATGCATGAGCTGCAGGAAGAGTCATTCGTCGAAGGGTTTCCATTTGATGGGTCCAGCATTCGCGGTTTCCAGGCCATCAATGAAAGCGATATGCTGGTTATTCCTGATCCCGAGACCGCCTTTATGGACCCCTTCACCGCCGTTCCCACGCTGAGCTTGATCTGCAATATCGCTCATCCTGGCCCCGTCGGTCAGAAACAGCCATATAGCCGCGATCCGCGTCACATTGCACAAAAGGCTGAGGCGTATCTGCGCAGCACCGGCATCGCCGACACCAGCTACTTTGGTCCCGAAGCCGAATTCTACATCTTCGATCACGTTCGCTACGCCTCTACCGACAACCGGCAATTTGCCGAGATCGATTCGGACGAGGCGCACTGGGGCAGTGGCCGCGACGGCACACGCAACATGGGTCATCTGATGCGCGTGAAAGAGGGATACTTTCCCGTTGCCCCCAATGACACGCTGCAAGATCTCCGTACGGAGATGGTGCTCAAGCTAGAAGAACTAGGCATCCCCGTCGAAGCGCAGCATCACGAGGTCGGAGCTGCCGGACAGGCGGAGATCGATATTCGCTTTAACACCCTGGTGAAAACGGCGGATAATATGCTGCTGTACAAATACGTGGTGAAGAATACCGCCCGCAAGTATGGCAAAACCGTCACATTTATGCCTAAACCGGTCTACGGCGATAACGGTTCCGGCATGCATACCCATCAGAGTCTCTGGCAGAACGAGAAACCGCTCTTCTACGACGCCGACGGGTACGCGGGACTCTCACACATGGCGCGCTACTATATCGGTGGCATTCTGATGCACGCTCCGGCAGTGCTGGCTATTGCCGCCTCAACGACCAACAGTTATAAGCGCCTGGTCCCGGGCTTTGAAGCTCCCGTGAACCTGGTATACTCAAAAGGCAACCGCAGCGCCGCCGTTCGCATCCCATTAACCGACAATCCAAAGGCGAAGCGCATCGAATTCCGCCCACCTGATGCCACATCCAACCCTTACCTGCTCTTCTCTGCGCTGCTGATGGCCGGTCTGGATGGTATCCGCCGCGAGATCGATCCCAGCGATTATGGCTATGGCCCGGTTGACAAAGATCTTTACAGCATGTCGACGGAAGAACTGCGCGAGATCTGCTCCGTTCCTGGTTCTTTGACCGAATCGCTCAAGGCGCTGGAGAACGACCATATGTTCCTTCTGGAGGGCAATGTCTTCACTACGGATCTGCTGGAAAAATACATTGAGATCAAGCGAGCGCAAGCGGATGAAGTTCGTCTGCGTCCCGTCCCTATAGAGTTTGCGCTCTATTATGATGCCTGATCCCAGAGAGCGTTCTCAATCAGGGATCACCTCTTCAAATCTTATAAAAAAACCTCTCGTTTTGTAACTTTCGCTACGAAACGAGAGGTTTTGCGTTTGATACGGATCTCTATTCAAAAAGTGCGCTGCGGCGCGTCTCATCTTATAAAGGAGGTATGTACATGGTGAAAGCGAAGGCGTTCAAAGGATTACAATCCTGAAATATAACTTTCTTATACGGGATCTACGAAAGACATTTGCCGCTCGTAGATCCTTTTTTTGTTACCAGCAAGCAAGGTGACGACGTGTCGTTGCTTTTTGTCTGACATGTTCACATCATACACAAGTTAATGTATAATACTTGTTATATCGTGTGGGATCAATGTCATGCCGGTCCCTTGATTAAGGCATAAAACAAGGGCAATTGCTGGCAAAATGTGTTATAGTAAGTGAGCATAGTCGATGACATTGTCCTGACAGATATAGATAGAGAGGAAGCAACTATGGAGCCGCTCGTAGATAGTTATGGAAGGCGCATCAAGAGCATGCGTATCTCTATCACGGATAAGTGCAATTTTCGCTGTACCTACTGTATGCCTGCCGAGGGTCTGCCCTGGCTCAAAAAAGCCGAGATCCTCTCTTATGAGGAAATAGCCCGTGTTTCGCGTGTGGCAGTACGTATTGGTATTGAGCAAATTCGCCTGACCGGTGGAGAGCCGCTCGTCCGCCGAGATGTACCGGATCTTATACATCAACTCCGCCAGATTGAGGGGCTGCATAGCCTGAGCCTGACGACGAACGGCATCCTCTTGAAACAGCAGGCCAGGGCGCTGGCCGAAGCGGGGCTGACCCGCGTTAATGTCAGTCTCGACTCGCTGATCCGCGAAAAATTCGCTCAACTCACACGGCGCGATCAGCTCGACCGGGTACTGGAGGGTCTGGAAGAAGTAGAGAAATATCCTTCAATTCATCCTATTAAGATTAACGCTGTAGCCATACGAGGCTTTAGCGAAGAGGAGGTGCTTGATTTTGCTCGCCTGGCGCGGCGCAAGGCTTTTGTGATGCGCTGGATCGAATTTATGCCGCTTGACGCCGACCAGGTCTGGCGTAAGGAAGACATCCTGACGGGCGGAGAGATCCAGGCGATCATCGAGGCTGAATATGGGCCACTGGTCCCGATCACCACTGGAGATCCTTCAGAGACGGCTCGCCGCTATACATTTAGTGATGGTATTGGTGAAGTTGGGTTCATTAATCCTGTGAGTGAACCGTTCTGCGGCACCTGTGACCGCATTCGTCTCACGGCAGATGGACAACTGCGCACCTGCCTCTTCGCCACTGAGGAGACCGATCTGCGGGCTGTTCTCCGCTCCGGTGCCGACGACGAGGAGCTAGTCAGGACGATCCGGCAAGCTGTCTGGCATAAGGAACTCAAACACTATATTGGGGACAAACGCTTCAAGCGAGCAAATCGCAGTATGTCTATGATCGGTGGGTAATATCAGTATGGGTAGACAGGCTTGCACTCTTTTCACGGGAGGAGCATTCTCAAAGCAAGCAGGCTTTACCCACAGTTACAGTGCAACGGATGTCTGTAAACTCTGTTACTAAAAAAGGGGATGTTCGTCGTTATAGTCAAATAGATAATATGTATGCCGGTCCAAAGTATACTTGTAGCAGTATCAAAAAGGACTGCATACGATCAACCCGGTCTCAGTTCCAGTAGTAGAAGACCAGAAAGAGGACCCTGTGGTATACGATGATGCGGACCTACTCACTGTCCGCGAAGTAGCAAAGCAATTGCGGGTGGATGACACCACCGTTCGGCGCTGGATCAAAAATGGCGTGCTGGAGGCAATCACGCTGCCCCATCGAGGTGCGCGTCAAGCCTACCGCATCAGACGCGCCACCCTGGACGCTCTCTTGGCACCATCACAGCAGCCTGTGAGCCAGTAAGAGAAGTAGCCAAAAGTCCTCTGACCTGCTGGACTAGAGACCACTGGTTGCCATAGGTCTAGTAGGAAGGAGACACACTTGTCTACAATTGACTCCCAGACTCTCTTCTGTGAATTGCATGGTACTAAAAGCTCCAGCTTGGCCACAATTCATTCTCCTGTCCATTACTCGCCTGGAGGGACACCCTACTTGCTCACTCCAGGAACGGTTGTCCTGGCATCCCCCAGGACAAACCTGGAGGGGCTGGCAGGATTCCTTGACGGATTTGATCCGGCGCTCCATTTCACCGCTTACCTGGATGACCCGACGCTGCTGCCCGATGGGGCCCAGTTGTGCAAAGTGGCCGGGCAGCTCTGCTATATGAGCTTTGGCCCCAAACGTACTATGAATGCGCAATCAAAGCGGTATTTCGATAATCTCAAGTCATCCGGGCATGGTTCCGTCTTTGAGCATGCTACCTTTAGCATGCTCCTCTACGGCATTTCGCGCAGCCTGACCCATGAGCTTATCCGCCACCGTGCCGGTTTTAGCTATTCCCAGTTGAGCCAGCGTTTCGTTTCAGGTCGGATGCTCCGCTTCGTGGAACGACCGGAGTATCGCGCCGATGAGCAACTGCACACCCAATTCTTGCAACGCATCGACCGTGCTGCCCAGGAATACGGCGCGCTTGCCAATCGCCTGCTAGAGATGCAGCAGGCCGGAGTTGGTATCTTGAGTGCAGAGGCGCGTACCGATTTGCGCAAAAAAGTGCAGCAGTGTGCCCGCTCTGTTCTCCCCAATGAAACCGAAGCGCCCATCGTGGTTACAGGCAACGCCCGCTCCTGGCGACACTTTATCGAGATGAGAGCGGATGCCCATGCCGAGATCGAGATACGAGAGCTGGCGGTACGCATATTTCTGTGCCTGCGCCAGACCGATCCCGTCCTTTTCGACGATTATACAGTTGAACTACTGCCCGATAGTACCTATACCGTGAAGACGGCGTTTCGGAAAGTGTGATTGGCAACTCGCTATAACTCGCGTCGGTATAGCCGCATCCCCGGCGGTGCTGGCTCTTCCACAGCTCGCATCTCGCAGCGTGCCGCTAACCCTTCCGAGCCTGGATCGCTGGCGGGCAAATACGCTTCGAAGTAGACGGGAATGCCCTCCTGCTCTGCTTCGAACTCAAACTCTTCCGCGAGCATGCGTGCGCGGTTGAGGGCGCCAACCAGTAGCACTCGTCCTGCGTGCTGGCGACGAAATTGCGGATGGACGGTTCCTTGACAAAGTACATGGTAGCCTTGCTGATCCTGGTGCAGTTGTATAGAGGTATACCCTACAACCTCGCCGTCTATTCCCTCTAATGTCCCTGCCGGTCCCCACGCATTCAGTTCATCGTCATCATCGGTAATCACGAAGGTATTGGCTGATTGCTCGCCATCCTGCAGCCAGGCAACAAAATCGCTCTCGTTGCAGCTCTCAGTGCCGTCGTGCTGAGCCGCCAGTTCTTGCAGATGCGCGAGCGTTAGCAGGTCTTTCTGTCGATAGTTGCGTATGCGCATAAGTCATCATTGGCCTTTCGTCGTTTGTTCCTTGCCATCATATTACAACACATAGCCATGTTGCTTCTCTAAGCTTTCCCCTATCGGAGTTATCCTTTCCTGGTAATATAATTGATGAGCTTGCCAAGTGAGCAAGAATAAGACCTAACTATAGCAAAGGATTGACCCGAGATTTTTTAACCATAGGTAAAAGGAGTTACCGCGTGTCTGACCTCTCACATCTACAGCTCGTCCGCCAGCAGATGCCCGCCGCCACCTCGCATATTTATCTTAATACGGGCACATTCGGTCCTCTGCCAGCATGCGTTGTTCAGGCCATGCAGGAGTGCATACAATACGAATGGCAGAATGGACGCCTGGGCGCCGATGCGTTTCAGCGTATCTCAGACGCTTACAACACTGCTCGCGCTAGCGTGGCTCGCCTGCTCAATGCTGACGTTCAAGAGGTTGCTCTGACTGATAATACTGGCGAGGGGATGAATATTATCAGCTTTGGCATCTCCTGGCATGCAGGTGACGAGGTCATTACTACCAACCATGAGCATATTAGCGCGCTTGCCCCGTTGTATCAGATCCGCGACCGCTATGGCGTGATCATCCGCGTGGCAGACCTGGGTACGCAGGCAGACCGTCCGGCGCTTGACGCAATCAGCGAACTGGTTACGTCGCGCACGCGCCTGGTCGTCCTTTCGCATGTGACGTGGACCACTGGTGCGGTGCTTGATATTCAGGCGGTTGGGCGTATGGGGCGCGCAAGGGGTATCCCCGTCCTGGTGGATGGCGCACAGTCGGCAGGATCGGTCCCCATTGATGTAAAAGCCCTCGATGTTGACTTCTATGCCATTCCTATGCAAAAGTGGCTTTGTGGTCCCGACGGCACAGGGGCACTGTACGCGCGCCAGGATGCCCAACATCACGTCATCTCAACCTATGTGGGCTACTTCTCGATCAAGCACGAAGAGGGAGTAGAATGGGCTCTCAAAGAGGATGCGCAACGCTTTGAACTGGGAGGGCGTCAGACGGCTGCCATCATGGGACAGGCTGCTGTCTTGAACTGGTTGGAGGAGTTTGTCGGTCATCAGTGGCAGTTTCAGCGTATTTCGCACCTGAACGCTTATGCGTGTGAGGCGCTCAAGCAGCTTCCTACCGTCACGGTACTCACCCCCCGTCCAGGAGCCAGCGGCATTGTCACATTTAAATTGGAGGGACATGACGCTCAGGAGGTTGTGCAGCAGTTGAGGGAGAAGCATGCCATTTATATCCGTAGCATTCTATCTGCCGGAACGTTGCGCGTTTCGACCGGGTTCTATAATACTGAGGAAGAGATTGATACGCTGGTGCGGGCGCTGGCGGAACTTTAGGGCCTCAGGTATAAGTAAAAAGCCCGCCCATATGGGCGGGTGAAACGGCGACGTCCAATTTTCCCATGGGGCTACCCCCACAGTATCGTCGGAGCTGAAGAGCTTAACTGCCGTGTTCGGGATGGGAACGGGTGTCTCCTCTTCGCTATAGCCACCGGTTCACCTGCACATACAGGCGGGTCTTCCAACGCCACTTATATTACTACGGCGTTTCGAGTTTGTCAAGCGTTTTTTTCTGATGTTTCAGAAGATTGTTGATACGCGTAACGCAAATCTTCGGGGATCTCGAAGTGCAGGGTGGTGGTACAAAATTCTTTCCACTCTGGAGTCACCGTATCAAAGACGACTCCTTTCTCCTGCACAGGGCTTCTCACGACAACGAAGTCGTCCCATACATAACAAATGCTGTCGTCAGAGAGCTCTTCCTCGTTTTCCTCTCGTTTTTCGCTCCACCCGCTAAACTGACGCAGATCCCCCAGTTTGTAAGCCTTGCAATAATGACGCATGGCATCTCCTCATACAGCTAATTGCCAGAGTTTGATTGTTCCTTGCGGGCTGCTTCCTCCATCTGCTTGCGCAGGCTGAGAGGTCGCATATCCGTCCACACCTCTTTAATATAGGCCAGGCACTCGTCTTTGAGACCGCTTTTCCCGGCGTCTCTCCAGCCAAGAGGATTTTCGCGGTCGGCTGGCCAGATGGAATATTGTTCCTCGTGATTCAGGACTACTTTGTAGATTGTTTTATCTTCCTGTTCATCCCTGGACATTGTATTTTTCTCCTCCAAATAGAAAATATTGGGTCCTACATTGAAGACTCCATCAGGGCTTCTCCGCTGAAATATTAATATGTTCGTCTCCGCTTGTCAAGTATGTTTTTTCCTTTGACAACCTTCAACGGTCTCCTGCAACTACTTCCTCCAGCCGAATTGAGAGGAGGCGCGAGACGCTATCACGCATAGAAACTCCATAAATGACTTGAGCTGCTGTCATTGTCACACGGTTGTGGGTGATGACGATAAACTGGGTGCGCTGAGCCAGCCGCCTCAAGATGTCGCAGAAGCGCGTGACATTCGATTCGTCAAGTGCCGCATCGACCTCGTCGAGCAGACAGAATGGCGGCGGGTTGATCTCTAGCAAGGAAAAGAGCAAAGCAGCCGAGACGAGTGCGCGCTCCCCTCCTGAGAGCAAGGAAAGGTCCTGGACCTTCTTTCCCGGCGGCTGCACAATGACTTCTACCCCCGAAGGCATGCTTGAGGGTGCGGGTGAATCTTCATCTCCATTCTTTGCGGCGATTAACTCCAGTCGGGCATTGCCCCCGTTGAAAAGCGTGGTGAAGTGTTCACGAAAGCGGGCATTCACGGCCTGGAAGGTTACTTCGAACTGGCGAGCCATCGTCGCGTCGAGCTGCCCGATGATCGTGCGCAGGTGGAGCGCGGCTTGCTCCATGTCGGCAATCTGCGTGGAGAGAAATTCGTAACGAGTACGCGTCTCTTCGTATAACTGGGGAGCGTTGCTGTCACATCCCCCCATTGCCTTTAGTCGGCTACGCAGGTTGTCAACGCGCCGCCGGTAACGCCGTAACTCTCCCTCTTCTTCCTCAGAGAGCTCCCCCACCTCGTCAGTTGATGCCACCAGGCTATTCCCGTTTACCGCTCCCGCTTCGGAAGAAACTTCCAGGCGACTGATCTGGCCTGATAGCTCTGCGGGGTCCTCTATCTCCATCTCTTCGCGTAGCTGTTCCAGCAGGGCCTCAACGGCATCGCGCGCTTTTTGACTCTCCAGAAGATAGCGGCGGTAGAGCCCCTCCAACTCGGTCAGCGTTTGCTGCGTTTGCATTCGCCGCTGTTCCAGGTCCATGATTTGCTGATCGACTTCGCCAAGCTGAGCCTCGATGAGGCGTACTTCGCCGGCCTGGTGCTGCGATTGCTCCCGCCCCTTCGCCAGTTCAGCCTGGTGCTGCGTTACTGTTTCCTGGAGCCATTGTTTACGCTGCTCATTTTCTTTCAGGCGTGCTACCTGCTGCTCGACCTGGCCCTTTACGTCCTGGATTTGTATATGCAGCGATTCCAGGTGCTGACGCAGGGATTTGGCCTCCTGCCTCTTCACGGCGAGAGCTGTTCGCGCTCTCCCTAGCTCATCTTGCTGGCGACGATAAGTGAGAGCCCGCTCTTCCATTTCCTGCTGGAGTTCCTCGACCAGGCCCGCTATTTCCCGTTGCGTTTTTTCGTGTGCTTGCACGCGTTCCTGGGCTGCCTGAACTTCTTGCTCCAGACCCGCAACTTCCGAGGCCAATTGCTGCTCGATGGAGACAGCCATCCGTATTTCCGTTTGCAGGCGCTCCTGCTCACGCTGAGAGGTGCCGATCACTTTGTCTAGCTCGTTGAGACGCGCTGTTATCTTCTGAAGATCTTTATCGAGAGCTGCTTGTCCGGCACGCCGCCTCTCCTGCTCGCGTTGCACCGCGCTATACATATCATTCAACTGGTCGATCAGGGTTTGATGCTGCTCCAGTTGCTGCGGCAGTTCGCGTAGCTCGCGTTCATATGCGAGCAGCCCCTGGTGTTGGCCGTCTTTGCCGGTCCCGCCGGTCAACCAGCCGTCCACATGGAGCACCTCCCCGTCAAGGGTAACGACCATGACAAAGGGAAGATCATTGTCGGAAGAGAGGCTGAGCGGGATGGCCCAGGCAAGCAGTTCACGCGCCGCCTCCAGATCGCGTACAATGACGATGCCATGCAGTATTCTGCGAAACAGTGCTTTGTAACGTGGCTCACATTGAATCTGCTGCCAGGCAAAGCCGACGGTGCGGCTCTGCAAGGATGGCCTCTCTGCAAGAAAACGGCGCAGCACATCTTCCTCAACCTGCCCCTGGATGGCACTGATCTCGACGGTCCTCTCATCCTCGCCTTCTCGCTCTACCCACACTACCATCGCCTTACCAGCCCGTGCATTCTTGAGATATTCGAGACACTGGCGAGCATCGTCCAGCGTCCGCACGACCACGGCCTGCATATAGGTGCCGAGGGCTGCCTCCAGCGCAATCTCCATGCCAGCGGGTACCACACCTAACTGGGGGACCGGCCCGATCAGCCCGCTGAACCTGCCAGCCGGAGCGCGTAAAAGTGTACGTACGCCATCACTATATCCGCTCATACTCTGACGCCAGTTCTTGAGCATAGTTAGGCGGTCCGCAGCGGTGCGCCGTTGCCGCTCCGATTCGGCGAGGGTGGATTTGAGGCGCTCCATCTCTTGCTGAGCATCGGCGATGGTACGGGCCAGCGCCTGCCTGCTCTGTGCTACCTGTTGCTCCTCGTTGCGAGCTATTGTTAGTTGCGCTTTCTCTTCGACGAGGCGCGTCTCCAGCGTGCGCAGCGCCTGCTGAGATTGGGCGATAGTGTCGCGTCTTGCTGCCAGGGTGCGGTTGCGCTCGCCCAGTTGCTTTTGCAGACGTCCCAGCTCCGTCTGGCTGGAGCCCAGGCGCGCCTGCACCTGTACAAGATCATTCTGGGCAGTACGGAAACGGCGCTCATCCATTTCGTAGTCTTTCTGGGCCTTGTTGACGCGCGTCTCCAACTCGGCCAGGGCTGCGGAAGCTGTGTCTACCCCCTCGTCGGCGAGTTCGCACTGCTCCTCAAGGTCTATTGCCTGCTTTTGTAAAGCAATTAAGCGTTCTCGCAGGCGTCGCTCTTCCTGCTGAAGGTCGCCTCGCTGTCGCTCCAGGCCAACGATCCTTTCCTCATTGACTGCTAGATCGCGTTCCAGCTTCTGTACTACCTCATTTGCCTCTGCGGAGGCTTTGCGCGCTGCGTGTATCCGCTCCTGCGTTTGCTGGCGCTTCGTACGCAGGATGTTCCCCCGTTCTTCGATCTCTCGCAGCGCCAGCTCTACCTGGCGCACCTTCTGTTCCTGCTCCCGTTCGGCTCGTTCAGCTCGCTCGCTGTTGGTACGCAGACGCCGCCATTGCAGCGCGTACCACGCTGTTAGCACCTCTTGCAGTTCTCTGTTGAGTTGTCCATACTCGACGGCACGGCGGGCCTGTTCTGCCAGTGGAGCCAGGCGCGGCTCGATCTCGCCTACGATGTCGCGCAAACGTTCCAGGTTCTGCTCGGTCTGACGCAGCCGATTCTCGGCATCGGCCCGTTGTACCTGGTAGGGACGAATGCCTGCCGCATCCTCGAAGAGCCCGCGCCGCTCTTCAGGGCGTAAGCTCAGAGCTGCATCGATCAACCCCTGCCCGACTACCGTATAAGAATCGTGTCCGATGCGCGCCTGGGCCAGCAGGAGTAAGACGTCTTTGAGCCGCACTTTTTGCTTATTAATGAGGTATTCATTTTCGCCTGAACGATAGCTGCGTCGTGCAACCGTAATTTCGCTATATTCGGATGGTACCCAACCAGTACTATTGTCGAGTGTCAGCGAGACCTCCGCCATGCCTAATGGAGCTCGTCCGTGTCCTCCGACAAAGATGATGTCATCGCTTTTCTTTCCCCGCAGTTGACGCATGCTCTGCTCACCCAACACCCAGCGCATTGCATCCGCCACGTTCGACTTGCCTGCCCCATTTGGTCCGACGACAGCCGTAATGCCCGGGCTAAACTCCAGCAATGTACGTGAAGCAAAACTCTTAAAACCGAGCATTTCCAACCGTTTAAGATACACTGTTCGCCTTGCTCCCTATCGATAGCATGAAAAGCAAGCATACTCTTGTGCTTGTTTAAATATTCCTGTAATATGTGTCCCGGTGGACGTTTACAATACGAGACGTCTGTGAAATCGATCATACCATAGCGGGGTATCTGCGTCGAGTAGGTTCGTTAGCAGAATGGGAAAATTGAATGGGTTATAGTTTTATCGTATGCTCTAAACGATGGAAAGGATCACTATGCGTCGGCCACCTGCATTTCGCACGTTGATTATCCTGGGAGTGTTGGGTATCGTTGGTGGGCTTATCCTGGGATTTACCTCACACACCGTCACTTATCAGAGTGTTGGGCAGAGTACCATTGCCCATTTTTTATCATCATCAAGTAGCAATACTGGGTATTTCCAGATGGAAGGGAGTTCCACGCTTTATATTATCAACGAGAACGATTTTACTCCGGTGATCGATGGAACGCAGACCTTCGTGAATGGCGATGTCGTCTCGTTTGTCTATCAACCTGATGACACCACCGATATCGATATAACCTCCACCATAGGCACCCATCTGCAGGGTACCGCATACAGAATCGTCCAGATCACCTCGAATAATGGCGGTCAGCAGCAGGTTTACACAACGCCGGCTTACAGTCAGCATCCGCAGGGATACTACCAGAGTAACTGGCTCGCTGGAATCGGCATTGGGGTCCTCGGCTTGCTCCTGTTCATCGGAGCGTTCTTCGTTAAAGCCAAGCCTCAGCCCGGCTTTAGCATCTCTCCGGCTGGGGCGATGGGAGGCGTGCCTCCTGCCAATCCTTATCAGCAACCATACCCAAACGGCGGCCCCTACCAGCAGCCACCAAACCCCTATGCTCAACCACAGTACGGGGGACAACAGCCAACACAGTACGCTCAACCGCCCTATCAGCAGCCACCCGACCCCTATGCTCAGCCACCATACCAGCAACCACCTAACCCGTATAACGACTATCCCCCACAAAACTAGCAATCAGGCAGGGCAGGCGTAATGCCTGCCCGTGATTTTCTGGTGTATGCTCTCCTTGACAAAAGTTGTTTGCTGTGGGACAATTACACTAATTATCCCATCATGCAGCAAGTGTGCTGAAAATTTTTGAACTAATGAGTTGCCTAATCATTGCCTTTCTGTTTCATGTTTGTTTGCTCCCAGTATTACATGATTTTTGATCACAAAAGCTTTGCCAGGGGTGATTCATATGACCCAGAACTCATCTAATACACCAAAACAACCGACTCTAAAATTAGCTCGTCTTATCTCTTTTGTTGGCTTATTGCTGCTTTTCCTGATAGCGAATCAGCCGTTCAACCTCGCCGCGACCCTCGTCTTCGTCGTAGCCTTGTTAGCTGTGGACTTGTATCAGCCAATTGTCCAGCAGGTGGACAGACTCGATACCTGGCTCTATAGAGGGCTGCAGCTAGTCAGAAGGCTCTATAAAAAGCTACAGCCGGTCAGAAAATTGCTTTTTAGGCCGGTTGTCAGGACGCTAAAATACATTCACCGGCACCTGGGGCGCATTTATAATGTGGTGGTCACTTCCATTCTGATCGGCCTTGTCATTTTTCTGATCTTTCAGCGATTTCTGCAAAATGCCATTATGGCTGCGGGCGATTTCACCTGCGTTCATACATCACTTTCGCCTTCCTTCTGTGATACAGGTATTGGCGTAGTGCCTTTCCCGAGTCAAGAGGAGGGAACCTCCGTTAACATTGGTCTTATCGCGAAGAGGGGCGATGGACCTTTTGATACTTCGCGAATGCGCGATAGTGAAATGCAGGTGGAAAACCTGATTTTTGATGAAGATGCGCGAGTTAGCGCTGTTCCTCATATCACGCTGGCTGTCGTGACGATGTTAAGTAGAACGGCAGATGATAACACGCTTTCCGCAAATGTAGGGCTTGAAGATCTGCGCGGAGCTTATCTTGCCCAAAGCCAGTATAATAGTGCGCGTGGAAATGGGGTCAAACTTCGCCTGGTCATTGCTAATCTTGGGACAAGGTTAACTACCCAGGATGAGCAGAAGGGAACGATACGACCAGTATTAGAGCGATTGATCCTGTATTCAAAATACGATCCCACCTTTCGCGGCATTGTTGGTTTCCCTTTTAGCCAGGCGGCCAAAAATGCGCTTGATATTCTAGAACAATGGCAACCATCTATCCCTCTCGTTCCTCTCTATGCAACAAGAGCGATCCCTCTCGTTTCCCCGTCTGCGATGACCGATGTAATCAGTAATGAGCAGAATTTCTACCGCGTAGTCTCATCCAATCATGATCAAAGCAGTGACATGCTCGATTTTCTCGTCCATGAGTTTAAAACGGAGCAGCAGAGTACTCCCGTTGAGGTGGCAGTCTTTCTCGATAGCTCGGACGCCTACAGTGCTAATCTGGGCGGCGATTTTATCAACGCTGCTAGAAACGGTACGCGGAGTAGCCCGACGCCAAATACGACGACATTTACTGAGAATTACCAGGTGCAGAATGCCAGTTCTCTCAAGGACGCTGTTACGGACGCGCTGCGAAAAAATGCTGATTTTATCTTCTTTGCGGGGTACTCGTATGATATCGACACGCTAGAAAACCAGTTGCAGGCAGTGCAACAGCAGCAACAAGGACCGTATAAGAGTATCCCTATCCTGGCGGGGGAGGGCATATATGGCCTTGATCGCTATGCTGTTACTAACCCCTATTCGATTGTCTATTCCGCTGTGTACGCCTCGCCGGTGGGGGTACAAGATCCCTTTACGCAGCAATATAACCAGAGCTTTGGCCCAACGCCGGTCTCTTCCTTTGGGAGCGAGTCCTATTCACTGCTCCCTCCTCACGCGATCCTATCATACGAGGCAACCAGAGCGTTTTTGCAGACACTTGATAATCTGGTGCAGCGCGGTGAAGATTTGACTCAGGAGAATATGAATGCGGCATTGGCAACAGTTTCCTTCAACGGTCCTTCTTTCAATGGGCAGTACGATACTATCGTTTTTCAAGGGGGGAATACCAGTTCCCAGACGCGGAGCAACCCTCCCAGAAGGACCGATTATGTGATGTGTACCGACCGCAATCGCAGCCTCCATCTGGCGGCAAAACTTACGCCAGGGCAACCGCCAGAATACCGGTTGCACGATGTGAGCCAATGTGTTTAGAAGTTTAAGATGCGACGTGCTCCCGGTGAGGCTCTATATCAGTAGCTCAACCTGTATAGTAATTATTCTCCGCAAAACTAGCGATTTTCAAGCAAAGGCAGGTATTGTAAATACCTGCCCCTTAATTTTAAGTACGTACTCTTTTGACAATAGATGTTTGTTCTGGGAAAACCGCTACACTGCGTCTTAAATTGAGCATTGTTGGGCTGGAACTTCTTCCTGCACATTTCCTGTATCGATAATAGCCATATATGCGTCAAACAGATTAATTCTGTGGTTTTGATCGTAACTGGTGATATAAATGCTTTCTTGAATGCGATCACTCGCATGCCCCTTCGTCGTTTGATTGCCTTGGAGCCAAATTGGACCGCTCTCCCCTTGAAAGTTTACAGATGCGAGGTTCTTCGTGAGCTGCGCCAAGTCCGTCTGGCCTGGGTTTTGCTGTAACGTTTGAGTAAATGCCTCGACGGCATCATTTGCTAAAAGAGTGTCTTTCGGTATCCACAGGCAGGAGTGATAGTAGTATGGTTGAGAAAATCTCTCCTGCATATATCTCTGGGCAAAAGGATCTGATAGAGGAAGCGGCTGAGCAAAGCTGGCTGCATAGACAGGGTAATAGGCATAATGCGTCGTGGTCGCATCTACGTTGTTGAGTCCATCGCCCCCAAGGATAGCAAAGAACTGAGAAGGATTCTCCTGGTGTATCTCCAATTGGATCGTATCAAGGTCTTCGTCATACCCCGGAAAAAACAGGTAATTGGCATGGTCGTTCTTGAGTGCCCTATTGACAGCCGTTTGAATACTCTCCCTATCTCCGTCTACGTATGGTATGGAGGCGGGAACGTTGAGACCACGACAGTTCGTTATGTTATTATAAAAATCTGTCGCAATATCGCCACTGTAAGCATTCGGACCATCTGTCAGTACAGCTATCGTGGCAGGAAAGTGCGGCGGCACGAGGTGGCTACAAACATATTGGGCTATTGCTTTTCCCTGGAGTTGATCTGGAGCGTCCATACGATAAAAGTTGGAAGGCTCAGTACGATAAGGGTTGGAAAGCATAGAAAATGCGTCACTAGAGGCAGTAGGAGAAATGATGGGGAGGCGAGCCAGACTGAGATAATCGTTGCGATGAGCGAGAACTGCCGCCACTTGCTGACTGAGTGGGAATCCCACTATGCCGCGCACACTAGGGTCGAAGCGGGCGAGTTGTGCTATTTGGTGAAGAATCTGCGGGATTGAGTAGCAAGAGGAACATTCTTTGTACAACGTGCTATTCTGGTCTGCGGTGCTCGGTGTGCCCAAGTTGGCGATGGCAAGGCAGAGGCGCGTGGATGGATGTGTTGCGTTATACTTCTGTTGCTCCAGATAGTATCCGCGTAAATTCTGCACGCCAAGCGCCGCTCCGCTAAGTGGATCTTCAACAGTGCGACTAAGGGTCACCACAGCGATGAGCGTGATGTGTTGACCAATGCATGCTCGCTGATTTTCTCTGAAGATCAGTCCTTCGATCTGTATCTCGTCTTGATTGGAGAGCGACTGATCAAACGGGCCAAAGGTTGTAGAAGAGGCATTGCTCGTACCACCAATCAGGCCAATGCGAATACCGCCATAAGGAAGGGGGGAGACCCCATAGCCTGAACTGCAGGTAAACCAGGGAAGATACGTGTTCAGACAGATATCATCATTGAGTAGGCCAGTCTCAGTTGTAACAATTTTGTACCCTGTCGTCATCGCAATAATCGCGATGCAAGTGATAACAAGAGCAATGATGGTAAGAGATTGACGATGACGATTGAGCCAGCGAACGAGTGCAGGCAGGTGAGTTCTAAAAAACCTCAGTAAGAAATGTTCCAGAGGTTCTATGATCCGTTGTTCGAAAGTTTCCAGCAATGGATCAAAGACAGGCGCAAATATGCCAGCCCCTAAAAGTGCTAGGATGGTTTGAATAGTGGAGTTCCCCTGGAAGAACAAGATGAAAATGAAGAATAAGATAACGAAAAAGCCCCGTGCGCGCTTAGATTCTCTAGTATTGGTTGATGGTTGCTGCCCCATATTCGCCCTTCTTTCTCTACTCAGCTTTTTTCTTCCTACTATAGCTGTTTTTTCGGGAATCGTCATGTTAAAAGTGCGAATTACCATATTGGGCTAGTAAGGGCAGAATAGCAGTATTGACGAATACTTTTCCTCTTGTTAAGAGCACATCTTTTAACGTTAGAGATTGGGTTTTGTGTTGTCAGCCTGTTCTTTTTCGTGAAGGTCGAACTTTGTAGCTTTATGACTATAAGAAATGCCATCCTGCACGGGCACTGCCTGACCATTCACAACCAGCGTCACCGGCCCTCCCCACTCGCTGACGCCGCAAATAAAGTTGTAGAGGTGGCGGGCGTCCCATTCTTCTGGATGAACGATAAAATCTTCGTCGGTGGGAAAAGAATGATAGCTGCTTCTGGATTCATCCTGCGGGATGCGTGTGGCGTTTCCCTGCGAGAGAGCTTGAACGGTCTGAGCCAGCAACGCTCCTCCACGCCCAGCACAGAGCTGCTCCAATTGGCGGTAACGTATGCCATCAGATACGGCTATCTCCTCCTGCGCAAGAATGTCACCGCTATCCATTTTTTCGCTGACGAAGTGAATAGTTACGCCGGTCGTTTGATGGCCCTCGCGAAACGTCCAGAAGAGCGGGACAGGGCCACGATTGGCCGGCAGGAGCGATGGATGTACGTTCAGGCACCCTAAACGAGGCAGGTCTCTTATCACAGGAGGAATTAGCAAAGGAAAGCAGGCAACGCAGATCACATCGGGCTGATAATCAGTCAGGATACGAACTGTTTCGGTATCTGAGAGCGACGCAACTTCGTAGAGAGGTATTCCCCGCCTCCAGGCCAGTTCCATAATAGATTCTTGTAACGAAGTACGTATCAGGGGCAAAGTGGCATGCGCGATACGAGGAGGCTCTAGCAGCCGTATGGACTGTATTCGCAAATGGCTATAAGAAGTCCCAGCGACAGGAATAACCACAGCACAGACTTCAATGCCATCTTCCAGGAGAGCTGACAGAACTGGCAAGGAGAAGTTTCCTGGCATGCCAAAAAAGAGGACGCGTGGCGACTGCACCTTTGACAGTGGATTTGACATGGCAAACTGCATCATGTAGGATCTCAATAAGATTATAGCGATCTCAAATTTAGGAGTCTCTATCATGCCACGAACGGTTTATTGTGTCAAACTAAAGCAAGAGCTGCCTGGTCTGGAGAAGCCTCCCTTTCCTGGAGAGCTGGGGCAACGCATTTACGAGCATGTTTCCAAGCAGGCTTACGATATGTGGCCCGCTCAGAGTACCCAGATTATCAGCCAGCGCCAACTGAACATGGCCGACCCCGAGGCGCGCAAGCTGCTGCGTCAGGAAATGGAAAAGTTCTTCTTCGGTGATCAGCAGGAGAGTGCTACGGGACCTCAGGGAAGCGCAGCTCAAAAAGGTCCGCGACTGGTCTATTGCGTGAAGCTGGGACGCGAACTGCCCGGCCTGGCGAAACCACCATTCCCCGGTGCGCTGGGACAACGTATCTATGAGCAGATCTCTCAACGGGCGTGGGATATGTGGCCCGCCCAGAGCACGCTCATCATCAATCACTACGGGCTGAACATGGCCGATCCTGAAGCGCGCAAAATCTTACGCGAGCAAATGGAAGAGTTTTTCTTCGGGGAAGATGCAAAGATGCCTGAGGGATGGACCCCTGAAACCGCGGGAGCCGGGGCAGGAGCTAGTCGCAAAGGTGGAGGAGCGCCACGTAAGAAATGAGAGCTCGTGGCGCTATCCTGCTCATTTCGTGTTATGAACTGGGTCACCAGCCTTTTCACCTCGCCTCGCTCTCCGCTATGCTTGAGCAGGCGGGCTATGCTCCTGTTTTAATCGATATAGCCGTGGAGATGTTACCCGACGAAGTGATCAGTAACGCCCGCTTCGTTGGTATCGCTGTGCCGATGCATACGGCTTTACGCCTGGGAGAACAGCTCGCCCATCGGATACGCCGCATCAATCCATCCGCTCACATCTGCTTTTACGGACTCTATGCCCTGCTCAATGCACAACACCTGTTGCACGGAACTATAGATTCGGCCATTGGCGGTGAATACGAGGTTCCGCTACTCAAGCTTGTCCATGCACTTGAAGAAGGTTTGCCTCTATCTATCCCTGGCGTTTACACTCGCTCCGCCAGTAGCGGCCCTTCTCTGGAGCGAACGCCGTTCATTATCCCGGATCGCAGCCAGCTCCCCCCACTGCAACGTTATGCCCGCCTGGAATGGCGTGGCGAGTTGCGGCTGGCAGGCTACACAGAGGCTACGCGCGGTTGTAAGCACACCTGCCAGCATTGCCCCATCACCCCCATTTATCATGGTCGCTTCTTCGCCATCCCACCGCATATCGTCCTGGCGGATATCCGGGCACAGGTGGCATTGGGAGCGCGACACATTACCTTCGGCGATCCCGACTTCTGGAACGGTCCCACCCACGCCTTACGCATCACGCGCGCTATGCATCACGAGTTCCCCGAAGTCACCTTTGACGCGACTATCAAAATTGAGCACATTCTCAAACACCGTCCCCTGCTCGCGGAGATGAAAGACCTGGGATGCGCCTTCATCGTCTCGGCGGTGGAGTCGCTGAATAACACAGTCCTTGAGCGACTCGACAAGGGACATACTGCCGCCGACGTGATAGAGGCATTTGATCTGACGGAGCAGGCCGGGATTGCACTGCGTCCGTCGCTCCTGCCATTTTCCCCCTGGGAGACCCCGGAGAGCTATATCGAACTCCTGAATTTTTTCGAAGCGCGCCACCTGATCGAGCACATAGACCCGGTACATCTTTCTATTCGCCTGCTGATCCCTCCCGGGTCCGCGCTGCTGGACACGATGGAGCCGCACCTGTTGGGAGAACTTGACCCGACAGCTTACACGTATCGCTGGCAACATCCCGATCCGCGCATGGATCAATTGCACGGGAAGATCGCTGCTCTGGTGGAGTCGGCGGAACAGAGCAAGGCCGATCCGGTCGAGACATTTTTCCAGGTGAAGACGCTCGCGCTTGCTCTGCAAGGACAGGATTTCTCGATTTCCCATGCCATGCAGCATTATGGCACACGCAAGATCCTGCCGCATCTAACCGAAACATGGTTCTGTTGAGCGGAGCCGGCAACGGGCCAGTTGGCTCAATAACCAGAGCGGGTTTCCCTGCTCTTCTCAGAGAAACCCGCCCACCTGTGCGTCATATCCTACCGTTTCACACGCGCCATAGCATACACGATCTCACCATCGTGCCATTCTGGCGCCCCTTCCAGCAGCGCAAGCAACCGCTGGTAACGCGCATCCTGCTCAGGGCTCATCGCATTTGCCATATACGCTTCCCTGTTTTCGAACACCACAGCAAGGTAGTACTCGTTGGCAGCCGCATCCATCCGATAAATGTAAACCGCGACAGTGCCGGGCACATTGGCAGCTTCAAACTCCCGTATGTGGTCCATAAGCTGTTTCTCTGTCCCCGGCTTTGCACGACAATAGGCAACAGTCCCGTACATCTCGTTCTCCCCCTTCCAGAGCTCACTATTTCACACGCGACTTTGCAGGTCGCCTAACATGTATGCGTTTCACTGGCCGCATTTCACATTGTGAAACCTATAACGATTGTCATGTTGGAATGGATAGTCAACCCTCCTGGGCATCGTTCACCTTCCAATTCCAAAGGATCAGGTTCTTGTTGTCAAGAGCCTGGAGTTTACAGGTAAGCAGAACAGCAGTCACCGTTCCATCTTTGAGGAAGGCAGAGATGTGACGAAACGCTTTCTACGCACGCCGATCCCGTTCCACCACCTGTGTGAGATCGAATGGGCGGAAATGGGTCTGCTCCCACCAGGTGCAAAACTGTACGAGGTCAGAATGGACATTGTGCTTGGTGGGCCGCAGGGAAATTTTGCGCTGGCAGTCACCATTGCGGTTCTCGCTCTCCTCGTTGTGTTGGCGGTCTACGGACGGCCTGGTATTCCCCACGCCATCAACGCCAGGTCAAGGAACGCTTATATAACGCTTTTTGTAACGCTCCGTAGGTACCTTTAAGAGCAGAAGGCATTTTTCTCGAACAGAAAGGAGACCATGCAATGAATGGTCCTGCCCAATATCTACACTTCGGATTTATCCTGATCTCACTGGCCAACTTGATCGTGATTGCTCTCCTGATCGTTGTCTTCGTGCTGGCAGTTGCGCTCCGACTACCCGAAAAGCAGCGCCTTTCAACAATCGAAGCCGTGCCGAACCTTGAGGATACAGATGATGAAGAGATGGCAGAGGAGGCAGTGCGCTCATGAACATAACCATAGGGATTCGCGAACGGGTGCGCCGCTGGATGCCCCTGGAAGACTTGCTTCCCGATAAACTGCCGGCATTCGTGCGCTCACCGGCCTATTTCTTCGGCGTCATCTCCCTTTCCAGCCTCGTCCTCTTGATTCTAACCGGGATGCTGCTGGCTGCCTTTGGGCCGCAGTGGTGGCATGATAATGCCGCTGGCCATTTTGTGAACAGCCTCCATTTCTGGTGCGCTGAGTTGTTCTTCTTTTCGATGACACTACACCTGTGGGTCTCATTTTTCAAGGGGGCCTGGCGTCATGGACGTAGATTGACCTGGGTCTCTGGCATGCTGGCCTTTCTGGCAGCTATTAGCACTGCCTTTACCGGCTACCTGTCGATGACGAACTTTAGTGCGCAATGGATCGCTGCCCAGGGCAAAGATGCGCTCAACTCTGTCGGGATTGGTGCCTTCTTTAACCTGCTGAACTTAGGGCAGATGTATGGCTTTCACATTGTGCTCCTTCCGCTACTACTCATCCTACTGGTTGGTATCCATGTGCTGCAAGTCCGTATCCGTGGCATCGTGCGCCCATATGCTCCGACTGTCGAAGAGGAACGTGCGAGAGAAGCGCTCTGGGGAGGTGGAAGGCGCAACAAGCAAGAGACAGCTCCCCCGACGCCGCGCCCACGAGCTTCCGACCAGGTTAGCTACTATCGCGGACTGCGCATAATGCCCTACGACCTCATCCGCGAGGGCTTGATCGCGCTGGTTGCCGTCTTCGTCCTGGTAGTCGTGTTTGCTGGCTTCTTGTCATCGCCGGACGAGCCGCCGTTGACGCTTCAGCAGTATGCCCAGCAGAATCCGGTCGGCTTCGTCACCACCGCCATGAAGGAACTGAGCGGTACGAGCGTCATTGCCCAGTATGGGCCGCCTTACAACCAGGGAACTGGCTCCGTGCAGACCATCGGGCCAATTTCGCTCCAGCAAGTGGCAGGCGTGACCATCCCCATCGATGCAGCACACGTCTATGTCCTTGATCCCTTAACTATCGCTGCACAGACCGATCCACAGGTAGCAGCGGCGCTCAAGACATTTACGCAAGCCGGGGCAAAACAGCAATCGAGCTGGGAAGATGCCTATACCCAGGCACTGGGGAAAGCAACGGGAAGCAACGATCATGTGGTCGTTCCGCAGGGCGACGATGGCCCACTTCCCGCGATGATGGACCATTTGCTCGCGTTAGGCAGCAGTGGCGCGTTAGACGGTTTGCTCCTGCGTAGCGGCGGCTTCTATCAGAATGACTTTACCAAACCACTCCTCTTCCTAGCAGAGGATGCGCTACCGGCAAAAGCAGCGCAATTCAACCTGCTGGGTTCGCAATGGGGAGTGATGAATGAGACGGGCAACTATCCTGGGCAGGCGTGGCTCTGGCTCTACACCTTCTGGTACCAGGTCCCGCCCTACAACACCTCGACAAACGCCGATGCGCTGGTGCTGGTCACGATGGGAATACTCACCACCCTGCTCGTGTTATTCCCTTTCCTGCCCTATCTCAAGCGTCTGCCGTATTACCTCGGCGTCCACCGCTTGATCTGGCGCGAGTACTATCGCGACGTGCGTGCCGAACGGAAGGTCGAAGGCGCGAGCCCGGGTCCGGCCACATGATAAGGATGTCGAAGTCGCTGCCTTCCGTGCGGCTCTGTAGAGGAAGACCAGGACCTGGTGCGAGAAGTGCAAGGTTGCCTGTGCCCACTTTGGACACACTCCCAGCCAGATCGAGCAGCAACTGGCCGAGGTGGAAGATACGCTTTCCTCCTATGCTCCCCATCGGCTCGACACGCATCCAGCGATGGCGGTGATGGCGACGATCAGCCGACGCGAGCATATTGATCAATTGCTGTTGCTCGCAGGGTGCTTTGATCGTATCTCAAGGCACAGCACATCTATCGAACACTTCGGAACGCGAAAGGTCTGGGACACGCGGCTCTAGCATTGGGGCATGTTGCGTGGCAACGTGGCCACACAGCTCACAAAAAAGCCCAGGGCGCCTGCAATCAAAACGAGAAGAAGCACAACAAAAGCACTGCCATCTAGCTGTAACTCCAGTTCCACCATATTGGTTACATCATCCATAGAAAAGTATATGCCTTTACATGTAGCAGTTCCTGTCGCTACCACGTTCCCGGCATGGAAAATAAGATGGATCAACCGTTATCTTACCCCGGCCAGAGGTGTCAAGAAGTGGTTGCTTTTCCGGTTGCTTCTACTTCCTTCTCAGGCTACAATGGAAAGCGAAGGTATGGCGATGTTCCATAAGGAACTGGCAATCACACAACCATTTCCAACATTCAGAAAGGCTCAATTCATGGATCTGGCACTCAAGAAGCAAGCCCTGCGCATGCTTACCTATGGGCTCTATGTCGTGATGTGTAATGATGGCGGAGAGGTCAACGCGTTTACCGCGAACTGGCTCACCCAGGTCTCATTCGATCCTCCACTGCTGGCCGTCGCCGTTGAGAATAATACCAAGTCGCTCCCGATGATCCTGCGTAGCCGCCAGTTCACCGTCAACGTCCTGCATGCAGGGCAGCGCGAACTGGCGGGCAAGCTGGGCAAGTCCGCGTTGAAAAGTCCCGACAAGATGCGGGGCATCCAGTATAGCATAGAACCAGATGGCTTCCCCGTTCTTTCCGCGGCGTTGTCCTGGGTTGCCTGTGAAGTGCGCCAGGTTACGCCCGCGGGCGATTCCACGCTTCTCGTCGCTGAAGTCGTCAATGCAGGCGTGCTAGCAGAGGGAGAGCCACTCACGATGGCGGCTGCGGGCTTCCGCCATGCAGGGTAGATGACATAGCAGGCATAGCGGAGATAGTTCGGCAACTTGCAAAAGGGGTATCGCTGTGCGATACTCTTTCAGTACCCTCATTTCAGTACCCTCAAGCGGGTCGAGATAGCCATAAGCTCACTCCATCACCCTTGAGGGCAGTATATTAGGCATCACATTCAAAGATGTCAAGTGGAATTGCAGTAAGGAGTCATCTGCATGCAACATGGGAGCAGCCTCTCCCTGGATACTGAAGCAAACAGTACCAGATGCGCATTCTGCCAGCATCAGCACATTGCCCCCTACATTCTCAAAGAGACAGCCACATTTCGCATTGTTACCGACCATGCCCCTCTTACCGAGGGACACCTGCTCATTATCCCCAGAGAGCACTATGCCTGTTATGGCGATGTGCCCGCTGCATTTGATGAAGAACTCTTTGCACTCAAACAAGAAATCCAACGGTTTTTCCACCAGTTTTATGCTCCCGCAATTTTCTGGGAACATGGAGTTTTCCGGCAAACCGTTTTCCATGCTCACCTTCATTGCTTCCCCTTTGGGGAACTGACTTATAACCTCGCTGATGCGCTCCATGACCGCATTGTCAGCTCGCAGGAGGATATTCGGACCTGGTATACATCTCAGGGTCACTATTTTTATATGGAAGGCGCCCAACACGGCCTGCTTTTTCAACCCGAGATGGAGCCGTACCTGCATATTATACGCGGCGTTTTATGGGCCGGCGCAGCGGCGAGAAATGGACATCTCACCTGGCGCTCAGCCCAACAGCGTCAGGAGGAGGGAAAGCCTCTGATCGAAGCGACCACCGCCAAATGGCGCACATTTCAGCAACAGGGAGGATAGTATATGCTGACCAGTCCTGTACACGACGAACTTGTTCGGGTTGGGGAGATTAACCTCCATTGTCTCCAGTGGGGAGAACAGGGACCGCCAGCTATTTTTATTCATGGTCTTACCGCCAATGCCTTCTGCTTCCAGGCTTTCGCTGACGCGCTGGCCTCCGACCACCGCATTATCGCTTACGATCTGCGCGGTCGGGGAGCCAGCGACAAGCCCACAACGGGCTATAGCGTGCCAATCCACGCCGCCGATCTGGCGCACCTGATCGACGCTTTAGGACTGGACCGCCCGGTGATCGTGGGGCACTCTTTAGGAGCGATGATCGCGCTCTATTTCGCCACACATTATCCTGAAAAGCTGAGCAAACTGGTCCTTATCGACGCGGGCGGGCCATTACCCACGGAGCAGCCCGACTGGCTGAAAGCCTCTATTGAGCGCCTGGGAACTCCCATCCCATCCTTCGAAACATATCTCGCCCGCCTGAAAATGGCCCCATTTCTCGGCCCGTACTGGAATGACTATGCCGATATCTACATCAAGCATGATGTGAACTATAATGAGGATGGATCTGTTGTTGCCAGAACTCCCCGCACCTGCGTGATGGAAGAAGGGCTAAACTTCGTGGAGGCCAGGCCGGTAGAATCGTGGCCTAAGGTGCAGGTGCCGACTCTGCTGCTGCGTGCCGGTCAGGGCATGTTCTTCGACAACGATCAACTGCTAACGGAGGAGGCTGCCCAGGCAATCCGCCAGGGGATTGCTGGGTGCCGTTATATCAATTTTCCTAAGCTGAACCACTATACGATTATTTTTGGCGTTGAAAGTGGGCCAGCGCAGGAGATACGTCAATTTATAGATGAGGAGCGATAGATGAGTATTCGCAAAGTGGGCGTTGTTGGCTGCGGGCTGATGGGCGGCGGCATTGCTCAGACCTGTGCGCAATCGGGGTACGAGACGATTGTGCGCGAGGTCAGTCAGCCGTTGCTGGAGAAGGGCATGGCTCGCATTTACAGCGCCTGGGACACAATGGCAAGCAAGGGCAAGCTCACACAGGGACAGGTAAACGAGAATCGCGCCCGTTTGCGCGGTACCCTCGAAATGGCTGACTTCGCCGATTGCGATCTTGTGATCGAGGCCGTGATCGAGAATATGGAAGAGAAGCTGCGTCTCTTCCCCGCTCTCGACAAGATTCTCAAGCCTGAAGCTTTACTTTTGAGCAACACCTCTTCGTTGAACGTCACCCAGATGGGGGCGGTAACGCAGCGAGCCGATAAAATATGCGGTCTGCACTTCTTCAATCCAGCGCCGGTGATGAAGCTGGTCGAGATTGTGCAAACGATTGCTACGTCGCCAGAGACGATTGAAGAGGTGAGAAAATTCGCCATCTCGCTGGACAAGACCCCCGTGCTGGCGAAAGATACCGCGGGCTTTATCGTCAATTTCCTGCTCATCCCGTACCTGCTGGCTGCCATTCGTATGTTAGAGAACGGGATGGCCTCGCGCGACGACATCGATACCGCTATGAAGCTGGGCTGCGGCTACCCGATGGGACCATTCACCCTGCTCGATTACGTGGGCCTCGATACGACGATGTGGGCGGCGGAAGCCATCTACGAAGAGTATAAAGACCCATTGTACGCCCCACCTCCTCTGCTACGCCGCATGGTTATTTCTGGCATGCTCGGACGTAAGAGTGGCAAGGGATTTTATAGTTACGAATAAGCTTCAGGCAATAAAAAGGGATGTGATATGCTCACATCCCTTTTTTGATGACCTGCTTAGTCTGGATTAGTTGTGCGCGGCGGAATAGTCGTGCTGGTGGCATACGACTCTTCCAGCAGCGGACTGCGGGTGGTAGGTTTTTTGCGCCGCTCGCCCACATAGTTCTGTGGAGCAGGCACAACCTCTTCGCGATGATAGGAGCCGCTGGCATCGGTGTTGATACCAGGATAATTCGGGCCATAATTATAATGCCCGGTCTCCGCAGGCGACAACGGACCGAGAGCAAAGAGCGGCGTCCCGGTCACCTTCATGATGCCGTTATCGACCGGCTCCTCGTACAAATCGTCGGGCACGCGTTCATAGCCACCGGCTCGCAGTTCAGCCTCGCTCATCGAAAGATGGATGACGCCATCGTTCCCCGCTGCCTCGACTGCACTGCGTGGTACATAGTATGCCGTCACAAACAGGCCCCCGCGCTCAACAAGCAGATAGCGGCTGAAGCGCGCCTGGACGGTGCCAATCCGGTGCTGATTTTTGTCAACGACATCCTGATCAATCACGAATTCTGGCTGCGTTCCCGCTGGTACAGAGAGATATTTCGCTTTACGCGGAGCCATCGGGTCCTCCAGCGCCCATCCCATGATGCCGATCAGGATAAAAGGAGCGCCAATAATGGAGATCCACGGATTATCGGGAATAAACAATAAACCGACGACCGTCACCAGGATCGCCACACTTAAAATAAGAGGCCACAAGCTTGGATTTGGCAGGTGAATATGCTGTTTTTCCTCCTCTACCCCCTCTACCTTCTGGTCTACTGCAACGGATTCGTCTGGCTCATCCGCTGCATGTTTGGTATTTTGAAGAGAACTGTCCATACGCTCTGGTTTCCCTCTAAGAAATTTCTCTGACGCACAAGGACCTGCATTACAAATGAGTCCTGTCGTAAGGATACCACTGCCTCGCGCTGCCGTCAACTTTCAGGAGTGCGCCTCCAGGGCCTTTTAATTTTCGGCGAGAGGCCGCAAAAGCAAAACAAAAGGATGAGAACCTGATAAAGTGATGGTACCAAACTATCACGAAACGAGGACTCATCCGAGATGAACTATAGCATAGTCAATGAAGCCAGGGAACT
>DASRHT010000095.1:0-30039 GCA_035650355.1 Ktedonobacteraceae bacterium
GCGGCCTGAAGGATTGCCCAGCCTTTGACTATCCCCGAAGGATCAAGGATGCCATGATGGCGGATATCGAAGTATCCCTGCGTTTCGCACCTGGTTTGCTCGCTCAATGCCAGGATCGTCTTCATGTCGTCACTATACTCCGCCTCACAAAGCTCACCCCGATTTATTTTCGAAATTTCACTATCCTCTTTGTACGTGCTGAAAGTAGCATCAATTGCGCGAAAGTACGCAAAGACGCGTTCGATATCCGCCGCTGTAACGGCAGGATCAACGACCTCAACGACAATAGGCATGCCCATAAGGAGCTCCAGGTGTTTCATCAGCTATGCGCCTGAGAAAGGGCATCCGAGAGAGACTGCATAAACGCGTCACTGGAATCGGTCGCGCCCGTCACGGTATCAACGTTGGCGTTCTGGGCCTGGATTGCTTCGCTGGTAAGCTGTGGGTCGGCGTAGCTATTGATATAGACTGAGCGACTGCGATCATTGGGATATTGCAGCCACTGCACATCAGTAATCTTGCCACCTTTAATGGTCGCCTGGACCTGCACGACGCCCCACTGCGCATCAGCAACGCTCCCTGTATATGAGCCATCCTTATAGAGTGCGCCGGTGGTTCCGGTCGCCCCTGGCGTTGCTGTAGCACCGGACGTATCCGATGGGGATGTGGTTGAACCCGATGAGGAGCGAGAGCCGACCGCAGTATCCGGCAGGACGGCGGTAAAGCCGGAGTGATGGATAAAGCTATAGATGACAAAGGTACCAATAACGACGATTGAAACAATGATTTTTTTCATCATACGTTGCCCCCATAACAGGTACAGAATGGCCTTTCCCTGACCTATCCTGCATGTTACCACGTCACGATTAAACTAACATTATTATTCTTGCCTGCCTCACAATTCGCTTGTCTCTTATGCAAAAAATCGCTGACTGCTGGCATTTGCCCACATTTGCATGATAGCCAGGTTGAACTTCAAATGTTCATTATTATGAAGGCAAAGATCCAGGTTGTGAAGCCTGAATCTTTGCCCTGGCGACTCATGCCGCCTTCTGTTGCTGCGCCTGCCGCATGTCAACCAGTAAAAGCAGAATGAGCAGCACCTCTGCCGGTTTATCGATATATGCCAGCAGATTGGGACTTCCCCGTGTAATCAAAAACCACATGACAATAGTTACAGCAGCGTACACAATGAGAAGCCAGCGAATCACATTCCGGTACCGCTCGAAAGCAGGAAGGTAGAGCGCTCCTGCCAGAACGATGTAGCCAACGAAATTGAGGATGAACAGATACGAAAGCGGTAGTGGAAGGAATGCCATAATCGATGGCCCGCCTCCACCGACCGGAGGTCTACCTATTGGTCTTGCAGCCCGGCCCACGAAACGATTCGTTGCAGCAAGCATGGTAACTCCTCGATAGAGATGAACCAGGCCCGAGCCAACGGCCAGCAAGATAATCACAATTTGCAGCGGTACCACCCGCGAGGTTTTCTGACGTAAAGTAACGTCACTCATGTTCTGGGCGTCTCCTTCATCATCGCTTTTGCCACCTGCAAAAGCGTTCTTCATGCTCATACTATGTTGTCCAGGAAAAGTTCTTCCCTGACCAACTTATAGTAAGCCGCTAAAGCACAGTAAGCATGCTTTCATTTTTCCATGAGAGTATGAAAAAATCCGCAGAAAAATGTAAAATTATTGTTCGATACTGGCCAATAAAAAGCCCCTTCGCGACAGATGAGCGGTTGAGTATTTTCCATCTCATCTTACGAAAGGGTTTGTAACAGGCCGGTTTTATGGCGATGCTAGTTAGGGATGAACCTCTTCCAGGATCACCAGATGTCCTGTGCCCTCCAGGGTTGCCAGATTGATATCAGCCACGCAGCGCACTTTGACATAGTTCAGGGTAAGGGTCCCCTCGACATGCGCTGTGCCGGTAGCCTGAGCAAAATCGGCTTTACTCAGATCGACGGCAGCCTTATCGACGCGAACCCCCAGATCCGTTCCGCCACGCGTTCCGGTAAACTTGATAAAGACATACCCCATATCCTCTATGCGCTTTTTGAACTCCTCCAGAGAAGGTTTTGGGCCTCCAACGGCAACGGGATGCTCCCCTTGCGAGAGGCGTTCTACCAGTTCATTCATAACACAAAAGCTCCTTTTTCCCTTTTAAAATTTTTGTCTACCTGACTCCATCTTTTACAGTCAGAGCCAATATTATAGCAATTACCCCTGGCGTTGCGAAAGCAAAGGGGCAGCCAGATACCGCATAACAGCAAAAATGGCCTATGCGACCCCACACTCAAAAAGTATGCACCGGCAAAAGGAAGTATCCTGGTATCGCTAATGGGTAGAACACGCCAACTAGTGCTCTTTTTTGCGTCGGTAGCGCAACTTGAGCAAAAAGAGATTCCACTGCGTCTTGAGGCCACTGAAAGGGCTACGGCGTAAAGGGGTAACAGTGACATTCCCATAACGCATTGACTGGGAACGGCGTGGACGGAATAGAAAATGCGAGAGTGCGACCAGGGTTAAACATACAATGCCGATGGTTGCCAGGATTGCTGTAAAAATATCCTGCCTACCTTGTAAATAGGCATAGCCACCGGAAACCAGCGCAGCGGTAACTCCAGCAACGAGCAACCATTCCGTCATCGAGAAATTAAACGAAAAGAACGGACGATGACGCGCCGGGAAGCCAGGACCTGGCTTCTGACGTGGTCGCTTGCCGAATTTCGGTCGTAAAGCTGGTTTAGGTTCCGTGTTCTCTAGATTGCGCAGAATCTCTTCAATCTCGCGTTCGTATCTGTTTGGCATGCCGCTCTGCTTCCTTGAACTCGTCAGGACGCTCTTGCTTGTAATGATACCAATTTTTAAGCGTTGAGACAAGTCTTTTATGTCACAAATTTTGGATATGTATTTATGACTATTATATCTTCTCCGTTCTCATTTCAGAAGGGCATTGATCTTTTCTACCAGTTCTAATGGATGGAAAGGCTTGGTTATATGCTGTGCCGCCCCTAGATCCAGGCTGATCCGTTTATAAATGTCTTCGGCATGGGCGGTGATGATCATCACCGGAATATGCTGAGTTCGTGGGTCGTCTCGCAAACTACGGCAGATGCGATAGCCATCCTCTCCTGGCATCATGACATCCAGAATGATCAAATCGGGTAGTTGCACGTTGAGCAAATCTTGTAGTTGCTGCCCGCTGGAGGCAGTTTTGACCTCGAAGCCATGCCGACTGAGCACAAATGCCATGATTTCGCGCACTTCTTTATCATCATCAACGGCAATGATCTTTTTCGGCATACCCCATCCTTTCCCTACACAATCTACGCCTTCCTGCCTGACTTACCATCACATCCTATGATACAGATTTCCCGGCTCAAGTACAACTAGTTTTTCTATCGATATGGCTTGTTGGACACATTTCGAGAAATTTCTACACGAAATATTAATGTAGCAGTTGACTCACTATCGCACCTCTGTTATCATAGAGAGCAAGACCGGATGAGTTTTTTGCAGTTTCAATGAGGTGGAAAGGTATGGTCACTCCTCTTCCAGTATGGTCAACCATCTTACAAGGGATCATCAAATCCCCAGCCGAGCGTCAGCGCCTATCGACGGCTCTTGGTGTCACCACCATGACCCTTTCACGCTGGGCCAGCGGAGAATCGAAGCCCCAGCGCCCCCACTTAATACACCTGGTACAGGTTATCCATCCCAATCAGCGCCAGGAACTGATTGATGCCCTGGAAACAGTCTATCCCGATATCCAATCCTGGCTCCTGGAAGATTCCACGGAGCAGATCCCTTCCGAGTTTTTTGCCCAGGTGCTCAGCATTCGCACCACCACCACCGAGAGCTTACGCTTCTGGCGCATCAGCGAGGTTGTTTTAAAACAAGCTCTGGCGCAGCTCGATCCCAGCCAGCTAGGAATGGCGGTCAAGCTGGTCCAATGCATGCCACCCTCTCCGGTCGATGGCAAAGTGCGCAGCCTGCGAGAAAGAACTGGCAAAGGAACGCCTCCCTGGACAGCCGACCTTGAACACGACGTGCTTTTTCTAGGGCTGGAATCGCTTTCAGGCCACGCGGTCGAGGTTCGTCATATCGTTAATGACTACAACCTGCGCGAGAACAAAAACCTGCCCGCCGTCCAGGACGAGTTCGAGATCAGTGCTGCCGCCGCTCCCATTCGCTTTGAGGGACGCATTGCTGGATGCCTGCTAGCCTCCAGTACGCAAGAGAAGTACTTTTCCCAACAACGCTTAAACCTCCTGGCGACATTTAGCGACCTGATATCGCTGGCCTTCGATAAAAGTGACTTCCGCCATACCAATGAGATCGAACTGCGCGTTCTGCCAAAACCGGAGGTTCAGCGCCCGATCCTGGCAAATTTTCGCCAGCGGGTGACGGCGAAGTTTCAGGAGTCGATGACCCTGCGACAGCAGATGAGCAATTTCCAGATAGAGCAACTGGCCTGGCAGGAACTGGAGACAGAACTGCTTCTCCACGAGAGCGTTGCCGATGCGACTAATGCCGATTAAGCCTGCACCCCTCTCTAGTGAGCTTGAAGCTTGCAACTTGCAACTTGCAACTTGCAACATTAAAAATTGTGTTTGCGCATCAGATAGCGCAACTGGTCAACTTTGGCAAAACCGAGCAGTTCGGCAGCCCGCGTCCGATTATGGCGGGCCGTCTCCAGGGCCCAGCGGATCAGGTGCTGCTCGAAGCGCGCAGTGACATCTTCAAATGAGACGCTGCCTCGCGGCCACATGTTTAACCATTGTTCCCAGGGATCAAGAGGAGAGACATTCTTGCTATCCGCGCCGACAATTTCCTGTGGCAAATGAGCCGGCAGAAGCTCGTCATTGCTGCTGAGGATCATCGCTCGCTCGATAACGTTCTTTAGCTCGCGAATATTGCCAGGCCAGCTATATGCCAGCAAGAGACGCTGCGCCTCCGCTGAGATGCGCCGGATATTGCGCCCCAGTAACTTATTGAAATCTTCTATAAAATGCGAGACGAACAGCATGATGTCGCTGGGCCTTTCACGCAAGGGAGGCAACTTGATCTCCAACACCGCCAGGCGAAAGTAAAGGTCAGCGCGAAACGTTCCCTCCATTTTTGCTTGCTCAAGATCGCGGTTGGTCGCGGCCAGGATGCGCACATCAATTTTGACCTCCTGGTTTCCTCCCAGGCGAAAGAACGAGCGCGTCTCCAGCACGCGCAAAAGTTTGGCCTGCATATCAAGTGGCATTTCACCGATCTCGTCGAGGAACAGCGTGCCCTCGTCAGCCAGTTCGAGCAGGCCCCGCTTCTGCTTCTTGGCATCGGTAAAAGCATAACGCTCGTACCCAAACAACTCGCTTTCCAGGAGGTTGTGGGCAATGGCGGCGCAATTCAAAGGATGAAAGGGGCCAGAAGCTCGCTGGCTCTGCTCATGGATAGCGCGAGCAATGACCTCTTTGCCGGTTCCGCTCTCTCCTGTGATTAACACTGCGGTATCGCTGGGCGCCACGCGGGCCACCAGATCAAAAACCTCACGCATGCGCTCGCTGTGCCCTACGATATGGGTAAAGTGGTAGTTGTCGCTGCGCTCACGACGCAACTGGCGCAGTTCGCGCGACATGGCGCTGGTCTCTAAAGCCCGCCGCACGACTATAAGCAATTCGTCGAGATCAAAGCCTTTGAGCAGATAGTCCGAGGCTCCCAGTTTCATCGCAGCGACCGCGGTTTGCACATCGCCATAGGCCGTGAGTATGACAACCGGCACCTCTGGATCGATCTCTCGCATCTGAGTGAGCACTTCCAGCCCACTGAGTTTAGGCAAACGCAGATCGAGCAATACCAGATCAACATTATTGCGCTGTAGCTCCTGCAATCCCAGCTCGCCGTCGGCGGCTGTATAAACTTCATAGCCCCCATGCTTTCTGAGAAAGCGAGCAAACTGATGAGGTAAATGGGGTTCATCATCGATGATTAGTATACTCAAGCTCATAGCCGGCCACCCTGCACTTGCACTTCTTCACGCTCCTCAACATCTTCCTGCTCTTCCTGTGGAAGAGCCATATCTTCTAGCAGCGGCAATCGTACCGCGATGATCGCACCATAGCCATAATGTCCTTCCACACGGATGTAACCACCATGATCCTCTACCAGACGTCGCGTGATCGCCAGCCCCAACCCGATACCATGCGCCTTAGTAGTAAAGAACGGCTGAAAAATATGCTCAAGCTGCTCAGGAGGAATACCCGTCCCGGTATCACTGACTGCTATCTCCAACCACTGTTGCACTGGAGGAGTTTGTATCCGCTTCACCGTCAGAGAATAGCAACTATCCCCTCTCTGGTCTACGGATGTCTGAGCGCCTCCCGCCTCGCGGATGGCGCTGTCAGCAGAGATACTATGACAGGAGATAGTAAGAATGCCTCCATCGGGCATAGCCTGAATGGCGTTGATATAGAGGTTAAACAGTATCTGCTCAATCTGAGCGGCATCCGCCCATAGCGGTGGCAGATCGCCATAGATGCGATGAACGGTGATATTCGACTCTAGACACTGCGGCTCAATCAGCTTGAGCGTCTGGTCGCTCAAGGCCGCAATATTGCAACGAACGCGATGCAGGTGACATGGTTTAGCGAAAAGCAGGAGATCACGCACCAGCGTATCAAGACGGTCAACCTCTTGCAGCACGACCGAGATCGACTCCTGCGCCCATTCGGCCTGCCCCTCTTTTTGTTCGAGAGTAGCAGCCTGAGAAGATAGGAGAAGATCCTCCTTGAGCAGTTGCATCGACGTCTTGATCGATGCCAGGGGATTACGCACCTCGTGGGCAACATTGGCAGCCATCTCACCCAGCGACGCAAGGTGATCCAGGCGACGTTTCTCTTCCTCCAGGCGATGGACGGAAGTTACATCGGTAAAGGTTGCCAGGGTGCCCACCTGGCCATCCTGCTCTTTGCACAAAGGCAAGACATCGACATCAAGCACAATTTCCCGTCCATGACGGTCCATCGTCACGACGGTGCCAGTCTGTATCATGTTGTGCAGAACATCGCGCTGCTGGTCCAGCAGAGCCGAGGAGACGGGAAGCGAGCTTCCTTCGCTAATGGATCGTAATGCGCGCAGATCAAGAAACTTGTGCAGGGGATGGCCCAGAACTTCGTAAGGATGGTATCCCAGGATTGCCTCTGCCGCTCGATTAAAGGTGGTAATATCGCCTTTCTGATCAGTGGTGATCAGTCCGCTGGGAATGCTTGCCAGGATCAGTTCTTTCATACGCCGGTCATCTAATACCTGCCTGAGCAGTTTACGGGCCTCGTTGCGGGCTTCTAGCACCGCGGTCATCAGGTGGATATTCTCTAATACGGCGCTGGCCTGGCTGGCAAGCACTTGCAGCAGCACGACTTCAGCGCGCTTCAGTTTCCAGGGCTGATAATATGCTCCAATGATGAAACCCAGCACCCGTGGTTCTGATGTGTCATCATACGTCATTCCAATGCTTCCACGCAATAATGAACCCCCACGTCTGCTAAGAGCGCCCCCACGCAGGAGTGGAACCACAAAGAGCGTTTTGACCGTCGGAGGCAGGTATTTAAGACATTCACCGATAAACGGATCATCAATCTGCCCCGGACGCTCGATAATGACGGGGGAAAGCGAATGATATTCACGAAAACGCTGGAAGAGCATTGCTCGCAGTTCTGGCGCCACCCAGGCAATGGCGTCCCCAGGCATGGAAGGCTCAACTATTGCGCAAAGGTCCGCGGTAGAAATCTCTCGCGCACGCTGGACGATAACGCCGCGCACGCGCTCAAGATCGTACATTGAGCAGGTCATCTGGCTACTGATACTATTCAAAAGCGCGAGTTCATGGATGCGCTCACGGTCGCGTTCCAGCAAACGGGTATTTTCCAATAAAAGCGCCACGACGCCAGCCACAGCTTCCAAAGCCTGCATCTCATCGCCGACCCAATGGCCTGGATGATTCGCCTTCTCCCCTTCTTTGCTGCGTATCGCGACCAGCACGCCAATGCCACGTTGACGATAAATTAAGGGCGTAGCTGCCAGAGTGGGAGCAGACGCAGGTTGACCAATGCTATGGCGCTCACGCCAGGCACACGCCTCGGGCACATCACTGCTGAGGTTAATGGGATTGATATGGGCCACAGCGAGCAACGAGGAGGACCACCCTGGCTTATCATCGAAGGACCCTGAGACGAATTGCAGAGTTTCACCGCTGCGCTGATAGAGTAGGACGCACCGGCATTTTAACAAACTGGCCAGCCGCCGGGGCAGGCTATCCCGTAATGTACGATAGTCGGCGACCGCGCTAAACTCACTGAGTAGCGTTGTGATTACTCCCGGCGTATCGATTTTCCCACATTGTCGCTCCACTTCCATCATCACCTATCCCCCCGCATAATACCAGATCGGGTCTGGTATAGCAATACCTGCCTTCACCACTACTATACCAGATGGGGAGGCACTTTGCACCTGTTCCCAAAAACCATGAAGATATTGTCATATATTATGGCTATAAGAAGTGAGGCGCTGGTCCAACATATACCAGCGCCTCATTCTGCCGGATGAAAGGCTTTTAGTGAAGCCCCACCGGAGCCATAGGTTCTGGAGCACTCTCCTCCATACTGTTCGCAGCCTCGCTTCTCCTACTGGTGCGTCCGCCGCGCAAAGGAATCTCCTTCAAGAAGAACACTGCTACCATGCCAATCAGCATAATCGCCAGGCTCAGGATGAAGACATTATGGATGCCCTGGGTCAGGCCGATCTTCACCGCGTTAATCAGGCTGTTGTACAGTTGGACGCCCTGCGGCCCAAAAGCTATAAACTTACTATGTACCTGCGACTGGGTGTCGGGCGATAGCAAGACCTGCGGATTGTCAAAGTAGCTCAGGGATTGGGCTGGAATGGCCTGCTTCACGCTTGCAGGCAAGGCATTATGGAAGGCGGGCAGGTAGGCGGTTGTCATCAACGATCCCATTGCCGCCAGGGCGATAGTGCCGCCAATTGAGCGGAAGAAGACCAGGGTCGATGTTGCCTGACCGATCTTTCGCGGCAGCGCATTCTGGACGATCAGATTATACAGCGCCATGCCAAAGCCCATGCCAAAGCCCAGCACCAGCATAGCTAGCAGGACATCGGTATTGGTCGCGTTTACATCCAACCGCACCAGCAACCAGGTACCGACGACGCTGATCATCATACCCACGATAGCGATCCACTTATACTTGCCCAGGCGCGATACCAGTTGGCCGGAGGTGATGCTTGCCACCATCGATGTCAGCATCAGCGGCGTCAGGATGAGGCCGCTATCGGTGACCGAAGTGCCGATGACGCCCTGCACAAACAGGGGGATAAAGAAGATGCTGCCAAACAGCCCCATCCCGAAAACAGTGGTGATCAGCGTCGAGATGGAAAAAATGCTGTTCTTGAACAGGCTTGGGTCGATGATAGGCTGCCCCCCACGTTGCTCCAGACGAGCCTCGTAGACGATGAAGGCCGCGAGGAAGACCAGCGAACCGGCGAACATACCGATGATTTGTGGTGAAAGCCAGGGGTACGTCGTTCCCGCCCAGGTGAAGCCGAGCAGCAATGGCACGGTTCCAGCCACCAGCAGCGTGGCGCCAATATAGTCAATGGAGACCTGCTTCGTCTTGTTATGCAACGTTGGCATCAGGAAGATCAATACAAACAGAGCTACGATGCCGATTGGTAGATTGACATAAAAGACCCAGCGCCAGGTAGAGTTTTCGGTAATCCAGCCGCCAGCCGTCGGACCCACAATCGACGATAGTCCCCAGACAGCTCCGGTGATCCCCTGCCACTTGCCACGCTCGCGCGGAGTGAACAGGTCGCCTACAATAGCAACTGCTATAGGCATGAGGGCACCGGCCCCGATCCCCTGGAAGGCGCGGAATATAATCAACTGGTCCATCGTCTGAGCCGCGCCGGAAGCAGCCGAGCCGATCAGGAATATCACCACTCCAAACAAAAAGATGGGTTTGCGCCCGATCAGATCCGAAAGCTTGCCGTAGATGGGCACCATCACGGTTGACGTCAACAGGTACGCGGTCGCGACCCAGGTGTAGCGGTCAATGCCATGAAGCTCGGCAATGACGCGCGGCAGAGCTGTTGAGACGATGGTCTGGTCAAGCGAGGCCAGCAGCATGACCATCAACACACCAGCCATTGTCAGGAGGGTATCTCTTTTGGAGTAGCGGGGCTGTTCAAAGTCATTCAAATTTTCTCTATCTCTCGCCAGATTATCTGTATTAGATGCGCGCGATGCTGTTGCCATAAGTAATCCTCAATAATCCTCTCAAACGTACTTAGTGCATTTCCACTTGACACCCTCGGGTATGGCCTGTATAGTGATCCTCAAGGAAGGCGGCGAGCGGGTGTGGCTCCCTCGATCCGCTTGAGGATACTGAAACTAGTTAGCTGCTACACCCTTAAAGTAGATTTTCCCTAGATGTCTCACCAGTTCGTCCGCTGACACCTGACTCCCTACAATCAGGCGCTCATAGCTTCTTGGGGACAGCAGGCTAAAAAACGCACTCAGCATAACTTCAGTTGGGATGGTTTTATCAAATTCGTTGGCCGCTTTCCCCTCTTCCAGTAAAGCCATGATGCGATTGGCGAGATGTTCCCACATATCGCGCATACACCCCCCTTTCTCGATGAAAAGCCGCCGCAATTCCAGGCTATTATTGATGGTATAAAGCAGTTGAGCCCGCTTGCTAAAAAAGCCACTATAAAGAAAATGCAGAATGGCTTCCAGCTTGGCACGAGCGGTCAACCCATGTGCGATAGCATCGTCCACCGCTTGCGAGAAGTTTTGCATATCCCGTGCAAAGATGGCAACCATCAGATCCTCTTTGCTGGGAAAATGAAGGTACAGGGTCCCCTTAGAAACTCCGACGCGCATAGCAATCTCGTCCATCGAGGTCTCATGATACCCTTTCTCCGCTAGCACTTCCTCAGCGACTTGTAGAATAAGATTCTCACGCTCCTGGCGCTGCTTCTCCTTTAGCGAACGATGTACCTGCGCTCCTTGCATATTTTATTCACCTCTTTTAAAACCCGAGACATTCCCCCCATTGCTCTTCTTTGATGTGTTTATTCATATTATTGACCAGCTAGTTTTAATTTTGACTGGTCAGTCATTATTTTACGCTATGGTCATAGAATTGTCAAGGAGAAAATAAACCTTGAAGGCGGGAGACCCGATAGATTTCGCGACCAGCCGGGTTTAGAAAAGCCTCTTCCATTGCGCCGCAAAATCCTCTGGTGTGGCTGCCTCAGTGCCAAAATCGACCTCCGGGCCGATTTGCCAGCGCATGACTGAGAAACGTCCGTTGCTGGCCCGCAGAATAGCACCTGATACTTCACACGCACTAGAAGCGAGAAAAGCGACGCCGGGCGCGACCTGCTCAGGACGCAGTTCTCCAGGCGTCACTTCGCCGGAATAAACGCGCGTCGCGGCAACTGGCGAGATGATGTTGACACGAATATCTGCGCCTGCCGCATTAGCAGTCAGCGCATTCATCAGTCCTAGCTGCGCAGACTTGCCGATGGCATAGCCCGACAGTTCAGGCCGCTCTCCCTCGGTCCACAGTCCAATGCCTGATGAGGTCAAGACTATACGCCCATATCGCTGTTGCTTCATCACAGGCAAGGCTGCCTGTGCCAGCCAGAGGGGGGCTGCAACCTGGATATCGAGGATACGTGTGAGTAACTCCGGCGTGATCTGCTCAAGCGGCGTGCGATCTATCCAGCCCGCGTTACTCACCAGAATATCCAGCCGACCAAAATGCTCCGATGCGCAGTCAATTGCACGTTTGCAGCCAGCGCGCGTTTCCAGATTCTCGTAGCAAGCGACCGCACTTCCGCCGGCAGCCGTAATTTTTTTTACCACGGTCTCAGCCACGCTCGCGTCAAAACCCTGACCATCCAGAGTAACTCCCGCGTCATGCACAACGACATGTACACCTCGCTCCGCAAGCAGGCATGCATAGGCTTCCCCCAGGCCGCGCCCGCTGCCCGTAATGAGAGCTACCTGACCATCAAAACGGATCATCGATTTGTCTGCTTTCTAAACATCAGATGGCGCTTGTACAAGCGCCATCCTATCTTTTGGTTTCCTCCTAAACGAGATGACCTTACACAGCCGCTTTGGAGGCAAAGGCGGCTCGCAGAGCTGCGGCGCACTCGTTCATGCCACGCTCTTCCAGGTCCAACGGGGTTCCGATAAAGCCGTGGATCATCCCTTCATAACAACTGATCGTTACAGGAACTCCAGCTTCTTTCAGACGTTGCCCGTACTGCTCGCCTTCGTCGCACAAGAGATCGTACTCAGCAACGATGATCAGGGCGGGAGGTAGCCCACTCAGATCTTTAGCCAGCAGAGGAGAGGCCAGAGGGTCCGTTCTCTCGCTCTCATTGTTTAAATAATGGTTCATGAACCAGATCATATCCTCTTTATCCAGACCACAGCCTGCGCCATTGCGCTCTATGGAGGGAGCGGTCATGCTGAAATCGGTGCAAGGGCAATTCATGAGCTGAAAAATAAGAGATGGGCCGCCCTGATCCCGCGCCATTTGTGTAATCACAGCGGTAAGATTGCCGCCCGCGCTATCTCCGCCGATAGCGATTCTGTTCGCATCGCCATTGATCGCGGCAGCGTTTGCAGCTACCCATTTGGTCGCAGCAAAACAATCCTCGGGCGCGGCTGGAAATTTGTGCTCGGGTGCCAGCCGATAATCCACGGCAACGACGACGCACCCGGCTCTATTCGCCAGGCTGCGACAGATGCCATCATGCGTATCCAGGTCGCAGACCACCCAGCCGCCACCGTGGAAGTAGACGAGGAGAGGAAAGGGTCCGCTTCCTTGCGGGGTATAGATTCTGATCGGGATCTCGCCCCCCGGTCCAGGAATCGTCCGATTCTCGACGTGGGCGACAGGTTCCGGTGCGCCATACTCCGCCATTTCCTGTCTTTGCGCCTGACGCAACTGATCTGGCGTCTGCTCACTGATTGGGGGCAGGTTAAGCGCCATCGTCTGCTCCAGATAGGCTTGCACATGGGGTTGCAGAGGCATGCGTTGTTCTCCTTTGTTTTGTTAGCAAGAACGGCTTTACTGCTGACTTTCCTAGAGCAAGTATATCATTTTTCCGTCGATTCGGGATTTATTATCCTCTCCAATCACCATCTGCAATGATGCCTCACATCGTTAATCAGTAAGGCATCATCCCGGCTGCGAACAGCGTCAGAAGGCACTAAAACGCTCGGGTGGCACCCAGCAGTCGCTTTGTCAGTTCGCCACCCTCGAAGACGAGTTCGCGTAAAGCCTCCTCAATGTGGCGATCTTCAACGATCAGCTCGTCGCCTTCATCGGCGGCAAACAGGGCCGCTTTGCGCATCAATTCGCGAATGAATGCCGCGCTCACTCCTTCTGTCTGATCGATGAGTTGTGGGAGCTGGTCAAGACGGAGCGTGAGACCCTGACCATACAGATCAAAGAGCCGTTGCCGACAGGCCCGATCAGGCAAGGGTACTTCAATAGCCTGATCGATGCGCCCAGGACGCGCTGCCAATGCTGGTTCAAGGATGTCTGGCCGGTTTGTTGTCAGCAGGAAGAGAACGTCAGCATCGTCTGCCAGACCATCCATTTGATTGAGCAGTTCGAAGAGCAGCGCATTGCAGCCCACTTCCTGGTGCGTCCGCTCTTCCGCGATCAGATCAACATCTTCGAGAATCACCGTTGCCGGTTGCAGCAAACGTGCCATTTTGCATGATTGTTCGAGCAGTCCGATGCTGCGGCCCGTGAGTAAGACGATGGTGCGTTCAGGCATCTGGCTCGCCAGGTACATAGCTGTGAGCGTTTTGCCTGTGCCGGGCGCTCCATAGAGCAGAATGCCGCGCTTGATATGACGGCCCGCTGCTTTGAGCTTTTCACGCAGTCTCGCAAACGTTATCGTCTGACGCTCAATGCGGTCCAATACGCCTATGGGTAGGATAATATCTTCGCGAGAGGTCTGAGGCAGGCGATGAAATTGGACGGTGAGAGCGCCTCGATTGCTTCTGGCAAGCGATACTACATGGCTACGATAGACGTTGTTTGCGCGCATGGCGGTGCGTATCTCGGCAAGGAAGTTTTCAGCTAAGGCGGGTTCAGTAGCCATTGCTTCGATCTCGATGCCGGTGTTCATCCCCCAATCACGCGGACCCCGTACCAGCAGCGCCAGCGGCCTGTCGCCATGCTGGATGAAGTAGACGCCAGCCTGGACGCACGCTATTACGCGATCATCGTGCAGGACAATATTGACATATTCGACCGAGCCCTCTTTTACCTGAGGGCTCAGGAGGCTGCTAAATTTAACCCCCATGTGATCATTAGGGACAACAAAACCTCGCAACTCCGCCCGCCATCCCTCACGCGCAAGCAAGCTGGTCAGCGCAAGATGCAGATTGGGATGATCAGCCTTCTCAAACTCTTCTTTAACTGTGGGGAGATCCTTAGGTTCTGCTCCAAAATGAGCGCGCAAAGATTGTAAAAAGATCGGTTCTTTGCCTGGAACTTGCGCCACGGCCTTATCCATGAAGCCTTTGAATGAAGTAATAAAATCCTGGGTGTTCGGTTCTTGCATTGCCATTGATGTGCTCCTTCATCGCATACTATCGGTTGGTAACGATACGAAGTTAGTGCGAAGCCAGGTTTGACGCATTTTGATGAGATTACAGGTAGGAGAAACGGTTAACAGAGAGCAGCAAGTTACCACAACATTATACCAGACAAATTGCCCATCAGTCTAGAGAAAATGCATCTGGTTTCAGGGCTTCTCAAAAGTGGTCTTTTCAGACAGAACGGCTCGCAAGCGAGCCGTTCGAGAGGAAGGTGCAGGCGGTGGGCTGCGCCCACCGCCTGCACCTTCCTCTCCCTGTGAGCGCCGAAGGCGCGAGGAGTCAAAGCGTGCAGCGACGTTTGAGAAACCCTGCATCTGGTTTCAGGACATTACAGAAAGCGGATTTTTTTTACGTCTTGTTCTCGCTTTTCACAGGATCAAGGCGGCAGTAGAGTTCGGTGCATTCACATCGGGTTGCAGCGTGCCCTTCACATTCAAATTGAATGGTCGAATGCACAATTTGATACTGCTCTTTGAGCAGTGTAGTGAGCGATTGCAAAATGGATAAGCTGGCGCTGGTTGGGATGTTATCGATCAAGACATGGCAGGAGAGGGCATTCATGTTGCTGGCAATGCTCCACACATGCAGGTCATGGACATCTTTTACCCCTTCGACCGCGTTCATATCGCGCACAAGGTTCGTGATGGAGACAGAGCGCGGAACGGCTTCGAGCAGGATATTGGTCGTCTCACCAAGAATATGCCAGGCTCCGACAGCGATCAAGACGGCAATGCCAACGGAGAGGATCGGATCAACAATCGTCCAGCCTGTGAGCAGAATAATAATACCGGCGATAATCACGCCCGCCGATGCTCCCACATCACCAAAAACGTGTAGTACAGCCGCGCGCACATTAATATTATCCTCTTCTTTACGCAGGCCAAATCCAATATACAGATTGATGGCAATACCAATGATAGCTGACGCAAACATCACCAGTGGCTGGATAGGCTCAGGGTGCTGGAAGCGTTGAATCGCTTCCCAGATAATCACACCGGCAATAATAATCAGAGTGGCAGCATTGACCAGGGCCGCCAGAATGCCGACGCGATGGTATCCAAACGTCTTGCGCTCGTTGGATGGTCGTTCTGACTGAGTAGCCGCGAACCAGGCCAGGCCGAGCGCGAAAAGATCCGTCACCACATGACCGGCATCTGAGAGCAGGGCCAGAGAGTTAGCAAGCACGCCGCCCACGACTTCCGCGAACAGAATGACAATCGTCAGGAAAAACGCAATGCGTAAGGTTCGCCCGGCCATGCCGTGAGTGTGATCGTGGCTGTGATTATGATCATGCGCGTGATTATGGCTTAGAGCAGTACTATGCATATGATCGTGACTATGGCGCACACTATTCATACCTCCACCTCAACTTTTTGATCAAAACAGCAATCTTCACGAACGTGAGCCAGACCCATCTGCAACAACTGGCGAATGTGCGCATCGATCAGCCGATAATAGACGACGCGTCCAACCTTGCGCATAGCGACGATCTTCTGGTGGCGCAAAACACGCAATTGGTGAGAGATGGTGGTATCATCGCGTCCCAGGCCGGCGGCCAGGTCGCAGACGCAAAGTTCGCCCTTGGGCGAGCGAAATAGCGCATGCACCACCTGTAAGCGCGTGGGATCGCTCAAAACGGCAAAAAAAGTGGCGATGCGGGCCGCTTCTTCTGTAGAAAGCCGGTGGCGTCTTACCTCTCCGACTTGTTCAGCATGGATAGAGCGCTCCTGGCACACGTCCTCTCTAGGATTATCCGCAACTAAAGGAGCCTCGGTTGATCGTGCTAGCATTGCTCAACCGCCTTTCTCTGAATAGCTGCACACACATGCAGCTATTTTTAGTATAGCACAGGAACGCCAAATTATCAAGATAAGCTCGGCCTTATATATCTGGTTTTTTTCGGGTATTCAGGATTAATTACTATCAATGTAACTCTTGCTCTCCCGCCGTTGCCTCCATCGCTATGATGGTTTCATCTCATAACCATACCGCCGGGGGCATTCCCCTCCTTATCGCCAAGCTATGACAAACCTGAATTCACCCTGAGGTCAGACGAAGTTCCAATAATCACTGCTTCCTCTGTCCTGCCCAGAGCTTGCAAGACGGCACACAGACGCTCATGGGTCTCGGTGGTTTTGGGATGGTGACTCATCAGGGCCTGTTCTCGCATCGACAGCACTTGCTGATAGAGGGAGAGCGCCTCGGTGAGCCGCTGCTGCCTCTCTCGGAGCAGTGCCAGATCATGCAAGGTTTCTGCAATGTCTGGATGCCCGTGATCCAGGGACTGCTGGCGAAGCAAGAGCGCACGTTGATAGAGCGCATCAGCTTGCTGGTACCGACCCTGGTCCCGAGCGAGGTTGGCTAGCATGTTGAGAGGATAGGCGATAGCGGGATGTTCAGGACCCAGGGCCTGCTCTCGGATGCATAGACTCCGCTGCAGAAACGACTCTGCCTGCTTATACTGCCCTTGCTTATAGTAAAGTTCGCCCAGATTGTTGAGAGGATAGGTAATCTCAGGGTGGTGTGGGCCCAGGATTTGTTCTCCGATGTGCAAGGCCCGTTGCAACAGAGGTTCTGCCTCCTCGAACCTGCCTTGATCCATATAGAGGATACTCAGATTGTTGAGCGAAGAGACAAACCAGAAGTGGTGTGGACCTAATGCTTGTTCCCGGATGTGTAACGCTCTTTGTAATAGAGGTTCTGCCTCCGCGTACTTGCCTTGATCCATATAGAGGATGCCCAGGTTGTTGAGGGAAGAGGCAAGCCAGGAGTGGTGTGGACCTAATGCCCGTTCCCGGATGTGTAACGCTCGCAGATACAGAGGTTCTGCCTCTTCGAACCTGCCTTGCTCGTAGTAGAGAAGGCCCAGGCTATTGAGATTATAAGCAAGCTCAAGTTCGTGCGGACCCAATATCTGTTCCCGGATATGTAACGCTCGCAGATACAGAGGTTCTGCCTCCGCGTACTTGCCTTGCTCTTTATAGAGGACGCCCAGATTGTTGAGAGAAAAGGCAACCTGGAGAGACTGAGATCCCTGCCGCTGCTCAGCAATGACCAGGGCCTGCGCAAAGAGTGGTTCTGCCAGACTGTAAGAGGCGCGTTCCCGCAGATAGATGCCTGCACGGTTTAGCAGATCAGCAGCTTCGGAGAGATGGAGGTGATATTGCTGGATCAAGCGGTCGCATGCTTGCACCTGTTCAAGATAACGGAGGCACTGCGGCCAGGTATCAACCTGTTCTTCGGGATCAGCCGGAAAGAGCGCATTGACCGCACGGATCACTCGTTCGGCCCATCTGCGTCGTTGTTGAGACTTCATCCGCTCCTGCTGCACAACCTGCACCAGCCGATGTAAACTCAACAGTCGCTCCCTGGCGAGTCGTTTGACTAGCGAAAAGGCCAGCAACACCTCCAACAACTCATTAAAGCGTAACGGATCGACCACGGCCTCCTGGAGCGCTGCGGGCCAATAAGCTGCTCCATCGATAAGCAATTCTTCAGGAATGTGATCGGGGGCGAGATAGGCACACAGGTGCAACAGTTCGGCAGCGGCTGGATGGGCCTGCTCGATCTTTTCAAAGGAAAGCGACCAGGTGGTAGCCACTGAATTGGGATAATGCGCAGCCTGCTTTCCCCGACGAGCCAGCAATATGGCGCGATGCTGCTCATAGAGCTGGAGGTAGTCGCCAAAGCTGCATCCAGTCTCCTCGATGTACGCACCCGCCTGATCCAGTGCCAGAGGAAAGCCATCCAGGGCAATCACCACATTGGCGGCCTCATTGCACTCTTCATCGGCAGCGGACTGCCGATGGGTCCGCTGCAGCAAAAACTGCGTGCCCTCCCCCAAGCCCATCTGCTCCACCTCAATGGGGTTGGCCAGCCAGCCAACTGCCGTCGCCCGGGTCGTGAGCAGAATACTGCCCTGGCCCTGCTGAGGAAGGCAGGACTGGACCAGAGTTAGTTCATCGGCGTTATCGATGATCAGCAGCCAGGGTTGCGGGCACAGCTCTATCCAGCGCACGACGGCGGCGATGAACTTGCGTTGATCTTGCTCATCTTTGCCAGCAAAGTTGGGAAGATGCTCTGCCAGCGTCTGAAAACTGGCGAGGATAGCCTCCTGGCTAGCGGCGTTGAGCCAGAAAGTATGGGCGTAGCGCCCCTGCTCTCGGGCCCGATAGGCATACTCCACTGCAATCTGTGTTTTACCAATCCCTCCAAGCCCTTTGATTGCCTGAGGCTGGCTGAGGATCGCTCGCCGGGTGATCTTTGCGTCACCCTGTTGCTCCAATGAGAGATCTTGAGTCAGTTGATTTAGCAGATCGTCGCGCCCGGCAAAATGGGGATTGCGCAGATATGGCACCATCCAGAGCGCTTCTGGTTCGGTGGGAGAGAGACTATCTTGTCCATTTGCCGAGACCTTCTCCTCCGTCATGGAAGCTGGCGGCTCCCCTTCACCCAACCCTAATTCCGCCGCACTTTGACCAAAGAGCTCACAGAGCTTGACACGAAAATAGGTACTGGGCTGCTGATACCCCCGCTCCCAGCGTTTGACGGTCACCACCGTCGTTCCTAACTGCTCTGCCAGGTCACGTTGACGCCAGTCGCGCCCAATGCGAGCTTGCCGCAAGAGATCATTCCTTTGAGTATCTTTCGATGTTTTCATCACAGCGCTTTCTATATTCTCCTTTTGAAGTTAAAGAGTGAAAGCCATCAAGCGCAGATCATAGTATATACGAACGAAATTAGCCATTTTCACCTATAGATGCTCCCTAACTCAGGTTCCAGAAAGCATGACTTGCCAAAAGAGAGGAAAGCAGCTAAAGTACAGCTATCCTGATCAGATAATGTTGGCCCCTTACCAATTAGTATACAATTCTTCTTGCTTTTATATTGATAATTGACTGAAAGAAGAGATAAGTATGAAAATTCTATTTGTTACCCCTTATCCTCTATCCCGTATCCGTATTCGCTCTTATGGTTTCGTCAGCCAGTTATCTAAAATGCACGATGTAACTGCGCTCATGCTCTGCTCTAATACGCGTGAGGCAGCAGACATCCAGGCTCTACAAGACGAAGGTATTCGTGCTATTGCAGTACCGGATAGGCGCCCCTGGAAGATCCTGCGCACTCTGAAGGCCGTGTTTACGGGAGAACCGCTCCAGGTGGCTTTCGATGCTTCGCCTGCCTTACGTATGGCTATTGATCATCAGCTCGCTACGGGTCAATTTGATCTGCTACACATCGAGTTTATTCGATCTCTCGGCGCTCTGCCTGATCAGTTCTCCATCCCGGCTGTCTGGGATGCGGTAGATTGTATCAGCCTACTCTATGAACATGGGGCGCGTTTCGGCGCTACTCCCCTGTTGCGGTTGATAGGAACATTCGAGGCCCGACGCACCCGGGCTTATGAACACACGCAACTCTGGCGCTTTCGTCAGATTCTGGTCACAGCGGAGCGAGATCGGCAGGCCCTCCTGGCAATTGCTAAAATGAAACCTCCCCAGGTAAATACCCACCATGCCAAAATTACGGTGCTTCCTCATGGAATCGACCAGGATTATTTTCGTCCTTACAACGGCGAACGTGATCCAGATACACTTGTTTTCTCAGGCAAAATGAGTTTTCATGCCAATGTTGCTGGCGTGCTTCATCTTGTATCGCAGATCATGCCGCTGATCTGGCAAAAGCGCTCGGGCGTCAGGTTGATCATTGTTGGCAGCAATCCGCCTGCCAGCGTGCGCCGCCTGGCTCGTGATCCGCGTATCGAAGTTACCGGTTACGTCGCTGATATGAGGTCATACATCGGGCGAGCTCAAATTGCCGTCTGTCCATTGCCCTACGCTGTCGGCATCCAGAATAAGATCCTGGAAGCTATGGCGCTTGGCACGCCTGTTGTAGCCAGCTCACATGCTGCTGCCGGATTACTGGCAAAGACAGATCAAGATCTGCTGGTTGCTGATCAGCCCTCCGCCTTCGCTGATGCCGTGCTCCATCTTTTAGCCAACCTCGATCTATGGCAACGCCTTTCACAAAACGGACTGGCATATATCGCCGCGAATCATAATTGGACGCAAATTGTGAACTATCTCACAGAAATTTATCGCGATCTAGTGTAATTTACACAGGAATAAGCGGTTTAGAGCCATTTCAAAGATGTTTTTTCAAAAGGCATTTTTGGGCAGCTTTTGTGACAAAAACTATATTGTCCGCGATATACCTAATAGGGACAATCACAGAAATCTGCGCAATTAGATTTTTAACCATAGCAGGTAATAAATATAAGAAGGTTGCTCATAATATGCATAATGCGCACCAATCTGGCGATCTCATGCTTGATCTTGTCTCTCCCACAACGTTTTCCGAATTGGTATCGTTGACCTGTATACCGCATGACTTCACGTCCTCAAAAGCTGATCTATCGTGGATTTATCAACTGGCGAAGCGCAGCCTGGACATCTGCGGGGCGCTGATAGGCTTAACGCTCTTTGCATTCTTGCTTCCAGTCGTTGCGCTGCTAATTTTATGGGAAGATGGCGGCCCCATTTTTTATCGGCAGACACGCCTCGGTCGTCATGGTCAGCCTTTCACTATTTACAAGCTGCGCAGTATGATGGTCAACGCTGATAGCTATCTTGCTCAACATCCGGCTTTGCTTGATCGCTGGCAGAGGAATGGCAAATTACACGCAGATCCCCGTATCACACGTATTGGGAACTTTTTGCGTCGAAGCAGCATTGATGAACTTCCGCAATTATTCAACGTATTGCGCGGCGAAATGAGCCTTGTCGGTCCACGAGCGATCCAGCCCTCTGAGCTTGCAGCCTTTCACGAACTGGCCGATCTCCGTCAGACGGTCAAGCCTGGGCTGACTGGCTTATGGCAGGTCAGCGGGCGCTCAGCCACCGATTATGAGCAGCGTTGTATCCTGGATTGCACCTACGTTATGGAATGCTCTTTCTGGGCTGATGTTCAGATATTGCTCAAAACGCTCCCGGTTGTGTTTCATCGTACCGGGGCATATTGATAGTTTCAAGAAGAGATGAATTTATGCAGATGCAACATTATGCATGGTTGCTTAAACGGCGGTTAGGGCTAATTTTAGTTGGTATTATTTTTTGTACCGGCGTAACTTACGTCATTAGCAGTCATGTTACTCCCACATATGAAGCTTCAGCCCTTATTCAGGTCACAGCACCTGGCGCTAATAATGTCAGTGATGTCTTCAGTAACCAGGCTCTGGCTGTCAGCGACGCATTGTTAGTAACCGGCGATGATGTCCTGCAAGCCGCCGCCAGATCTTTGCCACATGTAACATTTGCCCAGCTCAAACAGTCCGTGAGTGCCTCTCCCCTCGATAATACTCAATTAATCGAAGTGCGAGCCGATGCCGTAACGCCCGCTATGGCAGCCACTATCGCCAATACCGTCGCTCAGGCATTTATCCAGCATCAAGCGATGATCGAGACGACGCGCTTACAAGCTATCGCCGACCAGATTTCATTGCAATTAACGGCAACAAAAGCGCAGATTGACCAGGCTCAGGCAAAGCTTACCAGCCTTCAACAACATAATGCGCCCGCGGAGCAGATTGACCAGCAGAACAATCTTTTGAATACCTATCAGGCAAACTATAATAGCCTGCTGGGGAGTTTGAACGATATTCAACTGCAAAAAGCGGCAATGGCGCGCAGCCTGACGATTGTGCAGTCCGCAACGCCGCCAGCTCAGCCGCTTGGCTCTCGCACCTTGCTCAACACGGCTATTGCCACAGCTATGAGCCTGCTGCTGATGGTTGTGCTCGTTTTGCTGCTGGATTGGGCCGACATGACGATCAAAACGCCGGAAGATGTGGCTCGTTTAGCTCTGCTTGAGCCTCTGGGCAGCGTGCCATTATGTACAGATAGCTCTTTCTTGCACGCTGCTTCAGATCCGTCGCTTAACGATCATCGATTAGAGCGAGCTTTCGCCATTATTGCTACGAGTTTTAATGCTCTAAATACAGGCCAGCATTCTCTCCTGATTACTGGTCTACGTGCGCAAACTGGAACCAGTACCATCGCGGCTCAACTGGCTATTGCGCTGGCGCAATCAGGTACACGCGTTCTGCTGATAGATGCTCATATCCAACGTCCTGCGCTCCACCAGATCTTTAATCTCTCAAATGAGAAGGGATTGGTTAATAGCGTGGATGACATTCACTTACTGAGAAAACAGCCTGACCAGATCTCTGCCTGGCTGGACCAGTGGACGACCGCCATTCCCCGTCTCTGGGTGCTTCCTGTCGGCAAAGTTACCGGCAGTTCTATCGCGACCCTGCGTTCCCTGGAGCTGCGCAAGCTTGTGAGCTGGCTATTACAGCAGCAAGAATCTCCCTTCGACCATAAAGTATTCTCCCCGGTAGATATCATCATCTTCGATACGCCCGCTCTGGAGGAGGAGGCCGACACAGTGGTCCTGGCTCCGCTCTGTGATAGCTCGCTGCTGGTTATTGAAGCTGGGAAAGAGAGCAAAGAGGCGCTCAAAAAAGCGCAGATGACGTTGCAGAGGCTGGGCACGCCTGTTCTTGGCGTGATAGTTAACCGTCAAAAAGCTTCGCACCGTTCCTATCTGTATATCAATCAACCGCAGCAAGGTATGCTACCTGCCGAGACGCTACCTTCAGCGCCGCCCGCTGTCAAATATCCTTTATTGGAGATGCAGACCCTGCCTTTGCGCGCCATCCCAAAAACCTCTGGCTCAAATCATCTCGGCCCTAAGATCAAGGCAGAAGCTAGCGATGAACGATAGAGCTATGGATCAGATTGTCAAAGAGCAAAACGCCTTTCAGCAGTGGCGGTATGTGCTGGCCGATTATTGCGAAGTGCCTGTATCATCATGGCAACAGATCGCTTTGCTGGTCATTTTCGCCTTGCTTCTGGCCCTGGTAATAGCGGGCTGTACAGGAAATTTTTCGCCATTTATCACCGTTGCCTTGCTGGGATGTCTGGCTATTGCGGTAGTCGCTGTGGCTCGTCCTCAACTGGCCCTCTGGCTGATCTTTCTGGGGGCTGGCTTGCCATCGCTGCTCGTCCCGCTACCTGGGCATACTATGCGACCAATCGAGGGCGCGCTGGCGCTGGCACTTGCCGTTGTCATCGTGCGTCGCCCTACTATGCGCTTTCGTTTGCCTCATCTGCTGATGTTACTTTTTATGCTGATCGCGCTCATCTCCTTTATCCATGTACCCGCTCGCTCAAGTGGTCTGGATTCTTATGGCGCTGATAAACGGCTCTTTGGTGTCTGTCTGCTCGTAATTGCCTTTTTCTGTGGCACCCTGCTTGTGAACTATATAAAAGATATCTCTGGCTTCTGCTCCATAGCTCTGCTATGCAACCTGCCCTTCTGCCTGATCGGTCTGGCGCAGTGGCTTGGGATACATCTACCTGCCCTGCTGGTACCCAGCCAGGCGGTAGAAGTTCTGCAAGAAGGCCGTTTGAGCGGTCCTGCCGATTCTCCGACGACATTTGCTTTCTATCTGATCAATCTATTCTGTCTTGCACTTGCCTGCTGGCTCCTCGGTACGCGTCGCCGTGACCGTTTGATCGGCGCCATGATGACGATTGTCACGGCTGTCAATCTGATTGGCTCGGGAACGCGTAGCGCGGTGGGAGCTGCGATTCTGGTAGTGATAGTTGCTCTGCTGATCAATCGCCGCATTCGCCTGCTGCTGCTCGCAGCTTTCTTGATCAGCATTGCCGGATTTTTCTTCTTTGATCAAATTCTCGGGAAGTTTACCCATGATCCCTACTCGATCTCTAACCGTCTTTTGCTCTGGCAGGAAGCATTGAAGCTCATCTGGTCGAATCCCTGGATCGGCATTGGCATGCAACAATTTCCTGTCTATTACGCTCAGCTAACCGTCGGCCTGGCAGCTCGCCTCAATCCCGCCGGGATCAGCGTGCATAATCAGTACCTGGAACTGGCACTTGAAAGCGGAATTAGCTGGCTGCTCATAGCTCTATGCTTGCTGATCAGCATTGCTTTTGCCTGCTGGAAGGTCTATCACGTTGCCCTGCGCAGGCACCAGCTTATTCTGCTAACTACTATATGCATGATTCTGGCTAACCTGGTAATCAGCATGGTAGATGTTCCTCTTGATAAACCAGAGGGCGGCGTTTTCCTTTTTCTAGTAGCAGGCCTGGCTCTAGGATGTGTAGAACTTATTCGTAAAGGCAGCAATGCAGAACCTGCCGCTCGTCCTGGACATGTCATCCCATTTTCTCAATTACCAGCCATCAGTTCCACGGGCGTTGGTGGAGGGCTCTACGCGGCTGGACGTTATCTGCCACTCCCCGGACGACTGCGCAGCTATCAGACAACAACACCTTTACCAAATCTGGCGCTTTCCAGGGAGGAGGAGCTGGCTAATAGTGCAGCGCCCAGCGCACGAAAAAGTAGTTTTTCGGTCATTATTCAGTTGATCTCCTGGGGTATTGCTATCCCGATCATCTTCCCCACGACGGCCCTTTTAACTCATTATCTCCAACCTGTTCAATATGGTGAGTATAGCTTCACTTTGCCTTTTCTAGCTATTTGCGCGCTTGGTACTTTCACCGGGATGGACCCATTGCTCGTGCGACGTTTGAGCCGGCAAAAGCGCAGCACATGGAGTTCTACGCTTAGCCATACAGCCGGCGCGCGTCTCTGCACCACCATTGTGGCCTCATTGATCGCCGCGTGTGTCGCTTTCCTGCTTCCCATTAGTACGGAACAGCGTATGCTGCTATTGCTTGGCATCGGTACGCTGATCTTCAGCTATTCCTTCAACTGTGTGCGTGGCGTCTATGAGAGCGGCTTTATGGCAGAGCAGCATGTTACTGTTATTGCCCTGCTCAGTACGCTCAATCGCGTGATGACCGCCGCGTTAATCGTTGTGGCTGTGCTGTCACGTCTGCCACTGGTTCAGACCTATATTCTGATCGCTTATTCTGATTTACCCTTCTTTCTGGTGCTGGTCTGGTTGGCACGCAGGCGTTTCCAGATGCGCATACGTATCAGCCTGCCATATATACGCCAGGTGGTGCGCGAGAGCTTTGCGCTCACCGGGCATGATGCTCTGGCGCTGTTATCAGGGCAGGTTGATATCCTTTTGTTATTGCCACTGGCCGGCCCATTGAGCGTTGGCATCTATGCGCTAGCCATGCGGATCACGGACCCGCTGATGAATCTGGCGTTTGCCTATGTGAACGGCTTATTTCCCTTTCTCTGTACCAGGTTTGAGCAGGGACGAGCGGAGTTTGCAGCTCTTTATCGCGAGGCCACGCGGCTCATGGCTCTCGCTATTATTCCTCTCGCCATATTCGTGAGTGTGGAGGCTCCCGCCATTGTTGGCCTGCTAGGCGGTGCGCGTTTCGTTGCGGCGATACCTGCGACTCGTCTATTGATGTGGTCAATTGCTCTCTCCTTCTTCGGTTGCCTGGCCTTGCAGACGAACATGGCTGCTAACCAGGAACGACGTATTCCTTATATAACGGCAATCTCTCTAAGCACGAATATTCTGGCAAACGTTTTGCTCATTCCGCTCTGGCAGACAACCGGCGCTGCGCTTGCAACTCTGCTGTGCGAGCTCGTCGGGATCTGCCTCTTCTCTTTGCTGCTTGTTCGCCACATCCATTTCTCGGCCATATTGCTAGTCCTATTACAGGTCGTACTGGGTAACGTTCCAGGGCTGGCATTTCTGCTCTGGCAACAAGATATGCCTATGCTCTACCTGCTGCCCCTCTTCGGTCTCATCACCATTACTGGTTGTTTTGCTACCCATGCTCTTTCGCTTAACGATATTGAAATGGCTCGTCGTCTTCTGCTTGCTCGCCGCGGAAAACATTATCCAAATCAATCTGATAAAGAAAGTGATCTCTATGCAAAATATCAATGATCAACCCGCAGCTATTGCTACAGATATAACTGCGGAAAGCTATGCTGAAGAGGCAGTGCTTTCTGCTCCTATGCAACACCTGTCTGCTATGTCTTTACTGACCGAGCAGGAACGTCAGCAAATCCTTGTGGACTGGAATGCTACCACGCGGGCGTATCCTCTTGAGTTCTGTCTCCACCAGTTGTTTGAGGCTCAAGTCGAACGCACCCCTGATAGTCTGGCTGTACTTTTTGAAGGGATACAACTGAGCTATCAAGAGCTAAACACACGGGCCAATCAGCTTGCCCACCATCTGCGGCATCTGGGCGTGGGACCTGATGCGCTGGTCGGCGTCTACATGCAACGTTCGCTGGCAATGATCATCGGGCTATTGGCTATCCTGAAGGCAGGAGGGGCCTATGTTCCACTTGATCCGACGTATCCCTCCGAACGCCTCGCTTTTATGTTAGAGGATCTTTCCTCAGACGCCACGACCCGGCAACTTGTTCTGCTGACTCAATCTCACCTGCTCGCGCAACTGCCTGCCCATAGCGCCTACGTGTTTTGCCTGGATACCGATTGGAGGCAGTTCGCGCAAGAGGAGGCGGCTAATCCTGTCAGTGTGATTACAGCCAATGATCTGGCTTACGTCATCTACACCTCCGGCTCCACCGGGAAACCCAAAGGGGCGATGAATACCCATCGTGGTATCTGTAACCGTCTGCTCTGGATGCAGGAGACCTATCAGCTTACTGAGACTGACGCTGTGTTGCAAAAGACGCCTTTTAGCTTTGATGTCTCGGTCTGGGAATTCTTCTGGCCGTTGCTTGCGGGGGCGCGCCTGGTGATAGCGCGCCCTGAAGGCCATAAAGATAGTGCTTACCTGCTCGATACCATCTGGCAACAGCAGATCACGACGCTACATTTTGTGCCTTCGATGCTCCAGGTTTTTCTGGAGGAGCCCGGACTCGAAGAGTGCTCCAGTTTGCGGCAGGTGATGTGTAGCGGCGAGTCGCTCTCCTATGAGTTGCAGGAACGCTTTTTTGCGCGCCATCCCGCTGCTTTGCATAATCTCTATGGCCCGACCGAAGCGGCTATCGATGTCACCTTCTGGGCCTGCCAGCGCAATAGCGAGCGTTATATTGTGCCTATCGGGCGTCCAATCGCCAATACACAGTTGTATATCCTCAATCGCGATGGTCAACCGGTTCCAGTTGGGGCACAGGGCGAGTTGTATATCGGCGGTGTTGGCGTCGCGCGTGGCTATCTCAACCGGCCAGAGCTGACTGCCGAGCGGTTTGTGCATGATCCCTTCAGCACATTGCCGGACGCGCATCTTTATCGGACGGGCGATATCGCTCGTTATCTGCCCGACGGCGCCATTGAATACCTGGGACGGCTTGACCAGCAGATCAAGTTGCGGGGCTTTCGCATCGAGCTGGGCGAGATCGAAGCGGTGCTTGCTCATCATCCCGCGGTACGAGAGGCGGTTGTCACGGTGCGCGAGGATATACCAGGTGATAAACGCCTGATAGCATATGTTGTCTACCACAAAATGCTGCACGCTACTATAGCGGAACTCCAACACTATATGCAACAGCAAGTTCCTCCCTACATGGTACCCTCTGCCTTTGTAGAGCTACCAGCCTTTCCATTAACCACCAGCGGCAAAGTGGATCGTCGTGCTCTGCCTGCCCCTCAATATACGCGCCCTGATTTGTCTGAGCCCTTTATCGCTCCCCGTACGCCGCTTGAAGAGATCATTGCAGAAGCCTGGTCCCGCGTGCTAGGAGTGCCGCAGGTTGGTATTGCCGATAACTTTTTTATGCTCGGAGGGCATTCTCTGCTGGCAATGCGCGTTGCAACAGAGCTGCGTGCGATTTTGCAGGTGGAGCTTCCTCTGCGCGATTTCTTCGCTGCTCCTACGGTGGCTCAACTGGCCGAACGGGTCGGTCAGCTCAAAGCCGATAGCGATCTGTCTCCGCTTCCTCCGCTCCGTGCATTGCCACGGGTGGCAGGCACAACAACGGCGGCGCGCCTTTCTCTCTCTCAGAACGTTGTTGTATTGCCGGCTTCGTTTACGCAGCAGCGTCTCTGGTTTCTGGACCAGCTAGAGCCCGCCAATCCCGCCTATAACATCCCCGCTACTATACACTTTCAGGGACAACTGAATGTCCTCGCTCTCCAGCAAAGCCTGACCGCCATCATGCAACGTCACGAAGTTTTACGCACAACTTTTAAGCTGTTTGATGGGCAAACCGTACAGGTGATTGCTCCCGCTACCCCGGTTATACCGGTAGAGGTGGATCTTCAAGGACTACCTGAAAACGAACGCGAAGCCGCTCTTCAGCAGGAGTTCATGCGAGATGCCAGCCAACCCTTTGATCTCGTGCAGGGTCCCCTGTGGCGCGTTACCCTGTTCCGCCTTGCCCCTGAACGGTATGCGCTATTCCTGCTGATCCATCACAGTATCGCTGATGGCTGGAGTATCGGCATTTTCTTCCAGGAACTGACCTCGCTTTATACAGCTCTCTGCGCCGGTCAGTCTGCAACCTTGCTAGCGCTGCCGATTCAATACGCGGACTTCGCAAGCTGGCAGCGGGCCTATGTGCAGGGGAGTTCTGATATTCAGGGTGTCAACAATACTGATGCGGAGGCAAGTGAGTGGGCAGGAATAATTGAGCGGGCGGGGGCAAGCCTCGCCCCTACAGAGGATGACAGGAAAGAGCGTCTGTCCAGGCATTTAGATTATTGGCGACAACAATTTGCCGGAGCACCGGCAATGCTGGAACTGCCAACGGACCATCCCCGCCCGGCCAAAGCAACGCATCGCGGAGCTACTTACACGTTCTTTTTGCCGGCTCAGCTTACCGAGTCGCTCAAGATGTTGAGTCGTCAGGAGGGAGTAACACTTTATATTGTGCTGGTTGCCACCTTCCAGATCTTGCTGTATCGCTATACGGGCCAGGAAGACCTGGTTATTGGTACGGCAATCGCTGATCGCAGGCTACCAGAGGTACAGGGGCTGCTGGGACTTTTCCTTAATACCGTAGCGTTGCGCACCAATTTCGCCGGTGATCCAACTGTGCGAGATATACTCATACGCGTACGCGAGGTGGTGCTGGATGCGCACGCACATCAGGACCTTCCCTTTGAGCGGCTGGTTCAGGAATTGAATGCCAAAGGCCAGAGCAATCCACTTTTCCAGGTATCGATCCAGCTCGATCCTGCCTCCACAACCTCATCAGAACAGTGGACCCTTACTCGTATGTCTACGAGTACCGGAGCCAGCAAATTTGATCTCTCCCTGGAGCTTGATGAGCACCCAGCCGGACTGATCGGACACCTGGAATACAAAACCGATCTGTTTAGCGCAGCAACCATTGCGCGGATGGCCGCTCACTGGCAGAATTTGCTGGCAGCTATGGTAGCGGAGCCTG
>DASRHT010000096.1:0-6901 GCA_035650355.1 Ktedonobacteraceae bacterium
AACTATGCTCATCTCATCACCAGCTAGCATATGTTCAGTCTATTGGCCCATTGTACCGCTCCAAGTCTTCGCGGTCAAGAGCTACACCATAGAGGATCAGGGCTTCGCAAAAGTCGCTGCACGCGCTGACTGCTCGCGCCACAGGCGCTCACAGGGAGAGGAAGGTGCTGGCGGTGGGTGTGCCCACCGCCAGCACCTTCCTCTCCCCAACGGCTCGCAAGCGAGCCGTTCAGGATGAAAAGACCACTTTTGCGAAGCCCTGGTAAGAGACTATTTTCACAGGAAGGAGCGACGACAAAAACATCAATGGCGCGCCTCGAAGATATCGACCTGGCAGAACGACTTTTTCTGAAAGGATATCCTTTTAGCCGGTATTCACCCCGGTCTGGCGATCCCGTCTCAATGGCAGTAGCTCCTCTGCGCAAACCACTGCCTCAGTGTAAGGTTGCGCTGATTACGACAGCAGGGCTTAGCCTGGCGGATCAGCCGCCATTCGATACCAGAAATAGGATGGGAGACAGCTCTTTCCGTGAAATTCCCGCGCATATCTCTCCCCAAATGCTGGAAATGAATCATAGAAGCTGGGCATTTGATCAGACGGGCATCCTGCGGGATCGCAACCTCGTTTTTCCGCTTGATCGCTTACGGGAGATGCAGGAACGGGGAGAGGTTGGGGCCATCGCTCCCCGCCACTACAGTTTTATGGGTTCGATCATTGGACCATCCAGATTGATAAAAGAGAGTGCGCCAGAGGTGGCGCGGCGGCTCGCAGTGGATCAAGTCGATGTTGCGCTACTCACCCCCGTATGACCCATGTGCCATCAGTCAGTTGGACTGATCCAGCGCGCCATCGAATATATGGGCATCACCACCGTATCTCTCTCGCTCCTGCGCGAAATTACTGAGAAGATACGTCCTCCCCGCGCCCTTTTCGTGCCTTTCCCTCTCGGCTATCCTTTAGGAGAAGCCAACAACATAGAACTACAAACTCGCATTATCCGCACCGCCCTGGCCCTGCTACCGCGTACAGATATCCCCGTATTGGAAGCTTACACCCTGTGAGCCATCGCTATCATAGGGGACGAATGGCGTATTACTCTCCTCATTGTGAGAAACTCTTTAAAACACTCGTAATATCTTCAGAAAAAGCGGAACCTTTCGTCTGCCTTTTTCGTCTTGAACAATAGAAGAAACTGGTCAAGGCCATGAAGCGCGCTCATCCCTGAGGTACCTGACAACCTATCCTCATCTCAACCTGATAGCCGGGCATATATTCTGTTTCTATGCCCTTTTTTAAGGAGCTACCGTATGCAATATATACACATTCATAAGAAGTGGCGCATTTTCTGCCTGGTCGGCATCGTTGTTCTGGCTGTGTTCCTCGCCGGTTGCGGGGGCGCTGCGCCAACGGCTTCCCCCAGCATGGCGGTCCCAAATAGCGGCGTCAGCAATGCGAACTCTGGAGCCACATCAAACCCAGCAAAAGCCCCTGGAGGAGGGGGACAAACAACAGGCTCAACATCTTTTGGACCGCAATATGTCATTAAGACCCTCAACGTTGGTATGGCCGTCAAAGATACACGGAAAACGGCTGATGAGATCCAGGCCTGGATCACCACCGCCGACCCGCAGGCAACTTCCACCGGCATCAACTACACACCCATCAGCGATAACTTTTATAATATATCAATGAGCTTCTCCGTACAGGCCACCCTTTACCCGCAAGTGGCAAACTACTTGAAGGATTATCCATCGAAGCAGCAAGGCCGCCTCACCGGCTACAATGAGTCGGTACAGGATGCTACCAATGATTATATCGATACGCAGTCGCGCCTGAAAAACCTGCATGCCGAGCAGGATCGCCTGTTAGATTTGATGAGCCATGCTCAGGCGCTGGGAGACGTTATGACCATCAATCAGAGTTTGACCGATGTGGAGGGGCAGATCGAGAGCACAGAGGCCCATCTCAAGGCGCTTAATGGGCAGGTCGCCTTCTATAACGTCTCCATTAGCTTGCAGCCAATCGACGTCGCTCCACCGCCGCCAAGTTCAGGCTGGAGCGTTACTCAGATCTTCCACGATGCTTTTGCAGCTTCACTGGCCTTTGGGCAGGCGCTGCTCGCTTTCCTCATCTGGCTGCTCGCTTTCAGCATCTATATTATCCCGGCGACCCTGATTCTCTGGCTGGTCTTCCGCTGGAAGAACAACCCTTACAGAGCCGCATCTCTGCCTAAACCCAACCCGGTATCCTCTGCATATACACCTACGCCGCCAGATGTCCACGCATAACATTACGGATATAGAAATGAGGAGGAGCGATCTCGACTCTTGTATGCCGAGATCGCTCCTTCTCACCATGAAAAGATTATGATCCTAATTTTTGCGTAGGATCTGTAGGTCTGTGGTTTAAGTTAGATCAATCCAATAGATCTGCCACTCCTGACCAACCCGCACCATATCGGCGATCTGCAATTCGCCGTCATCGGTGACAATGACGCGCGCCCGCACCGGATCTTTGATGACCTGCAATAGCCTGCCACCGTTTTTCTCAATCACGCGCACTGAGGCCGGGTTCTCGTCATCAATTGTCAGTGAGACACCTGGGAGTTGGAGTTTGCGGGCCTCACCCAGGAGCAGGGCCAACTGGCGGGTGGCATAGCCCTTACCACGCTGCGAGGGACGAATGTTGTAGCCGATATGCCCGGAGTATTTCTCGTAGGGTGGCATCAGGTGCGGTCGGAAGCGGATTTCTCCAATAATCTGCCGCCCGTCCTGGAGTAACAGGTAGGTCTGCTGCGCTGGCATGCCAGGCGGAAGGCCAATTCCCTCTGCTTCTTCCTCAAGCTCGCGCACAAACTGCGCGAAGTCCTCGCGGGCCAGTTCGACGTTGTTATAGCCATATTCCTCGCCGGCCTGAAGAAAATCGTTGACCATGTCCAGGTATGCAGGACCATGTTCGATGGCCGGTTTGACTAACGCAAGTTGCATAAAAAAGTCTCCTCCTTTTCAAAAACACATAGGCAAGTACGATAAGCCAGAGCCTGCTCTGCTTGACGGCGTACGGCGGTATGCTATCTGCAATGGGAAGAGACTTCTGCTGTTACAACAGATTGCACCAACAAAAAACCCAGGACAGCAACACGCGCCGTCTTGGGTCATTTACGAGAACAGGAATGTACTTCTATATAAAGCTATGGCGGACAACAATAAAGAGAAAAATGATGAGAGCCTCAACGAGCGATCTAACAGGTGAATAGCACGCGCGCTAAAAAAGTCGCACTTCTCGCCCCTAAGGGATGGTACTCTCTTTACTTGTTGCTTCCATAGCCCAAAGACAGCGGAGTTATTGATCTGCCTTTGGGCCGTGACAGGTTTGCTTTGCCACGCCAGTACGTTCCTATTCTACAGCATTTAGCAGGATTTCTACCAACCAGAGTATAATTACCATAAGACCCATTGTCAATGGCATGAGTAGAAAATGTCCCAAAAATTGGGAGTACGTTATTTTCCTCCTGGTAATCAACACTCTTCACGTCTTAGATCTAACCATTGATCGCTCATGCGCACAGTTTTAGCCTCATTTCTTGTGCTATACTAGCAGCAGGCAACTATAGCCCACCGCCACACTACTGCAAAGGAAGCTATATCTTTATGACCAGTCAGACAGAGCAGTTTGATGCAATTATTATTGGAGCAGGACACAATGGTCTGGTTGCCGCAGGCTATTTAGCACGCGCAGGCAAGAAAGTGCTCGTTTTAGAGCAGCGTGACCGAGTTGGTGGAGCATGTACTCTCGAAGAGCCATTTCCAGGCTTCACCATGTCACCATGCGCGTACGTGGTCAGCCTGCTGCGACCCGAGATCATTCGTGACCTGGAACTGCACCGCTACGGATTTGATGCGTACGTCAAAGACCCACAGATGTTCGTGCCCTACCCGGATGGAAACTACCTCTTTCTGCGCGCCAGCACCCAAAAAACGGTAGAAGGTATCCGCCGACTCTCCCCCCACGACGCGGAAGCTTACCCCAGATTTTTGCGCTTCTTCGAACGTGCATCAGAGATTCTCAATCCTATTTTACTGGAGGAGCCGCCCTCGGTTGCTGATCTGGCAGGCCGTTTCAGGGGTGAAGACGAAGAGATTTACCGTTATCTGATGTTCGGCAACCTTTATGATATGCTGACCGATTATTTCGAGTCGGATTATTTACGTGCTGCCTGGGCAGGTCAGGGAGTAATTGGTTCATTTATTGGACCAAAGACCCCCGGTTCGGTATACGTTGCCTGGCACCATATGTTTGGTGAAGTCAACGGCGAGCAGGGCATGTGGGGTTATGTGCGCGGCGGCATGGGTCGGATTAGCTTCGCGCTGGCCGCCTCGGCAGAAGCTCACGGAGTAACCATTCGCACAAACGCCCCTATCGCCAAAATTCTTACCCACAATGGGCGGGCCGAAGGGGTACGCCTGGAAAATGGCAAAGAACTGCGCGGGAAAGCCATTCTCTCCAATGCTGATCCCAAACGCACATTTCTGCACCTGTGCGCCGATGCCGGGTTGGATCAGGGTTTTCTCAAACGTATCTCGCAGTTCAAGACCGAGAGCGCGGTGATCAAGCTCAATATCGCGCTAAAAGAGCTGCCCAGCTTTTCCTGTCTCCCGGGTACCGCTCCAGGTTTACAACATGCAGGCTCCTGCGAAATCAGCCCCACACCTGACTGGGTCCAGGAAGCGTATGAGGACGCCGCCCACGGCGAACTTTCAAAGAAGCCCTATATCGAAGCATATATGCAATCGAGCACAGATCCATCCGTTGCTCCCTCTGGATACCATACAATATCGATGTTCTGCCAGTATGCTCCCTATCATCTCAAGGGGCGGGCCTGGTCGGAGGAGGTGAAAAATGAGATGGCGGACCGCATCATCGCGACGATGACCGAGTTCGCCCCTAACTTCGCCGACGCCGTTCTCCATCGCCAGGTACTGAGTCCGCTTGATATCGAGCAACGCTACGGCATGCCCAACGGTAATATCTTTCACGGAGAGATCACGCCTGACCAGCTCTTTTCCTTGCGACCCGCCCCGGAATGCGCCCGCTATCGCACCCCCATCAAGGGATTGTATCTTTGCGGGTCAGGAACGCACCCGGGAGGCGGCGTGATGGGCGCGCCTGGACATAACGCAGCAAAGGCTTTGCTCAACGATTGGGCGAAGCAGTAGCAAGCTATGCCCCTACAGTGGGCAAAGTCCAGGGATGGTAACAGATCGTCCAGGGCAGGGGCAAACCCTGCCCCTACGCAGCCTGTTTCAGATCGAATCCAGCATCGTGCGAACAAAACCGACTGCTACGGAGAGCCAGTCGAAGGAGCGCGTCCATGTCACCCATTCCTGTTGCGTGGGCCAGGCGGGCCGGTAGCGAGGGACCATCTCCTTTGGCATCACTGTTGCCCATTTGCTACCTTCGCCCAGCCCTCCGGGCGTGAGCCGTACGGAAATATTGAAAACGGTTTCGCCGGGAAGCTGTTTTTTCCAGTCCGGCATGACTTTGAGCAAAGGATCGCGTCGCCAGGCGCTAAACAGGGTGGGGAGATCCGCTCCATCCTGCTCGGAACGTCGTAACGTGACGACCTGCCCAACTACGACGGCACGTTCCCACTCTGGGAAACGCAGCCAGACAACGTAGCGATAATCATCCAATCCGGCAGCCTTGATAAATGTATCCAATCCTTCGCGTTTAAGACGACGCTCGGTATCGCTCTGCCAGATCCTCACCATCGCATCCAGCCGTTTTCTCTTCTCTCCCTCGCCAAGATTGGCAAACTGGCCGCTATTCGCAGGATATTCTTGTCCTTGCATAAAACCCTCTCCCCGTATTGTACCATGCGAGCGAAGAGCCGCCAATCCGTCCCCCTTCGGCGGCCAGGGCTTTTCCGTGTTCCTCTCCTCTCACTCCTGCCGCCTGGGTTCGCGCCCCAACGGGGCGCAGGGCAAGAGGAGAGAGGTGCAGGCAACCCCGCGACGCGGGGTTGCCTGCACCTCTCTCCTCTTGCGAGCAGGGCTTCGCCCTGCGAGCATGACGAACACTGAAAAGCCCTCTTCGGCGGCTTTATCTTTTTCAATCCCTTCCGAGAAGCAGTTTTCTTTCTTTAGTATCTTAATATCCACTGACGGTGATGGATATTGTTGATGTTAAAGGCTGATTGTGGCACAATACATCTGCGGGCATCGTGCATGGCGAATCGACATGGTTCCAGGCGGCTGCCTCCGCTGCGCTCGCTACATACAACCAGACGAAAGGATTCAAAAACATGCGGAAGATCGATGCGTTCGCACACATCTTGCCTCGTTCGTATTTGGAGCGGCTGGAGCGGCAGCTTGAGAAAACTATGGCTCCGAGCCGACTCGACTACTACCGCGAGGGCGTCTTCTCCTTCGATCCTGTGCTGACCGACCTGGACGCGAGGTGGCGGAAGATCGAGCCTTACGGCGATTACACACAGATCCTGGTGCTTGCCGTGCCGCCGCTTGAAGAGGTGGGACCGCCGGCAGTCGCGGCGGAGTTTGCGCGCATCGCTAATGACGAGATGGCAGAACTGGTACAGCGGTATCCTGACCGCTTCGCCGGATTCGCTGCCGCGCTGCCGCTGAACGATGTTGACGAGGCATTGCACGAGCTCGACCGCGCCCTGACTCAGCTCGGCGCGCTGGGCGCACAGCTATACAGCAACGTCCTGGGTGTGGCGCTCGACGATCCGCGCTTCGAGCCGCTGTTCACCAGGCTTGAGGAGGCTGGCCGCGCCGTGTGGCTTCACCCGACGCGGAGCGCAGAGTGGGCCGACTATCCGGCAGAGAGCAGGTCCGACTTTGGCCTGTGGTGGTCAATCGGCTGGCCCTACGAGACCGC
>DASRHT010000097.1:0-4603 GCA_035650355.1 Ktedonobacteraceae bacterium
GGAGTATAGTGACGACATGAAGACGATCCTGGCATTGAGCGAGCAAACCAGGTGCGAAACGCAGGGATACTTCGATATCCGCCATCATGGCATCCTTGATCCTTCGGGGATAGTCAAAGGCTGGGCAATCCTTCAGGCCGCAAATCTGTTGAGAGCAGCCAAATTTGCCAATTTCTATGTTGATGCGGGCGGCGATATCCAGGTGGCGGGCAGGAAAGATGGGAGGCCCTGGCGCGTCGGTATCCGCAATCCGTTCAACCGCAAGGAAAATGTGAAGGTTCTGGCGATCTCTGATAGAGGAGTAGCGACCTCCGGCACGGCAATTCGCGGGCAACATATCTACAATCCTCATCAGCCAGAGAAGCCGCTTCAGGAAGATATCATCAGCCTGACCGTTATCGGCCCTAATGTCTATGAAGCTGATCGTTTCGCGACGGCAGCCTTTGCGATGGGCAAAAAGGGCATTTACTTTATTGAGCAACTACCAGGGTTTGAAGGATATATGATTGATACGTCGGCACGCGCAACGTTTACCAGTGGGTTCGAAAGGTATGTGGTGTAATATGATAACCAGTATCGATTATCTGCTGGATAGAATCACGATGTATCGCCTGGTGCTTTATGTCCTGGCTGGCCTGGTGGCTATCGCGGCGGTTCTGTCGTATCTCCATCTCCTGCCCTTTTCGCCACTCGAGTTGCTCGTCTCGACCGCGTTTCTCATCCTGATCTGCTGGGCCACGAATTCAATTCTGGCAGGCATTTTTGCCGTACCGGCCAATATTGAGTCAACCTATATTACGGCCCTGATCCTGGCGCTGATCATCGATCCGGCTAAATCGCTGGATAATTTCATGTTTCTTGGTTGGGCCGCGATCCTGGCGATATCGTCGAAATATATTCTCGCGCTCAATAATAAGCATATCTTTAATCCCGCCGCGATAGCAGTCGTCATTACTTCATTCGCGCTCGGCGAATCGGCGAGCTGGTGGATAGGAACTGCCAGTATGTTGCCCGCTATGCTCATTGGCGGCGTGCTGGTCGTGCGTAAATTGCGCCAGGGCGAGGTCATAGCACTGTTTATTGCAACCTCCCTTGTGACCGTTTGTATCGTCAGCCTGTTGCAGCATCTTTCAATCATACGAGAGCTACAGCAGTTGCTGATCGCAGCCCCACTCTTTTTCTTTGCCGCGATTATGCTGACGGAGCCGCTAACCGCACCCCCCACCCAGAAGCTAAAATACATCTATGCCTTAATCGTCGGCGTGCTGTTCATTCCTCAGATTCATCTTGGTCGTGTCTACTCTACCCCTGAACTGGCGCTGGTCGTTGGCAATGTCTACTCTTACGTCGTCAGTCCCAAGCAAAAGGTTGCGCTCAAGTTGAAGCGGAAGAGTAAGATCGCATCCGATATTGCGGATTTTGTCTTCAAATCGCCGCAAAAGCTGGTTTTTGCACCCGGGCAATATATGGAGTTTACATTAGCGCATCCCAGGCCCGATAGTAGAGGCGTCCGGCGCTTTTTTACGCTTGCCTCATCGCCAACGGAGGAGGATATCCGCCTGGGTGTACGCTTTTATAACAATAGCAGCAGCTTCAAGCAGACCCTCTACCGGATAGATGGCCGCACAAAAATGATGGCCGGACAGATCGCGGGCGATTTTACGCTTCCTCACGATCCCGAGCAAAAGCTGGTCTTTATCGCCGGCGGCATCGGCATCACTCCCTTCAGGAGCATGTTGAAGTATCTGCTGGACACGCAGCAGCAACGAAATATCGTCCTGTTCTATGCGAATAGAACCGCAGACGAAATTGCTTATAAGGACGTTTTGAGCGAGGCGCAGACAAAGCTCGGCGTGAGAATCTTCTACACGCTGACCGGCACAGAGACGCTTCCACGCAACTGGTCCGGTCTGGTCGGCGCAATCAATGAGCGCATGGTTCGAGATGCGGTGCCAGACTACGCAGATCGTGTGTATTACCTGTCCGGCCCTCCTGGCATGGTGAGGGCATATGAGCGTGTACTCAAAGATATAGGCATAGGCAGCAGCCAGATTAAGAAGGACTTTTTCCCGGGGCTGGTATAGTGGAAAGAATAGACCTATCTCAGCAAACCTCCGCTATACCTTAGCACATAAACCGGTTGTGCTTGGAAGGTGATGATCTCGTGCCCCCAAAATGCGTGAAGGCTTCCCTTGTGCTCGTCAGTATAACAGTAAGCTCCCTGCTGCCACTTTGCGGGTCCGCGATATGGATGTTCTAATGTGACCTGCCTCATGGCGCCGCGCAGGAAGTTATAAATGGCGCGTATCTCCTCAGGTGAGGTAATGGCAGCTATAATGCCACCTGCATAGCTCATCGACCAGAATGGGCGTTGCTGGAATGAAACCGTCTCTTGACCAACGAAGTAGGTCATACCAAAGTAGATATCGCGATAGAGCCAACCCCCTTCGTACCACTCTAACTGTTTTGATCCAGGTATAAGGGGTTGAACGGTTGCCTCGTCTCCTTGAGAGGCATAGGTGTGCTTTTTGGCTTCAAGCAAAAAGTGAAGAAACTGCTCTTGCTGGCTCATAAAATATCACTATGTACTTTTCGTTTATTGTACCTCATTTAGACATAAGCGCAAGCACTCTGCCAATTCAGATAGGTATTCAGTCCTTGCAGTGATATGATCGCCGGGGATGACATGAACCTCTACCTCGTTGGTTTTATCTATGTCTTGCCATGCCTTGCGCCGGTACAGGTCTTCGCTGTCCCAGAAGATAGTGAGCTTGCCAGGGTAGCCGCGAGGCTTGTAACCCCAGGCTATCCAATCGTAGAGTACACCCCAGTCCTGACGCAGCAGCTCTATCGGCGGCAGCAACACTTTATTTTCGGCGGCAGCATCATTGGCTTTTCTAAGCTGTGGATAGCGTAGGTAGCGATACATGTGGCGCAGGCGCAGAAACCAGTCCAATTGTTTGTCCGGGCCGATATGCAGCAGCTTTCCGATGGCTCTGATAGCCTGACGACCCTGAATGTGGAGGGTGACGATGCCGCGATCCATCATCGAAAGTGTGGTGCCGGGGTCCATCAATACCAGGAGGTTGACCGTTTGGCCTTGCTCCCTAAGCTGTCGCGCCATTTCGTAAGCTAACAGCGCGCCGTTACACCAGCCACCTATCTGGTATGGCCCCTCCGGTTGAATGCTGCGCATCAGCTCAAGGTGCGCGGTCGCCATAGCTTCGAACGTTGGTAAGATCCGCAGGCCGTCGAACTTATACGGCTCCAGGATGTAAAATGGCTGTTCCGCTCCCAGGTGCCGGGCCATCTTGCGACAGTAGAACGCGCCCCCTTTAGCATCTCCATGCAGGAAGAAGAACGGTTGCCGGGAGCCATCTGTCTGAAGGGCGATTAACGGCGTGCGAGTGGCGGTCTGTGGCGCGTGAGAAGGGATAGCTTCCCGCTCCATCAGGATACTGGTGAGATGTTCGATGGTTGGCTCCGTAAAAAGGGTTGCCAGGGGAAGCTTTTTCCCACAAGTCTGCTCAACGCGGCTGAGCATAAGCGTTGCCAGCAGCGAATGTCCCCCCAGGTCAAAAAAGTTATCGCGGATGCCAATTGCTTCTGCATTCAGCAGTTCCTGCCAGATCTGCACAAGTTGATGATGAAGCGGCAGCGTCGGCGCTACAAAGGTTGTGCGGTTTGCCAGACGGCTCAAATCGGGATCTGGCAGCGAGCGCCTATCTATTTTGCCATTGGTGGTCAGGGGTAACGCAGCCAGCGGTACAAAGGTCGCAGGGACCATGTATTCGGGCAAGCGCGTTTGCAGGAAGCGCCTCAGTTCCGTGCCGGATAGCGTGCCCTGGTTCGCCAGCGGCGATATTTCGTCGGCAGCAGTTTGCTCTGGCGAAATATCTGGCTGGTCGGTCACGATGTAGGCTACGAGGCTTTGATCGCGCACGGTAACGACGGACTGCTGCACTGCTGGATGTTGATTAAGCGCGGCTTCGATCTCGCCCAGCTCAATGCGAAAGCCCCGAATCTTGACCTGCTGATCGATGCGCCCCATATATTCGATGCTGCCGTTGGGCTGGAAACGCGCCAGGTCGCCGGTTCTGTATAGTCTCGCACCGGGTTGGCAGGACGCGATAAAGTAGGTCCCTACGAAGGGATGAGGCACAAATCGCTGAGCAGTTAATTCGGGACGATGCAGGTAGCCGCGCGCCAGCCCGGCCCCGCCCACATACATTTCGCCCGGCACGCCGATAGGAACCGGCTGTTGCTCTTGATCCAGGATGTAGACCTGTAGATCAGCAATCGGCCTGCCAATCACGCTTTGAGCAGGCCGTTCCAGGTCTGCCATTGCAAGCCGGTACCAGGTGACGTGAACCGTGGTTTCAGTGATGCCGTACATATTCACCAGCGCGTGCAACTGGTCTCCGTGACGCCCGAACCAGGGCCGCACCTTCTGAAAATCAAGCGCCTCCCCGCCAAAGATGATCAGGCGCAATGTCAGGGCTTGCGCAATGCCAGAGGCTTCTTCCGCCCAGATCAGTTGATAGAAAGCGGAGGGCGTCTGATTCAGCACGGTGACGTTCTCGCGGCACAGCAGTCGATAAAA
>DASRHT010000098.1:0-25283 GCA_035650355.1 Ktedonobacteraceae bacterium
AGGCTCTGTCCAGGACCGATCTCGACAAACACGGGTTGGCCTTGTTGCCATAGGTGCTGCATCCCAGAGGCAAAGTGGACCGTCTGACATAGATGCTTGCTCCAATACTGCGGGTCGTGCAACTCCTGCTCGCTGATCCACTCTCCGGTGACATTGGAAAGGTAGGGGATCTGGGGCGGCTGCATCGTGATAGAGGCCGCCAGCGCATCCAGTTCCGCCTGCGCTGGTACAAGCAGCGGCGAATGGAAGGCGTGGCTGCTGGGGATGAGCCGTGAAACGATCTCTTCCTGCCCGAGCCGCGTTTGCAGCGCGGCAATCGCCTCAGGGGTGCCAGCGAGCACGCACTGTTTGGCACTATTGATGATCGCCAGGCTGATCTGGTCGCTGAGCCAGGACTGGACCTGTTCGGGTGAGAGGGCAACAGCCAGCATGGAACCGGTGGGCAGCGCGGCGATGAGCTGAGCGCGGCGACAGACCAGGCGCAGCGCGTCAGACAAGCTCAGCGTTCCCGCCACGCAGGCCGCGACATATTCGCCCAGGCTATAGCCGATGAGGGCTTGAGGTCGCAGCCCCCAACTGAGCAGGAGTTGCGCCAGGGCGTACTCGATGATGAAGACGGCAGGTTGTGCGTACTCGGTTTGCTGCAACAATGCTTGCTCTGCCGATGAAGCAGACGGCGAGCGTCCCAGCATGGCAGCCAGATCGAGGCCGCCTCCCCTGTCCTGAGTCAGCGACTGCGCGGGATAGAGCAGGGGACGCAGATCGCGGCTGAGCCAGCCATGTTGTAGGGCCAGCTCGCAGCACTGATCGACCGTCTGCCGGAAGACCGCTTCCTGCTCGTAGAGGTCGCGGCCCATGCCCACGTACTGCTCGCCTACGCCGGCGAACATCCAGGCTATCGGACGATCCATGTTCTTCAGTTCGTGACCGGTGAGCGCGAGAGCGTCTGAAGCATTCAAAGTGCGTTGTGCATCCTTCATGCTGCTACACACGAACATGCGACGATGGGCAAAAGCTCTGCGTCCGACTTGAAGAGTGTAAGCGACGTCAGCGAGGTTAAGGTCAGGATGTTCCTGTAAATGCGTCCTTAAATTCTCTGTTGCCGCATCCAGGGCCGCCTCCGATTTGGCCGAGAGCAATAAGAGATGGCGCGAACGTTGCGAGGGCGCAGAAGCGATAACCGGTGCCTCATCGACGATCACATGCGCATTCGTCCCTCCGAGTCCGAAGGCGCTCACGCCGGCGCGCCGCGGTTTGCCGTTACTCTTCCACTCACTAAGCTGCGTATTGACATAAAAAGGACTATTTTCCAGATCAACTTGCGTATTGGGAGCGCGGAAATTCAGGCTGGGCGGAATAAGCTTATGCTTGAGGGACAAGGATGTTTTAATCAGGCCGGTCACGCCCGCAGCGCGGTCCAGATGTCCAACGTTGGTTTTGACGGAGCCCAGCGCGCAGAATTGCTTTCTATCGGTACTCTTACGAAACGCCTTAATCAGCGCCGCAAGCTCTACCGCGTCACCCAGAGGCGTGCCCGTGCCGTGGGCCTCGACATAATCGATACTATCGGCTTCAATGTCAGCATTGGCAAGAGCTTCCAGGACCACCCCGGACTGCCCCTTCACGCCAGGAGCGGTAAAGCCAGCCTTGATCGAGCCATCGTTATTAATCGCTGATCCCTTGATCACCGCGTAGATATAGTCCCCATCATGAAGAGCATCTTCCAGCCGTTTCAGGACCACAATGCCGACGCCATTGCCCAGAGGGGCGCCATTGGCTTCAGCGTCGAAGGCGCGACAACGCGCATCGGGGGAAGCGATTCCCCCCTCCTGGTAGTAGTAACCGGCCCTCTGCGGAACAGAGAGCGCCACGCCGCCCGCAAGAGCCATATCGCACTCGCCATTGAGCAGACTGGAGCAGGCGATACTGACCGCCACAAGCGAGGTCGAGCAATAGGTCTGCACCGAGTAACATGGGCCGGTTAAGTTCAGCAGGTAGGCGACGCGCGTTGTCAGCGAGTCTTTGTCATTCCCTAAGGCTGCTTGAATCGTCCCTACTGTCTCTACAACCTCGCTATTGGGGTAGATGTTGTTCAACAGGTAAGTACTGATAGCAGTGCCAGCATATAAGCCGATGGATTTCTGATACGCTTCTGGATCATATCCGGCATTTTCAAGAGCATGCCAGGCTGTTTCTATAAACAAACGATGCTGAGGGTCCATGATTTGCGCTTCCTTTGGCGTCAGGCCAAAGAAAACCGCATCAAACAGATCAATATCGTCGATAATCGCGCCTGCCTTGACGTAATTGGGATCGTTCAGCAGGGCAGGATCGATTCCGGCGTTGAGCAACTCTTCATCGGAAAATCTGGTAATAGATTCTACACCGGCGCAAAGATTCTGCCAGAACTGATCGACATTATGGGCGCCGGGGAAGCGCCCGGCAAGCCCAATGATCGCAACATCTGTGCCCTCAGCATCGTTGAACGTGTTTGCATCAATCATGGTTATTTATCTCTTCTCCATCAACTTATATGCTACGTCTCTGTTTTTTCAGTCTCTCTCTACGCAACTTCCCTCGCGTGCTATCGCTTTCCTGAGCCGTCTGCTCGTTTTGTGAAGGATACATAATGGCAAGCAACATGCTAACCGTAGGTCCCTCAAAGAGACTGGCGGCTGAAAGTTCTATCTCGAAGGTCTTTTTGATCTGGGAGATCAGGAGCATGCCGATTAACGAATTGCCCCCCAGCTCGAAGAAGTGGTCATACATGCCTATATGCTCGATGCCCAGCGCCTCTTGCCAGATGGTAGCCATTTTCCGCTCGTTCTCATTGCGTGGTGCCACGTATGGCGTGCGCAACTGCGGACGTGCGGCTAAAGGTTTAGCCTCACCTTGCGACTCCTCGTCGCTCAGGAACGTCAGAGATGCTAGCGCGTTTGCATGCTCAAGCGCCGTCTGCAAGCCCTGCGGTAGAACCATGAATTGGGGCGTGGGTGCGAAGAGCATGCGCTGCCATGCCTCTTCGCCTTCAGCAAAGGTTATACCGTAACGCTGCCTGAGCTCTTTGATGCGCGCATAGGCTTGCGGCATGGCGGCGAAAGCCTTTTGTTGCCAGACGTCCCACTGCCACGGCCCCCAGTTGACGGCTATCACTGGATAGGGGACACGAGCAGCTTTATAATGGGCGAATGCGTCCAGAAAGGCGTTGGCGGCGCAATAGTCAACTTCGCCGAAGCCGCCGGTAACGGCATTGCTGGAAGAGTAAAGGACGATAAAGTCTAAGGGATCTTCCCGCAATACTTCGTTCAGAACGAGCGTGCCTTGCAACTTAGGCGCGAACACTGCCTCCACTTGAGCGGCTGTTTTGAGTTGTATCAATCCCTGCCCGGGATTACCTGCTGCATGGATCACCCCTCGCACCAGACCAAACGCGTCATGAACGGCGTTGATGACCTGTCGCATCTCTACTGCGTTGGCTACATCTGCGCAGGTTGGTAGGACTTTAGCTCCCAAACACTCTAATTTTTGCATATGGCGAATCTTCTGGCTGGTACTGTCCTGTTCGTCGTGTGCTGCAAGCCATGCGGCCCACTGCTCGCGCTCCGGCAGCGGCGTGCGTCCGATAAGGACCAGGCGCGCTCGTACCGTTCGTGCCAGGTATTCCGCTAACGCGCCTCCCAGCCCCCCCATGCCCCCGGTGATAATGTAAACACCTTGCTCGCGTAAAGGCGCACTATTGCTGGCGGGATCGAGGTGTACCGGCTCGAATGTTTGCGTCCAGCGATGTCCGTTACGATAGGCCACCATCTCTTCTGCTGTACCGCAGCAAAATTCCTGCACAAGCTGCTGCGCCAGTTTTTTCTGCTGTTGAGGCGTCGCCGCTCGTGTGGGCAGATCAATATTGCGACAACGGATATACGGGTATTCTCGCGGAATGACCTTACAGGGGCCGAGCAGCGTCGCTTTTTCCGGCCAGTCCTGGTCCGCGCCTATCACCTCATGCAACCCGCTGGAAAGCACATCAAGCTGAATAGCGGTAGGGTTGGGATGAAGATTGCCCAGTGCCTGAGCCAGACAGAGCAGGCTATAAAAGCCCGGTTGTTGAGCTGTCTCCAGGTCGGCAGCCGTAAGGGATGTGTGACGTCCGCCTGTCACGTTCCACATATGGATAATGTGTTGGGGTAGCCGATTAATCGATGCGAGCTGCTTGAACAGAGCATCGTAATCGCTCGACGCTGCCGGACGGAGCGTATACGTATCATCATCCACCTTGCGGAACGCCTCGCCCCTGTTCACAAGCACAACATGTTGCCCGTGAATGTGTAAATCTTCGGTCACCCTGGCACCGATGCCGCAAGTATCCGCGAAGATCAGCCAGCAGGCGCTTTGCGCCAGGCGAGCCTTCGTCTGTGCCACTGATAGCGGGGCAGAACGTTTCCAGACCGGTACGTGGAACCAATCTGCCATATCTACCAGCTTCGCATCCCGACGTTGTGCGGGTTGTACAGACGCCCTGGAGCGTTCTTTTCTGCTCCCAATCCAGTACACCTGACGCTCAAAGGGGTAGGTGGGAAGAGGTAGGAGCTGACGACGCTCATAGGCGTGCATACCGCGCCAGTCTATCGTGCCACCTGCCGCCCAGAGCGGGCCCACGGAACTTAATAGCAGCTCCCGGTCGGCGCATTTCTCATAGGCGTGCCGCAGTGAGCGCAGGAAAAGCTTGTGAGAACCCTGGTTGCCGTCCGATGTAGGGGCAGGGCTAGCCCCTGCCCTGTCGCTCTCTTTACCGGCAGGATGCTGTATTGCCAGGCTACTGATAAACTGCCCGGGGCCGACCTCCAGCAGGATATTGCTGGGGCTATGCCATAGCTCGTCGAGTCCATCTGCCAGGTGGATCGTTTCGCACATATGACGCGCCCAGTAGCCTGGATCTAACACCTGTTCAGCGGTGATCCATGTGCCGGTGACATTGGAGATGAACGGGATTTGCGGTACACGCAGTTCAAAGCTGGAAACAAGCTCGGTCAGCGGTTGCACCAGCGGGCGCATCATCGCTGTATGGAAAGCGTGCGATGTCTGCAAACGTTGACAGGCAATGCCCTGCTCTAAAAGTGAGCGTTCCAGGCTTTGTACTGCCTCCGCCGGCCCTCCCACAACGCACATACGCGGCCCATTGACCGCCGCTAGAGAGAGTTCAGGACCGAGTAGCGGTAGCACCTGCTCTTCTGGGAGCGCCACAGCCATCATCGAGCCGGAGGGCAACGCCTGAATCAGGCGCGCTCGTAGGGCGACCAGGTGCAAAACATCGTGCAGATCCAGCACGCCGGCGAGGCAGACCGCCACGTATTCACCCAGGCTATAGCCGATCATCGCCTGCGGTCGCACTCCCCATGAGAGCCAGAGTTGAGCCAGGGCATATTCAACGGCGAAAAGAATCGGATGCGCAAATTGCGTCTGATAAAGCTCGTTTCCTGTTGCCTGCTCATGCCCTGCATCCCGTTTGAGCATTTGCCTCAAGGTAGGGGCAGGGCTTGCCCCCGCCCTGTCGGCCCCTTCCCTATCTGTCCATGTTTGCTCACGATCAGGATAGAGCAGATCGCGGATATCCCGTTGGAGTAGCGGTTGCAGGATTTCGGCGCACTCGTCAATCGCCTGATGGAACACAGGTTCCGATTGATAGAGCTGCCATCCCATATTGGCGTAATGGTCTCCCAGTCCCGGGAACATGAACGTCACGGATGGACTGGATTGGTAGGCGCCGTTGAAGGTCCGTAGCGGATCGCGATTTTCCAGTGTACGCAAGACATCCGCTGCGTCTTTACCAACAATGGCGCGACGGTGTGTCAGTGCGCTGCGACCCGTCTGATAGGAGTAGGCAATATCCGCCAGATTGGTTGATGTGTGCTCCTTGATATAGGTTGTTAGTTGTTGCGTCTGCGTCGCCAGGGCGCTCTCAGTCCTGGCCGAGACCACGAATAATTGCCAGGGCGTGGCAGCATCGGAGAAATCCTGCTCAAGCTCAGCCTCTTCTAAAATGACGTGGACGTTGGTGCCAGACCAGCCAAACGAACTAACGCCGGCGATGCGCGGCCCTTGCGACGCTTGCCAGGGCATTGTTTCGCGAGGAATGGAGACCTGGTGATCTTGCTGGCTAATATGCGGATTGATCTCCTGCAAATTCAGGTGGGCAGGGATCTCCTTATGCTGGAGTGCCAGCACCGTTTTAATCAACCCGGCAATGCCCGCGGCTCCAGCCAGGTGCCCGATATTTGTCTTCACCGACCCGACGACGAGCGGATTATCGGGAAGGCGATTTTCATAGAGCACACCAGTCAACGCGCCTATTTCGATGGGATCGCCAAGCGATGTGCCGGAGCCGTGAGCCTCAACGTAGCTTACCTGCTCCGGTTTTACATTGGCGACGCTTAAAGCCTGGCGGATCACCGCTTCCTGCGCCAATTTATTGGGTGCGGTCAGACCATTGCTCTGACCATCCTGGTTGACTGCTGAGCCACGAATGATGGCAAGGACTGGATTTTTATCCTGTAGCGCCTCCGAGAGCCGTTTGAGCACCACAACTCCGCAACCTTCACCCAGGGCAAAGCCGTCGGCGCCAGCGTCAAACGTTTTACAGCGCCCATCCGGCGATAGCATGCGCATCTTACAGGCGTTTACCATATTCTCGGGCAACAGGATCACGTTAACGCCCCCGACCAGTGCCAGGTTGCACTCCCCATTGCGCAAACTCTGGCAGGCCAGGTGGATGCAGACAAGCGATGAAGAACAGGCAGTATCGACCGTCATCGTTGGCCCTTGCAGGTCAAGCAGATAGGAAAGCCTGCCCGCCGCCACGCTAGAGGCGCTGCCCATGCTGAAGTACGGATCGTCAGCGTGCGCAGTCTCTCCCTGTTGTATTTGCAGCAGGGCGTATTCGAGGTTATTCATCATGCCAATGAACACGCCGGTTTTGCTTCCTGCCAGGGTAGAAGCTGGCAGGCCAGCATTTTCGAGAGCCTCCCAGGAGACTTCCGCCAGCAAACGCTGCTGCGGGTCCATGCGCGTGGCCTCGCGGGGAGAGATCCCGAAAAATGTGGCGTCGAACTGCGTCAAATCTTTAAGGAAGCCACCGTGCCGGGTATACATTTTTCCGGGGGCGTCGGGGTCAGGATCGTAGTAGGCATTGATATCCCAGCGATCCGGCGAGACTTCAGAGATTGCGAGCCGACCTTCTTTGAGCAGACGCCAGAAATCTGCGGGCGAGTGAGCATCGCCCGGGAAACGGCAGCCAATGCCAACGATAGCGATTGGCTCGGCCATGCTCTGGAAGCTATAAGAGTCGTCAAAGGAAAAAACATCGCTTATGGTCTCTTCACCTGCAAGATAATGTGCAAGCGTATCTATCGTCGAGTAGTCATAGAGCAGTGTCGGCGATAGGTCACGACCAAGCCAGGCTTCCATATCGCCTGATAAGCCGACTGCTTCGATAGAGCCTAAGCCATACTCAAAAAAGGGCTTGTGGATATCAATCTCGGATGGCCGCATCTCCAGGCGCTCAGCCAGATGCCTCATCAGCCACGCTCTGATTTCTTCCGTTCCTGGTCTCTGCGTGCGAGAAGGCGTCGCTATGCTGCCGGACTCTGGATAGAGCCTGTCGGTCAGAGACGAAACAGGCTCTAGCTCTAGCGGTGGTAAAGTTTGTGTAGTTTTACTCATCCCATACTCCCAGGCTTGCTGCTAAAAATGCTGCTCGACAGGCGTAACGCTGAGTTTTGCCGCTTGATGTTTTAGGCACTACCCCAGGGTTCACCAGCACCACCTGGTAAACTGGTAAATCGTGGAACGTGGAGATCGCCTGACGAATGGCGCTTTTCACCTCCTGGGGCGCTAAGAGCTTACGCGGAGACGATTCGCGCGTTGAGTTGGCAGCATTGTTGCGCTCTGGCTCGTAGCGCGGATCGATCTCTGCAACGATGACCAGCCGCTCTTCATTATCAACATCGACGGTGAAGGCCGCACAACAGCCCGTTCTGATGGCAGGGTGGCTCTCCTCAACGGTGTACTCGATATCCTGAGGGTAGTAGTTATAGCCATGAAGGATAATCACGTCTTTAAGGCGACCCGTGACGAACAGCTCTCCATCATAGAAAAAGCCCAGATCGCCGGTACGCAGGAACGGACCTTCGCCAGTATCTTGCAAGTAGGCGTCGAAAGCTCGCTTTGTCTCCGCCGGATTGTTCCAGTATCCCCGCGATACGCTGCCTCCTGTCACCCAGACTTCGCCAATCTCGTCCTCTTGACATCTGGTCATATGCTCAGGATGAGCGATGACCACTGACAGACCCGGGCCGACCCAGCCGCAGCCCACCAGGGTAGAAGATTTATCGTCCGCACAAGGCGTTGGAATGACGCGATGCTGCTCCAGCGCCGCTTTCTGGAATGGCTGGTGTAATGGTAATTTCGCACGATTGTGCCCGGTGATCATCAGCGTGGTTTCGGCCATGCCGTAGCAGGGATAGAAGCACTCGGGTTTGAAGCCGCAGTCAGCGAACGTTGCTGTAAAGCGCTTCATCGTTTCGGAACGTATCGGTTCGGCGCCCGAGAATGCGATGCGCCAGCTACTCAGGTCCAGTGCGGCGCGCTGCTCAGGCGTGATTTTGCGCAGGCAGAGATCATAGGCGAAATTCGGTCCCCCGCCAATCGTTCCGTGTTTGCGCGTAACAGCTTGCAGCCAGCGCAAGGGGCGTTGCAGAAAGACCACTGGTGACATTAACGTAGCTGAGCAGCCGGCATACAATGGCTCCAGCAAGCTGCCGATAAGGCCCATATCGTGATAGGGAGGTAGCCAGGTGATGAAATGATCTTGTGAAGAAACTTCGCCCATATGCTGCATCAAACGGAGATTGCTCAGCAGATTATTATGAGTGAGCATGACGCCTTTAGGCATTGACGTAGAGCCAGAGGTATATTGTAAAAATGCCAGCGTTTCGCCGCTAAGTGCTGGCTGTCTCCATTCGTCGGCCAGGGTATCGGCTAATGTGTCGGTATTGATCCATTGCAGTTTTTGCAGCCCTGGAACCTGGTCAAAACCGCGTTGGATGGCGGCCAGCGCGGCAGTACACGTCAGCACCATTTGCGATTGCGCATTTTCTAAAATGGTAATGATGCGCGGAATGAGCCGGGCAGTCGTGGGAGGATATGCCGGAATAGCTGTAACTCCTGCGTAGAGACACCCTACGAATGCGGCAATATATTCTAGCCCCGGCGGATAAAGCAGGAGAGCTCGCTGGCCTTCCGCCCCGATGTGTTGGAGATGGGCCGCAACCATCCGGGCCTGCTGATCTAGTTGTGCATATGTCAGGCTGGCTTCTTCTTGATCCCCATGTAAAAGAAATGTATACACTTGCTGGTGGGGAGTTTGCTGGACCCGCCAGCGTAATAAGTCTACAAGCGTAGTCGCCTCAACAACCTGGACCGATTGATTGTTTCCCATTATTCTGAACTCCGATCAATGATGTTATCGCCAGAGAGCGCTTGACACTGTGTTACGCATGAAAATTTCATTTTCCTGGACAAGCATACAGAATCCCGCTTTGCTTTGTCATCCGTCAGTATTCGTATTTTTTTTTCCCCTGCGCGCGCATATCTTTTTGCTCCTCTTCAATCACCAGAAGAGCAATGGCGTTAGCAACAACGACCCACCGCCACGCGTACTAACACGACGTATGTATGGGAATGTTATGGCTTTTGATTTTGTCGCTAATACTGTCCTAGAGAGCCCGCTTGCTTGGCGATATGCTCACACCACTTGAAGATGAGCAGGCCGACGCATACGTAAAGGATGGTGTGTACAGTGAGCAAGATCAAGCTACCATCGCTCCAGGCGCTAGCTAACGATTGTTGCTTGAGCATCACATCGCGCAGCACGATATTTCCCTGTGTGATAGGAAAGATGCGAGCGATGGCCCCAAGCCAAGCGGGAAAGCGTTCGACAGGGAGGAAAACGCCGGTAAGAAAGAGCAGCAGATTTTGTATCAGGTCTGCCAGCGCCTCTGTTTGCTTGAATACCAGACCAACCCCGCTCAGGATCAGGGTAAAGCCAAAGAGGCCGATCAGCGTTAACAATAATACGGGCAGCCCTTCCCAGCGCAGCGGTACAGGGATCTTCAACAAAAGGACCAGCAGGATGGCGACGGGCACGACCAGAAACGTGGTCGAAATGAGCAAGGCGAGCATGCGACCGAACAGGAGCAGCGAGGCCGGAGCCGGACTCATATACATCTGCTCCAACGTGCCGGCCTGGGCCTCCGTGACCAGATCCGAGCCGGTGCTTAAAATCACAATCCGAGCGTAAAACCAGCCGATATAAGCGAGCAGCAGAGAGGCCAGTTGCGCAGGGTTAAATTGCCCTCCGCCGAACAGGAAGCCGGCTCCGATAAAAATCAAGCACACCGTCACCAGTTGAGCAATCAGGTTGAATCGGTAATCCCAGAAAATCAAGAGGCGCTTCTGTATTTCATTCCATATAGCCAACGCAGCAAATTCCATCGTTAACTCCTCATCAACATTTGATAGCCAGTTACCGGCTGCCGTTCTTCCATCAGGCGCATAAAGACCTCTTCCAGATCGGGCTCGCAGCGTTCAACTGAAAGAAGAGGCAGTTGGAGAGCGTGGAGCAGACCGAGCATGGATTGAAGCTGCTCCTGGTCTCCAACTGCTCCGACAAGCGTTGTTTCACCGCCATCTACCTCTATCTTTAACAAGTCAAACCGTCCTTTTTGTCCCTCGGGAATCAGACCTTTTATGCGTATCTGGTAGCGTTCCTGATGAAAGTGATGTAATAGATTTTCCAGGGGAAGATGCGTTATCAGTTGTCCTTTACGCATAATCGCCACATAATCGCACAGTTCCTGCGCCATATCGAGCTGGTGCGTGGTGAGCACTACGGTTTTGCCCCGCTCGCGAGCCAGCCGATGAATCCACTCCTTTACCGTCTGTGCCGCCTGTATATCTAAGCCTAGCGTTGGTTCGTCAAGCAGCACAATAGGAGGATCGGAGATCAGGGCGCACGCAATAGCAACCTTCTGCTGCATTCCGCGCGAAAACATGCGGATTGGATCGTCTCGCCGCTCCCAGAGATCAAGCTCGCGCAGCAATTGTTCCGCCCGCGTTTTCAGCTCTTTTCCCCGATAGCCTTTGAGATGACCGAAGTAGCGCAGATTTTGCCAGGGGGAGAGACGCCAGTAGACGTTGCGCGTCCCCTCCAGGACGGCTCCGATCTGGCGCATCACCGCGCTATGCTCGCGGGCCAGGTTGTAACCGTTGACCTGAACGCTGCCCGAAGATGGGATGATCAGGCCACAGATCATCTTAATGGTTGTCGTTTTCCCGGCTCCATTGGCCCCCAGAAAGCCCAGAATTTGCCCCTTTGGGATGGAGAGGCTAAGATCCTGCACTGCATGTACCGTCTTATGATGCCGTTGACGATAGCTTTTACAGAGATGTTCTATCTTGATGGCGGGAATATCTTTTGTCGCATCCACCATAATTGCCATAAAATTCCTCCTGGTACGCGGTTAATAATGTCGCTACTGCTGCGGCAAGTGGGGCAGGGGCAAGCCCAGCCCCTACAGTCGGCGCGCGATCCTAGCATTCCTAAGGTCGGCTGTAGAGAAGGCTAGCGGCTCGCCGGACCGACGGGAGTTTTTCCTTCCTGCGGGGAAGGCAAATGTACGTCGTCCGTCAGGTCAGGGACATCTTCAAGCGTCTCTTTGAGACCGATGTATTGCCAGATGAGCTTCAATGGTCTGGGAGCCCACCAGTTGGCAGCGCCCAGCAAACGCATCACGGCTGGAACCAGGAGGCAGCGTATGAGTGAAGCATCCATCAGGGCAGCCAGAGCAATGCCAAGCCCGATTTCCTTTAAAAAGACAATCTTCGAAACCGTGAAAGCTCCGGTCACGATAGCCAGCAGTAAGGCCGCGCTGGTAATCAGCCAGCCGGTACGCTGTAACCCCAGAGGCACAGCCTCGCGATTATTGCCGGTCAGGTCGAACTGCTCTTTGATGCGGCTGAGCAAGAAAACCTCATAATCCATAGAGAGTCCGAAGGCAATGGCGAAGATGAGCACCGTCTGCGAGCTATCGAGGCTGCCAACCGACTGAAAATCCAGCAAGTTCTGCAAATGACCCTGCTGAAAGATCCAGACGAGAGCGCCGAAGGTTGCCGAAAGAGAGAGGATATTGAGCACAATAGCCTTGATCGGCATCACCAGGGAGCCTGTGAAAAGGAACAACAGCAGGAAAATTGAGCCGAACATGATCGCCAGCGCCCCCGGGATGTTTGCTTGCAGGCTGGCGAGCAGATCGGCATCTAGCGCCGCCGTACCTGTTACCAGGCGTGTCAGGCCGGAAGGAACGGATACCGCTCTTATAGTGCGGGTCTGGTCTCGCGCTTCTGGCGTATGATCAGCGAAGGCGCTCGTTACGATGATTTCGGTGAAGTTCCCATTAGCCAGTTGGCTGGCGGCGGAAGCGATTTGTGGATTGGCCGATGGGTTGGCGTAGAGTTTTTGATAATCGCTTAACGTCAGTCTGGGGTCCAGGGTAACGAGGCTCGTTACGGTTTGCACGTCTGGCAGCGCCTTGAGCTTTTGCACATAGGTGTCGAGCAGGGCCAGATTGTCGGCAGAGAGGGCATCGCCCGAAGTGATAACCGCGATCTCAAAGCTGGAATGTCCGGCGTTGGCAAAATTTTGTTTTAAATGCTCAACAACGATGCGGGCCGATTTGTCGGCTGGCAAAGATCGTTCGTCTGGCGTTGAGAACTGAGCGTGTAAAAATGGCGAGCCTAGCAGCAGGATCAGACCAATCAGCAGGGGAGCGACAAAAATGGCGCGCCGCATCGCGAATTGAGCCAGCCGGTACCATAGCTCCTGCTCCTGCTGCGCTTTCGCATTTTTGCGGCGCAGGAGTCCACGCCAGGAGAGCGCGTTAACGCGGGTTCCTAAGAGGGCGAGCAGGGCCATTAAAATGGTTAAAGACGCAAACACAGCGACAAGCGCGGAGGCGATTGCAGCTAGCCCAACGCTGCGCAGGATCACTTCCGGGAAGAGCAGCAGACAGAGCAGGCTTGTCCCAACTGTAAGGCCGGAGAAAAGAATTGTACGGCCTGCCGTAGCCATTGTGCGGCTTAATGCTCTGGAGACATCATTGTGGCAGCGCTCCATCTCCTCCCGAAAACGCGTCACCATGAAGAGCGAGTAGTCGATTGCCAGGCCCAGACTGACGAAAGCAGCCACATGGGTAGCGATGTCGGAAACTGCCATGAAATTTACCAGCACGCGCAGGATGGCAAAAGAGCCGATGGTGGCGATGATGCCAATCAGCAGAGGAAGGCTTCCGGCAACCAGGCCGCCAAAGATGAAGAAGAGCAGCAGCGCCAGGATCGGCAGCGAGATCATCACGGCGCGGACCAGGTCTTCGTTGATCTGTTGGTTAAATTGCTCGTCGGACGCGATCCAGCCTCCTACATAGACCTGAAGCGTCGGCGAAGAGAGCAAGGGCGCAAGAGAGTTATAATCGTACTTGGGATCGGTGTTGCTGGCAAACGTGATCGTCATCAGCATTTCGTGCTTATCGCGTGAAAGCAGAGAGGGATTTTTATCACTGTAATACCAGCCAATGCGAGCGATCTCAGGACGATCTTTGATCCTGTTATACAACTGGGTGGCAGCACTCTCGAAGGCCGGATCATCAGCATGCAGGCGCTCGTCCCTGAGCAGGAGCAGCACATCGGTTGAGTTGCTGTTGCCCATCTTCTGTGCAAGAATATCCTGCGCATGAACTGATTCGCTGCCAGGATCGGTAATGTTACTTATTCCTTGTAATTTATCTAACGCCCCTATACCATAATAGGTAGCGAAAGCGGCTGCTACCAGCGTGATAAGCAGAATCAGCCATCGCATATGATAGATGATCCTGCCGAAGAGCCTGAGCATAATCGGGTCCTTTCATTATCCGCGGCTATTGTTGCGTATGGACTTTGACATACGCAGGAAATGGTTGAATCGTAGAGAGGTCATTCTCAAGCACCATCCGCTCCCCATCTTGCTCGATTTCCTTGAAACCTCCAAACTTGTAGGTGACCAGCATCATACGATTGCGATTATTGGAGACAAACTCTGCCTGCAAGCGGGCGCCAGCAGCTTTTGCCATACTCATGATATGATTAATCAGGATCGTTCCCACTCCTCTTGACATGACCCGGCAAGACATCAACAGCAGCTTGATCATCCAGATGTCTGTGTTGCATTCCACCAGGGCCAGGCCAATCTTGCCATAGCTGCCGTATTTGTCATCCAGGCTGGCAACCAGAAGCTTATGCTGCTGGGAGAGGCGGAAGGCATTAAGCTCCTCATAAGAGTAAGTATAGCCAGTAGTATTTAACTGGTGTGTGCGAACGGTAAGCTCTTCTGCTCGTTGCAGATCCTCTTCCCCGCAAGGTATGATGCTAAAGACCATCTCCAATGATGCCAGGAACTCCTCGCTCGGCCCTGTAAAGTCTTTCTCAGCCTGATTCCTCTGCATATCGCTCAGATACATTGCTCGCCTGTTGCGAGAGTCGCCAGTGATAAAACGCGGCATCATTACGGGCAGTTCTGGAATTGTTTGTGCATCCGTTGCATCAATGCAGAGGACTTCAGACAGCACTGCGCTGACTTCATCGCGCTCAAAAGGCTGGTCATCCACGAAGGCAAAGGTGTCCAGGGCGATATTGAGCGAGTGCGCAATTTCCTTTATCGAGGCAGATTTGGCATTCCAGTTGATCTGCGGATAGAGGAAATAATCAGCCAGGCCAAATGCCTGGAGCTTTTCCATTGCCAGATCATGATCATTTTTGCTCGCGATAGAATGGAGAATGCCACGGCTATCGAGCGTTTTGATTACCTCTACGACCTCCTGGCGTAAGGTAACGTGCTCATCTTCCAGCAGCACTCCATCCCAGAGCGTATTATCCAGATCCCAGACCACGCATTTCACCGTCTGGCGTTTGGTTTGGGAAGCATTTGCACTACCAACAAGCTGGTTGGTCATCGAGTGGGTCCTTTCTCCCTAAGATGCTGATTGCATTTCCACTTGACATCTTAGAATGTGATATCTATACTTTCCTCAAGAGAGGCAACAGGAGTTCATAGCTCTCTCGACCCACTTGAGGGGATTGAAACAACATAACCGTATCCGGCAATCGTGATCTGTTGGATCTGGGTGCTGCCCTCGATCAGTTCCATAACCCTGGAATCGCGCATGTAGCGCTGGACAGAATAATCGCTGCTACAGCCGTTGGCACCGTGAATCTGCACGGCGTCGTTGGCGGCCCGGGTCGCGGCGGTCGAGGCAAAGTACTTGGCGACCCAGGTTTCCATAATCGTGCGCGGATCGCCCTGATCCTTCAAGTATCCCGCGTGTAAGCAGAGCAAACGAGCAGCTTTGGTATTGGTAATCATGTCGGTGATCATCTGCCGGATTAATTGATGTTCCTTGAGGTATGTGCCGAACTGGCGGCGTTCGCTCGTATAGCGTAAGCAGGCATCAAGGCAGGCTTGTGCGATGCCAACGCAGCCCCAGGCGACGGTATATCGTCCAATGTCTAAGGCCGAGGTCGCAACCGAAGCCAGGCCAAAGCCCTTGCCTCCCAGCAACTGTGTGCGGGCAATCGCGCAATCGTGCAGAAAAACTTCTGCCAGCATAGAGGCTCTGGTTCCCAGGATGCCCGTGATGGGTTCGGTCGCGAGACCCGGCGTCTGGCGCTCTACCAGGAAAGCGGAGACGCTGCCCTGGTATTGGGCAAAGATCAGAAAGAGATCGGCGATCTGCCCATAGGTGATCCACTTTTTACGGCCTTGCAGGCGATAGCCATCATCGGACAGTATGGCCTGCGTCTCAATACTTTTGGCGTCGCTGCCGGTATTGGGTTCGCTTAAACCAAAGGCGGCAATCATCTCTCCACGGGCCAGCCGCGGAAGATAATATTCTTGCTGCTGTTTATTGCCCCAGCGCAGGATTGCCGATGCGACCATGTTATGAACGGTGAGCAGGCTGCGCAGCGATGAGCAGCCGCGTCCAACTTCTTCGTTGAGGAGGCCAAAGGAGACCATATCCAGCCCCATGCCTCCATAAGCAGGTGGGATGATCGCTCCAAGATAGCCTTGCGCGGCCACTTTTTGGATCAGATCAGGAGGGGTGCGTTCCTCCTGATCGTAGCGGTCCGCAATTGGCATGACTTCCGCCTGCACAAATGCTCTGAATTGCGCCTGGCTTGCCTTCTGTTGAGGCGTAAGCTCCATATCCATGTCGTTCTTCCTGGATATCCTCTCTGTTACCTGGACTGTCTGCGCCAGTACAGCCTCAGTTTCTTATGAACTGGCGACCTGCTGCCCGGCTGTCTTCTGCTCGATAAGCTGCGTAATAGCACTAATTGACCTGAAATTATCAATATTGAGGTCCTCATTTTCGACCGTGATGCCAAATTCTTTCTCCACAAAAAGGACCAGTTGCATCGCAAACAACGAGTTCACAAAGCCGAGGGCGAAAATGTCCTGAGTATCCTGCAAAGTGACGTTGGTAATAAAACCTGCGAGAAACGTTCTGATTTTGCTCTTAATCGCGTCCATTGGTTAAGCTTCCTTCCTTAATGTATCTATGAAATGACCTACTTATAGGTGTAAAATCCTTGTCCGCTTTTGCGACCATACAGGCCAGCATCGACCATCTTTTGTAGCAATGGGCAACAGCGAAACTTGGGGTCCTGATAGCTCTGATACAGCACATGCAAGGTGTCCACAACCGTGTCCAGGCCGATTAAATCGGCGGTTTGCAGCGGTCCCATCGCATGCCCATAGCCCTTAGTGAAAATCTCATCAACCTCTCTCGCCGTGGCGACCTGGTCCTGAACGATGAAGGCCGCTTCATTCATCAAAAGATGTGAGATGCGATTGGAGACAAAGCCGGGCATATCGTTGACTACCACGCACTCTTTGCCCATTGCAGCCAGTAAAGCCTTTGTTGTGGCAATCGTCTCGTCCGAAGTGTGATGGCCGCAAATGACTTCAACCATTGTTTTCATCGGCACAGGATTCATAAAGTGCGTCCCGATAACCTGTGAAGGTCGTTGCGTGACCGAGCCAATACGCGTAATAGAGATGGCTGAAGTATTGGCTGCGAAAATGCAGTGCTCAGGGCAAATAGTGTCCAGGCGAGCATGAATGACTTTCTTAATATCCCATTTCTCTGTCGCATTTTCGATTACAAAGTCAGCCTCTGCCAGACGATCATAGTCGGGCGTAAAAGTGATCCGTTCTACGATAGCGCTGATGCTCTCCTGATCTCGGGTTTTGCTCCACATACGCTGCAAGCGCAGATTATTGGTAATCTCCTGGCTGGCGTGGGTCAGGATGTCATGCGAGAGGTCAACGAGAATGACGCGGTAGCCTGCTTGAGCAAGGTTGTGCGCCACTCCAATGCCCATCACACCGGCCCCAACAACGCCGACGACTTGTATAGTCACTGTTCTACCTCCACAACAAGTTTTCTGTTGCTAATTAAGCAAGTCCATGCCTGATGGGTTCGTGTCCCCAAGAAGGATACATGGGAAAAGCTGATTATGCGCGCCCCTCAAAGCGTATTTTTTCTTCTTCTTTTGGTGAGGCTGACCATTGCCTCTTGCCCGAACATCGTTGTCCTGGCCTGATAAGAACGGCTACCGCGACACTCGTTACAGCGGGTTATCCTCAATGAGAGAGAACATGCCAGAGCAATAGGCAGCTAACAGGGCGTCACGCTCACAGTGAACTCCCAACTGGCTGTAAATGTGCTGCCGGTGCTTCCTGACCGTTGAAGGCGAAATGAAGAGGATCTCGGCAATGGTCTGCTGGTTACAGCCACGGAACATGAGCGAGAGCACCTCGCGCTCACGTTTGGTCAAGGGGCCATGAATCTGATAGTCCAGCTCCCGGCACTGTCCCTGCACAAAAGCAGATTGTTCCAACGTATAAAGCATCCAACTACAGGTTTGTGCCAATAATCGCGCTATGGACAGGGATATTGCCGGTTCAGTCGGGTAATTTATGTCGTATGCAACACGTAATGTACCGTAGACATAATGTCTGAATTGCAGTGGGAAAGAAGCAGCAGTAGTGATAATGTCTTCATAGCTCTTCTGGCGTTGGTAATCAAGACAAAGTTGAACGCGCTTCTGGGTCATGTTCTCTACTTCCCGACACAGCCGCTCAACGCATATCTGCGTCTCCCCATTGAGAATCTGGCTCAATTCGAGCAAATGGGAGAGATACTGTTGTTCTTCCAATTTAGTGATATCGCGCGCGCTGTTAATCATAGAACGATCTTGTCTTTTAAGCGATGTAATACTTTCACTAATGGGCGATTGAGATGGCACGATCATAAAGTCTTCCTCCTTATTAAAAAAGAACTTGGCGCTTGGATAGCGTTTCGCACTATCTCGACGTTAGTTTCTTCATCAGAGAAACGATACAAAAATTATTTTTGGGTTATGAATTCTCATATTTAATTTAAAACATTCGATATGCTACTTCAAAACAGGATTCATGCTCAAAAACAGGCAATTCAGGACTATTAATGGATTCAAAATATTTTCCGGTTGTCTCAATTGTACAGGTATATTATTAAATATGAGCTAAGAAGAGCTTAACGTTGCGTATGCAGTGCGGGGACGTCTTCTTGATCGCCATGTTCTACTGGAGGCGTAGCAAAAATACGACAGTGGGGACATGACAGATTATCGCCCGCTCTGTATCCTTTTTACAGGTTTCGCATCATGCCTGCCACGATCCCCGCACAAGGGAATCGCGCTTTACATAAAAAAACTATACGCACGCTACTTGCCACCAGACCCGAGGAAAACTTTGCTGGGTTCTGGTGATTATAGTGAGGGAAAGGGCCGATAGATACTATGAGCGTACGAGAAGATCTGCTCAAAAGACGAGCCGAGCTTTCTGCTAGCAAACAGGCTTTGTTACAGAAACGTTTGAAACGTGTGGAGATAGAGGATGCGTCGCCAGCGATTCCGAGTATCAGCAAGCGTTCTCCTGAGGTTCTGATCCCTCTTTCTTTTGCTCAAGAGCGGCTCTGGTTTATTCAGGAGTTGGAGCCTGATAATCCATTCTATAATGAGCTGATTGCGATGCGCATGTCCGGTCCGCTCGACTTGCCTGCGCTTGCCTCTGCTATCGATGCAGTTGTGCAGCGACATGAGCTGCTGCGAACGACCTTTGCGCGTTGCGAAGGACAGGTTGTGCAGCACATAGAGCCTGGTCTACCTGCTGATGCTAGCTTCCCTCTGATCGATTTTCAAGCAATTCCTCTTGCCCGGCGGGAAGAAGAGATACAGCAGTGCGCCCGGCAGTATGCTCAACAGCCTTTTCATCTGACCGGTGGTGTGCTCTGGCGCATGCTCCTCTTGCGAGTGAACCCGACGCAGCACGTTATGGTCGTTGTTGTGCATCACCTGATTTGCGATGGCTGGTCGATGAGTCTGTTTATGCGCGATCTGGCAGTATGCTATGCGGCAGCCTGCCAGGGCGAACAGATCGCCTTGCCTGAACTGCCCTTCCAATACGCTGATTATGTGCTTTGGCAGCGCCAATGGCTCCAGGGGCCTGTCCAGGAGCAGCAGCTCGCTTATTGGCGCAAGCAACTGGCTGGTATTCCTCCCATGCTGGAATTGCCCACTGACCGTCCTCGTCCTCCTGTCCCCAGTTATCAAGGCGGACGACTGGCTATTCATATTCCCCATTCCCTGCGCCAGGCATTAAACGCTCTGGCGCAGCGCGAGGGGATGACGCTGTTTATGCTCCTTGCTACTGCGCTCGTCATACTGCTAGAACGCTATAGCGGTCAGGAAGATATTGCTATCGGCACACCTATCGCCGGACGCGCTCACGACGGCCTGGAGGAGCTGTTTGGCTTATTCTTGAATACGCTGGTCATCCGCACCGATCTTTCAGGTGATCCAACGATTCAACAGCTTCTGCGCCGTGTACGCGCCGTGGCGCTGGAGGCGTATGCCCATCAGGACCTTCCCTTTGAAAAGTTGGTGGAGGAACTGCATCCCCAGCGTTCACTTTCTCATAGCCCATTCTTTCAGGTCACGTTAGGATTACAACATCTACCTGAGTCGCAACAAATAAAGCACCTGACATTCACACCTTTTGAGGCGGATAATGGTCGCGTCAAGTTTGAACTGACGCTATTGCTGCAAGAGAAAGGGCAAGAGTTAAGCGGGGAACTCGAATATAATGGTGATCTGTGGGATGCAGCGACCATGCAGCGTTTTCTGGCCCGCTGGCTGCGTATCCTGCAAGCGATGGTTCAGGACTTGCAGCTGCGCCTCAGCCAGATTACGCTGCTGGACGATCAGGAGTGCCACCAGTTGCTGGAAGAATGGAATGCTACCGCTCACCCTTTGCCCGAGCAACCATTCGTCCACCTTCGCCTGCAAGAACAGGCAGAGCGCGCTCCCGACGCCGTTGCGCTGGTCTCTGAGAAACTATCGCTGACGTATGCTGAGTTGAATGAACGCGCTAACCAGCTCGCCCATCGCTTGCAAGAATGTGGGGTGGGACCAGAAGTGCTAGTAGGGGTCTATATGGAGCGGTCGGTAGAGCAGATGCTCTCTATCGTGGCGGTCCTCAAAGCTGGTGGGGCATATGTGCCTCTGGACCCGAGCTATCCGCAGGAGCGCATCGCCTATATGCTCCAGGATAGCGCCGCACCTGTGCTACTGACCCTGGAGTCGTTGCGCTTGCAGCTTCCAGCGTACAACGGACAAGTGTTGTATGTGGATAGCGATGCCTCTCTGGAGACGCAGAGCCGCGAGAATTTGCCGTGGCAAGGGACAGTAACTAATGCAATGTATGTGCTCTACACCTCTGGTTCCACGGGCACGCCTAAAGGCTCGGTCAATGCGCACCAGAGCATCTATAACTACCTGCATTGGCAAATAGAGGCGGCGCAAATCACGGCGCAGGACCGCGTGCTGCTCAAAACTCCGGCGAACTTTGACGCGGCGGCGGTGGAGCTGTTCACGCCGCTGATGGTGGGAGCGACCCAGGTGATCGCACGCCCGGAGGGCCATCGTGATAGCGCCTACCTGGTAAAGATCCTGCGCGAACAGCAGATCAGCCTGACGCATTTTGTGCCCTCGATGTTGCAGCTATTGCTTGATGAGCCAGGAGTGGAGCAGTGCCAATCCTTGCGCTACATCGTCTCGGGCGGCGAAGTGCTCTCTCCGCAATTGCTGAACCGCTTCTCTTCCCTCTTGCATACTCGTGTGCATAATCACTACGGGCCGACAGAAACATCGGTGACTTCGACGGCGTGGTTCGCTGATTCCGATTGCGACGAACAGCAGGTGCCGATAGGGCGCCCAGTTTTCAATACGGAGATCCTGCTACTGGATCGCTACATGCGCTTGGTACCGGTAGGGGTGATTGGGGAACTCTACATTGGTGGCATCGGTCTGGCCCGCGGCTACCTGGGGCAGCCCGCGCTAACGGCGGACCGCTTCGTACCGCATCCATACGTAGGGACCCGATTGATCGCGTCCGGCGCGTCCGAGCCCGGGGCGCGGCTCTACAGAACGGGCGACCTGGCGCGTTATCGTTCCGATGGAGTATTAGAGTACCTGGGACGCATCGATGGACAGGTCAAGCTGCGAGGCATGCGCGTTGAGCTAGGGGAGATAGAGAGCGTGCTGCGACGGCATCCAGCCATTCAGGAAGCTGCGATCATCGTGCAGCAAGACGGTCAGATTGAACCTCGCTTAGTGACCTACCTGGTCCCCGGGAGGGGGCAACCAGTAGGGGCAGGGCTCGCCCCTGCCCTGGAGCTTAGCGAGATTCGCAGGTTTCTACAAAACGAGTTGCCAGCGCATATGGTGCCAGCGGTCTTTGTCGAACTGGAAAGCTTTCCATTGACGCCTAATGGCAAACTGGACCGGCGTGCCTTGCCTGCACCTGAACAGGGACAGGTGGTCCATCAGGGAGAACTGGTAGCGCCGCGCACTGCGACCGAGGAGCAACTGGTAACGATCTGCTCGCAGTTGTTGGGGCTGGACCACATCAGCGTGATGGACAATTTTTTCGTCATCGGCGGTCATTCGCTGCTGGCGACGCGGCTGCTCTTCCGCATTCAGCAGAGCTTCCAGGTTGAGTTGCCGTTACGGCGTATCTTCGAGATCGAGACTCTGGCGGATATAGCTGCTGATATCGATGCCCGACGGCAGGCAGAAGGCGTTATCGACTCGCAGCAGCAAATGCAAAAGCAGCAGTTTTATGATGCCCTGCGGTCAATGCAGCGTCCCGAGCGCCTGCCGCTTTCGTTTGCTCAGCAGCGCCTCTGGTTTCTCGATCAACTCGTTGAGACCGATGCTGCATACATAGTCTCGCTGGCAATGCGTATCAGCGGACCGTTGCATAAAGCGGCGCTGCAAGCGGCGCTCAACGCGATTCTGTCGCGCCATGAAGTGCTGCGAACCAGCTTTGAGACGGTAGCAGGCGAGCCGGTGCAACTTATTCATGAGCGTCTGGAGCTTCCCCTCCGAGAGGTTTCTCTGCCCGGCGAAACGCCAGCCGCTCGTGAGCAGGAAGCGCAGGCGCACATGAGGCGAGAGACGAGCACTCCCTTCAACCTGCAAGAGGGACCGCTCTTGCGTGCATTTCTCTACCCGATTGATACACAGGTGCATCTCTTCTTGCTAATCCAGCACCATATCATCACCGATGCCTGGTCTGCCGAGCTGTTCTTCAAGGAACTGCTCAGCCTCTATCAAGGCTATGTTAGCGGCACGCTGGAAGCGGTGCCCGCCGCTCCCACATGGCACTATGCCGATTACGCCCTCTGGCAGCGCCACTGGCTGCAAGGAGCACAGCAGCAGCGCCTGCTCGATTACTGGCGTGAGCAGTTAGCGGAAGCGCCCGGCTTGCTGGAGTTGCCTACGGACTACCCACGCCCTTCACTATCGTCGCATCGAGGAGGACAGGTGCCCTTTGTCCTGTCGAAGGAGCTCAGCGAGGCGCTCTATGAGCGTGCGCGGCAGGAAGGGGTAACGCTCTTTATGCTGCTGCTCGCCAGCTTCTCGCTGTTGCTGGCTCAGTACAGCCAGCAGGAGGATCTGGTCATTGGCTCTCCCATCGCTGGCCGAACTCATCCAGATACCGAAGAGCTGTTGGGTTTGTTTGTCAACACGTTGGCCTTGCGCATCGATCTGAGCGATAATCCGACGGTGGCTGAGCTCTTGCAGCGGGTACGTGCGGTCGCGCTGGGTGCTTATGCGCATCAGGACCTGCCCTTTGAGCACCTGGTCGAGGCGCTTCAGCCTGCCCAGGTGCTGGGACGCAATCCCCTCTTCCAGGTCATGTTCGTCCTGCATAGTCAGGAGATGCCAACCAGTTTGCCAAATGGAACAATGATTACTCCGTTGTCTATAGATAATGGCAGCACCAAGCTCGATTTAACCTTGCTGGTTAAAGAGCAGGGTTCGCAACTCTCAGGCTTTTTTGAGTACAGCAGCGATTTATGGAAACTGTGTACGGTTGAGCGTTTCCTTGAACAGTGGCAATATCTCCTGCAAGTTCTGGTTACTGTGCCATCATACCAGCGTCTAAGTCTGCTTCCGCTTTTACAAGACTGTGAGCAGCGTCAATTGGTGGAGGAATGGAATGCGACCAGTGCTCCTCTACCAGAGCAGCCCATCGTTCATCTGTACATCGAGGCGCAGGTAGCGCGAACGCCACAGGCTACGGCGCTGCTCTTTGAGGAGCAAGCCCTCTCCTATCATCAGCTCAACGAACGTGCTAACCAGCTTGCCCATCACTTGCAAGGTTGCGGGGTGGGACCAGAAGTGCTGGTGGGCGTCTACATGGAGCGGTCGGTGGAGCAGATCGTCTCGCTGCTGGCGATCTTGAAGGCCGGGGGAGCATATGTGCCTCTCGATCCGGCCTATCCGCCGGGACGCATCGCCTACATCGTCGAGAATGCAGGGCTCACGCTCGTGCTGGCCGATGAGTCTCTCTGTGAGAAGCTACCTGCGCCTGTGCAGTGCCTCTGTCCCCGGCTGCACGCCGCAATCATTGCACAGCAGCCGACGAGCAACCCTACACATAACGTTGCGGCTGGGCAACTGGCCTATGTCATCTACACCTCCGGCTCCACCGGGACTCCCAAAGGGGTAATGATCTCGCATCAGGGCTTGTTCAACTACCTGAATTGGGCCACTGAGTCCTATCAGGTTGGCGCAGGCAATGGCTCGGTGGTGCATTCCTCGCTGGCCTTCGATTTGACGGTGACCGCGCTATTCCCGGCGCTGCTTTGTGGCAAGCCGGTGGTGCTGCTGCCCGAGGAGCGAGCCGTGGAGCACCTGGCCCAGAGCATGCGCCAGGGACAGCACTTCAGTCTGCTCAAGATCACGCCGGCACACCTGGACCTGCTCAACCAGCTCTTGTTGCCGCAGGAACTGGCCGCCTCGGCCCGTGCGCTGGTCATTGGCGGGGAGGCGTTACGAGGGCAAAGCGTCGCGCCCTGGCGAGAGTATGCGCCCGAGACCCGGCTGATCAATGAGTATGGACCGACCGAGACAGTGGTGGGCTGCTGTATCTATGAAGTGGCAGCCCAAGATGGCAGCAGCGGAGAGTTACCCATAGGACGCCCGATAGCCAATACCACGCTCTATGTGCTCGATCCGCATCTGCGTCCGGTACCCATCGGGGTCTCTGGGGAGCTTTACATTGGGGGGCAAGGGGTGGCACGCGGGTATGTGAAGCGACCTGAGTTGACGGCGGAACGGTTCCTGCCTGACCCCTATGGAGGCGTGGGAGGGAGCAGACTGTACAAGACGGGGGACCTGGCGCGCTACCGGGCCGATGGAGTGCTGGAGTTTCTGGGGCGGGTGGATCATCAGGTCAAGCTGCGAGGGTATCGTATTGAGCTAGGGGAGATCGAAAGTGTGCTGTTGCAACATCCCGCCATCCAGGAGGCAGCGGTCATCGTGCAGCAGGACGAGCAGACCGAGCCGCGCTTGGTCGCTTATCTGGTCCCGACGCAGCAGACAGCAGGGGCAGGGCTGGCCCCTGCCCAGGGCAACCGCAAGGGATGGCCCCTACCAAGCACGTTACAGACGTACCTGCACGAGCAGTTACCAGCGTACATGGTGCCGGCGGTGTTTGTCGAACTGGAGAGCTTGCCCTTGACCAC
>DASRHT010000099.1:0-4465 GCA_035650355.1 Ktedonobacteraceae bacterium
AGTTCCCTGGCTTCATTGACTATGCTATAGTTCATCTCGGATGAGTCCTCGTTTCGTGATAGTTTGGTACCATCACTTTATCAGGTTCTCATCCTTTTGTTTTGCTTTTGCGGCCTCTCGCCGAAAATTAAAAGGCCCTGCCCTGGCATCTCTTTGATTGACACAACCCCCATAGACAGCTAAAATGACAGCAATCCCGTTGCATGCAGCCGAGCAAGGTCAAATAGCATCAAAGGCTACTCTGGCTTGTAGAGCGGAACGGGAGCGTTAATGTAGGCTGATAAAGGGGTAAAAAACCCATATGGAGAGTTGCTTATTCTGCAAGATCGCGGCTGGCGAGATACCGAGCACGATTGTGTATCAGGATCATGATGTGGTGGCCTTCAGGGATCTCAATCCGCAGGCTCCCCACCATATTCTGTTTATTCCCAGGCGTCACATCGCCTCGATGACCGATCTGACGCAAGAGGATGGAGCAATCCTGGCGAGCATCTATACTGCCGCGGCGAAGGTGGCCCGGGACTTAGGTCTGGAGCGCGGCTATCGCTTTGTGACAAATGTTGGCCCAGACTCCGGCCAATCTGTCTTTCATCTGCACTTTCATCTCCTGGGTGGTCGCCAGTTGGGGTGGCCACCAGGATAGACAGTGCAAAGGTAATCCCATGCGTATCGCGATTGACTATACAGCGGCCATTCGCCAGGGAGCGGGCGTTGGCACATACGTGCGTAACCTGGTTGCCGCCATCCTGGCACAGAACGTCCGTGACCAGTTTACCTTGCTCACCAGCGGACGCCCCACGCGGGAGCGTCCGTTTCCTGTGGCAGAGAATGTGCGCAGTAGGAGCATCTTTGTCCCTGACCGCTACCTCAATATTCTCTGGTATCGCTGGCAAATACCGATTCCCGCGACCCTGTTTTCCGGGCCGACGGATATCTATCACGGCCCGGATTTCGCGCTACCCCCGCTCGGCAAGCGGGTGCGTAAAGTGGTGACGATCCATGATCTGGCCTTTATTGAACACCCTGAGTATGCCGTTCCTGAACTCGCAGCCTATCTTAAAAAGGTCGTCCCCGCATCGGTCGCAGCAGCCGATATTGTTACGACCGTCTCGCAAGAGACCAGCCGCACGCTGATCGAGCACTTTCAAACGCCGCGCGAGAAGCTCGTCGTTGTGCCTAACGCCGTCGGTCCCCATTTTCGTCGCATCACCGATCCGGTGATTCTGGGCGCGACCCGGCATAAATTTGGTCTGAAAAGTCCCCTGGTGCTGGGCGTTGGCACGCTGGAGCCGCGAAAAAACCATATTGGACTGATTAAGGCGTTTTATCAGGCGCAGAAAAAGAAAAAAGGACCGGCCATGCTGGCGATTGCTGGGGGGCAGGGATGGCTCTACGAGGAAACGCTCAAGGTGGTGGAGGAGCTTAAACTGGAGAAGAAGGTGCGCTTTCTGGGCCGGGTGAGCGATCTCGAACTCGTCTCGCTTTACAGCCTGGCTGATGTGTTTGCCTTCCCCTCGTTTTCCGAAGGCTTTGGCATCCCTCCCCTGGAGGCGATGGCCTGCGGAGCGCCAACCATCACCTCCAACGTCTCTTCGTTGCCGGAGGTCGTGGGGGATGCTGCCCTGCTGGTGAATCCTGCCCGTGTCGATGAACTGGCAGACGCTATTACACGGCTGCTGGAAAATGAAGCGTTGCATGAGGAACTGCGTCAAAAGGGCTACCAGAGGGCGCGTGAGTTTACCTGGGAGGCATCGGCACGTAAAATGCTAGCTATCTATCAGAAACTCTATGATCAAGGGACAGATATTCCTCATGAGGTAAACCCGGCATGAAAATCGGCATGAACGCACTCTTTTTCCAATACCCCGCCACCGGCAGCGGACAATATATGCAGCATTTATTGCAGGCGCTAGCAGAGATTGATCAGAAGAATGAGTATGTTTTATTGGGACCGCAGCCGCTAGGAGATCATAAGGAGGCAGTCTTCCCTTATCAGGTGCGTCCGGTGCCTGGCTTTGCGGCGCGCAACGACAATATTGAGAAGCTCATATGGGAGCAATTTACAGGTCCGGCGGCGGCTCGTAAAGCCGGGGTGGATATCTTCCACGTCCCCTATTTCGCCCCGCCGCTGCTACCGCGTACCTCCACGGTCGTCACGATCCATGATGTGATCCCCATGCGCCTGCCAGCATACCAGCCGGATGCCAGGGTGAAAGCTTATATGCGCCTCATCGCCCGGGCCGCGCATCGCGCAACCATGATTATCACCGTCTCGCAGCATGCGAAACGTGATATCGTGGAGGTCTTAAAGTTGCCTGAAGAGCGTATTCGCGTGATTTACGAGGCCGCCGGCGATGAATATAGACCGGTCACGGACCCGCAGATTTTAGCGGCGGCGCGCAAACGCTATGGGTTGAACGAGCGTTATGTGTTCTACCTGGGCGGCCTGGACCAGCGCAAAAACGTATCCCAACTCGTGCGCGCCTTCGCCGAAGTGTACCGGCAGGTCGGCGATCCCAGCTTGCAATTGCTGGTTGCAGGCAACCCGGATAAGCAGAAAGGCCCGCTTTTCCCCGATCCCCGACCGGTCGCGTCAGACCTGGGGATGACGGGGCAGATCATCTATCGCTTTATCGCAGAAGAGGATAAGCCCGCCATCTATAGCGGTGCCAGCCTGTTTGTTTTCCCTTCCCTCTATGAAGGCTTCGGGCTTGATCCGCTGGAAGCCATGAGCTGCGGCACCGCCGTTGTTTGCTCGAACCGCTCCTCGCTGCCGGAAGTCGTGGGGGATGCTGCCATCGCCCTCGATCCAGAAAATCTGCGCGCGCTGATCGACGCCATGCGGCGCGTCCTGTCCGATAGCGAGCTTCGTGCAGACCTCCAGGCCCGTTCGCTTCGGCGCGCGGCACAGTTTAGCTGGCACAAAGCAGCTACCGAAACGCTGGCAGTCTACGAAGAAACGCTGGCTCGGGCCGCCGGCAGAAGAAGAAAGAAGTAGAACATGCGCGTATTAATGATCTCAAAAGCCCTCGTTGGGGGCACCTCGCAACGCAAGCTGGAGGAACTGGCAAAATGTCCTGACGTTGAACTGACCCTGGTGACTCCACCATACTGGCAAAGCGACGATGGTAGCAAGCAGACGCTTGAGCGGCTTTATACCAGCGGCTATCAGATGATCGTCACGCCGATGACGCTCAACGGCAACTTTCACCTCCATTACTATCCCGAATTGCGCCAGATCATGCGCGACGTGCGGCCTGAAGTCGTCCATATCGATGAGGAGCCATATAATCTGGCGACCTCTCAGGCTATGCGTCTGGCCGTGCGGCAGAAAGCGCGTACACTTTTCTTCACCTGGCAAAACCTCTACCGTCGCTATCCGCCGCCGTTTCGCCAGTTCGAACTCTACAATTATCGCCACGCGGCAGCCGCAATCGCGGGCAATCGGGACGCCTCTGAAGTATTGCGCCGCAAGGGATATCGAGGGCCAATTCACATTATTCCGCAATTTGGCTTTGATACCGACATCTACCGACGCAGCGAGCCACGACCTCCGCGAGCAGCCGACGATCCGTTTACGCTTGGCTTTATCGGTCGCCTCAAAGAAGAGAAGGGGCTTCCATTAATCATCGAAGCTCTGACATTTCTACCTGAATGCTGCCAGGCCGTTTTTATCGGCAACGGGCCAATGAAGAGTATACTGGAGGAGCAGGCGGCTCGCCTGGGAGTGAGCGAGCGCGTCATTTTCAAACCTGGCGTACCGACCTACGAAGTTCCTAAGGAAATGGAGCGACTGAACGTCTTTGTCCTGCCGTCGCTCTCGCGCCCCAACTGGATCGAGCAATTTGGTCGTGTGCTGGCCGAATCTATGTCTTGCGAAACGCCGGTTATTGGCTCCAGCTCCGGCGAAATCCCCTATGTCATCGGCGATGCCGGTCTTGTTTTTAAAGAAGGCGACGCCAGAGCTTTGAGCGAGTGCGTCCGGCGGCTGCTTGATAATCCTGAACTGTACGCGGATCTGGCGCAGCGTGGTCGTCAGCGCGTCATCGATAACTACACGCAGGAAAAGATCGCCCGTCAGACGTATGAGGTATGGAAGCATATTTTTTTAAAACACGGACAAACATAGCCAGATAAGGACTTTTATGCCAGCTTTTTAGTCTCTTTACTCTTTCTTCGTGTGACAAACTCTAGTATGGCAATGAATACGACATTGTCATATTCCCATAGAGATGCTATAATCAAAACACCACTTATTAGGATATCCCGAATAAGATGTCTCAATGTATATCAAAAAACAAGAAGTACGCTCATAGTTGAGATAAACGAGGTAGAAATATGGCAAAAGCAGAAAAGTTAGAAGAAGCTGTTGCGCTTTTACGAGAACAGATTTTACGAGGTGACTATGGTGTTCGTGGGTATCTTCCTTCAAGATCGGTTCTTGAGCGTGAATTCGGCATTTCTC
>DASRHT010000100.1:0-54689 GCA_035650355.1 Ktedonobacteraceae bacterium
TCCTCCAGCGCGCCTTCTGGACAGTCGAGCCGCAGATAGATCGTCCCATTGACCACCTCGGGCACAATCGAGACGCCGATGTGATTCAGATAGTTGACCACATCTGCTGTCAGTTCGATTTTCAGACAATAATACGTCATATGAAATCCACCTCCTTGATGTCATCCATCATCTGCTCGTTCCTCGCTTGCACACTCAATACATCTCACATTGCTTACTCTACTCAATACTCTAGTTATTCAAAAGAGCATTTATTACTATTGCATGAAAGTTGCGGTCATATTTTGCTGCTAGATTGATTTCAAATATTTTTAGGTCTATAATCTAAACAAATGCTTTAAGATGGTGGGGGAGAAAATGAGTACGGTACAATGCTGGTGGTATTCCTTTGGTCCTTTTCCTCCAAAAGATGCTAGAAGGCAATATCCAAGTCCAGGAGCGGTCGTAATATACTATCGACAGCGTTTGGGTATGACACGCCAAATGCTAGCTCAGACACTTGGGATTAGTATATCTATGGCGTGCCGCATGGAAAAGGAGAGCATCGGCCTTGATTCGATCATCCGTTGTAGAAAACTCGTCTTATTGCTTGATATACCCGCCTTCCTGCTCGGTCTGGATTCTCTGGCTCACTTAGAAGAAAAGCAACGCCTCTGGACAGGTGAGAGGCACCGTTTTGCAAAATGCGGGGATGATCCATGCGCATATGATACAAAGTAATGCTGATATTACATCAGCATTGAACTTGTTAGATCAGGCAGAGACCATTGCGCGTTCAGGCAACCTGGGAGAAGATGAGTATTTTCTCCGATTTAATGTAGGGATGTATCATATCAGGCGAGCTATTGCACTTATTGCAGTGGGTCATTCTACGGAGAAATTGAGGAAAGGGCCATTCACGGAAGCTCTTTGCCAGCTTGAACTCGCCGAGCAAAATACCAGTCAAGAGATGACACGTCGTCATGGGATGATTAATCTCTTTCGAGCTCAAGCGCATTATGGACTGGGGGAGTATGGCTTTGCCGTCAAAGAGGCTCTCCTCGCCTTAGAGGTATTTAAAGAGATACACTCCGATATCAATATCGGCTACATTACTGAACTATACTACAAACTTTGTGTCAGTAGTTATAAAAACGCGCCACTTGTTCTACGGCTAGGGTGGGAGTTGAACAAGCTTGGAGCATTACAGTAAAGCCACTTCCTTGTTTACTCCCACCTTTTCAAGGAGTTGTTTAGTCTGATAGACAGGTCTCTGCAAATAACCGAACAGACTTGAGTGCCTTTGCGTCTGGCATATACAAAATAATTTCTTGTGCTCCTGCTTGTTCATAGGCCGCTATCCGTCGCCTGATGACATCAGGCGTCCCTACAAGTGCCTGCTCTGGCACTTTTTCTGGTGGGATCTTACGGCGAAACGGGAGGCTCTGACTAGCAGCAAATGCCTCTTCATCCGTCTCTGCAATAGCACACATCAGGAGTACTGTGCGCCTAATACTTTCATAGTCTCGTCCAACCTCCTCACAATGCTTTTTGAGGACAGAAAGTTTGTGGGCAAGTTCGGTCACATCAACATAACTCAGATTACAAGCATCGGCATACTGAGCCACAAGTTTGAGCGTTACTCGCTCACCACCGCCGCCGATGAGCAATGGAATATGTGGTCGTTGCACTCCTTTGGGTTGATTAATGGCCCCGTGTATCTGATAATGTTTGCCTTCAAAGACTGCCTCTTCTTGCGTCCACATAGCATGGATGATACGAACTGCATCGCGTAAATAGCGCAGGCGTGTTGGGACATCAGGGAACTCATACCCATATGCCCGGTATTCATGCTCATACCATCCTGCCCCAATGCCAAAGTCAAGGCGCCCATGACTCAACACATCAACGGTGCTAGCCATTTTTGCTAACAGTGCAGGGTGACGGTACCCATTGCAAGTGACTAATTGCCCAATGCGGACACGCTTCGTATCACGGGCAAGGGCTGCAGTACTTGTCCAACACTCAAACGTCACTTCTTGTCGTGGTTCCGGCACTGTATGAAAATGATCAAATAACCAGATCGAATCGTATCCTAATCCTTCTGCTTCCTGGGCTACACGAGTCATTGTTTCATATGCCTCTATGGGGTCTGCCAGCCCTGCCAGATCAGTACGCCAGCCCTGGGGAACAATCAAACCAAATTTTAGTGCCATCTATGCACCCCCTTCTCTCTATCAGTGTATCTATAGCTTTCTCTTATCACCAGGTAGCAGAGGAGAGAAGCTTGTTGAGCTTTCACATAAAGTATATCATTTAGGAGATGGAGAAAAGGGTGTTACACATAACCAAAGAGTCATGACGAGACGCATCGTGACTGGTTCCAGAGCCTGCCGTTCTGCGTGGCTCGTGACAGCATTTGGCTTGATCCACGGACCGCCACCGACGACACTGGCGCTTCCCTGGGCGGCACGACGACCATTCTCGACCCGCTGGGCGCGCAAACGGTTGTGAAGCGATGCGGGCGCGTTTTTGCTGCTTGATGTCACAAGCTGTCATTGAGCCTGTTTAGGAGAAGGGCAGGCGCGAGACCTGCCCCTACGGTAATCCGATCACCTTCATTCCTTGCGGGTGTTCGATGGTGAAGCGGTATTCGATCTTTTGCTCGGCGTCGGGCGCTAAGGTGGAGCGCCAGGTGAGCAGCTCCAGGCCGGTTCGTTTGGCGGGGGCGGGCTGGATGTTCTGGACTTTGACTTTGACGCGTTCGTGCTGGGAGACGGGGAGGTGGTCGCGGACGACGACACGCCGGGGATGAGCGGCGTAGTTGTGGACGGTGATGCGATACGCGTACGTGATGCGGCGAATATCGCTTTGCAGCAGGTTCCCCTTGTCCACCGCACGCTCGATCAGCTCGCGCTTGACCTTAATATCGTCGTCGATTCCCAGGAAGATTTTGAACTTTTCGCCGGGCGCCGTCATTTTCACCCGGGTGGTGCCGACGTATTCGCCGCTCAGGAAGATGCTGGCATCGCCCTTGAGCAGCACGCGTTCTGTCGTGTTGGTGATGGTAGCGCGCAGGTGCGTGTGCTCTTCGGTAACGGGCGCGCTGACGTAATCGAATTCACAGGGCAGGTTGTCGCGCGCAATCGTGGTTTTGTGGGGCGAGTTGTCCGAGGGGATATCGACTGAGCGACCCACGCGGAAAACCAGCGCAGTCCCTGTGCGTTCGACGGTCGCGGTTTCTATGCTTGCCTCCACAGGCTCGTATTCCGTCTCTGCCTGGTCTAACGCCGGCATGGAAGCTGGCACACTGATGGACGCTCTTGCCATTCTGGCAACCGTTGGCGCACCGGCTGGCGCTGCTGCATACAAGGGCTGTGGTGGTGGTGGCGTATACACTTGAAGATACCAGGGGTTCAGTTCGGGCAGTACTGCCGCGAGGCTGGGACGAGCGGTGGAGAGCGAGAGATTGATCTGCTCCCACGCTTCGCCCGTGTACTGCTGGACTATGCCGACGTATGTCAGTTCAACCTCGCCCGCGCTGTGTTCGTCGTTCATCTGCACACGTACGTCATATTGTGGGTGCCAGGAGGCGTCCATCACCAGATAAGAGATCTCCAATGTGAAATCGCCTGCTTCCGCCAGCGCGACGGTGACGACTGCTGCCAGGCGGTCCGGGTTTGCATGGCCCTGCTTTTGGGAGAGTTCGCGCTTTTTGGCCTCGATCTCCAACTGCACCTGCTTGAGCTGGATTTCCAGGTTTTGCGCAGCTTCGGCGTCCTGCAACGCCTGATTGGTCATAAAGCTAAAGAAATCGGCGCAATCCTGTGGCTTCATCTGACCTTGCGCGAGTCCTTTGGCGAAGTCGCGCGATTGTTCGCCGAGCGCCCGTAGCCATTGACGATGGTCGTTGAGCGAGTCCTGGCGCGCCTTGAGCAATTGCTGTTGTTGCTGGAGCTTTTCCAGATCGCGCTGCAGCCGGGCTATGTCGGCCTCCGGGGGACGACTGTAGAAGGCGGTAGCGATATCAACGTTGAGGATACGCGTGTTCTGCGGACCCTGACCGGAGCTGCGCAGCGAATCGCGGATGAACTGGGGAAGATCGTTGATCCGCAGCTCATGCTCGCCAGCTTCCAGGTGGATGCTCCCCTCACGCGTGACGAGGGCACGGTCAGCATAAACGGTCACTTCTGTGATGGGGGCGTCAAGATCGACCATGCTATTTTATCTCCTGCTATCTCAAATATTTTCGATGTGCTCTTCATTAATTGTGAGGATACGATTTGGGTGAGAGCCACAACCATCAGCTTCCTGCTCCGCTACTTCCTAATAAATATACGTAGATGTAGGACATTTGTTGTGGGTTTTCAAGAGAACAGTCGCAATTTATCCCGCGATCTCCTGTAAATCCTGGTGATCCACCGGACGGTCAAGCATGGCTTTGTAGCTGATCAGTTCATCCTTTGGCATGATATGGACTTCAACCCCATACAAATTGATGGTATTAGTGCGTGCGAAATCAATGGTCTGCGGCTCCCAACGCTGGTCGCGGCGATTGTAGAAACTCGGATTGGTGGTGGTATCGCCGATCTCAATCCAGATATTGTGATACTCAAGGGCCATGTAGATAAGGTCCCAGGAATCGCTTCTATGCGGCAAAGGCTCGCGCACAACATACGGTTTCATCTCCTCGATTGCCGCCTGTGCCTGCTCTATTGGTACGTAGATATCGATGTCAACCAGAGGGCGAGTTGCCCCGTAGGCTTTGGCAGCCAGGCCACCGACGACTTGATAAGGGACGTGGTGGCGGTTGAGCAGAGAAACGATCCAGTTGAGCGCCTGTCCAATCTTCTGTGGATCATTGGTTACTTCCACAATGGTGACTCCTTTTGTCGTTTTTTGTCTCACTATTGATGGGGACATTATTGCAGGTATTGATGGTGATGAAAAGAGGCAATCTCGATTTTAGAAGAGGAAATAGGTCCTCTTTTGTAAGTGCTGTAAATAATGGGCGTGTGTATCGTAGAGCGGCGAAATGCAATGAATATAAGCGTTGCTTATTAAGCTGTGGTGACATCGGGACTACCTGTTGTATTACTGCGATTCTGCCCCCTGCGGTAATAGGGAAAGCGATAAGATCGCAAAAATGATAGCCATTCTGGCTAACAAGCTGTGATTTTGAGGAGGTATTTGACATGACAACTCTGCGACGTTCCTGGTTAATCGTGACCTGCTTGCTACTGACCATCTTCGCCGTTGCCTGCGGGAGCAATGCTGCCAGCAATACGGGGAATGCCAATACCATGACGGGGAACAAGATGGGGGCGGCCAGCCCGACGGCTACTATGAGCGGCAATCAAATGATGGGCGCAACGCCGACGACCGCTCCAATGGCGACGCCCACGACGACAACAATGGGCAATACTATGGATACCTTCATCCATGTGGGGCATGTGATGCTGAATGGTAGGAGCGTCATGGTTCTTATCACTGCGAAAGGCTTTTCTATTTACTATCGAATGAGCGATCCGGCTCCGAACTCCACCTGTACGGGAGCCTGCGCGAAGGTCTGGCCCCCGCTGATGGCTAATGGAATGATGCTGACCAGCTCAATGCCGCTGCCCAAGAAGCTGAGCGTTTTCATGACGGCCAACGGCAACCAGGTGGAGTACGACGGCCACCCGCTCTATACCTACGTTGGTGATATGGCCCCTGGTCAATTCAATGGTCGCGGTATGGGCATGGTCTGGTATCTTGCCGGAGTGGGCTTATAATAGGGAAGTGTGTTATTGCGCAATATATGCCGCACCTCGCGGGTGACAACGGTGCGAGATGCGGCATGGGGAATATTACGCTTCCTCGCCATGAGAGGCTTCTTCGCGTGGGAAGGGATTGCCACAGTTGAAGCAGTGGCGGAAGTAGTTCGGAGAGCGAGCCCCACAACGAGAGCAGCTCTGACCCTGTTCTTCTTCAGTGAGCAGCCTGGAAGCTTCCTCTGGTACTGGCGGAGAGGATGAAGCCTCATCCTGCTGGCGTTGATTCAGCACCTGGATGATCGCCTGGTGGGTTTCCTCAAAATTGACGCCCAGGCTATCAAGGACGCGGGCTGCCACGCCTTCTTTTTCCCGCAGCAGACCCAGGAGAAGATGCTCTGTGCCAATATAGTGATGATCAAAGCGACGAGCTTCATCTACAGCCAACTCGATAACTCTTTTGGCGCGGGGAGTCAGCCCTACCATGCCGGAAACAGGGTGGTCGCCGTGACCAATGATGGCTTCGACAGCCTGACGGACCCGATTCGCCTCGACCCCTAGATTGTTGAGCACCTGAGCAGCTACGCTCCCGTTCTCGCGGATCAGCCCCAGCAAAAGATGCTCTGTACCAATATAGTTGTGCTGGAATGATTGTGCTTCCTCCTGCGCAAAATTGAGAACGTTGCGCGCGCGCTTCGTAAAACGATCAAAACGGTCGCGTGATCCCGGTGGCTGTTTTCCCTGGAGAACTTTTCCTAAAAATTGACTAAGCTGGCCAAGTTGCGCGCCGAGGACGGCTTCTGGCCCGCTTTCTGCATGAGCGGAGACGCGCTGTCGCTGGAGATAGCTTTGCAGATCGGACGGCGCAAAACGGTAGTCGGCGCCGATGCGATAGGCGGAGAGCTCGCCCTTATTGACCAGACGGCGAATTGTTACCGGATCAACGTGCATGATCTCCGCTACTTCCTCTGAAGTCATAAGATGTTCCATAATCCCCTGTCCTTTCGTGCCAGGAAATACTATGCATTACTAAAAGAACCAAGAATAACTATAAAATACTATATATTACTTTGAGCCAAAAAGCAAGGGGAAATGGTGGGAAATGAGGATTTTGCTCCATCTTCTTGAAGAGTAGGTAGAGAAATTGGGGGGAAAGTGGGGAGAAAAAACAGACATCTGTCCGTTTCTCAGACCCGCTTTTCTGTTATCTTTTCCACAACAGCGGCTACCATAGGGCAGCCGCGAGAAGCAAACAAAAGAAACGTTTCATGTTTCTTCAGTTTTTGAAAGGATTAAGTCTATGTTACAAAGCAACAAAGAGTATGTTGACGGAGGGCGAGAGAAGCTTACTACAAGTTTTAAAATCGAGCAGCGCCAATCCACACAGGACAGTTCGAACGGAGCAGCCCGGATACGGCATGTTGTCATTTCACTACTCGTTGTAGTACTGGTCAGCCTCATGATCGCGATGTCCACTGGCGTCGCTAATGCGCGGTCCATCCGTGAATCGAGCGGTTACACCGGTAAGCATACACATGTCACCTGGGCAGGTCCCGGTGTGGGCGTGATCGCTTGGACTACCGCAACTAGCTTCGTGAGTTGGACCTCATGTGGCAGCAGTTGGGCCGGTATCACAGTGGATGCGTCTTGGAACTCGGCGTCGCTCCACAATGGCGCCGAACTAGACATACTCTTCTCCGTCCGACGTAGTGATGGGCGGCACTTCGGACTCAACGTTTTTAAGATCACCAAGGCACAATCGTGGCCGGGACATCCAGCGTTCGGTGGGCAGTTCCATGCCAGCGTGTACACCCCGAAGGGGATGTATCTGAAGTATGCTACCGCGACCAGTTGGATCGTCAACAGTGGAGTTGCCTATCCTCCTGCCGCCAACGACACCATTCGGCTGCAGCAGTGGACCAGGAGCTGCTAAACGGCCTCATCCAGAGGACAGGCGAAGACTTGGGCGAAATGGTATAGAAAACGTTTCTTCACCAAAAAACGCTGAATGGCAAACTTGGGTGGGGACTGGCTTATCCGAAAGAGGTTATCCTTGTACTAACAGAACATGCCTCACCCTAAGATTGCCGTTTAGCGCAATTACCACTGAAGAGGACTAGGCACAGTTCACAGTGAAGGAGGTAAAGGTGGCTGTGATCGGAGGTGCTCCATAAACCGTGAGTACATCGAAACCGACCGTCAAGTGATCAAAGTGCAGGTCAGTTTCCCCATCTTTTTGCCAGTTGTGTCCCAGCTCTCGCCAGAAAGCGGTGAAATGGTCCCCTTGTTTCTGCACGCGCAGGTCAAGGGACTGAGTGCTGGTTAGATGGTTCCTTGATTGAGGAATAGAGAAAATAGGGTCGTTGTCCTTTTCTTGTTGGAAGAGTATCCCATTTTGTAACCCATAGACGCGCTCGAAGCGCAGGAAGGTGGTTGAGTCCTGCCAGAGAAGCAAGCCTGCGCTTTGGAAGTTCCTAGTAGGGGAAAACTGGAGACGCGTCTGAATGGTAAAGTTGTCTCTGATGGGTTGAAGTAATCGTGGAGCCTCGAGGTTGTGACCCGGATTCGGATTTAAATCGCTACCGCGGGGAGCCGTAATGCTGAGGGAGCCTTGAGGGTCTATGTGCCATGTGCCATCCTCGGTTGGGTTGACAAATTGCCATCTTGTATCCAACTGTCTATGAAATGCGCCTGAGAAGGGTTGCCCGCAATCGCTTTCCGAGGGGTTCATGATACTCTGCCCGAGTATTGGAAGATGGGGGAAGGCCACCATCACGCCCCCGCTAACAAGTATAGCTACCACGAGAATAGTAGTGAGCCCGACCAGCAGATGGAAGTTCCGTTGACGCGGAAGCGGAGAGCTTCTCTTCATAAGGGGTACCTGCAAGGGAGACGACCTTTGCCTCTGCTTTTCCTGGCACTGCTCTGTCTGCTGGAGAACTGGCTGCTCCTCTTCTTCTGATGGAGCTTCTTCAGTATCTCCAAAGCCAAGCTCTTCTGAATTTTTTGCATGAAGCTCTTCACAAAGAGCGTGCAACGCAATGGGTTGAGGAATGGCTTTACCTACTTCCCATCGCTGAACTGTTTTCTCGCTCACCCCGATTCTTTCCGCTAATTGCTCCTGGGTTAGACCTGCTGCCCGGCGTGCATTTCGCAAGCGATTGTTACGTTTCTGCTGTGGTCTGGTCATACTCTTTCCACCTCATACGAGTTATTCTACCTCCATTAGTATATATCTATCTTTCATACACCTGTGGAAAAAAGAGTTTCATCTGGCCCAATTATCTTATTTTGTTGGACAATGCCGCTTATCATTATAACAACTCTTCAAGGAAATGGAGAAATTGGGGGAAAATGGGGGGAAAAAACAGACATCTGTCCGTTTCTCAGGCTCGCTTTTCTGTTATCTTTTCCACAGCGGCTGCCGCAGCGCAGCAGAGGCGAAAGACAAATTTCAGCATCTTTTAGCTCTTCTGCCGTCATCTCATTGCGCACTCCGTGAACATAATGGGAAAAGTAGCGAGAAGCTCTCCAGCGGTACTGGCGGTACCACCTTTTGACAATACGGAGAGAATAATGTAATGTACATGTGTTCCATAACAGGACAAGCAGATAGAGATTAGGTAGAGGTAAAGATAGATGCCCACACCCGCGCGCAAACAATATTTGCAGATCAAGAGCCAGTACCCTGATGCCATCCTTATGTACCAGGTCGGCGATTTCTATGAAACCTTTGACGATGATGCCGTTATCGCGGCCCGCGAACTGCAAATCGTCCTGACCAATCGTGCTTATGGAGATGAACGGGTGCCGCTGGCCGGCATACCTTTGCACGCCCTGGATAATTATGTGGGCAAGCTGATCCGACGCGGGTACAAAATTGCTGTCTGCGAACAGGTGGGCGAGGTTGGCCGCGGCGTCGTTGATCGGGCCGTGACGCGCATTTTGACGGCGGGTACGCTCTCTGATCCCAATCTTTTGCCAGCACGCCAGAACAATTTTTTAATCGCGATTGCCACGGGACGGACTCAGAGCGGGCTGGCGGCGGTGGATGTGAGCACCGGCGAATTTACCGTTACCTGGTTTTCTCCCGATGAACTGCCGGTCGCTCTTGATGCCGAGCTTCAGCGTATCGCTCCGGTCGAGTGTCTGCTGGTCGAGGGAAGCAGGCAGGAGGCGTACCAGTTTCCTTCGAAAGATGTTACCGTCACTTATTGCCCTCCCTATTTCTTTCAGCAGGAAGCGGCCCAGGCGCGTCTCTGCCGCCATTTTGGCGTGCAATCGCTAGAGGCCTATGGATGCGCGCAGGCTCCCCAGGCGATTGCGGCGGCGGGAGCCATCATTGCCTATCTGGAGAAAATGAATAGCGCGCTGCTCGCCCTGCTCACATCTCTGCGCTCGTATCGCACCACCAGCTATATGGTGCTGGATGCCCACACCCAGCGCAATCTGGAACTATTGCAGGGTTCGCGCAGTGGCACGCTGATGGGCAGTTTATTGAGCGTATTAGACCGAACGGTTACGCCGATGGGGGCGCGCCAGATGCGCCGCACCATCACGCAGCCGTTACTGGATCTGAGCCAGCTTGATGCGCGGCTGGCAGGCGTTGAAGAGTTTTATGAAAGTCCCGCTTTGCGCAGCCGTTTGACCTTGCATTTGCAGGAACTGGGCGATATGGAGCGCATCGCCGGGCGCGTGCGCTATGGGAGCGCGGTACGCAATGAAGTAATCGGCTTGCGTGACTACCTGGAGGTTATTCCCACGCTGCGCAGCCTGCTCTCCAGTTGCGACGCTTCTCTTTTGCACTCACTTGTGGACGAGCTTGATCCCTGTCCGCAGGTGATAGAGCTGATAGACCGTGCTTTGATGCGGGCCGGAGAGGAAGACGACGAGGGCGATGATGGGCGCATGATCCGTCCAGGCTTCCATAACGAACTGGATGAGCTTTTTGCCTCCATTCGCGATTCGCGGCGCTGGATGGTTTCGTTAGAGGGGCGCGAACGGGTGCGGACCGGCATTAAATCGCTCAAGGTCGGCTTTAACAAAGTCTTTGGCTATTATATCGAAGTCAGCAAAGCCAACGCCAAAAACGTGCCGTCCGATTATATGCGCAAACAGACGCTTGTGAACGGGGAGCGTTTTATCACGCCCGAACTGAAGGAACACGAGGCCCGCATTCTCAGCGCGGTCGAGCGGATTGAAGAGATGGAGCGCAGCATTTATGCCGACCTGTTGCGTCAGATCAGCGTGTTCTATCCGCAACTTATCGCCACCGCGAAGGCTGTGGCCGTTGTTGATGTAATGCTCAGCTTTGCGGAGGTTGCAGCTCACCAGGGATATGTACGGCCCGTGCTGGAGCATGGACATGGGTTAGAGATCGTAGGAGGGCGGCATCCGGTCGTTGAATACGCTCTGAACGGCGACGTGTTTATCCCCAACGATACCGCGCTCGAAGCCGACGAGGGAGCGCGCATTCTGCTCCTTACGGGGCCAAATATGGCGGGCAAATCAACCTATCTGCGCCAGGTCGCGCTCATCACGTTATTAGCGCAAATTGGCAGCTTCGTGCCAGCTCGCCAGGCGCGGATCGGCCTTGTAGATCGCATTTTCACGCGCGTGGGTGCGGAAGATGACATTGCTTCAGGCAAAAGCACCTTCATGGTCGAGATGGAGGAGACGGCCACCATCCTGCATCTCGCCACGCGGCATAGCCTGATCATCCTCGACGAAATTGGGCGCGGTACCAGTACCTACGATGGATTAGCGATAGCGCGCGCCGTGGTCGAACATCTGCATAATCAAACGATGGCGCGCACGCTCTTCGCTACCCATTACCATGAGCTATCGATGATGGCGGACGAGTTGCCGCATCTGCGCGTCTGCACAATGGCGATTAGCGACGACGAGCAGGGAGGCATCGTCTTCCTCCATCGCGTCACGCCAGGATGTATCGGGCGCAGTTATGGCGTGCATGTGGCGAAGCTGGCAGGTATGCCTTCTGGCATCGTACAGCGAGCCGAGGTCGTATTAAAACAGTTGGAGAGCGGACAAAGCAGTATTCACAATATTTTCACCCATATGGGGCAGGAATTGAGTGTTGAGCAGTATGCCGTCTCCGCCCTCAGACGCAATGGCGCAATGGTGGCTGAGCAGCATGAACGCTATGAGTGGCAAAGCGAGGAGGCGCGGCAGGTTGCGGCTTCCCTGGAACACGCTAACGGTGCGGAACCTGATTTAGCCGCGATTGACGTATGTGCGATTACCCCACTTGATGCCTTGAACCTGTTGTTTTTATTACAGAAGAAGAGAAGCAAACTGCATAGATGAGCCAGATATATAGCCATGAGAGACCACAAAGCATGCCTATACGGCGCGCGCCATTGCATGCGCTGCCGCCGGATGTGGCGGAACGGATTGCGGCAGGTGAAGTCATCGAGCGTCCGGCTTCGGTAGTCAAAGAGCTGGTTGAGAATGCGCTGGATGCAGGCGCGCGTGATATTCGCGTCGAACTGCGCGGGGGAGGATTGCATCTGATCCGCGTCTCCGATGATGGCTATGGCATCCCAGAAGACGAGCTAGAACGCGTCTGCGTGCGCCATACCACCAGCAAGATCAATGGCATTGATGACCTTTTTGATCTACACTCGCTTGGTTTTCGTGGTGAGGCGTTAGCCAGCATCGCCACAGTCTCGGAAACGACCATCCTGAGTCGGGCGATTGAGACGGAGATGATGGGCGAGGAGCACGCGGCCCTGTGGATCATGTGGCGCGGGGGAGAAGTGGCGCAGCGCGGCTGGCGCGCTCGTCCGCATGGCACAACTATCACCGTCTGCGACCTCTTCTACAATGTGCCTGCCCGCCTCAAATTTATGCGTGGCGCTCGTACCGAGAATGGGCATGTGCTGCAACTCTTGCGCCGTTATGCCGTGGGCTACCCTGCTGTGCGCTTCAATCTGATCCTCGATGAACATATCGCGCTGCAAACAAGTGGCAGCGGCGATCTCGCGGCAACACTGGCGGAACTGTACCATTTGCCGTTGAATGAGATGCTGCACTCCATCGATGTGGGAGAAGAGGGTCGTTACCGGATTCATGGCTATATCGGCAACCGCGTCCTTGCGCAGAGCAACCGGCAATACATCACCCTCTTTATCAACGGGCGCTGGGTGCATGCGCGTCCATTGCAGGAGGCATTAGAGCAGGGCTATCGCACGTTACTGCCGAAAGGGAAGCATCCTCTGCTGGTGCTCAATCTAGAGTTGCCACCGCAGGAAGTTGATGTAAACGTTCATCCGACTAAAACGGAGGTGCGGCTGGCACAGGAGAGCACTGTCGCGACCGCGTTAACCGATGCCATACGCTTAGTGCTGGAACGCAGCCCGGCGCATCCTCAAGAGGTGCAATTCCCCGGTCCCGTGCTTGCCAGCCAACGCCGTTTGCCGGGACCGAGGCGGCGTGGTTTGCATGTGGCGGAATCGGCGGAGGGCTATCGGGCAGAGATTGCATCGGCAGGCTCAGCCGAAGTAATCGCAAGCTTACGCCCGCTGGCCCAGTTGCAGCAGGCGGTGATCCTGGCCGAGGCGCCCGATGGCAGCCTGTACCTGGTTGACCAGCATCGCGCCCACGAACGCATCATCTATGAGCATCTGCGCAGCATGTACACGGGAGTGCAAACGGATGAAGCCGTTGGCGCGCATATGTTGTTAGAGCCGGTATTAATCGAAATGAAGCGTCACCAGGCCGATTTGCTGGAGCAACGCCTGCCGATGCTGCGCAGCCTGGGGCTGGAGTGCGAGCGTTTTGGCGGGCGCAGCTTCCTGATCCGTTCGATTCCGAGTGGCGAGGGGCAGGAGCAACTGGTCGCGCATCTGCACGAACTGGCGGAGACCGCAGCCGAAGATAGCATCGATTGGGAAGATCATTTGCTCATCAGCCTCGCCTGTCGTTCCGCCATGCGCCGAGGTCGCGAGTTGAGCAATGGAGAGCAGCGCACCCTGCTCAAAGCCCTGGCGAACGTCGCCGCGCCAGCCGTCTGCCCACACGGCAGCCCTGTATTGCTGCACTATAGCCGCTCATTCTTGATTGAGAAGTTTGATTGGTAACGCTATGCTCAGGTAAATAGCTCTTTATCCCCATTTTCAGACAAAAGGTGGTAAATGGTATTCTCTATGTTCCTGATTTCAATACCTATGCGTTGAAGGCTGCTGATGGGACTGTGGTGTGGACGAGTGAGCTCGGCAGTGCGGTATCTATGGCGGTCATCCCGTAGCGCAACGATACCTCTTACTGATAGATGTGATATGATCATCTCTACGACAGAAATTTAGCTCATGGCAAGCGCAGAAAGATGTGTCAATTATGGAAGAAGAGCATTACAATCGTCTAACTCAGCTAGAGGAAAGAATAGAGCAGATGGAAGTAATGATGCAGGCGTTGATTATCCACCTGGGCATCAATCCAGCAGCTCTGATGGCGCGAGGTATGTCGGGGCCGCAGGAGATTGGAGCCATCCGCGAAGCGTTGCTCTCGGGCAATAAAATTAACGCAATCAAAATCTACCGTTCTATCTATGGGGTTGGTTTGAAAGAAGCCAAAGAAGCCGTTGAGGCGATGGAGCGAAATCTGTATAGATGAAGAACTTGTCATGTTCTACTGAAAAAATCGAGAGGTGATTGTGGTAAAATAGGAGTGAACTTTGAATACTTGAGGTGGATGAGAAGTGTAGATGAAGGTGCGGGAGCTTATCAGGTTAATAGAGGCAGATGGTTGGTACTGGGTGAAAACTGTAGGGAGTCATCGGCAGTACAAACATTCGGAAAAATCTGGTCGTGTTACCATTGCAGGTCATCCAGGAGATGATGTACATCCTAAAACACTTGCTAGCGTTCTCAAACAGGCTCAAATGAGGATTCGATAGCACAACAAGATTTTCTAAAGAGGAGAAGAACATGTCCCGGTTCCTCATTATTATTGAGCAGGGAAGCAATAACTATAGCGCCTATGTGCCGGATTTGCCCGGCTGTATTGCGACAGGAAGGACCCTAGAAGAGGTCAAGGCGAATATGGAGCAAGCGATCAAGTTGCACATCGAAGGGATGATGGAAGATCGGGAGCCGCTACCGGTATCCCATAGCATTGCGGAATATCTGGATATTCCCGTTCCAGGTTCTGCCGCTTGATTTGACGCTGATCGACAGGTTCCATTTTTTTCAGTCAGCGTCGCTCAGCAATAAACTCGCTCACAACACCGATGATCTTCCTATAGTCAACAGTGGAGAAGTCGGTTGTGTCCACTTCGAGAACGGGGCCGCCGATGGGGAGGGGATCTTCTCGGCCTGTGAGCGGGATGGGTTCGGACCCTTCGTGATACCAGCGGTCGAAGTGGCCTGGGTGGCGGTTGCCCGCTGCGTCGCGCTCTTTGCCACGTTGGAGCAGGAGATCAGCGGAGGTCGTGAAGCAGAGGATCTGGAGGGGATCGAAGTCGCAACGTTGCTGGAGGGCCAGAAAGTCTGGAGTGCTGAATGTGGGAGAGAAGTTGCTCTCGACAATCAACGAGCTGCCGCCTGTGAGCAGGGCTTCAATGATATGATAGAGAATCGAATAGGTTGCCTGTCCCAGCTTGCGAGACCAGGCGCGATCAGGCCAGCCGAGATCGTCAAGCAGAAGTTCCTTGATACCATCTTTATAGATAAAAGGCAGGTGCAGCTCTTGCGCCAGACGCTTGCCAAGCGTCGTTTTGCCGGTGCATGAGAAGCCGGTAATAATAATCAGAAAAGGCTTTTGGATTGGCATTGTCAGTGTCGTACCGCCCTTACGAGAACTTCTGCTATCAACAGAAAGGCTATATCAAGCCCCAGGAGTATCAGCAGAGCAAAATCGATGCGCGAGGAGATGAAGGTCGTAATCGCGAGCATCTGGTCAAACTGGTGGAAGTACCAGAGTAAAAAAATGCCCAGGCAGAAGAGGATGACAAGTCCGGTGACCAGCCAGCGCGCCCCCAGCCAGTCCTGACGACTGGGCCAGAGTTCCGATGTCACGGTGAGGATCAGGTAGGGAGCAAAAATCAGGGTCCACCAGGGCCAGCCTGGACGCAGGATTTGCAGGTAGTGATGAGTTGTATCGAGCGGGAAGTCCCAGAGGCTATAGCCGGTCGCGACCCAGTAGAGGAAGGAGAGCGCCACAACGCCGCCGAAAAGGGGAGCGATGCCGCTAAAGCCATCGCCGATGTAGCTCATGATGCGTCCCTGCGGTCGCACATATTGCACTTCGCCGAGCTGGAGCGATTGGCGTCCGCCACTGTGCATCACGCGCCCATTGGGACCGCGCTGCACCATCGGTTTGATGCGGAAGAGCGTAATACTGGTGATGCGAAAGCCAAAGGGGGAGAATAGAAACACTACGAAGGCGTGGCTCAGCTCGTGCAGCATCACACCTGGAGCGTTGAGCCAGAACCAGATCAGCAGGCCGCGCTCGCGCAGCAGGCGATAGCCGATCTCATCGATGCGCCGCCGCAATCCTTTGCGTGTCACGCGTAGCAGCAGAAAGAGAACAAGGACACCCGCGATAATCAGCCAGGGCTGATAGGGTGCTATTTGCGCCATTAGTTGAGTATTCGCGTCCATGTTCCTCTGCTTTTCAGTAGTATTACTCCACTCTCCTATTTTAGACGTAAGTGAGCCCTGCCGTCAATGAGATTGTGAGGAACTCGGGGCAATTGTGTCGCGTTCCGTCTGTACTGCGGCATGTTCCTCTGCGGTTGGTGGCGTACGGTCTGCATGCTTGCGTTCGTAGTAGAGGCCCCACAGACCAAAGGCTATCTCGCAGGCAGACAGCAGGTAGAGGACGCGATCAATGCCAAAGAGGTCGGTGGTGGCCCCGATAAAGAGGATTATCGGAATGGAGCAGGCATTGTAGAGCACCAGTTGCAGCGCCAGCACGCGCCCCTTGATCCAATCGGGCGTCAGTTCCTGGATCATGGTTTGCGCCGGAATATTGACAAAGTCCAGCGCGACTCCGGCGGCAAACATGCACAGCGCGATCAAGAAGAGCAACAGGGGATTGGTATTCCAGGTTGCTGGCTGGAGCGAACGGGTTAACAGGGTTAATAGTGGTAAGAGCAGCGTCGAGACGGTGAGGGCAACGGTACCACTGAAGATAGTGCGAGACCGGCCCAGACGGCGAGTAATGCGGGGCATAAATACTGAGCCGGCAACCAGGCCGATGCCAGCGGGCGCAAAGACGAAAGCCATCGCAGTCGGCGATAGTTTAAGCAATTGAGTAACGATGGGGGTTGCTAGCTGACCAATTACCAGGATGAGGACGCCCGCGAAAGAGAGCTGGATCACCGCCAGGAAGAGCTGTTTATTGCGCCGTACAAAGCTCCATCCCTGATACATCTCGTGCCACACGCTATCCATCACGCCGAGGGTCTGAGCCGTGATATCGCCGGTTTTGTTTTTCCGCTCAGCTCTTTGTAGCGCGGCTGACGGGATCAGCATAATCAGTACAGCGCAGACCAGGTAGAGCACGCTGATAACCGCATAGAGCTGAACAATTGAATCGATAGTGATGCCAAAAATTTTAAATGTGGGCAAGAGGCTCAGTATAATGGGGGCAAAGAGCACATAGCCCAGGGCCTGTGAAAGCATGAAGGTGATATTGAAAAGCGAGAGGGCGGGCATCAATTCTTCATCGCTCACCAGCAGCGGAATAGCGGAACCCTCCGCCGGGGTGAAGAACTGGCCGATAGATGAAATTAGAAAGGTTAGCAGGTAGATAGGGAGCAGCAGATGCTCATCGACCAATAGCGTGAGCACAAACAGGAACGTCGCGGCGGCGCGCAGCATATTGCTGGCCCAGAGGACGCGATGCTTGTTCATGTGGTCCACGAAGACGCCAGCAGGCGCGCCAAAGAGGATCGCCGGGAGGCTAAAGCAGATAATGGCAACGCCGAGCAGCGTCGTGGATCCAGTAATCTTGTCGATCAAGATCAGTACGGCGTAGTTGGACGCGTTAAAAATAGTCATGGAGATGAGCTGGGCCAGCCAGAGGCGCAAAAAATTTCGCTTTCTGAGCAAGGTCAGAAAGCCCTCGCCTTGATTGACTAGATCCATAGCGGTATCTCTCCTTGAATTTTGATTCTGTAACGCCTGATTTTAGCACTCGTAAACTTCTACGAACGGGCAGGCGCGCAGGTTCCGGCGGGTCACATTTTCAGTACTTGTGTATCATTCTTCCTCGAATGCCAGAGGATCATGCTCCGGCCTGGGTACGCGCGGGAGACGCTGCTTGGTGCGGCGTTCGACCTCCGAGCGCGGCAGTAAAATTCTGCGTCCGCATTTTTCGCAGCACAGGCCGATATCGGCTCCCAGGCGGACCACTTCCCAATCAAAGCTCCCACAGGGATGTTGTTTACGCAGACGGAGCCGGTCGCCTAATTCAAACTGCATTGGTTGCATCGTTGCTATGCCTTTTACCTCCCATACGCAAGCTGGTAGAGTCCATGTTCATAGATATAGCGTTCCACCGTTTCCGGCAGCAAATACTTGATCGACCGCTTCTCCGCGACCCGGTGGCGTAGATCGGTGGATGAGATGTCCAGTTGCGGCGCGGTAATGACGAGCAGGCGCTGCATAATGCCGGGCAGGCGCTCCTCTAGCTGTTTATTGTACTCGATATCCACCTGATGACCTGGACGTTTAACAACCACCAGGTGCGCCAGTTGTGCCAGAATGCCCTGCGGATCGTGCCAATGGTGCAGTTCTTCCAGCCCGTCCCAACCTATAACAAAATAGATCTCAAGTTCTGTTCCCCATTCGGCATGCAAAATACGTAGCGTATCCACCAGGTACGATGGCCCGGGGCGATCCAGCTCAACGCGCGAACTGGTGAAGTGCGGATTTGAGGCTATCGCGAGCTGGAGCATCGCCAGGCGATCATACGCCGGCGTCAACAGGTGTCCGACTTTATGAGGTGGTTCCCCTGCCGGGATAAAAACCATCTCTGTGAGATCAAGGGTTGTTCGAGCCTCCTCCGCAATGGCAAGATGAGCGTAGTGAATGGGATCGAACGTGCCGCCAATCAGGCCAATACGACGCTTGTACGACAATGGACTATACTTCTCCAACGTGTATTCTTTCCTCCGGGGAACATTCTAGGACTTCTTTTCCGCACTCGGTAGGGGCAACTCCCACGATGAATCGGGGAGCTACCGTTCGCCCTGTAGCTTATATATTGCCAGCAGATTCCAGGACCGTCAACTCCGCGCCGGGCAATAGTGTATGTAAAGTATATACCACATCTGAGATAATCGCGTGCTGGCCGTTCGCAACCCAGAAGCGCAATGTGAGTATGATTTGTTGATTAGCATAACCGCTGACGAGCGCGACAGGCTCTGGTTTAGGCGTAATCGCCTCAAAATCTTTAAGCGCCTGAAGAATCTGGTTGGGCGTTTCCCCTTGCACAAAATCTTCCTGTGGCAGCTTGATAGCGATAACGGCTCGCCGCTCACTGTAAAGAGAATTGTTGGTGACGACGCCGCCGAAAACGAGCGAGTTCGGGATAGTAACCTCCTCGCCACTGATGAGGCGAAGTTTGGTTGCGCGCAACTGGACATCTTCGACTTTGCCGGTATAGAGACTGGCGTTGTTCGTGATGCTAATCTGATCGCCGATGTAAAAGGGGCGTTCGAGCAGGATATAGAAGCCAGCGACTAGGTCTTTCAAAATATCCTGAATGGCGACGGCGGTGGCGACGGTCAGCACGCCGATGGCGGCCACGGGGACGGACAGTTGGACCTGCCAGACGGCAAGAATCCAGAATGCCGCAATGATGAGGACAATAAAATAGAAAGTACGGGCAATCAGCGTGCGGATGTTGATGTCGATGCGATTCTCGCCCAATCCCCGGATGGTGAGCTTCCTGATTGTGCGTGCAATGCCTATGCCGAATACTATCAGAAGGGTCGTTTCAGTGAAGTTAATGCTAAAGCTTCTAATATCTTTGATATCAAGCTGATTGAATGTGCTGAAGAGCAGATTGAGATTCCAGACGCTGACAATAGCTACTGCCGCCAGCACGAGCGGGGGAAGGATAATGAGCACGCCCAGCGTCTGGACAAGCCAGTTGTCGAGCACTGTGCGCTGGAGACGACGGACGAGCCAGCGGCGCAATAGCAAGCCGAGGCCCAACGCGACCAAAGAAGCGAGTATGCTAAAAACAATGTTCAGTACCATATTTGTGACGTCGGCGGTGTCTGGTGGCCTGAAATACAAAAAACTGTCTAAGAGAGACATACGCAAAATAAACTCAATCCTCTAGTTGCTTAATGATAGTAAGCCGGTAACTTTGGGCGCATTATATCATATTTCTGAACTCTTTACCCCCTGGGGCGTACCTCTATGGGCTATTTACTGTGCGGAAAATATAGGGGTCGCGAACTGTAGAGACCAGGTTTACTACGTCCGATTAATCGCCTGGATAGCCCTGAAGAAACCCGCGATTCTGCTTGCATAAAACGGCTTTTGATGCTATATTGTGGGAGTGGCCGTCGAAAAGGGAAGGAGAGCCCGGAAGGGATTGGAACCACTGCATCAACTCCCCATTGTGATCGAAGTAGCAGCGTCGAAAAGGGAAGGAGAGCCCGGCAGGGATTGGAACAAAGGCGGTCCGATTCCCATCTCGCTCAAAGGCATCGTCGAAAAAGGATGTGGAGCCCGGCAGGGATTGGAATCGTCGGATGCCCAACTGTGGACCGTAGGCAAACAGGGCAAGCGCGAGGCCCCCGCCCCATTTCCGCCCATCCCCTTGCCCCTACCAGCCACCCGACATAGCATCTTCTCAGAAAACAAATCCAAACGGCATGTACGATGTTGGACCTCCGGCGTTGCGGCGCGTCAGCCCGCAGCCTTCCGATGAAAACAAATCCAAACGGCATGTACGATGTTGGACCGGAGGCGTAGGGGCAAGGGGATGGGCGGAGAGGGGCGGGGGCCTCGCGCTTGCCCTGGTGCGGGCTGATACAGGTTCGATTGAGGGGACTTGCGCTTGCCCTGCTGTTATCACATTGGATGGAATTTGGGGGAAGGCGATCAATCGCCCAGGTCGCGATAAATCGGGACCCTACGGGGATGTGATGGGGGAGGGCAGGGGCGGTCTGGAGCTATTGCACCAGCAGCCCGGAAGGGCCAACCTCGATACCAGGAGCTACCAGTCCGTAGCTTGCCGCGAGTTGTCCCACAATCTGGGCCGACGTTACGCTCGTTGCGCGCAGTGGCTCAAGACCGGCGCTCTGGTCGCGTTTTGCGAGGCGTTTGCCCTGCTCATCCAGCACGAGGGGGACGTGGGCGAAGGTGGGAATGGGGAAGCCGAGCGCTTCGTAGAGCAGGATTTGCCGGGCGGTGGATGAGAGCAGATCGGCTCCGCGCACAACCTGGTTGATGTGCATTAGCGCATCATCGATGACGACGGCGAATTGATAGGCGAAAATGCCATCGGAACGGCGCACGATGAAATCTCCCACGGCTTGCTGGACGTGTTGAGTCATCGGGCCGGCGATCAGATCGGTAAAAAAGACGCTCCGTTCATCGGCAACGCGAAAGCGCAGCGAGGGACGACGCCCGCTAGCCTCATGCTGTTGGCGCTGTGCCCGTGTGAGCTTGCGGCAAGTTCCAGGGTACCTCGTTTCCGCGCTCGCACCCTGTGGCGCGCTGGCAGCGTGAGCGATCTCAGCGCGGCTGCAATAGCAGGGATAGATCAGGCCCGCGTCCTGTAAGCGTTGCAGGTAGTGCTGGTAGATATCAAGGCGCTGACTTTGCACGTAGGGGGCATAGGGGCCGCCGCAATCTGGCCCTTCGTCCCAATCGAGGCCAAGCCAGCGCAGGTCGCTCAGCATACGTTCGGCGGAGTGCGCGCGGACGCGAGGAAGATCGAGATCTTCGATGCGCAGGACAAACTGACCTCCCGCTCTGCGAGCGTAGAGCCATGCCAGCAGCGCCGTGCGCAGATTACCCATGTGTAAGTCCCCCGTCGGGCTGGGGGCGTAGCGTCCTCGTACCGGTTTAGCAGCTATTTCAGACATCGTTCCGACCAGGGACAGGCACAATCTGTACAGCCCTTGCTTGTGGGATGGACATCAAATCTGGCTAAGAGATCAACAAGCGTGCAAAGTGGCAGACCAACTACGTTCAGGTAACAGCCATTGATGCGCTCGGTCGGCTGAAACTGCGGATTCTGGATACCATATGCGCCCGCTTTATCCATCGGATCGCCAGAGGCGATATAGGCGTCAACTTCCTCCACGCTATAATTGCGCATCAGTACAGGCGTAGAGCAACTCGCCCCATGTAGCTGCAGTTGGTCGTCGATCAGCGCGCTCACGACCACGCCTGTGACTACGCGATGCCAGCGACCGCGCAGGGAGAGCAAGAGTTCGCGCGCGTGTGCCGCATCACGCGGTTTGCCCAGCTCTTCTCCATCGAGCAGCACGGTTGTATCGGCGGTGATAACAAGATAGTTAGCGGCTTCGGGGAGAGTAAACATCATCACAGCTTTGTGCGCCGCCGTCCACTGCGCCAGCCCCTCGATAGGGCCATGATAGTGTTCCTGGGCCGCATCTTCATCTGTTGGGGCGATGGCCACTTCAAAGGGGAGATTGAGCAGGGAGATAATCTGCCTGCGGCGGGGGGAGGCCGAGGCCAGCAGTAAGGGAAGCTTTTTTGACATTACTCTATACACTCCAGGACCGCAACGCACTCGATATGAGCCGTCTGGGGAAACATATCGAGCGGTTGTACTGATTGTAGACGATAGGTTGAATGTACATGGCAGAGAATATTGAGATCGCGCGCCAGGGTCGATGGATCGCACGAGACATAGACGATTCTGGCGACAGGATGTTGCACCAGCGCGTCCAGCACGCTCTGCTGGCAGCCGGCACGAGGTGGATCGATCACCAGCCCATCGATTGGCGTCGCCAGGGTTGGTAAGATATCCTCGACCTTGCCTTTGAGGATTTCCACATTTGGAGCGTCGCGTAAGTTCCACTGGGCATCTTTAATCGCGCTGGGTGACTCCTCGATGGCAATCGTTTTGTTGACATAAGGAGCGAGCAACAGGGCGAACGTGCCTACGCCGCAATAGGCGTCGATGATCGTTATTGGGCGGGGATGCTCTGTCGAGAGCGTAGCAGTCTGCAACAGTCCTGCGATCACCATGCGCGCCATTTTTTCTGCCTGGGCCGTGTTGGTCTGGAAGAACGAACTTGGGCGAATGCGAAATAGCTTGCCGCCCAGTTCCTCCTCCATCGTTTCGCTGTGCAGGTCAAGCCCTGCGTCGGTTAATTGTTGCGCGACTTCGGGTGCTGGCGCTGGCTGAATCATGACCTGATTGCTGACCGCGCTACAGCGAATCAATACCTGTGGGCGCACATTTGACTGCTGGCTGAGCACTTGCAACGCCTGATTGATACGTTCATGGGCAATCGGACACGCGGTAAGCGGGAGCACGCGATGGGTGCCTCTCGCGGTCAGCCCTGGCTGCCCTGAGCGATTGACCGAGAAGCGCATATGGTTGCGGTAGTGCCAGGGAATGTCGCAGGGTTCTGTCGGCAGCAGGGGCGGGTCGGCAAAGTCGCCAATCTCGCGCAAGAGCTGGCGTACAACCTCGCGTTTCCACTCCAGTTGAGCCTCGTACCGCATATGTTGGAGCTGGCAGCCGCCGCAGGTGCCGAAGACCGGGCAGGAGGCCAGTGTGCGCAGAGGCGAGAGCTGGTGAATCTCGGTAATCCAGACGCGAGGGGGACGAGGCTTCCAGCGGCGCGCCCGTCGTTTCGCCGGACGAGCGGGCGGGGCCTCGACGGCGATAGTAACCTGCTCCCCGGGCAGGCCCGCCGGTACGCGCACGGCGAGCGTTTGCAGTGTGCCTTCTATTGTCGGTATCATGATTTCAGCCAGCGCATCCCCTTCGCGCGTCAGTGGGCCGAGCGTGATGGTATGATATGTAATCGATTGTTCCTGTTGTATCATCGTTTCTTTTTCGGTTTATGCTGTTTGGATTTTGGTTTTGACGATTGACGTTGGGCGGCCTTTTCAGCATTATAGCGTTGACGTGCCGCCTGCACAATCTCTAGCTCAGGATCAGTATTTTCAGCGTCTACAAGATAGGTATGGGCGTTAAGCAGATCCTTGTTTTCCAGGTATAGGAGGGCAAGAGAGGCCATCAGCTCGGCAGAGTCGGGGTTTTCTTCTAGCCCTTCTTCCAATATCTCCAGAGCTTTCGCCAGATCATGCTGGTGATCTGTATAGATGGTCGCCAGCGTTACATAGCCTTCAAGCTGCTCGGGATTCTCCTCTATTGCCCGCAGGAAGCTTTGTTCTGCCGCTTCGTACTGCTCAAGCTCACGCTGCATTTGACCGAGAGAAAGCCAGATACCCGGGAAATCGGGGCTGATATCGGCTGCGCGCTGATAGTGGAGCAGGGCCTGTTCGTAATCCTCTTTGTTTTGCGCCAGCATAGCCAGGCCGGCCTCAATCAGCGTTGTTTCCCGGGGAGATGTCTCAAATTCCTGCGCCTGATGCAAAAGCTCTTCCGCCTCGTCAAGCTGTTTCCTCTGTGCAATCAGCGTTTGAGCGAGCATTACCGCACCGAAGGATGTTTTCTTGAGGGCGAGGGAAGCGCGCAGATCTTTTTCTGCCAGCTCGAAAAAGTGCAGTTGTTGCTCTTCGTTCTCTTCCTCATCATAGGCTTCGCTCATAGCAAAGTGGACGATGGCAAGCTTTTGCAGAGCGTCTGCCTGTAGATCGGGGAAGTGCTCCATCTGGCGCTGCATATAAACGGCGGCGCGCTCATGATCCTGAAGGATCTCGGCCTGATCGAAGGCGGTATTATATACTTCGGGACTATCAAGGGGGGCCTGCGCTATGAGAGCGTCGGCATAGTGCAGCGCGGTGCTGGTTACTTGTAGCGCCTCCTGGAGGCGGCTAGCCATATTGCCAAATTCCAGGTCCTCGTCCTCGTCCTCATCTTCTTCATCCTCCTCGTCCTCCTCTTCGATCTCGTCCTCCTCAATATCTTCATCCTCCTCTTCGTCCTCGTATTCCTCCTCGGCCTCTTCTCTGAGCTGCTCCAATCGATCTGCGGCGAGCTTGGCAAATTCATCCAGGTGTCCCTTGAGTTCTTCTATGGAAAGATTCTGCAGGGTAGCGCCTTCGTCGGTGATACTGTGCAGGCGTAGCTCACCGTCCTCTTCAATGAAGGTATAGCTGCTCCAGAACCAGTGGCGGCGCGTCTCCTGGTAGACGGCGGTGGCAGTTGGCAGTTCTTTCAGTTCGCTACTCAAAGGCGTATCGGTGAATTCAAACGACCAGCCAGCATCGACGATAAATGGCGCCTCCTCATCGTCAGAATCGCGTTCCCGCATAAATGTGCTGCGGAAATTGGCTGGTTTAGCTTCAGCATTCCATGCGCGGCGACGCGCGATCCATTCATCGCGTGAAAGGCCGTCGCGCAAGGGGCTGTCGCTGGCAAGCTGATCGTAGACGGCTTCGTAATCCCCATCAACCCAATATTGTAGAAGAGAAGCCGTAAGCTCCCCGGCCTCCGACATCGCAAAGACTTCTTCCAGCAATGAGGAAAGAGAAGCGTAAGGATCAAGGATCTCCTCATCCTCCTCAGATTCGTCGTCCTCGGAATCTTCGAATGCCTCGTCTTCCGTGGCAGGATGCAGAACCAGGCGCTCAATCAGGGGCAGATTGCGCCTGTAGTCGAGATGGGGGGACGTGCCGGTGCGTTGATTGGTGACAAGGGCCTCCTCAATCAGACGACGCCCATCCTCTAGCGTACAATTGGTCAGGCGGATATCTGTCGGCTGCGAACGCATATAGGCGATTTGTTCTTCAGCCTGGCGTTTGTTGATGATGCGAGTAAAGAAATCTTTGACGCCATCATGCCAGAATTCGAGCAGAAAGCCCATCATCCGCACATCCTTGTAGCCTTGCTCGAAAAACAGCAGGAGCTGCATCTGTCCAGTCTCGCGCGTGTTAGTATACAATGCCTGCCAGAAGTGGGCAGGGGCGTTGAGATCGATATCAGACTCAACAGGTGGAGCGGCAACAGGCGGCTTCCAATGTGGATACAGGTGTACTTCTTCTAGCTGGATTAGCGCGCGACGAGCTGCTTTACGCGTCTCTTTAACCGCCGCGAACGCATTGACGGCTTGCAGCACATCGGCAGCGTCAAGCGTGCCCTCTTTCGTCAACGCTTTCAAAAAAGCGGCCTGTGTGGCTTCCGGCATCTCATTAATGGAAGCAATGGCGGCCTCGGCCTGCGCAGGCGTAACGCTGCTGCGCACAGCCTGGGCCATCTGATGATACTGCCCGAGCTGCTGCTGGACTTGCGTAATATCTACTGGCTGATTTGCCAGGTCCGACTGTTGCTTATCGCGTTTTTTGTGTCCCATGATCTCTCCCTCCCGACACGCTCTCACGCGCCGCTATCTCTTTTTTGCAGTGTGGGTCTGCATTTGCTGCCGGACTCGCTGAATAACTTCTAGTGTAGGATCAATAGCCTCGGCTCTGGTCAGTTGTTGCTGGGCCTCATTGGTATCGCCGATTTCAATCAGGACAGAGGCCAGGAGCGCGCGCAACGTGGCTGAAGCTGGATTGGCGCGCACGCCCTGTGCTGCGATCTCACGAGCTTGCTGCGTATCTCCCTGATTCATCGCAATGGCCATAAGCTCACTGTAGGAGCGAATATCGTTTGGATCAACCTGGATGGCGCGCTGGTAATACGTTTTGGCCTCATCAAACCGACCCAGCAGGCGGTGAGCGAAGCCCAGATTGAACCAGATAGCGGGATAAGCGGGGTCGAGTTCCGCGACGCGTAGATAATGCGGGATGGCCTCATCCATGCGCTCGCGCCGCATCCCAACATTGCCGAGGCCAGCTTCAATAGTGCTCTCTTCATTCTGGCCGGGCGACAGCTCTTTCGCTTGCAGTAGTTCGGCCTCGGCCTCGTCATTGCGCCCTTGATTGAGCAGCAATTCTCCCATCAGGATATGGTTGATGGCGCGTGCAGGTTCAAGCGCAATGGCCTCGCGGGTGGTCTCCTCTGCGCGCGCAAGAAAGCGTTCCTGCCAGCCGGCCATCTGAGGATCGCCGTCATATTTGTAAGCAAGGCTGACCATCGTAGAGGCCAGGCGACGTAGAGCATCGCCCCGCCCTTCTGCGAAGCGGCGGGCCATTCGTTCCAGGTAGACCATCATCAACTCGGGATTGCCGATGGCCAGAGCGGCCTGGTATGCCTGTGTATAAACGGTATAATCGAGCGGAAGATGCGCGATCAAAGCATCGTAGAAGTGCATTAACTGCGTCAGACGCCAGGATAATTCTTCTATCAACCCATCGGGTTTGGTCTCACGCTGTTGGACACGCTCCTCCACCACTTTTTCATACTCTTCAATGCGCTGCTGTAGCTCTCTAATCGAGAGTCCCTGGGCGTTTGCTCCTTCGTCGGCAACGTTTTGGATGCGCCATGCGTCCTGTTCGCGTATCAGCGTATAGCTGGTCCAGAACCAGCGCCTGTTGGTTTCTTTATTGATGGCAGTTCCCATCGGCATCTCTTTCAAGGTGCCGCTAAGAGGGGTATCGAGTAGCTCAAGGGACCAGCCAAGCTCAACCTCTTTACGCGTTGCCGGACGCGAGCCGACGGTAGGAGCGGGGAGCCAGAGCGCGCTCTGACTGCGTTCGCGCTCGCGGACGAAGCCCAGCTCCAGATGTGCGGGATGAGCTTCGTCGGCCCAGGCGCGTCGCTGTGCGATCCACTCGTCGCGCGCGAGGTTATCGCGAATGCTGCTATTGCTGGAAAGCAAGTCATAAGCCAGCCCATAGTCTCCCATCGACCACGCGCCGATAAAGTTGATCGCTACCTCCGATTCATTCAGTTCAGGATTGATAAATGTCAGCCCGCGGTCCTCCCCTAAATCGGCTGTTGTTTGCAGCAACAAATTGTTGACGGTGGGAAGATTGTTGCGATAGGATCGCGCAGGCTCGGTGCCTCGCCATGTATTGACGGAGAGCGCATCCTCGACCAGGCGTCTGGCCTCGGCCAGCGTGCATGCGACCTTTGGGATCTGCGCCATCTGTGCTCGCATAGTCTCGATGTATTCATCAATGCGACGTTTCGAGCCGAGGTCAACCAGAACTTCTTTTACGCCCTCTTTCCAGTAGTCGAGTTGAAAGACGAGGAGGCGCGCTTCGCTGTAATCGTATCCCTGTTCCCAGCACAGGACAAGCTCCATCTCCCCTTCCTCGCGCGTCTGCGTGGCCCAGCTCTTCCAGAATCGCGGAGGGTTGGCAACATTAACCTGAACGGCTGGAGCGCGGGTAATGGGTGGCGTCCAGTGCGGGTAGGTCTTCGTCGCCTCCAGGCGGATGAGCGAGCGGCGCGCCTCTTTGCGCACCTCTTTATTCGGGCTAAGCGCGTTCATGCCAGCCACAATATCGGCGGCATCGCTATCATGCTCCTTTGATAGGCTTTTGAGCAAGGCCATCTGGGCTTGTTCCGATAGCTCATTAATGTCATTGAGCGCATCCTCCGCCTGGGCTTGCTCCGCGCTTGTATGTAAACGCTCTGCTATCGCGTGATAGCGTTCGAGCAGGTGTTGTACCTGATCATTTTCTGCTGTTGAAAGTTGTGTACCGACTTCTTTTTTACGTGACATAATCGCTCGCCTCTTCTCGCAACGACTTCGTACATGGTGACGATTGTACCACGTACGATGCATTGAGGGAAGATTGCAACGATAAAAATGCCTGGCATTTTACGCGTGCCAGGCATTTGGGCTAGGAGTAACAAATTGCTCTTGCAGACTGTATAGCAGGTTATATGCCAATGGAAGCCAGGGCGCCCATCCGTTTACGCATGCGGCTCTGCCCGGCTGTGGCTATTGCTGGCTCAGGAGAGGGCCGCATTTTCGCGATCAGCAGGATAAAAATCGGGAAAGCAGAGCAGTAGAAGTAAGAGGGCAGGCTTCTCCATGCGAAGAACAGCGGCAGGACTGCCAGCAGCAGCGCGGCCTCTGGAGCTTTCCGACAGAGACGCCAGTACCAGGCCAATGAGAACAGCAGCGCCGCCCCTTCCAGCATACTATAGACCCATTGAGGGAAGAAGGGCAGCAGGTGCGTCACGCTGAGATTGATGATACCCACTCCCATTGGGAACATCGGGTCTACAACGGGAGCCAGGACGCCCGCGAGCCAGGCATGAGGGTTCCACAGAATAAAAGGCAGATTGATCGCAAGGCCAATGCTACCTGCGATAGTCAGGCGGTAGGCTGTTTCCTTGATACCATACTGGCGATAGACCATGATCAGGTAGAACGGGATGAAGAACCAGGCGATTTGCTTGCTCGCCAGGGCCAGGCCGAAGAAGATGGCGGAGCGCCAGCGATGATCACGCAGCAGCCAGACCAGCGCTATCAGCAGGGCATAAAAAATGTCCAGGTTGCCGCCAACGGTTGAGGACCACATGGGAATGTTCGCCATTGTGAGCAGAAGCACCCAGGGGCGTAATGCCGGGTGGGCTGCTCGCCAGGCGACGAAGACCAGCGCAGCATAACTCAGCATATAGAATGGCAGCACATTATAGTTTTTGAACAGGGCAAAGGGTAGCAAGGTCAGGAACGAGAGCGCCGGATAGCTCACTTTGGACTCGAACTCGGGCGCGGCCCCTGCCTTGAGATCGGTGTCGAGCACCGTCTGAAACTCGACCATTGTTGGGTAGTCGAGGCGATTGGCAAACTGGCCCACGCGTAGCGGCGTTGTCCAGTTTGGTTGGATGGGGAAGCGCCGTGCCAGGTCCAGCATGTTCGAGTCGGTGTAGGGATTGCGGCCCTCTATCAGCAAGATGGCGGCATTCGTGTCGAGCGAAGTGCCATCGTTAGAGAACTGCGGCGCTAAGAAACACATCATCAGGCCACGCCCCAACTCAATGCCTCCCGCGATAGTCAGGAGCAGCGTCAGGGTCAGGACGATGCGTTGCCAGCGGGCAGGATACCCTGCGGCTCGCTTTGCCTGTTGTGGACGAGCCGGGCGAATAGCCATCCACATCGCGTAGAAGCTACCCAGGATCAGCGCAAAGGGAATAAGCGAGCCAACGGGCATCAAATAGGGAATATACCAGCTATGATCTATTTCATTAAGAGCTTGAAGAATAAATGCGAGACCGATCCATACAGCTCGTCTTTGCAGTTCGACGATGGGGCGATTATCTGCTATATCTTCCGCAAAGAAGAGCTTCATCCATTGGTAGTTGAGTAGAGGTTTTACTTCTGATTGAGTGGACTGTGTGAAGACAGATCGCTGCTCCATAGCTACGCACGCATCACCGCTATTGTGGTATCAGTTCCTCTCATGTAGGGGCGTGGCTTGCCTTCGCCCAGAATTAGGATGAAAGAGTAGAGAGCAGGAACAATCGATCAAAATATGCTGCGGGTCTGCGTGCTTTTACCTCCCATCGTAGTACCGAGAGCCCTGACTCTCCTCAATAAGATCCACACAAGGGGATTTCTCGGTCTGCGTCTTACAACGAAAGGGGAAAGTAATATGTCACAAAAATGAGAGGCGAAACTTGAAGAATGTGCTTACATGAAGCTAACTTGTTCACCAAAGACAAGGCTTTTGTGTTATGATTGTGGAGGATGGGTTCGAAGAGGTTCAAGGAGGAAAAATGATGTCTGAACGGTTTTCACCTGAACATTACTCAATGGTGATTCGATGGGACCCCAGGGATAACATTTATGTTGTGAGCGTACCTGAGCTTCCTGGATGCAAATCACATGGTAAGACCTACGAAAAGGCGATTAAGAATGCTCTGGAAGCTATCGAGCTTTGGATTGAAGACGCCAGGAAATCAGGAGACCCGATACCGCCGCCAATGGTAACGGCGTGACTTTCAACCATGCGAGCTACTGATCTGGTCATGGAGCGGTAGTCGATAGTATAGCTCGCGATGCTGGAGCTGGAAACCCAGCGTCTCATAAAGACGGATCGCGGGTTTGTTTTGCTCCCAGACATGCAGATCAATCGCGGAGAGCCTGTATTCGGTGTGGGCGAAGTGGATAATGTGCTGGAGCAAATGCTTTGCTAGCCCCTTGCCACGCTGCTCCGGGTGAACGACGACGCGTTTCACATACCCTATACTATCGGGCAACTCGGGAGGGGGAAGCATCAATTCGGCTTTAGCGACCGCGACGCCCGCGATCTCTGCCAGAAAGATCAGCGTGTGCGTGTGGGTAGAGGGATCGACGGAGCCGAAGTATTGCTCCATTGCCCGGTCAATATTGCGTGTGGGCGAAGTGCTAAAACTATCGAGTTTTTCAATCTGCTCAATATCTTCTGCCGTCGCGATACGAATAACCAACGTCGTTGTTGGTGGCTGCTCAGTCATAATAGGTATCCTGCCAACTTAAAGGAACGAAAGAAAAAAGTGGTTTTATGGTTGTTTTTTGCGGGGGAGCATCAGGAGCGAAACAAGGGCGTAGCCTGCGCAACCCAGGATGAGCAGCGAATAGACGACCTGCTCACCGTCTTTGATCGGCCAGGTTAACGAGGAGGTTAACATGGCGAGCCCCCACCAGAGAAAGCCAACGAAGACGGCGAATAAAAGTATGGTACTCATAAATTTCTTCGGCATTGGATTAATCCTCTTGATCTGCGGAAAATATCTGCTTGCTGCGCTCTGATACCTATTATAGCATATCCTGGCTAGCGGGTCCGATGGGTGGTACATCAGGTCAACGCTTCCCAGACCAGCCGGTGGATCACTGCTCGGAACTGTCCCCAGTCTCCCCAGGTGCCGCTGATCTCTTCGCTATAGGTTGTGCTTAACCGTTCCAGGTGCTCGGCTATAAGAGGAAGCTCCTGCGGCTCAATCTCGCGAAATGCCTCCACTTTCTCATCTTCATCAATCGCACCCAGCGTCCCGCTGACCTCATCTAGCAGGAAGGCGAAGGTATAGAATGGAGCGTCCCTCTTGGGATTCGAGAGCTGATAGGCGGCGATTGCCAGGAAGCGATTGACTTTTACTTCAAGGCCGGTCTCCTCGTGAGTTTCGCGCAGGAGCGCATCGAAGACCTGTTCGCCGTGATTGATGCCGCCGGTCGGCAAGCGATAGGTGTCAGGTGGGTAAAACGCTTTCTTCATCGTTAACAAATGACCATTCGGGCGCCGTATAACCATGCATACCTCGCCATAACGATCATTTTTAGACAGGGGATCGAAGAAAGTGCTGGCGCTGAGTTCCGCCATTCTGATCAATGGCCGACCATAACGGCTGGCAAGTTGTTCCAGCTCGTCCTGGGTTGCCTGTGGTAGTGAGTGCATCATAGCTGGCGGGCTCTATTCTCTTTCCACAGATACGATCTTGCCAACATCTCCTCGGCGCTCTTCATCGAGAACTCGGTGACGTTGCCACCCATGATGTGGGCGATTTCGCGCACTCGTTGCTCGGGACGCAGCTCGTTGACGATGGTCATGGTGCGATTATCGAGGATCTGCTTATTCACGTTGTAATGCGTATCGGCAAAGGCGGCGATCTGGGGCAGGTGCGTAATACAGATCACCTGATGGTTGTGCGTGAGCTGCCACAGCTTTTCGCCCACCACCTGGCCACTGCGCCCACTGATGCCGGCATCGATCTCGTCGAAGATCAGCGTCGGTGTGGCGTCCGCGCCTGCGAGGATCGTTTTGAGCGCGAGCATGAGGCGCGATGTTTCACCGCCAGAGGCGATTTTCGTCAGCGGCTTAAAAGGCTCGCCCGGGTTGGGCGCGATCAGGAACTGGACGCGATCAATGCCGCTGGTATCGCAGAAGTAGCGTTGTTCGGGCTGTCCGTCGATGTGAGCCGGAATGCCGTTTTCATCGGGAAGCTGCTCAATCTCAACCTGAAAGCGAGCGCGTCGCATATTAAGATCGTTGAGCTGCTCCTCCATTGCAGTCGCGAGCTGCTGGGCGGCTACACACCTTTTGGCGGAAAGGTGTTCGGCGATGACGCCAATGTCGCGACGGAGCTGTCCATCCTGCTGCTGTAATCTGGCAATAATCTCGTCGCGATTGACGATGGTATCAAGCTCTGCTTGATCTTCGGCGGCGCGTTTGAGAATTTCCTCTACCGTCGCGCCATATTTACGCTTCAGCCTGGCGATCAGGTCGAGGCGCTCTTCGATGTCTGCCAGGCGGCGCGGGTTATCTTCGATATCGCTTTCGTAGCTGCTGATATTAGCTGCCACGTCTTCTAGCTGGTAGATCGCTTCAGCCAGGCTATCGGCGTATTCTTCCAGGCTCTTATCGAGGCGAACAAGCTCGCCGATGCTGCGCTGGGCCACGCGTAGCTGATCAAGGGCGGACTTAAAGCCGTCGCTACCCATCTCGGACCCCTTGATTGAGCCATAGATGAGGGTGCAGAGTTCGCGCAGGCGTTCCGCGTTATTGAGCACTTTGCGTTCTTCTTCGAGGTCCTCAAGTTCGCCTGGACGCAGGTTAGCTTTTTCGATCTCCTCTATCTCGAAGCGCAGGAACTCGGCGCGGCGCTCTTGCTCGCGGGCATTCTGTTGCAGGGATTGCAGCGTTTTTTGCGCGCTGCGCCACTCGGATACTTTCTTGCCAAGCTCTTCGCGCAGGGGGAGCAGTTCGGCGTAGCGATCAAGGAAGTTAATATGCTGTTCCGGTCGCAGCAGGCTCATATGCTCGCTCTGACCGTGAATGTCAACCAGCCAGCTTGCAACTTGTTGGAGCACCTGCTGAGGGTAGACGCGACCATTGATGCGCGCCACGGTGCGACCGGAGCGGAAAATGTCGCGCGAGAGGATCAACTGCCCATCTTCCGGCAGGATATCGTACTCGTGCAGGAGGGCCGCCAGCGCGACCAGGGCGTCGGCGCTCTCGGCATCGGCGTGCAGGGGTTGCGTATGCCTGCTCTCGGCATGCTCGAATTCCTCGAACATCGTAGTCGCGCCGTTGCCCACGGCGGTGAGAGCTGGAGCTTCCACCTGAGCCCACTCGTCGCTTACCGGTGGCAGGGCCTCAACCGAGAAGACCCCCTCGACGCTGGCGCGTTCGCATCCCGCGCGCACAAACTCGGCCCCGATTTTGCCACCGAGCAGGGCGTTCACAGCGTCAATAATGATAGACTTGCCCGCGCCTGTCTCGCCTGTAAAGACATTAAACAAGCGATGCAGGCGGATATGTAAATGATCAATAATGGCAAAGTCTTTGATGTTAATCTCAAGTAACATGATGACTTTCAGCAGCGTGCGTGCCGTCGCTTTTCAACTTGGCCGTAATAATCTGATAGAAATACGTCGGTGGCCTGCGCCTGAGAAATCTCGTCACAAACGGGCTTTTTTCAATCATCACCGTGGCTCCATCGCTAATCTCGCGATTCATCTGGCCGTCGGCGGAAAAAACGCCATTTTGCGAACCGGTGAATATGCGCAGCCGGACCTTTGCTTCAGGCTGCAAGATCAGCGAGCGGTCAGAGGCGAGATGCGGCGCGATAGGCGTCAGGACGCTACTCTGGACCTGGGGATGCAGTAACGGACCTCCCACGGCCATATTGTACGCAGTAGAGCCGGTGGCGGTCGAGAGGATCATCCCGTCGGCGTAAGACGTATTATAGTAGTAGTCGTCAACCCATACCTGCATTTGCACCACGCGCGGCCACATGCCACGAGCGATAACGATATCGTTGAGCGCAAGAAACTCTTCGCTGTGCCCATCCTGATCAAGCACTGCCCGCAGCATTGTCCGTTGATCAACCCACACCGAGGGATCGCCTTTGAGGTAGAGATCAAGCTGGTCCGGTAGCTCATCCGGCTCAAGCTCGGTAAGGAACCCGACCCGTCCAAAATTGATCCCCACAATCGGTAAATCAACGCAGGCGCAGAGGCGGGCCGCATGCACAATCGTGCCATCACCGCCTAATACGAGTGCCAGATCGCAATTTCGGAACGAAGGCGGTGCGCACTCCTGATCCTCATCCCTCAGATCGACGACACGGACGTTATATCCCTGCCGTTGCAACATGGGGACCAGCCGGGCCGCGAACTCGGATGTATCCTGCTTCCGTCCCTGATAAAAGATCGCAATCGTTTTCACTACTATCTCCAGAGCAAGCGAAGGCAAGACCTCGCTTTTACATGATTGGCCACTGTAATGGTACGCCAAATAGCAAAGGTTGTCAACTAAGCTGGTTAATTGTTCCTTTTGACTATTGATGTGTCTGCTGGAGTTTTTCCTCCGCAAACCATAAAGCTTCTTCCTTAGAATGAATCAAACCGTCCGCCTGTGCCTCTGCTATGTATTCGAGCAGCTCTCCGATGATCGGGCCGCGCTCCAGATTCAGGTGACGGATCAGCTCCTCCGGCTGGAGCAGCCGTGGAGGAAGAATGCTTTCCCGTTCGCGAATATAACGCGAGAGCAGCAGCCGTGTGGTCGCTAAATGGCGGCTCCAGGCGTCGGTGAGCGCCTCAGGGCCGCGCATTGCTAGATGGTCGGCAAGCGCGATCAAGATCACGTTGATGCCGCTCGGGCCGAGATCGACAAAGAAGCGGCGGCTGGCGCGAACGGTCAGAACATCGTGACTTAACTGTCCCGGTCGCATATGGTGCGCGACCACCTGTTGCACCAGGCGGCGGTCACGCGTGCTGGCGCTCAAACGCCTCAAGATCTGCTGAGCCAGCGGCACCCCTTCCTGTGGATGATGGTAGAAATGGATCGCGCCCTCGTCATCAACTGTGTACGTCACGGTCTTGCCAATATCGTGTAAAAGCGCGGCCATCTTCATCACGGGCGTGGCAATTGCCGCCAATGTGAAAATATCTTGCTGTTCAGCCTCCAGCAGCAATGCCTGTATCTCTGCCAGATCCCCTTTTCCGGCAGGGTCGAATGGTGAATACTGGAGCAGCTCCGGCGTTTGTTGCAATACCGTGGCTAAAAGCTCAAGCGCGCCAACTGTTTCTAAAGAGTGTTCCAGCACATCCCAGTAGTGCAGGCTTGGCTGAGGCATGCCGCGAGCGGGTATAAATTCGGGGAAGAGCGTAGTAAAGAGGCCATGCTGGTCCAGGAAGCGCAGATGTGCGGTGCTCCCATCCAGTTTCAGAATGGCGTACAACTCATCGTGAACGCGTTCAGAGGCTGCCCGCTTGAGCTGTGGAGCATCGCGAGCGAGCATCTCCGCCGTATGCGGCTCGATGGTGAACTGGTAGCGGGCCATCAAGCGAATGGCGCGCAACATCCGCACCGGATCGTGCTGGAAGACGGTATTATTGACGGTCCTCAGGAGATGCGCGGTAAGATCGTCGGCTCCATGTAGCGGGTCGATGAGGGCAAGAGGATCGCCTGCTGTGAAGTGCTGGATGGCGTTATCGAGCGGGAGCGCGATGGCATTCAGCGTAAAATCGCGCGCGTGCAGATCCTCCTCAATAGTGTTGCCATTAATAGGAGAGACATCAATCGTCAGCTCTTGCTGTTCGTGCTTTACGTTGATGCGGCTGGCTTTATCGTGCATATGGACGTAAGAGCCGCCTAAAGCGTTTGCAAGGCGGCGCGCCAGTTTGGGGGCATCACCTTCGGTTGCGATATCCCAATCGGCGCAGGGTTCATGTAGCAGCAGATTGCGCACAGCTCCGCCCACCAGGTAGACTTGCTGCCCGTTGTGGCGAAAGTGCTGCGCGCTTTGTTGTAGCAGATCAAGTGTCCAGCTATCCAGAGAATATGTTCCTATACTCATGCCCTCTATATATTAAGAACTCTATTGATCGCACGCCTACTTTTTCGCTTTGCCCTGGATAATATAGTACCATTCGTGTCCAGTGGGGGCTGCTTTATCGTCAACAAAAAAGCTCCCTCGTGTGAAAAACGAGGGAAATCAAGGAGTAGGTCTTTCGTGTCTTCACGCGAGCCGACACTACGCAAAAGATAAGCAAAAATGGCGGGAGCATACTGCTGATAAAGCCTGGCACCTTCCGCCTGTACCTGTACCATAGATGGCTGTTGCATATTTCTCCCCAACGCTACTTGAGATCTCATATATATATTCGCATGAGTCAGAGGAGAGGAACACTGAAAAGCCCTGCCGTGGAATGCCATACTTGTCATCATGGGGTTTTCCAGGTATAGTAAGGTTAAATCCCATGCGCAACCGGTGTAAGAGCGGGAGAGAATAATCCTATTCGAGCAAGAAAGATCAGAGCAAGCAATATCGAAGAACAAGCATGCAGATAACAACGGGGCTATAATGTTTCTTTTAGAAAGTGTGTAATAGAGTGCCTGGCGCTTTTATGTACTTCGACTCCGCGCTCCGTAGGGGCTATCCCTTGCGGTTGCCCTGTAGCTCCCCGCTTCATCGTGGGAGCGTTGGAGTGCGAAACACTTCAAAGTACGTTAGGGACGTAGCATGAGTCAAAATTATGGTGTGCTGCGTGTTGTACGCGTACGTCCATCGGCCAATGCGGCAACAGGCCTGCGAGAGCGATACCCGGCTGGCTGGCTGCCAGAAGAACACCTGGTCTACCTACTGACACGCTGCGAGACGACGATTGGGCGCGCGCTCAATAACGATCTGGTCTTGATGGACCCCTCAGTGTCCCGTGAGCATGCGCGGCTGGTGCTGGATGAGCGCGGCTGGCGTATCCACAATTTAACTGCGCAAAACATTGTACGCGTCAACGGCCATCCCGTCCCGGCAGGGGAAAGTCGTCCAATCCTGCCACAGGACTTTCTGGTACTTGGCAGCACCATGCTGCAATTGATTGCTCCCCAGCAAGGCATCGTCGAACCCGATCCCGGACCAACGCATTTGACAGAGCACTTCCCCTCTTCTCAGCAATTGATCGTGCCTGTCATTACCTTACCGTCTCATGGAGCCTCCAGTAATGGGCAGGGGAAAGTGTCTGATGTCCCCAGGGAAGAAGGAACAGTGGTGGTTCCTTCACAAGAAGCGGTATTGCCAGGCCACTCCCTCACTCCTCCCAGACTCGCATCCGATCCCGAGCAGGTGGCGCAGCCCTGGGAACAGGAGGAGGAGAGCTTGCTGGGCGCGGGCGTGACCATGCAATTTGCCCTGCCTCAACGCATGGGCAAACGGACGCGCTGGCTCATCGCAGGTATTGGCATCGCCATTGTCATCGTCAGCGCGATTATCACCGTGATCCTGAATTTCTTGATTGGCCTCGCCGCCCTGACTCAGGGAGGGCCATCAAGCCTGCTCGCCGCCCTGACCATTCCCTTAATCCCCGCGCTCTCTATCAATCTGCTGGTCAATTTCATTGATCGCTATGAGCGCGAGCCCTGGTTTTTGCGTCTGGCGGCCTTTCTATGGGGCGCGATCATTGCCATCCCACCAGCGCTGCTGATCGAGCAAAATATCGATGGTATGCTTCAGAATGCGCTGGGGCCGGATGCGAGCAATATCGTGCGCGCAGCCTTGCAGGGTCTGAACGCGGGCGTAACCGAAGAGACGATCAAAGGGCTGGGCCTGCTGCTGCTCTTTTTTGTGCTGCGGGACGAGTTCGATAACGTCACCGATGGCATCGTCTACGGGGCCTTGATCGGCGCGGGCTTTGCGATGGTCGAGAACTTTGTCTACTTCGCCAACAACGCCCGCGATGCCCTTCCATTTCTTATAGTCGTAAGAGTAGTGCTTGGCTGGCTCTGCCATTCGACCTTTACCGCGTGCTTCGGCGTTTCTCTGGGCTATATCCGGCATACGCGCGTGCGCTGGCAGCATATCGTCATTCCTCTCATTGGCTATCTGTGTGCCGTCGGGCTGCATAGCGTCTTTGATTTTATTACCTTCTTCGTCAAAGATCTCGTGCTTGCCGCGCCTGGCAACGCTATGGTCGCCAGGCTTTCATTGATTGCCGTGATCGGCGATTATATTCCCCCTTTTATCGCGCAACTAATCCTGCTCTATCTGCTCATCAAGGCGCTGGCCCACGAGGCTGCCGTGATTCGCGAATTTCTGGCATCCGAAGTGGGCAGCGGGGTGGTGCAGGTTGATGAGTACGCGCTGCTGCAAAACTCGTTTCGCCGCACAAAAGTGGAGCGGTACGTGCTCTGGAAAGGCGGCTTCAAGCAGTGGTTGCGGGTCAAGGCTCTGTACCAGACGGAGATCGGGCTGGCCTTCCGCAAGTGGCATGTGAGCATGGGGGACAAGCCAAAGCTCGGCTACCTGCAACCCGAAGACGCCTATCGCCAACGCATAGGCCGTTTGCGCCAGGAGATAGCTGGGGCGGAGAAAAAATAAAAAGCTCTGTCGGCGGGCTCCTTGCACAAGAGGCTCGCTGACAGAGCTCCCTTTTCATCCTCGCAGCTTAGAGATTACTACCATCCATAAGCGCCTGCTTTGCCTCTTCTATATCCTTTGCCAACCCTATTTTGATCAGCAACTCCTGGAGCTTAACGGGGTCGGTCGTCTCGTTTGCTCGTCTTTTGGCTCTCTCCGTTAATTCAGGGAAGCGCCCTTGCACAATGGAAACAAACGCCTGAAGTTGTCTTTGGCGTTCCTGCTCCATTGCCTGCTCCACTCCTTGTTGTAGCCCCTGCTGTAGTCCCTGCTGCATGCCCTGTTGTAGCCCCTGCTCCATTCCCTTCTGCATTCCCTTTGCCAGCCCCTCCTGTACGATTTCTTGATACACCCAGGATTCTTCAAAAATGTCTTTATGCATCGCAAACCTACCTTTCAACCACGCTTGATCTTGATCATCCTTGAATACCAGCCCTGCGACGATTTCACTCAACGTCAGCAAGTTGTCCTGTCGTGCTGCCACGATGGCTTCGATCATCTCTTCGATGACTTCATGCCGCTTGCCATCTCTGGTGAGCGGCAGCAGTGGCAGCAGGCCAACCAGTCCTGTTCGTGTGATCTCTTCTGCCGCGACTTCCCAGAGTTTGACGACAAGAAACGTGAACGTGAGTACCCGTTGCCCGTTGGGCAGTTTCCACTCCAGGGGCGATTCCGCAACCATCTGCCCTTTGCGCAAATACAGCACACAGGAGAGGACCGGTCGCCTGTACTCACTGACCGCGAGAACATTATACTCCAGAAGACGCAATGTCATGTTCGTATCATCGCGGCTCTGCAATTCGAGATGCAGGAGCATCTCGACCTCATTGAGCAGTACCTGGAAGATGACATCAGCTTCACGCGTCTTGTTTTTTAACTCTTGAGGTAACAATTGCACGAACTGCGCATCCTTGAGCAGCCATGACACAAAATGTTGAGGGTGAGCGCTAATGAGTCGTTTCATCGTATCGTCCCACAGTTTCGCCATGATGTTTATTCATCCCTTTCCACAAAACATCCCGTTGGATCTAACGAGATCCCGGCTTTCCTGAGTGTAACATAGGAAAGAGTATAGTTCTAGCGTATATTGATCAATTATTATCTTATCGATTGAAAAATACGAATAAATACGGAGAGGTATAAAAAAAGTCTATTGAAAGCAAAACAGTTTCCTTTCTAAGGACTTTTATGTTGCCCTTGAGGGAGATGGATAGGCTATACCTCTGTGTAATACTGTGATATCATAATTGCAAGAACTTACAACTGAGAAGGGTTTTGGCGTGACAGATTACCTCAAGATCTATTATTTAATGCGCCTCACCCGCGCGATGGAGGATCGGACCCGCACCCTGTTCTTGCAGGGTCGGGTGGTGGGGGGAGTGTATACCGCGCAGGGGCATGAGGCCACGACCGTCGGGGCGGCAATGATGCTGCGCGACGGGGACTGCATTGTTCCGCAGCACAGAGATCTGGGAATGCATCTGGTACGTGGTATATCGCCGCGAGCCGTGATGTGTCAATGGCTGGCGCGCGGCAATGCCCCGACGCTTGGTCGGGATGGACAGATTCACATCGGAGATATGCATCATGGTGTGGTTCCTATGATCAGCATGCTGGGCGAATCGCTGCCGGTAGCATGTGGTGTGGCTCTCACGATGAAGATGCGTCATCGCTCGACGATCACGTTAGCGAGCTGCGGCGATGGCGCGACCAATACCGGGCCGTTCCACGAAGCCATGAACTTTGCTGCGGTGCAGCGGCTGCCGCTGGCGCTGGTGATTGAGAATAATGGCTATGCGTACTCAACTCCCACCGTCAAACAATTTGCCATCGAACATCTCTCCGAGCGCGCTCGCGCTTTCGGCATTCCCGGAGAGAGCGTCGATGGCAATGATGTGCTGGCGGTAATGGAGGCCGTTGGCCGGGCCGTGGAACGAGCGCGAGCGGGCGAAGGTCCCTCGATTGTGGAGTGCAGGACTTTCCGCGTGCGCGGGCACTCAGAAGCCGATAAGGCCGATTACGTGCCCCAGGAGTTGCGCGAGGAGTGGCTAAAGAAAGACCCGATACCGCGTTTTGAGGCGTATTTGACCGAGAAAGGTATGTTAACGGCTAAGGAGAAGGCCGAGATCGAGGAGAAGGTCAGGACGGTGGTGGACGATGCGGTGAGTTTCGCGGAACAAAGCCCCGAGCCGGATGGCGCGACGGTAGCCGATTACGTCTTTGCCCCTGAAGGGCCTGTTGCTATTGTTGGTGAGCCTGGTGCAAGTGATCCGCGCTACGTCAACGCGCTCGATACCCGCATCGGCCAGCCGTTCAACTCCATGAGCGAGGCAGAGGAGGCCGTTGGACGACGATGAGCGAGAGTAGAGTAACATATTTAGAGGCAATAAGCCAGGCAATTCGAGAAGAGATGCGGCGGGACGAAGCCGTATTCCTGCTGGGCGAAGATGTAGGAACCTATGGTGGTGCGTTCAAGGTCAGCGCGGGCTTTTTAGAAGAGTTTGGGCCGGAACGAGTCATTGATACGCCGATGGCGGAAGCTGCCATTATTGGCTCGGCAGTGGGCGCGGCCTTGATGGGTATGCGGCCAATCGCGGAGATGCAGTTTATTGACTTTATCACCTGCGGCTTCGATCAGATCATCAATATGGCCTCAAAGATGTACTGGCGCGTCGGCATGCCTGTGCCGATGGTGATTCGCGGTCCATCCGGCGGCGGCACAAAGGGCGGCCCGTTCCACTCCGCCAGCCCCGAAGCCTGGTTCTTCCATACGCCCGGCATCAAAGTCGTTGTCCCTTCCACTGCTTATGACGCAAAAGGCATGCTCAAGTCGGCGATTCGCGACAACAATCCCGTGCTCTATCTGGAGCATAAGCTGCTCTATCGTATGCCTGAACTGCGCGAGGAGTTGCCGATGGAAGATTATACCGTGCCGCTGGGCAAGGCAATTGTGCGGCGCGAAGGCGAAGATATGACCATCCTGACCTATGGCGCGATGGTCTACCAGTGCTTAAAGGCTGCTCAGACCCTTGAAGAGGACGACGATCTGGAGGTCGAGGTCATCGACCTGCGCACCCTGAGTCCGCTTGATCGCGAAGCTATTCTAGACTCGGTCAAGCGCACCAACAAAGTGCTGATCGTTCACGAAGATACGCTCACCGGCGGCATAGGAGCCGAGCTATCGGCTATCCTGGCGGAAGAGCTTTTTGAGTACCTGGATGGGCCGGTGACGCGTGTAGCTGCTCCCGATGTGCCATTCCCTTATGCGCCGCCGCTGGAAGCTGCCTACCTGCCCAATGCTGAGAAAATTCTGACTGCGGCAAGAAAGCTTGCTGCGTATTAAATAGAGAATGGGCGCGATAGCGGGTTTCTGGAATGTGCCCACTATCGCGCTTACACTGATAAAATCACTATAGATACAAAAGGCGCGAGAGATCGTGCTTTTGCCCAATAACAAGATTGAGTACTGCGCTTCTGCGCTCCGTAGGGGCCATCCCTTGCGGTTGCCCTGGAGCTCCCCGATTGATCGTGGGAGTGCGTCAACAGCGTTGGAGCGCGGAACAATTTCTAAAGTACAAAGGAGTACATGTATGTCAACGCCCGTGAAGATGCCGCGACTGGGGGAGTCGGTTGCCGAGGGGACGATAGGCACCTGGCTCAAACAGGAGGGGGATTATGTCGAGAGAGACGAATCGCTGGCCGAAATTATTACCGATAAAATCAATGCCGAATTGCCATCTCCTATCGCCGGTCGCCTCGCTAAAATTCTTGTGCAGGTCGATGAGACTGTACCTGTAGGCACTGATATTGCGTTAATAGAAGAGAGTGCGGATGTGGCAGGTTCGGAAGAGGGCGAAGCCGCGCCGGGGCCGGATGCCGCTCCGGTGAAAGAGCCAGGGCAGGCGACGGTACCCGTGATGGATGAGAAGAGCGCCAGCACCAGCGTGCGCAATGGCTCTGGCAGGCAGTCGGCTGTCCGCGAGGCAGAAGATGAGCGCCAGCGTATCTCGCCCCTGGCCCGGCGGTTGGCGCGCGAGCACGGCATCGATTTGAATGATATTGTGGGCACGGGAACCAATGGCCGCGTGCGTAAAGAAGACATTATGGCGTACGTCGCGCAACGAGCCGCTGCTCCAGCCGCCGTTGCCACCGCAACGCCCGCCGCGCAGCCGGTGACAAGGCCGCAAGTAGAGCAGCCCGTCCCGGCCCCGCCGACCCAGGTAACATTTGCCGACGCGGATGAAGAGATCGTCACGCCGAGCCGTATGCGCCTGGCAATTGCCGAACATATGGTGAGGAGTAAGCGCACCTCGCCGCATGCCACCACCGTCGTTGAGGTTGACATGACCACTATCGCCCGCTGGCTGGAGAAGAACAAGGACGAGTTCAAGCGGCGTGAGGGCTATGGCATCAGTTTTGTGCCCTTTGTAATGAAAGCCGTCTGTGAGGGCATCCGCAAGTTCCCCATCATCAACTCCTCGTGGACGGAAGACAACAAAATCATCATCAAAAAGCGTATCAATCTGGGCATAGCCGTTGCCACCGACGCCGGGCTGGTCGTGCCAACCCTGTATGATGCCGACCAGTTTACCATTGCGGGCCTGGCTAAGCAGGTAAATGCATTGGCGCAACGGGCGCGTGCTAACAAATTGACCGTCCAGGATATGCAAAATAGTACGTTTGTCGTGAATAATCCGGGCGTCTTTGGTACAATTATATCGGTACCGATTATCAACCAGCCTCATGCAGGCATTTTGAGCATGGATGCCGTGGTGAAGCGGCCTGTGGTGGTAGAAGACGACGCAATCGCAGTGCGTTCGATGATGTATCTCTGTCTTTCCTTCGATCACCGCCTGCTGGACGGAGCTGGCGCGGCTGGCTTCCTGCAAGCCGTGCGTACCAAGTTGCAGAGCTATGGACGCGAAATCGACGTTTATTAGAAGCTCCTGCACTTCGTAGGGACCCGATTGATCGCCACTACGAAGACCAGGAGAGCATCAAAATACATGATGGACGTTTATTACAGAGGAGTGCTTAACGTATTCAGGTGTCCTGGTGACGTGTTTAAGCGTCTGCCAGGATGCATACGATACACTAGAACAAGGGAATTTCTATGACGACCACGATGCCAGAGCGCCGACCGGTATGGCTGAAAGTGCGAGCCCCGCGGGGAGAAAATTACGACCAGCTCAAGCAATTGATGCGCGGTCAATCGTTGCATACGGTCTGTGAGGAGGCGCGATGTCCCAATATTGGCGAGTGCTGGGGCCATAAGACGGCGACATTCATGATTCTTGGGCGAGTGTGTACGCGTAGTTGTGGCTTCTGTGCCGTCGAGACAGGTCGTCCATTGGGGCTAGATTGGGAGGAGCCTAAGCGGGTTGCGGAAGCTGTGCGCACGATGGGGTTGCGCCATGCCGTCGTAACTTCCGTCAACCGCGATGAGTTAAAAGATGGGGGCGCGGCAGTCTTTGCCTCGACTATTCGCTGGATTCGCCGGTTAAATCCAGAGTGCCGGGTGGAGGTATTGACGCCAGACTTCAAGGGCGTCTATGATGCTTTGAAGGTCGTGATTGACGCGAAGCCCGATGTATATAACCATAATGTTGAGACCGTACCCAGGTTATACCGACGCGTCCGCCCACAAGCGATCTACCAGCGTTCGCTCCAGGTCTTGCAGTGGGCAAAAGAAATGAATCCGGCGGCGTCTACAAAATCGGGCTTTATGCTGGGGCTGGGTGAGACATGGGATGAGATACTGGCGGTGATGCGTGATTTGCGGGAGCACCGGGTCGATATTTTAACCATCGGTCAGTATCTACGCCCCTCATTCCAGCATTTGCCGATCCAGCGGTACGTTCCGCTAGAAGAGTTTGCTGAGCTGAAAGTCGAAGGGAAAAAGATGGGGTTCAGGCATGTAGAATCCGGGCCGTTTGTGCGTAGCTCGTATCACGCGCATGAGCAGGCAGGAGCTGCCATAGAAGGGGAAGATGCTTGAAAGTACGTGTGAATGGCGTTGATATTGCCTATGATGATCGTGGCATGGGACAGCCAATTATTTTTCTCCATGCCTTCCCGCTCAATCGCGGCATGTGGCGGGATCAGATTGTTGCGCTCCTCAGCGACCAGCGCTACCGCCTGGTCGCGCTTGACTGGCGCGGTTTTGGGGAGAGCGAGATTTCAAATGAAGTCTCGACGATGGAAATGTTCGCCGATGATGTAGCGGGTTTAATGGATGCGCTTGGCATGGAACAGGCGATTATCTGTGGTCTCTCGATGGGAGGCTATGCCGCCTTTGCCTTCCTCAGGAAATATTCGCACAGGGTGCGGGGACTCATTCTGGCCGACACGCGTCCGGGAGCCGATAATGACGAAGGGAAAGCCAACCGCGAGAGGATAGCGCGGCTGGCGGAGTCACGCGGCTCGGGGGCGATAACCGACGCCTTAATGCCGGCGCTCATCGCCGATGCCACACGGCAAAACCGTCCAGAGCTGGAGGCAGGGATCAGGCGTATGATCGATGCCGCCACATCCCGCGGCATCGCGGCTGCGGCGCGAGGTATGGCATTGCGCGCTGATGCAACCGATCTGCTGGCATCGATTACGTGTCCAACCCTGGTACTGGTGGGCGAACACGACGCCTTAACGCCGCCTGCCGTCGCGCAAAGTTACGCCGCTGGCATTCCCGGTGCCCGGTTGAGCGTCATTGCGAGGGCAGGTCATCTAGTAAATCTGGAGCAACCAGAGGCATTTTTGGCAGCAACGCGCGATTTTTTGCAGACATCATTTGAATTTTAACGCGCAGGTTCCGCTATTAGCTACCAGAGTAAGTTTTTTGCTCGCGATATACGTCTTTGTGTCCTGGACTGTATTAAACGGTGAGGGAACATAGGGGGGAGCATGAATCAGCCGCAACGTCAATGTGAAGTGCGTCAGCCAGTTGTGCTTGTCGTAGACGATAACCCTGCGATTCGGGATATGGTGTCCTGGGCTCTTGAACTCGATGGCTATGAACCTGCGGAAGCCGCTGAAGGTCAGGAAGCGCTGGATTGGTTAAATAATGCTATGCGTGAGGGGCGCTCTCCCTCTGTGATCCTGCTGGATCTCGCCATGCCTGGGATGGATGGCAACACGTTCTTGCAGCGGGTACAGAAGCAATGGGAGGCCTCTTTGCCACGCCCGGCGATAGTCGTGATTACAGCGGGCACCGGCGGACCGGATGCAGCAAGCCTGGGAGTGGAGCAGGTGATTGTCAAACCTTTCCACGTCCGCGATTTGCTGGATGTTGTACGGCAATTGGCCCGTCAGAGCGACTCGGCGTAACATTCCCATCAACAACTCCAGGGAACGGTAAAAGTCCCTCTGGACGTATGAAAACTAAGTGCGCTATTGCCTGGACAGTTGCGCGGAATATCAATGGTAATCTGGACAGATTGGCCTGGGGAGAGAAAGCCTCCACCGGGATTGAAGGTCGTATCTGTATTCCTGCTGGTAGCATACCAGACGATAGCATTTCTGGCCCCGTTGCCGAGCGAGAGCGTGGCTATACACTCAAAATGATCGTTTGCGGAGGCGCAGTTTGCCGGGCTGAAACTGCTGGGGTTCAGGCTCAAAGAGCCAAAAGCGATGGGTGGCGTGGGAGTGGGGGTGAAGGTGGGTGTGGGAGTTGGTGTCGGGTTGGATTTGACGCGTTGGCCCATAGGCGGCTGCACAGCCGTGCTTGTGACCACAACGGTGGGGGTAGGCAACGTGCTCTGAGTTGGCGTCAGGATATGGGCTGTGGAGGTGCCAGTCAGGTCGGGATTGGCCTGGGATGCACTGATAGACAGCCCGCCAAAGGCGAGCGTTCCCAGAATGCTCAGCATAATGATCGCCACCGCTATAACAATGAGAGGCCACTCTTTAATTGACCGCGGCTGGCTGATAGCACGAAATTTATTCCGCCCCGTACGGCTCTGTTCCTGCGATGTATGAGACGTCCCGCTAGTTTTTGTGCGTGCTGATAATTCCAGATCTGGCGTTTGTATTCCCACCTCATTTGCTTCCTGTGCTTTTTTGTGAAAGGATGGGGAGGAAGAGGCTATAATGGGGGTAATGGGAGAGCCTTCAAGCTGTGTAGAAGCAGCATGCTCGACGCTGTAGAGACCATCCTCAGGGTCGCTCGCTTTTGAATCAATAATGGTAAGCATGCCCAAAGCATTAAGAAAGTCCTCTAAACCGCTATAACGCTGCATTGGCTCGCGAGCAATTGCTTTAAGAATAATTAAAGAGAGATCCTGCGGTAATCGCGCTTTAAGCTGTGCCAGGGTGGAGCGCGGCCTTGATTCTGCTGCGGTGCCTGTTGCTTTTAGCGAGAAAGGAGCTTTGCCAGCGAACATCTCGTAGATGATGCAGCCCAGCGCATATTGATCGCTCTCTTTGCTACCAGCGCCAATGAGCTGTTCTGGTGCTGTATAGGACGAGTCTCTGGGGGTGATTGGCAAAGTGGAAAAGGCAAAATCGGCCAGGACCGCGTGCCCTTCGCTATTAAATAGAATATTTTGTGGCTTGAGATTGCCGTGAATAATGTTGTGACGGTGGGCATAGAGAAGCGCCTGGCCAACCTGCGCAATAATAGTCAGGATCTCAGCTCGCGCTAACGAGGTGGTAGATGAGCTATGCAGGCGTGTGTAGAGCGAGCCATGCGGCGCATATTCGGTAACGATATAGGGTATATTCTCGTCAATGCCCACATCCAAAATTGGCAGGATATGGGGATGGCGCAATTGTTGCAGAGCATGTGCCTCCTGGAGGAATTGCTCCTGCTCTTGTTGGGTAGAGATGGATGTTGAATGCAGGAACTTTACGACAGCATTCTGCTCCGGGGAAGATGAACTGCTGGCTAGAAAAAGTTTGCCGAATGCACCGCCAGCAAGCTCATCCATAAGATGATAGTTTCCCAGCGTTTTGCCGCTATAATGATGCCGTTTTTCCATGTCCAACCTCAACCTCAAGAATAAGAGCAGAAGCGGGAAGTGCCTTATAATGCCCCGCTTTTGGTCGTGCCAATTTTGGAAGCACCTCCGGCATTCTCTGCGCCGGGTCTGTTGTTGCTATTCCCCTGGAAAAAGGTTATGACAGATCGAACTCTCTGCTCTAGCTGTGGCATCAAGCGGGGAAGGATAGCCAGCAGAGGGATAAACCATACGACCGGTCCTTTTACCGACGTCCATTGGAAGCCGGGCAGGCCAGGAATAATCAGGCTCGGCCCCCAGGCATAGAAGCAGTAAAGGAAAAGCATGCTGAAAGAGAATAAGCGCACCGCTAACGGGAGGCGCAGAATGCCAAAAACAGGTTTTTGCTGCCAGAGGTCTATGTCAACCGCCTCAATCAAGGCGAACAGGCCAAAGAACGTAACCAGGTACCACGGCCACATCCACGGTGCTCCGAGCGCGCAGTACAGGAACCAGATCAGTGCCATCCAGCGCAGGAGATCGACGGGGGTGCGCAGGACGTTTCTGGTAAACAGCGCCCGGCCACAGAGCAGCAGATAGGCCAGCGCGAACATAGCCAGGCTCAGAGTATGGAGGAAGATCTCAGCAGGCGAGCCAATATCCGGCTGCTTAGGGTAACCCAGCAGTTGTAATATGCTGTTGTAGAGGTGGGTCAGAAACTCGGTCACAGTATTGATATTGCGATAGGTCCCGGGGTTGACCCTGAGCACTCCCAGCACCGCGCCATGATCCCAGAACGGAGCATAGAGCAGGACAATAGAGCCTGCGTAAACCGCGAGCACGGCTATGATGGAGCGAATGCGCTGTGGGTGCGTCCAGAGGAGCAGCAGCAGGCCGGGGAGCAGCAGCACAATATTAATTTTGAGAGAAGTCGCCAGCGCCAGCATCATCGTTGCCGCGAGCACAGGGCGTAGAGAGAATGTCGGCTGACGTACCAGGAACCAGACGGCCAGCAGCACAAAAACCAGCAGCACAGTATCGTTATGGGCGTTAACGCAGGCTTCGAAGAGCAGCAGGGGGTTCCAGGCAAAAGCCAGCGTAGCCTGCGTCCGTACCTGCGCTGAAACCTTGCCGGTCAGGCGTTGCAGGTGCCCGCAAATTGACCATACGAGCAGCGTAGAATAGAGATGGGCCCCCAGAGCGAGCAGGCGCAACCCCAGTACCATTGGTACAAGGTTGTTTCTCCCAAAGCCAACAAGATTGATGAGCCACTGTAGACCGGCGGTAATCACTGCCCAGACGGGGCCATAGGCTGATGGCTGATCAACCCAATAGATATGAAGATAGGCAGGATCATCAAAAACGGCTAATGGCGAATTGGTCAGGGGATTGAGATGATAAAAAATACTCATGCGCGCATAGATGATGTATGAATAGATATCCTGCGATGTGACAATAGCGACCATTGCAAAAGTAATACCGAGCAGTAGAGCAGAGAGGATAATATAGCGGCGCGAGATGAGCCGGGGAAGGTAGCGTAAGGCCAGCAGGTAGATGACCAGTATGAGCAGAAATATTACCGCTAAGGTGCCGGTCTCCAGCCAGCTCCCTCCGTTAGAAGGATGAGGCGCCCCCACGTATATACCCATCACCGTGGGGCTAAGCTGACGATGATAAAAGATGATGCGAGAGGGTAAGAGCACCCATTTGCCCATCTGTGAGAGAAGCGCCGTATGGAACCAGAGGCCAACTAAGGGTAGCGCCGCATTTGCCAGCAGAAAGGCGCACTCCATAGCGAAAAGAATGGTCAGTGGGAGGTAGCGGTGAAACTTCTTTGTGGTTTCGCTATTATCGGACCTCTGGTGATTGTGGCTGTCGTCGTGGTTGTTATCTGATGCTAGTGTTTCCAATGGGTCCAGTTCTAAGGTTTTCGTTTTCAAATCCTGCTCCCGATACTCTATGATGAAATAATTATAGGCCAGCAATATATTCAAGGTAAGGGTGAAAGAACCTGTAACTCTTCTTGAGAGTTTCTTGATCTTTATCTGTTAAAATGCTAAATAGCAAGGCTGAGTACCTTATACCAGCCGTAGGGGCCGGGCTTGCCCCTGTCCTCCCACGATGAATCGGGGAGCTACAACGCGTTAGCGGCGTTGGCTGGCTGAATAATAAGACTGTTCCTTGCGCTAAGACGTTTGCTCTGACCATCTATGACCCTCTTTGATTGAAGACGTTTATGGAGTCGGTTTGGTCTCTCTATATACCATATATTACTCATACTAGTTGCGGAATTGAACGGAACCGGCAAGCACGATGACCGGTCGCTTCAGACTATGCAAGAAGCAGGAGGCGTTTTGAGCATGGATATCAACGAACAGCCGACACAGCCCTGGTCGGCGGAAGAGACAGCGCCAGGGCAGCCGACATGGCCGCAGCCGGTGGTTATGCCGGCGAATGGTGAGGCCGGGGTGGCGGGGAAGCAGCCAGGAAAGCGTATATCGCGCCGCAATTTAGCCATCGGGCTGGCTGCTGGAGTGGCGGCGGCTGGCGGTGGCGTAGCTTTGCAGCAGATAATCCAGCGCGGCGGGCTTGGCTCGATCCTGCACGGCCCGATTAGCAGCAGTCAACTGGCGGGGCATTTGCTACGGCGCGCGGGCTTTGGCGCAACGCCAGACGAACTCGCCAGCTATACGGCGCTCGGCTTTGCGGGCGCAGTGGATCGGCTGCTGAACTATCAGCAAGTTGCCGATGACGAGATGGAGAATCGCCTCAAGGCGTTGAACCTGAATCTCAGCAATCCCGCAGATCAGCAGCGCTGGTGGCTTTTGCGCATGGCGTGGACACAGCGCCCTCTGCTGGAAAAAATGACGCTCTTCTGGCATGGTGTATTGACCAGCAGTTTTCGCAAGGTTGGCGGCGCAAACGGCTATATGCGCATGATCGTGCAAAACAATTTTTTGCGGGATCACGCCTTTGATACCTATGATAATATCCTGCTTGGCATCACAGCCGATCCCGCCATGCTCTTTTACCTTGACCTGACCAAGAGCCGAAAGAATGCGCCGAACGAGAACTACGCGCGCGAATTAATGGAACTATTCACCCTGGGTCTGGGTCACTATACCCAGCAGGATGTATTCGAAGGGGCTGCGGCCCTGACCGGTTGGCATATCGTGGGCAACAGCGCGACCTCGCGCTACCTGCCGCAGGATCATAACAATCTGACCAAAACCTATCTGGGACAAACCGGCAACTTTGATTATAAGGATGTCGTCCGTATCCTTGCCAATCATCCGGCCACGCCCTGGTTTATCAGTCGCAAGCTTTTCACCTTCTTCGTCTACGAGAATCCGAGCAACGATGATCTCAAGCCGCTGGTTGATACCTATGTCAAGAGCGGGCACAACATGGGCGAGGTCATGCGCACCCTCCTGCTGTCACCGCAATTCTCCTCGGCGAAGGCGTATCGCAGCCGTTTGAAGTCGCCGGTGGAGTTTGTGGCCGGAGCCTACCGTTCATTAGGGGTGCAGGGTAATGGCAACGGCTTGCAAGCTATGGCGACCGCGATGGGGCAGACGATCTTCGATCCGCCCAACGTCGCTGGCTGGCCGGGCGATAAAGTGAGCGCGCTCTGGCTCAACAGCGGTACGTGGATGGCCCGGCTCAATTACATCGATCTGCTGCTGGTGGGGAGTCGCAACACGCGCACCGGCCAGTTTAAGGCGGTGGACTTGCAGGGTATAGTGAACGCGAATCATATCGACACCCCCGAGCGTTTTGTCGATTACTTCGCGTCCTTCCTGCTCGACGGCACGCTGGATAGTGATAGAAGAGCCGTTTTTATCGATTACTTCAACACCAGAGATACCAGCACGCAGCAGATTACATTGACGAGCGGCAAGAGCTATCCGCTCAATCGTGTGCGTGGCACGCTTTACTTGATACTGGCGTCGCCGGAGTATCAATTGAATTAAGTTTCAATCCCTCAAGTGAGTTGAGCGGATCATAAACTCCTGCCGCTTTTCTTGAGGGGAGTATAGAGGTCACACTGCAAAACGTCAAGGAGAAATGCAGTAGCCAGGTAACAACCCTGGTTCTTACGAATAGAGGTGCAGCAATGAAACTTTCGCGTAGAGCAATGATCAAGGATGGGATGCTGGTGGTGTCGGCGGGTATGATGATGCCCACCATTTTTAGTCGCAGTGTCGCTTCGGCGAAGGCTATGGCGCTTGACGGAGCTCGTACTTCGCAGACTGCCAGCGAGAACACGTTGATCGTTGTGCAGATGGCTGGCGGCAACGATGGTCTCAATACGGTCATTCCCTATACCGATTCACTATATAAGAAGATGCGTCCCACGCTGGCAATACCAGAGAATACAGTATTGCAGCTCGACGGGCGCCTGGGCCTGCATCCAGGTCTGGCCTCGCTCAAAAAAATCTGGGATGAGGGCCATCTGGCTGTCATCGAAGGCGTTGGCTATCCCAATCCCAGCCTCTCGCACTTCCAGGCGATGGACATCTGGCAGACGCTGGACCTCAGCGGCAATGGGAGCGAGGGCTGGTTAGGGAAGCTGGTCGCGGGCTGGGTTGATAACGATGGGCATCCCTTTAAATCGCTGAATGTTGGCGTGCAGACGGCGCAGGCCCTTTCATCAATCAGTGCGCAAGTGCCAACGCTCAGCAGCACGCAGAGCTATCGTCTTGCACCCGATCCGCTGGATCGCGATGGCGGCAATGCCCGCTTGCAGGCGTTGATGAAACTCTATAACACCTACCCCCGTTCATCGCCCTATGCCGCTCTGCTGGATACCACCGCGCTCAACGCTCAGGAAGGCGGACGCCAGTTGCGCGAAGCCGATGCCGCCTATCATCCAGCCGTCACCTATCCCACCGGTCCCTTCGCGGCTGGCCTGAAAGTGCTGGCGGAAGCAATCGTACAGGGATTGGGGTTGCGCGTGGGCTACGTAACGCTGGGCGGATTTGACACTCATGCCAATCAGCAGGCCACGCATGCTACTCTGATGAAGACCCTGGCGGATGGCCTTTCAGCCTTCTATACCGACCTTGTGATGCATAAAAAGGCTGACAACGTTGTCGTGATGACCTGGTCCGAGTTCGGGCGACGTGTGGAGGAAAACGGCAGCCAGGGCACCGATCATGGCACCGCAGCCCCCATGTTTGTGCTGGGCAATCCCGTCAATAAGGGCATCTTTGGCGAGCCTCCGGGCCTGGGCAATCTCGATCAGACTGGCAATTTGAAGTACACCACCGATTTCCGCTCAGTCTATGCCACCGTCCTGGATCGTTGGATGGGGGCGTCCTCAAAAGATATCCTGGGCGGCAACTTCGGCTCGCAAAACTTCCTGCCACAACTGTAGGGACCCGATTTATCGCGTCCTGCGCGATTTATTGCCTACCCGAGACAATAATGCTCTTTGACTCATTAACATGGGTAATGACATACATAAATGTTTCCTCATTTCCCATAGTTAATAGTCAAAGAGCATGTGTTTATCTGCAACATCGCAGGCAATATCGGTAAGTTATGAGAAATGTATAGAAATTCTTACGAAAAATCGCTTTTTTTGACAAAAATGTGACTTTTATCTATAATGAAACATATATATTAGTAAGGATAGAATATACTTTCCTGGCTCAATGAGCAAGTTTCTCTATGACGAAAGACTAAAGAACCAGCGTATAGGTTGATCACTATGGGACCTATCCAGCAGAACATCTGACTTCAGGCTTGCTCGTAATCACTTTCTCGTCACATTAAAACATGGATCGACTGACCCCCTCAATGCAACGTACTCGTATGTAAATCCCCAAATTTCCGCAAGACAGGAAGCAAGGGCGTAGAAAAAACGGCCCTGTTTTTAAACTGTAGAAAGTTTCATCTCGGTAATCATTAGAGGGAAGAGGCGGTTGGTAACGCCACACTATCAAATATCCCGGAGAGCTACATTGGAAAACAACAAGCTTAAAGTTCGTTCACCATCTTTTCTAAGGATGGTGCCATCTTCACGTCCTCGCTCGTCATCAGCCTGTCCGAACGACATCATTTCCCGAGTAGATGCTGAAGATGAAGCACTGCTCCAGCGGGCAGGAGAAATTGACGAGGAAGCAGATTTAGTCCTGTATGCCCGGCAAGGCGATATAGAGGCAAGCAATAGACTAGTTCAAGCAACTTATCCGCGCATCCTAAATTATTTTAGGAGCAGGCTCAGAAACAGGCTAGCCTTGAGATTAAGTCCCCAGCGGGTTGAGGAGATCGCAGAAGTGAAGACCCAGGATACCTATGAACGAGCCTGGAAAAAATTGCCGGACTACCATCTGCAAGGTAAGCCTTTTCTGGTCATGCTTTACGGCATTGCTCAAAAGATCTGGCAAGAGACGCAGCGAGAATTAGCAAAAGAACGCAATGTTGATAACTTTGAGACACACCTGGAGCTTGAAGCTGAGTACTCGAGTTGCCCGGAAGAGGTGGTCATCAGGTCGGAAGCTCTGGAGGAACTCCAACGCGCTCTTAAAACGCTATCAGCCACGGAACAGCTCATAATACATCTACATTACAGGGAAGCACAGAGCTATCAAGCGATTGCCAGGTTGCTTAATGTAACAGAGAATAATGCGAAAAACAGGTCCTATCGGAGCCGAAAAAAGCTCAAACAACTGCTTGC
>DASRHT010000101.1:0-205993 GCA_035650355.1 Ktedonobacteraceae bacterium
TGTTGCAAAGTCGGGAATACCGTCTGCCAAGCGGGGGTCAAGGGGGCGGCAGCCTCCTTGCGGGGGGTGGGGTGTCCCCACTTTTTCCTCTTCTCCCCGCCGCCGAAGGCGGCAAAAAAGACGTTGCAACAGCCCTGGGCCAAAAACTCAACGGCTTGACCAATTGGCAAGACTCCCTTACACTGTAGGATACAGTCTGTGGCCTCGCAGGCGCAGACTGTAGCTTTATTTATCTTATGGTTGATGGAGAGATAAACCCTATGGCTGATAACGAAAAAGTAGAGACCGAGTCATCACTTGTGACCATCCCTCAGCAGCGGGCGGTCGAAGTTCCCAATGCCCTGCCCGTGCGCTTGCAAACGTTGGACCTGGCTCGTCATGTCGTCATCGCCCCTGATGGCAAACGCTATGTCGTGGCGAGCTTTGATGATACCCATCTGGGGCATGGGTACGTGACCGTCGTGTACCCCCAGCAGAATGGCTATCTGACCCTTGTGCGTCTCGCTGTCTTCGAAACAAGCTCTGAGACGCCCGAACAGGCCGTGCAACGCCATATCGAAGTGGCACAGTCAGTTCAGCAGGGGAAGCTTAATAAAATTGCCAGAACTAAGAGCAAGTAATTGCAGCGATCTCGTCGGGACGGTAACAAAGCGCATATTGCTCTTGACAGATCGCCAGTGAATCCGTATACTTGAAGCAATGGGGTTGCGCATGCAATCCCTTCAAATTGCCGTACTGGTTGAAGCGCATATAATTATCGACCAGATAAAATTCTCACGGAAGGAGATGGCTAGCATGGTGAATGGCTACGCTCAGTTGTTCCTAAGCACACGTCTGCGCGATCTTATCGCTCGCGGCCATACTATGCCTTCTGATCCTAAGCGCGCCGGTGGCGGATGCGGGGTCCAGCTTCGTGCATCCCTTACTGTTTTCGCGGAAATCGGGATCAGTGTGCCCATCTCCAGAGGAAGTCCACCTCTCTTCATCAAAGGATGAGAAGAAATGACACCCTCCACCGTGGGCACCGAGAAATCAGGCTCACGGTTTTTTAATGCTCTTTTTTACCTCTTGCTGATGTTGAACATGTACTGAACCTGCATTCAGGAGGAACCATGTGATCTTGATACCAGGAAAGCTCGTCGTGCAGCGGTCTGTGTTGGCGGATGCGTATTTATGTGACCCGGCTCTCTGTTAGTGGCAGCTCGTATTGTCCTGACGTACAGGTGCCGACCTGTGCGGATGCCCGGTATACACGTCAGAATAGTGCGTTATGCTGAAATGCCTGGCAGAGGATGTTGTTCAGATGATTTCAAAGGAGAGACCATTGGCTATTCATGATCCTATCGAAAAAGCTTCATTACTAGAGAATATTGTCATCGACCCCACAAAAGATGCAGTGATGATCGATGGCGTGACAAAAGTTTTTAAGAAATCTCGTCCCTGGCTGCGCTGGCGCAAGAAAGAGCAAGAAGATGGGAAGAAGCGCGAGATACGCGCCGTGGATAATGTGAGCATCACTATTAAGCGGCGCGAGATCGTCGGCATCCTGGGCGCCAACGGCTCGGGGAAATCAACCTTGATCCGTATCCTCTCGACGCTGCTCATCCCCGACGCGGGCCAGGTGACCGTCTTTGGCTACGATGTCGAGAAGGATGCGCGGGTCGTGCAGAAGCTGATTAATCGCGTAAGCGTGGAAGCCTCGTTCTTCAAGAAGCTCTCGCCGATGGAGAACCTGATCTATGCCGCGCGGCTCTACAATATGTCTGGAAGCGAAGCGCGCACCAAAATCAAAAGCATCCTGGCGCGTCTGGGGATCAAGCCCAGCCGCTTTGGAGCGCCGCTGGAAGATATGTCGCGCGGTATGCAGCAAAAGGTGGCGATTGCGCGCGCCTTCCTCACCGCCCCGGTTGTGTTGCTGCTGGATGAGCCGACAACGGGCCTGGACCCGCGCTCCAAGCTCGATGTGCAGAACTTCGTCAAAGAACTGCGTGAGGAGCACGACGCCACTATTCTGATCACTACCCATGATATGGAAGAGGCCGAGGAACTGTGTGATCGCGTGGCGATTATCGATCAGGGACGCATTGTGGCGCTGGGGCAGACGGAAGAGTTGAAGCGCCAGGTCACGGAGTTGATGGGACGCGAGACGCCCGCGACGATGAATGAAGTGTTTATGCATTACACGGCTTCTCAGCTCATCACGGAAGAGGATATCAAGCGTTATGGAAGCTGGGAAAAAGCCTTCGAGGCGCTTGAAGCAGAGCGCGAAGAAGAAGAATAAGGAGAATAACAGCTATGTCTAGCATGATGCACCGAGGACGCGCCACCTACGCCTTCTTTGAGCGCAACTGGAATCTCACCAAGCGCTATTGGGGCTGGGAGGTTGTCTGGTTTGTTTATAACGCGATTAACGCTCTAAGCGTGACGCTCATCAGTAAAAATACGTCGGTGTTGGGTAAAGTGAGTCAAGCTCAGGTGAACTCTCTCACGCTGTATCTCGTCATTGGTACCTCAGTGTGGTCCTATCTGAGCGTGACCTTCGATGGCATTACTGAGCTTGTGACCCTGGAACGTTGGGAAGGGACAATTGAGCATACCTTTATGGCTCCTATTTCCCGCTTTACCCATATGGTTGGAAGCTGCTGGTATGCAGTCCTGCATGGCCTGCTGTTTACCTTTGCCCAGCTAATCCTGGTCGCAGCGTTCTTTCAACTGGATTTGAGCCAGGCTAACTACCTGGCAGCGGTTTTTGTGTTGTTACTGGGCAGCATCTCATTTATTGGCTTTGGGATTGGAGCCTCTGTACTTCCTCTGCTCTTCACCGAGCGAGGCTCGCAGATGTCCTATATCGTCAAGGCGGTTATTCTGCTGATATCGGGCGTTTACTATCCAATCACCGTGTTACCTGGCTGGATGCAACCTGCTGCTCGTATTTCACCGGCAACTTACGTGTTAAATGGCCTGCGCGATGCTTTGCAGCACAATGCGCCGATCTGGTCACCGACAATCTGGGCGAGTACCTGGCCGTTGATCATTAGTGGCATCGTCAGCATTCCTCTGGGGCTGTGGATTTTCGGGATCGCTGAGCGGTATGCGAAACGTACCGGCAAGCTGAAGAGAAACGGTTAAGATGCGAGACGCAAACATCATCTAAGAAAGAGGCGACATCTCCACATTTTCGCCTCTTGTAAAGAATAAGTATATAACTCTGAGGAAAAGAAAATGATTACTGAGAAACTCCCACGAGGCTTGACGATGCGCCATCCAACAATGGCCGATCTGGAAGCAGTAACCGATGTGATTAGAAGCTGCGAAGTGGCTCTGGATGGGACGGCAGAGACGACGCTAGACGATATACGTACCGGCTGGCAGATGCCCGGCTTTGACCTGACAAAGGATGCCTGGCTCGTTTTCTCCGATGAAGGGAAAGTCGTCGGTCTGGCAGGAGTGGAGCATAGAGAACACGCCCGGCTCTACACCGGTGGCGAGGTCCACCCTGATTATCGCAATCGCGGCATCGGGACATATCTGTTGCATCTGGGCGAAGAGCGCGCTCGCCAACATATTCCGCTGGCACCATCAGGAGCGCGCGTGACGCTTAACTGTGGCGCAAACAGTAAGGACGAAGCAAAGATACGCTTGCTGGAAGAGCATGGCTTTACGCGTGTACGCTATTTCTGGCGCATGGCGATTGAGATGGATGCAGCGCCACCCACACCGCAGTGGGCCGAGGGGATTACGTTGCGCACCTTCACTCCTGAGATGACCCGTGCGGTCTATGAGGCGGATGAGGAGGCTTTTAAGGACCACTGGGGTCATGTGCGGTCGCCATTTGATGAGTGGGAGCACTGGACAGTGAAGCGTAAGGATTTTGATCCTACATTGTGGTTCCTGGCGATGGATGGCGATGAGATCGCGGGCATCTCGCTGTGTCAGGACGAGAAGGAGTCAGGCGGCTGGGTCCATGTGCTGGGCGTACGGCGTCCCTGGAGGCGCAAGGGAGTCGGGTTGGCGCTTTTGTATCACTCCTTTGGTGAGTTTTACAAACGGGATATTCGCAACGTCTACCTGGGGGTAGATGCGCAAAGCCTGACCGGTGCGACCCGCTTATATGAACGTGCTGGCATGCACGTTATTCGACAATACAACTCTTACGAGAAGGAATTGCGGGCAGGGAAAGAACTGAGTACGCAGTTTATAGACGGGAAGGGGTGATCCTTTCCCTGCCGATCTCTTCTCCATACGATAGATACGGGGACGCCGGTAACGCTCCCGGCGTCCCTTAGAAATGGAGAATGCCCCCATGATTGTGCGTTTACATAACCTATCGGCGCGCGCGCCTGTACTGGACGATCTGAGCGCGGTGGTTGACCTGATGATCAAGTCCGATATCGCTGAATCGTCCGGTGAGTCTATGGAAGCTGTGGAGGAGGACATACGCAATAGCTGGCAGGTGAGCGGCTTCAATTTGAAGACGGATGCCTGGGTTATTATGACCAACAGAGAGCAGATCGTCGGCTACGCCGATCTGCGCCAGGACGAGAATGGGCAGTTTATCATGGTGTTACGGGTTCATCCAGATTTCCGGGGGCGAGGCATTGGCACACTACTACTCTGGATGGTGGAAGAACGAGCGCGGCAATTAGTACAAAATGTCAGGAGTGATCTACGCGTAAGCTTACGCAGCACGCTCAGCAGCCTCAACCAGATCGGTCGCAGCCTGTTCGAGCGTGAGGGGTATGCGGTGGCGAATCGCTTCTGGCGCATTGTGATCGAGATGGATGAGATGCCTCCCCAATCGTTCGAGGAGCTTTCTCAGCGTGGGCGGCTCAAAGTAGATGTCGTGGTGGATTCGCAGACTGCGGTGGGACCAACGCAGCTCCAGAGGCGTACGGGGATGTACGTAGTATACCAGTACGAGGTCTACGAGAAAGAACTGCGGGCAGGCAAGGGAGCGCAGCAGGAAGAGGATCTGGCGGAAGAACAGGCGTGTCCTCTGACTGTGTAGCAGACCTCTCATCTATCGAGGGAAGCAACTTAGATGCCCGGTGATCTCACCGGGCATCTAAAATACGAGGATGCTGTCGAGCCAGTGACCGCTGTTTGTTACCTTTTTTTAAATTATAAAGTCCTAATGGTAGGGTTGTCAAAAAAGAGAGCTAACACTTCTACTAAAAAGTGCTGATGCAGGGAGGGTTGATTTCTTATGTCTGTTTTAACTCTGTTACTATTGCCCGCAGCAGGCAGCGATGGAATGCGCGTATTGCTGCTCATCTTGCTCCTGGTCGCAATTGCGTTGATTATCGCCGGTGGCGTTATCGCTGTGCTCACGCTGTTCAAACAACGCAGAGATGGAGCCATGCGTGTTGATAGAACGCCTGGAGAATCATAAGGAGCGTATGATGCATAGCGTTACTGCTGTAGCATGCTATAATGCCTGGATAAATTCCATGCGGTTGCCGAAGGGATCGCGTATCTCGAAACGCTGGTATCCCGGGATCGGCACACCTTCTAAAATCTCGATGCCATGTGCTTGTAGCCGCTTTCTCCACATCTCGGCGTCCGTCACCTGGTAGGCCAGATGCGCCTTCGTTGCCAGGCGATTGACGCCTTCCTCTGTTCCCACATGTACCTGCCGATCCCCAACCTGTAGCCAGAAGCCGCCGCGCCCCTGCAAAGAATCCGGCTTTGCGATTTCCGGCAGTCCCAGCACCTGGCAATAAAACAGGCGGCCCTGCTCTTCCGCTCCCTGGGGAATCGTAATTTGTGCGTGATGCAGACCGATAATGCTCATCCTGCGTCTCTCATCTCTAAGCGGGTGCATTGCGCTGGATATGGAACGTGCCCAGAACGCGCGCGATGATTTTACGCGCGTCTTCGTTGATGTTGTAGACGCTACACTCCAGCACGGCAGTCGAGCGGCCATGATGGACAAGCGTGGCCTCCGCCGAAATCTCACCCGTGCGCACCGGACGGATGTAGTTGATTTTGGCCTCAATAGTGCTGAATGGAGTGTTGGGCGGCAAGACCGACAGTAGCGCCATCGACATCGCTGTATCCGCCAATGTAAAAATCACCCCGCCGTGAACGATCTGCTGGCCGTGATAGAGGCGGGCATCGACGTGCAGGTGTACCGCGCCTGTGCCGTCCTGGACCTTGTCGATGCGGGTGCCGAGCAGTTGAAAAATGCCAGACTGGTAGGCGCGCTGGCGCACCTCTTCCAGGTCTGGCGGTTGCATAGGTTCGAAATCTGCCATGCGTTCTCTGTTTTACCTTCCGCGCACAATGCGCTCCATATCGCGCCTCACGTCGCGTTCGGCAATCGCTTCGCGTTTGTCATAGAGCTTTTTGCCGCGACAGAGGCCAAGTTCAATCTTTGCTCTTCCCCCTTTAAGGTACAGCTTGAGAGGGACCAGTGTCAAGCCTTTGGTCGCTACTCTGGTTACCAGTTGATTAATCTCGCGCTTGTGCAGGAGCAATTTGCGTTTTCTAAGCGGCTCGTGGTTATAGCGGTTGCCTTGCTCGTACGTGGCGATATGGGCGTTCTCCAGCCAGATCTCGCCGTTACGGGCTATCGCATACGAGCCGCGCAAGTTCACCTTGCCCTCGCGGATGGATTTAATTTCGGTGCCGACCAGGGAGATACCAGCTTCTATGGTACGCTCCACGATATAATCATGGTAAGCCTGCCGATTAACAGAGATTACTTTGATCGGCACATGGGTGGCCTGCGCCTGTTCCTTCTTCGCCGTTGTCTGTTTTGCCATAATTCATAAACTCCTTGCCGCAAGGACGCATATCTGCTGTATAGTATATAAAAGAGAAGCTCTTGCGCATCTTGAGTAGGTAGAACGCTTTTAGTACCTGCATCATACTACACCTGGGGCGATGAGTCGAGGGGGATGATTACCTTTTTTAACCCGATTGGTTGTCATAGAACCGGTACAACATTTTTAACAGAAAGGTCTTCCTGATGTTTTACCATCTGGGCAGGTTCGCTACCCGCTTTCACTGGTTGATTGTGGGTCTGTGGATGCTTGCTGCGGCTGTCGCGTTGCCATTCGCTCCTCAGGCGAGCCAGGTGCTACAATCCGGCGGTTTTATCAGTCCTGATGCCGAGTCACAGCGCGCCATTGATACGCTGACACGCAATCTTCACCTCGATCTGACCATCGTGCAGGTTATTTTTACCAGCCAGCGTTACAGTGTGGATGATGCGCAATTTGTGCAGCAGATGCAGCAATCGCTCTCAAAGCTCCAGAGGTGGTCAGAGGTTTCTCATATAGTGACCTTTATCGATAACCCGCGCCAGGTTTCGCTGGACCGACACGCCGCTTATGTCAATATTCAATTGAAATCTGATCCAGATACGGCTCCCAAACTCCTGCCACAGTTGCAGCAGCGGCTCCAGGCCGTGCCCGACCTGACGTATAAAATCGGCGGTGGCCCCGTCTTTTATGAGGATATCCAATCGGTGAGCGAGCGCGATCTGCGCCGGGCGGAACTGCTGGCCTTCCCCTTCGCCATCATTGCGCTGCTGTTCGTCTTTCGCTCGGTTATCGCTGCTGTGCTACCCGCGCTGGTCGGAGGGTGCGCGGTGGTGATCTCGCTCGCGCTGATTTTCGGACTTGGGCAGGTGACGCCGCTCTCCATCTTCGTGCTCAACATCACGACGCTATTTGGCCTCGGGCTAGGCGTGGACTACTCGCTGTTTATGGTAAGTCGTTTTCGGGAGGAGATAGGGCGTGGGCGTGACGTGCGGGAAGCGGTCATTCTCACCGTCGCTATTGCTGGAAGAGCCGTGGCGTTCTCCGGCTTGACAGTAGCGATTGGCCTTTTTGGCCTGACATTTTTCCATATTAATATGCTGCATTCGGTTGGCCTGGGTGGTATGCTGGTGGTGCTGCTGGCGGTCCTGGCGGCGCTCACCCTCCTACCCGCCGCGCTCTTTATTCTTGGCACAAGGGTCAACGCGTTGCCGGTGCGCTTCCCTCGTCTGCTGAAGCGACCTGCTGACGCGGCGCATGGGCAGCAAGCGCCGGCAGAGCTTCATCATGGCTTCTGGTACCGTTTATCCGAGTTTGTGATGCGCCACCCCTTGCGCGTATTCGTGCCCGTGCTCTGTTTATTGATCGGCTTTGGCCTGCCCTTCCTCGGCGTACGTTTCTCCGCACCCGACGCCTCAATTTTGCCCCAGGACGTGCCGTCGCGAGCCGCCTTCGATCTACTGGCGACGCGCTTCGATCAACGCGAAACCACCCCCATTCTGCTGGCGGTGCAGACCAGGGGCGACGTGATGACGCCGCAAAATATCCACAACCTCTATTATTATGTTAAACGCATCGAAGCTGATCCGCGCGTGGTCCGTGTAGACAGCCTTGTCAGCGCCGACCCGCGCATTACGCTGGAGCAATATCAACTGCTGTATAGCAACCCGCAATTGATCACCGATCCCTATTTGCAGGCACTGCTGAAAAGTTCGGTTAACGGCAATACCACCTTGATTCAAGTCATTAGTAAGTACAACATGGCAGACATTCATTCGCAAGAACTCGTGCTTACCATCCGCAATACGCCGCCGGGCAATGGTATCAGCGTCCTGGTCGATGGCGGCTCTGCTGGCGACCTCGACTACGTGAACTCGCTCTATACCGATTTTCCCCTGGCTGTACTGATAGTAGCGATTACCACCTATATTGTCCTGCTGCTATTGTTCCGCTCGGCGGTGCTGCCGTTGAAGGCCATTATCATGAACACGCTCTCGATCCTGGCAAGCTATGGGGCGCTGGTCGTCATCTTCCAGAATGGTTTTTTGCATCAGATATTGGGCTTCACGCCGCTGGGATTTGTGGAGGCATCCAGTCCTATTCTCCTCTTCTGCTCATTGTTTGGCCTCTCAATGGATTACGAGGTCTTCCTGCTCTCGCGCGTGCAGGAGGCATTCTGGCAGACGGGCGACAATACACGCGCGGTGGCGCTCGGATTGCAGCGCAGCGGGCGCATCATTACCAGCGCGGCTGTCATCGTCATTGTCGTCAGCGCCTGCTTTGCCACCGCTGATATGATCCTGGTCAAGGCGCTTGGTCTGGGCATGGCCCTCGCGGTCGTCATTGACGCGACCCTGGTGCGTGGTCTGCTGGTGCCATCAACGATGCGCCTGCTGGGAAATTGGAACTGGTGGCTGCCATTTGCTGGCGTCCAGCGCCATCCGCCCGCTTTAAAAGAGTATATAGAAGAGGCTGTATCTGATAGCTCTTTGCAGCATAGAGGTGACGAAGTGATGGAAGATATGCGTGCGGGAGGGAAGCGATGAACAAGCGTTTTGTTGCAGTAGGAGGCATCTCTCTGCTCTTGATATGTCTGCTCGCCTCCTGTGGTTTTCCCGGATTAGTCTCGACCTCAACGCGCTTACCACAGGTGAGTCAGACTCCCCAGACCACTCCGTTGCCTCCAATTCGTTTTCCTCAAGATGAGGGGGCGCATAATGATCTGACCGAGTGGTGGTACTATACAGGCCACCTGGACGCTCTGGCACCCGATGGCGGGCAGCATCATTATGGCTTCGAACTGGTCATATTTCAAGCATTGCGTAGCGATCTGCCCCCAATCTATGCCGCCCATTTTGCCGTCAGCGATATTACCCGTGGTCAGTTCCATTACGATCAACGTCGTCTTATCACGGCCAGCCCGCCCACACCTGACGGCACATCCGCGCAGGGGATCGATATCCAGGTTGGAGATTGGACCATGCGCGGCATCAACGGCCACGACCAGATCGCCGCTCAGATGAAAGATTACGCCATTGCGCTCGACTTAAAAGGACTCAAGCCTGTAAGTTTACATAATGGGAATGGTATTATCCCTTTTGGGCTAGGAGCATTCTCTTACTATTACTCGCGTACGCGGATGGCGGTATCGGGAACAATTTTGGATCATCATCAGTCATTACAGGTAACGGGACAGGCGTGGATGGATCATCAGTGGGGAAACTTCCTGCCCTTCGGCGATGGCGGCTGGGACTGGTTTAGCTTGCAATTAAATAACAACGCTGAAATAATGTTGTACATCGTCCGCGACGCCGGAGGCAAAGTTGTCTCAACTTATAGCGAGTATATTGATGCTCGTGGCCAGAACATCCTCATCCCGCAAAGCAGGGTCCGCGTGGTCGTACAGGACAGGTGGACCAGCCCCGGTACTGGGGTCAGCTATCCTTCCGGCTGGCGTCTGGAACTCAACGATCCCCGTTTGCAAATGACATTACTGCTCACCCCCCAATTGAAAAATCAGGAACTGATAACGTACAATTCAACTGGGAACGTCTATTGGGAAGGAGCTATTACTATTCAAGGACAAAGCAATCGTGAAGCAATTGCAGGCGAAGGGTATGTTGAGCTAACAGGATATACAAAATGAGCAAATGTAGACTCTTTTGCAGGAAATTACAGAAGACATACATAAGATTTTGTTAATAAGAACCTGAGTTAAAAAAAGCGAGCAGAAGCAATAGCGTCATTTGTTTTGACGATTCAACCATCAATGACAACATGTTTTGCATATTATGCGTATAAAAAAGACATCCTGTTGTTTCATCTGATCCATATTACGGAATATCAGGTCCTGTTATCGGCGAATAGTGTCTGATAGAAGTGGAGAGTGAGGAAAGAAGTGATAACATTTGTTATGGTACACTTGCAACATATTTTTGTTGAGAGTGAGCAAAATTGCTATCTTGTTGACGAAGTCAGGCCGGGATATGGTATACTTTGTTCCGGTGTTAAAAGGATATTGGGGTTGTATGTTGTGAAACGTGGATAATTCTCAGCAACATTCCGGCTTTCAATGTTTGCAGAATGTGAAACAATTGTGCAGCCGTGTGCCGACGTTGTAATATAGGAGATATATAAGAGATCGTCAGGCATGATGTTGTTGGGATCGTAACGCCAGCGGGGATTGGCAAGGAAGCGATGGAAGCGAGAACATACTCGTCTACATTAGAAGAATCGACAATTATTGAGCGTGTTGCGCGTATCGTCTCCAGCGTACGCGGGGCCAAGCCTGATTATGCGCGTCTGGCCGCAGAATTAGAGCAGGCCATTCCGTTCGATATTTTTGGCGTTGTGCTCCTGCGTCATGATCGCCAGGCGGTGCGCGTCATAGCCTGTCGCCGAGAAGCCGGTGCGTGGACAGTTTTTCATCATCAACATCCCCTGTCAGATTCCAAGCTAGAGCAAATGTTGCAAACGCCTGCTCTACTGGTAAAAGATTATCCTGATGGCCTCGATGGCGCCCCAGCTTTAAGTGGTGATGCGCTCAGCGGATACCACCAATTGCGTTCAACCGTCATTGTTCCCCTGGTGGTTGAGGAGCACATATTAGGAACGCTTGAGCTGGGCAGCACCGCCATCCATACCTACAGCGATAAAAACCTGCAACGCCTCATTAATGCAGTAGCGCATGTATTGGCGGCTGCGATAGAAAGCGCGCAATTGGGTGGTAGCGCCGAGATACAAAATCGCCAGCGCCAGGCGCTCAAGGATGTTTCCAGCGCCTTGGCCTCCAAGATGGATCTCCCCACCATTCTCAATCAAATTGTGGTTGGAGTAACAAAAGCCTTAAATGTCGCTTCCGCCATTATCATGCTTGACCGGCGGGATGGCAGGCTATATCTGGAAGCGCAATCTGGCCTCGACAGGGCTGCCTTGAACAGGATACTGGGTCATGGCGGTTGGCGCATGACCGACCAGTGTATTGTTGGGCGAACCCTGTTGCACCGCCAATCTTTTGTCTCGCAGGATATCGCTAACGACGAACGTTTCCCCGCGAGTCGTATCTTCAGCCGGGAACTGGGCGTTTACTCCATTCTCAGCCATCCATTAGTCACCGAGACAACGGTCTATGGCGCTCTGCTCCTCTGCTCGCCTGAGCCAGGCGGTTTTACGCCATTGAAGGCGGATATCCTTTCTCTCTTCGCCAGCCAGGCCACCGTCGCCATCCATAATGGCGTTCTTCTTGAAATTGCTCAGCAGCATAATCGTTTGCGAGAGGCGGTTGAGCAGCTCGAACAAGGCTACCAGCGCGACGCCTCTTTCCTCAATGGGAGTGACAGAAAGGTTGAACGCTTACAGGATGAGTACAAGTTATTTATGCGCGTGCGTGAGGAGGCGCAGCGTGCCTTTGGCATCAGCTTTGCCAATGTGCTGCACCTTATCAGTAACTTCCTCTTAACGACTCCCAACGAGCAAATGTTGCAGGCTGTGCTGCAAGCTAAAAGCGAGAAGGAAGAAAACGGAAAGTATACCTTTATTCCTGCTATCGCCCATCAACAAGAAGCGTCGGAAAATATACAGCCTAAAGCGCGGGGAGATCTCTACGCCGATACCCTCTCGCTACTGGCGCAGACAGCCGAGGCGGCGTTAGTGCGCGCCGGTATGGTGGGCGAGCTGAGCAAATTGCTCATGCAGTTAAAGCAATCGACCGATGGGGTAAAAGACGCCTGGTTTATGGTAAATCTCGATAGCGTCTGCTCCTATATGAATCCAGCGGCAGAGATTCTTTGCGGGGTAAAGCTGGATGATTTGACCGCCTACGATACTGGTTTTTCTGCGCTGATGCGCAAACAGGAGCGCGTGCTTACAATAGAGAATGTTTTCGAGAAGTTCCTGCCGCGCGTGCGCAATGCAGAAGAAGTGCGTAGCTATTTACAAAAGTTTGCCCAGGGAAGCATTTACCGGCAGGAATTGCGTTGTGTGCTTGCTGTAGAGCCGGTACGCAGTAATTTCGCGATCTCGTCCGCCACAAAAAACGGCAGCTCCTTGCAAGCGGAGAGCGCCCCTGGCGACCGTCATTACCACTTGATGCGGTATCCACTCTACAATCAGCAAGGACAATTAGAGGCCAGCGCCTTGCAGGTGCGTGATGTAACGGAGCAGGTGCGTGACGAGAAGAATCGCTCTGCCTTACTTTCATCAGTATCACATGATCTGCGCACCCCGCTGACAACGATCAAAGCAGCCGTCACCGGGCTGCTGCAAGCCGATATCGCCTGGTCGGAACAGGACCGCAAGGCCATGCTTGAAGATATTGATATCGAGACAGATCATCTCACTGTTCTGGTGAGCGCCCTGGTTGAACTTTCGCGCATCGAAATGGGAGCCTTGATTCTGGAAAGAGAATGGTGTGATATCGTTGAGGTAGCATACGGGGCTGTCGCCAAACTCAAACGCATGCTCGGCTCTCGTAGCGTGCGCATCCAGGTTCAGGCATCGCTGCCCTTAATTTTTATCGACCATGTGCAGATCGAACGGGTTTTTTACAACCTGATCGAGAATGCCGCTGATCGTAGCCCGGAAGAGGCGAGACTCCTGGTTGCTCTTGACGCTACCGTCTCCGAGCCTCGTATATTGCGGGTGAGCGTGGTGGATCGCGGCAAAACCATCCCCGAAGACGAGCGTGAACGGATCTTCACCTCGTTTCACAGCATGCAATCCTATAGTAAGGGCCTGGGATTGGCGATTTGCAAAGGCATCGTCGAAGCTCATCAAGGTCAGATCTGGGTGGAAGGGGCAGGGGAGGATGATACCTGTTTTATTTTCGAACTACCCGTTCATCCTTACTCCGCAACGCATAATCAGGCACAAGTAACTGTTTTCAGCAATCAAGGGCTATCCGGGGAGAAAGCGGGTGCGTTGCGCCTGGTCCAAGAAGACATGGGGGAACCGGCATGAAAGCAAAAGGAAAGCGAATTCTCGTCGTTGATGATGAGCCACCGATTCAACGAATTCTGCGGCGTAACCTCAGCATGAGTGGGTATGAGGTCCTGGTTGCTGAAAATGGGCAACAAGCACTGGAGAAGGTGCGTCTGCATCAACCCGATCTTATTTTGCTGGATCTCTGCATGCCCGGGGAACTCAACGGTCTGGATGTGTGTGCGAGGGTACGAGAGGCCGGTCATACGCCCATTATTGTGCTATCAGCAGTCAACGAGGAGAAGCAGAAAGTACGAGCGTTGGACCTGGGGGCAGACGATTATTTAACGAAGCCTTTTAGCAATGATGAACTGCAAGCCCGGGTGCGCGCCTGTCTACGCCGTGCCCAAACCACCGAGACAGCGGGCGAGCGAGAGCCAGAAATCCTCTCAAGCGAGGATGGCTATCTCTCGATGAATGTTGCGCGCCGCCAGGTGCGAGCGGGTGTGCAGGATGTGCGCCTGACGCCAACTGAATTTGAACTGCTGCGGCAGCTTATGCTCCATGCCGGCAAGGTGCTCACGCACCGCGCTCTGCTACGAGCGGTCTGGGGGCCTGAGTATGGGGAAGAAACAGACTATTTGCGAGTATATATACGACAGCTAAGACGAAAAGTTGAGGAGGACCCATCGAAGCCGCGCTACATTTTAACGGAGCCTGGTATTGGTTACGTGTTTCGCGTCAATGGTGAGGCCCCAAATATTTAATAGAAATTTAATGGAATAATGACGTTTTTAATAGGTATCTAATTCGATTTGTCTTATACTTTAAAAGAATGTGTACTTTTGCGTCCTTTTCTGGAGAAACTCATCGGTGTTGATGAGGTAGAAAAAGCCGGTAATACAGGGTGTTGATGTGTAGTGTAATGGTGCTGTTCTGGGCGCCGAGGGGATGAAATGTTATGGCGAAGCAAGGGCGACCCCTCAGGGTGTTGATAGTAGGTCGGCAGGATAACTTTAGTCGCGTGCTGGCCACTACCATTGAATACTGGGGACACGAAGTGATCATGTTACCCGCAGCAGTGACGTTGTATGATGATGAGAAAAACGTTGTTGAAGGTGACGTAGTATTATATGATCTGGATGAGTCATTTCGTGCTTTAACGATGGGGAAGGACGCGCCAACTGTCCAGCATGGGCTATTAGCCGCCGACTTTTTGCAAAGTTGGGGGCAGCACTGGTTGCGTGCCCGATTCATCATCGCGCTAAGCAGCCGCTCTGTGTCGCGCACGACATTGGAAGAGATCGGAGCGGTCGCGTTACTGCAAAAGCCGTTTGAGATGGGACGGCTGCAACGGTACCTGGATGTGCTACGGCGCGTGATTGGCTCTTATGCCGGTGTCAACAGGGAGGAGAAGTTGGAGGAAGTTGAGAGTAATGGTAATATACGTGTGCTGGTGGTAGATGATGACAGAGATGTGGCCCAGGCCATCAGTCAATGCCTGATCAGTGAGCAGGGGTATGAGGTGACAGTAGCTTATGATGGGCTGGAAGCGTTGGAGCGCTGCGTGGACTGGCGGCCACACTGTATCGTAACGGATCTCATCATGCCGTGGATGAATGGATATCAGGTAATGCGCTGCCTTTCGGCCAGTTCGTTGCAAACGATGCCCGCCTTTGTGGTAATGAGCGCATTGACCCAGCTAGAGGTTCCGGTGAAGCGCTCGTATTTAGACGGAAAAATGGTGGCGTACGTCGATAAGCCGTTCCATATCGATCACCTGCTGCATGCTATCAAGCAGGTATGTGCTGTATCGTGAGCGCGATATCATGGGCCGGGAGTGGACCGGAGACGATAAAAAGTGGTAGCTTGCAAGCTAATCTAATAAAGGAACTGGGAGAACAATGGAGCAGCAAGACCGTATCATGGATGGGGATTTACAGACGCTGGGTCTCCAATCCATCCTAAAAATGCTTGCGTTGAGTGGCAAAACCGGGAAGTTATTTGTGTCTTCAGGTCCCGAAACGCTTTCCATCAGTATGCGCAAGGGGCAAATTGTGGGGCTGCACGAGGATGGCGTTCCCCAACAAGATCTCCTGGGAATGTTATGTCTCATTAATAAGCTCGATCCGCCGCGCGCTCAGTCTGTGCGTGAGCTGGCGCAGGGAGATGTGCAACTGGCCCTGGCCATGCTGGTGGAGCGGGGCTGGATGGAGCCTGCTGAGATGCAGCGCCGCCTGGAATTTGCCGTTACTCAATCGATCAGCCATGCCATGCGCTGGGTCAATGGTCGTTTTGCTTTTCATCGTCAGCTCGTTCCTATGGATAGTCGAATGCAGCCTCTGGACGTGGACTCGGTCTTATTAGAAGCTCTGCGTCAGGCTGATGAGTGGGAGGAGGTAGTAGGCGAAGGGGCCATGCAAGTCACGCCGACCACCGTGGCTCGCTGGTTGCCTGAGGTGAGCAAGGATGTGCGCAGCCTCGGACTCAGCCCGGAGAGCATTGAAGTGCTCTGCCTCTCGAACGGAGAAATCCACCTGCAATCGGTTGCGCTCGTGCTAATGATGCCAGAGGCCCGCGTGGCTCGCATTATGGCGCGTCTGCTGGAACTTCACCTGATTGAGGTTGTGGACACGGCAATGGAGACGGAGTTACAGCAGGACCTCTCGAATGTCATCATTAAATGTCAGTATACGCTGGCGCAACAGCGCCAGGTCACTACCCCCGAACAACACCTGCTTAGCCTCATTACCACACTTTCCGAATGTATCAACGGCTTGCTCATTCATCATGGAAGGTACGCCAAGAGCTTGCGGGGACGAGGCCAGGTCCCACCAATGGAGGTTGTCCGCTACCTCGAGCGCCGTTTCGCGCAGTACCTGCATACCCTCGCCAAGCAGCAATATTCCATCCTTGATACCACGACCTTCTCTTATGGGCAGCTTGACTGTAATGATATTCTGACCCTCAACAAGCTAGTGAAGGGCGAGCAACTGGAAGAATTCTACTGGGAGGCTGTGCAGGGGTTGGCGGCCTTCCTGCGGGCCATCTTTGCGGACCTTTTAAAAGATGAAGTGGGGAACTCTCATACGGGTCGGCAGTTAAATGTGGCCTGGCGTATCTTCCTTTCAGAGATTGATCACGAAATCCAGCAATATCAGATATATCGCGCTCATCGTCACGCGCAAATGGCACGAGGCAATGAGCATGTATCACCGCCCGCGCTGGGCATTGTATCGAACTGGACCGGAGCCCTGGATGGCGATGGCTGGTCCCCTGAGACACAAAGGAGGTCAATATAGATGGCTGCTGAACCGACAGTACTGGTGGTGGATGACAGTCCTACCGTGCGGAAAATCGTTCAGATGACTTTGCAACGGGAACATATTAAGGTCATTACAGTCGGCGATGGCCTCAGTGCGCTTACCTCTGTGGCCGATGCGATGCCCGCGGTCATCCTCCTGGATATTCAGCTCCCGCGGATGGATGGGTACCAAATTTGCCAGATCATACGCAAACACTTGCAGTTTCGGCAGATACCCATTATTATGCTGAGTGGGAAGGATGGTATTTTTGACAAGATGCGAGGGCGTATGGCAGGCTCAACCGAATATTTGACAAAACCATTTGATTCAGTAGAGCTTGTACAGACCGTAAAAAAGCACCTCGTCAACTGGCAAGAACGTGTCCCTGTCCGGCAAGAGACAGCGCGGCCTCGTCTCCGCTATCGCGGCTAGGCCCTGTGAACGCAACGCCTGTTTCCTGCAAGTCACAGGGAGTATGCTAGGGAAATAGCCTGAATTTCCCATTCCACTAGTGAGGCTTGTTAGGAAAGGTTATAATTGGATGCCTGGACAGAAAATACTTGTTGTGGATGATAGCTGGACAGAGTTAACGATGATCGCGACCCCGCTGCGCAATAGCGGCTTCGAGGTTGTGACCGCGGTTGACGGCGATGAAGCCCTCGAAAAGGTCTTTCGGGAACGTCCACAATGCATCGTCCTGGACGTGGTTTTACCAAAGCAAAATGGTTTCCAGTTGTGTCGCAAGTTCAAAAGCATGGAGGCAAGCCGACACATCCCAATCATTTTGTTGACCAGCAAAAATACCCCGCTGGATAAAGCGTGGGGACTCAGGCAAGGGGCTGACATGTATATTACCAAGCCCTTTAATGGCGACGAGTTGGTGGCTAGTATACGACGCCTTGTATAGTGTGCAATTAGTGGGGATTCGGGTTAATCCTGAATGGAAGTGGTAGAGAGGCACCCAAAGGATGTCTTTCGGGAGTAGTTTTGTGTCCGGCGAAGATCTGAAAACATTACAACGTGATGCCTTTGCTGCGATTCAGCAGTTGATGTCGCAATCGCCATCTGTAGCCCAACTACAAATGCAATTGGCTCAAGGACAACTAGGGATAGGGGTCCCTTCAGGAGAATCCCTCCCTCAGCCTGTCGGTGAGCAGTACCTGGTATTTTCATTGGGTGACCGAGAGCTTGCCGTGAAAGCCGAACAGGTTCAGGGGGTAGAGCGTCTGGTAGATCTTACTCCCGTGCCAAATGTGGTGGCGTGGGTGAAGGGAATTATGAACTTACGCGGATCTATTGCCTCGGTGGTCGATCTGCGCATGTTTCTGGATCTAGAACCTATTCCCCCTACGCCGCGAACCCGCCTGTTGTCGTTGCAATACAATGAAATGGTGATTTGTTTTGTGGTGGACAATGTGAGCGAGATGCTTCCCGTTCCTGCCAATGCCGTCATCAATGGAAATATGCGCCAGGCTAATATTCCACCCTGGGCTATCCCCTATGCTACTGGGAGTGCGTTGCTGGCGAATCGTGCAATTGTTTTACTCGATGTAGCTCGTCTACTTTTCTCCGAAAAAATGCAGCGCTATGAAGCCCTTGGATAATGCTGTGGTGGCCAGGAGGCCATCCGATTTGACATAGATCGATTCTTTATCAACAGGAGGTCTGGCGGATGAATCCTGATCAAAATAGAAGCGGATGGACAGTCAATGCTTTGATGCAGACAGGGACAATTGTTTCAATTGTTATTTCTGTTCTCACTATTGCTCTGTTAGGTTTTGCTTCGTCTCAACTTGATCGCAATACCCTGATACTTGGTGTGCTTGGTTGTGCAATTATTGTGATCCTGGGTGTGCTTATCGTTAATTATCTGGTACAACGCAAGATTAAAGATCGAATATTGGAGCTTGTAGATGTATGTCGCGACTATGCTGGCGGCGACCGCACGATGCGCGCCCCGGTCAATGGCGATGATGGTTTCGCTATGCTCGCGACCTCCCTTAATATGCTGCTTGATAACCAGGGGAGCAGTCCCGTCGGCGGGGTTTCGCTGGGGAGCGGAGGCAGCGATGCTGCCGCCCTACAGGCCCAGATCGAGAAACTCCTGCAAGAGGTAAGCGCAGTCGGCGATGGCGATCTGCGCGTTCAGGCTGAAGTGACCCCCGATACGCTCGGCGTGCTGGCGGACTCTTTTAACTATATGATTGAAGAGTTGGCGAAGGTCGTCGGTCGCGTGCAATCGACGGCTGTGCAGGTCACGAACGCGACCCGCCGCATCCTTGATCGCTCAGCCGAGCTGGCCCAGGCTTCTGAGACTCAGGTGGGCCAGATTGCCCAGACGACGGAAGCGGTAGAAGCGCTGGCCGTCTTTATTCAAAACGTGGCCCGCAACGCTCAGTTAAGCGCCGAAGTGGCCCAGGAGGCGTTACGCAACGCCGCCAGTGGTCAGCAGGCTGTGCGTCAAAGTATTGACGGTATGATGCTCATCCGTGAGAACGTCCAGGAGACCTCGAAGAAAATTAAACGCCTGGGCGAACGCTCCAACGAGATTGGTGAAATCGTGCGTATCATTGAGGATATCGCCGATCAGACGAACCTGCTGGCATTGAATGCCGCTATTCAGTCCGCAATGGCCGGTGAGCATGGACGCGGATTTGCTGTCGTTGCCGATGAGATCCGTCTGCTGGCAGAACGTTCCACCGAGTCCACGAAACGTATCGCTACCCTGGTAAAAAGTATTCAGGGCGATACCTATGAAGCGGTCGTCGCTATGGAAGATAGCACGCAGGAAGTGGTAAAGGGGTCCCAACTGGCTGACGAAGCTGGTCGTTCGCTGAACTCTATTTATAGCGCCGTGGAGCGGCAGGCGCAAATGATCGAAAGTATTGCGCGCGCGGCCCACGAGCAGACCTCGGTCTCTGAAGCGGTGGCGGTCGCGATGAGCCGCATCTCCGAGATTACGCGCCAGACGGACGCCGGTACGCAGGAAGCAGCCGTAAGCGTGAGTTATCTTGCGGAACTCGCAGAGCAACTTCGTGCTTCCGTCTCAACATTCCGCCTGCCTGAGCGCACCAATGAGATGCTTGGCTCGTTCTCTAATATGCCATCGGCAGGCGATTTGCCCGGACCGAACGGCAACCCGATGTTCCCAGGGCAGCCCGCTCAAGTGTTCTCGGGCCAGCCTGCTCCAATGTTCTCGGCTCAGCCCGCGAGTGAATGGGATCAGGGTTTTGCTGGCAATTTCCCTCCTCTACCCGAGCCAGGGAATACAGGTTCGTTAGTAACTTCTCTGCCAGCGCGCAACGGTTCCGCTGGGCAGTATAATTTTAATAACCAGAATGATTTTGGTGCGCAGCAGCCCTTTGGAGGCATGCCCGCAGGAATGGGCATGGGCGTCCCGCAAAATTATAATGGCGCGCAATTCGGCGGCCAGGATTTTGGCAACATGGGTAATATGGGCGGCTTCGAAGGTCAGCCGGGCTTTGGCGGTGGTGGCTGGTATGGCGGCGGACAACAATATGGCGGTGGACAGCAGTTTGGAGGCGTTCCCGGTCCAGGCTATAGCCCACAGAGCCAGCCGCTTTCCGGGCCTAATTCGGGTCTGTTGTCGCTGCCATCGCAGGGGCAGTTCAATCCTAACCAGCGCTGGTCAGGCTCGCTGGACCAGAATCAATCTCCTTTTGGTAATGATCAGATACCCTTCCGTGATAATGGGTAATTTGGTTTAGTAGCACATCGAGTGTCATATTGTCTGAAAAAAGAAGAGGTTTGTGGTGAAGCTGATGGCACTTGAAGTAGTTAAGTGAGTACGCGCAACATGTCGAATACATTTGATAAACAGGCCGTTCTCGAATCGTTTATCGAAGAGGTGAATAGTTATTTGCCAGAAATCGAGACGAACCTTGAGTATCTGGCACAGTCACCTGGCGACATGGATGCCCTCGAAGAAACTTACCGCCGCACTCACACTATTGGCGGTTCTGCATCCATGATGGACTATCCTGGCCTTGCCCATGTTGCTCATGGCATGGAAGACATCTTGGGCGATGCATTAGATGGCTTGACGACGCTCGATGAGCCTGCTATCAGCCTATTACGGCGATCACTCGGTCGTTTGCATCAACTCCTGGAGGGTATTCGTAGTGGCATAGATGAGGAGGCAGTGGTGGCGGAGGATGATGCCGATTATGCTCGTTATCGCACCATGCTGGAGGGGTCTTTACAACCAGGGTCGAACGAGAATATGGTCGGCTCTCTTCATGCTAAGAACGATCAAATGCCGGAGGCCAATCCCTTCGGCTCGTTTGGCAATGATCAAGTGCCAGTGAGCAATCCCTTCGGCTCGTTTAGCAATGATCAAATGCCAGTGGGCAATCCGTCCGGTTCTCTGCCGCAGCCGCAGTTACCATATGCGGAGCTTCCCTCTCCCATGTCCTCCGCTATGCCTTCGTTTGATGAGGTACTGGCTTCCTTCCGTACGCCATCTGTAATGCCAGGAGAAGATATTGCCTGGCCGGAGGAGCCTGTTTCTTCAGCGTATTTCGATGACGCTACAGCGAAAAGAATGGCACAGCCAGAGGTCTCGCCTCCTGCACCTGCTAGTGAGCCGAGCCAACCGGCACAGGCGCAGGCGGGGCAACTGCCGTCTGCCCAGAGCGCCTGGGATGAGCTTTTTGCTGCAACACGCCAGACGCCTTCTGCTCCCTTAGCTGCTACCCCTCCGACGGTTGATTTCGCTTCGACCGTTGATTATAGTGTGCCGGACACGGTTGATCATTACGACTACACAGCGTTTGCCGAGAATAATTATGCCCCTGTTCCCAGCTCAAATGAAGGCTCGCCAGCGGTACAGAACGTCTTTGAGCGCGGGATGCAGTCGCTGGAATCTCACGCCGCCTCGTTAAGGAACGTTGTGGTCCAACTGCGTGCTGCGATGTCGATTATTGAGATGCAGCGCAGCGAGTTCAAGAGCTTTCTCGATGGCTCGAAGGATGCCCTTGATCGCATGGAAGATTGGGCGGGCCAGGCTATGGGCTTGAACTTGCGCAATAGCCCGGAGCAAGTAAGGCGCTATTTGCCTCTCTCAGTCATGTGGGTGGCGAATAATAAGCTGAAAAAGGCTCTTGATCTTCTCAACCAGATTACCAGCGGCGTTGAGATGACTGATGAACAGATGGCCGGAATCCTCTACCAGTTTAACAGCTCGATAGCCTCGTTTAGCGAGGTATTCCAGCAGATGCAGACGCAGGCTTCTCGCGTGCTTTCACAGGAACCCGGGTGGGGTCCCTGGGAGATGCAGCAAAACGGCGAGGTGCGTGATCGCATCACTTTTGAGCGCCGCGGCGATCTGGCGGCTTTGCGCGCCGAGATAGAGGCCGATTTACGTGAAGAGCTGCGCCACGAGTACGAGTCGCGTCCACCCTCTCTGGCTATGCGCGCTGAATTAGAGCAGCAGATACGCAATGAAGTGCGCCAGGAGTTCGAGGAGAGGCGGCGTCTACAGGAGAGCGTTGCAGGCCTGGAGGGCAACGAGGCGTTCCAGGAAATGGAAGCGCGACTGCGCAATGAGATAGAAATTCAGGTGCGTCAGGAGTTTTTGAGCCAGATTGCACAGGCCGGGGGAGATGCCATTCTGGCATCCCAGATGTCTGCCTCTGTGAAAGAGGCAACTGCTCCCACTCCCCCTGCTTCTGGTTTTATGAACCGCATCCGTGAGGTGGCGAATCGCCTTACAACCGGGCTGGCTGTTCCTCCTCCGCCGACGCCGACTGTGCCATCAACTCCGCCGTTTGCTCAGCCAAAGCCCGCGCAGACTTCGGCCTATGCCGGTGATTTTGGCGAGGAGGCTGCCGAGATCTTCCGTCTGGAGGCGGAAGAACATCTTCAGACCATCGGTATGCATGTTGCTGCCCTTGAGAAGGACCCCTCGAATCTCGATCTTATCCAGGGGATTCGCCGCGCGACTCACACCTTAAAGGGAGCCGCCAGTATGATGGGGTTCCGCGCCATTGCGGACCTCTGTCATATCTCTGAAGATCTGCTGGATAGTATTATGGAAGGGACGACGGCAATTACGCCTGCCGTGCTGAGCCTGATCCTTGATACTGCGGAGGCGCTTGATACGCTAATTGCCAGTAGAGAGTCTGGGGCGATTTCTGATGAGGACAGGGTTCAGGCGATGCGCGTTCGCTATGTCGAGTTGCTTGGAGAGCAGAATACGACGCAAGCAACGCCTGACGAATACCTTGATGTGGATGTCGATACTCCCTTTGTCTCCGGCGTTGTTGCCGATGGTCATGCGCCCGAGACGAATGCCCAACGGGCGGCTCGTGGAGACTTGAGTGTGCGCGTGCGCCTCCAGAAGCTGGATGAACTGGTGAATCTCTTTGGTGAACTGCTGGTCAGTCGTAGCGTCCTTGATGAACGTATGCAGCGACTCGCGCGCCTGGTTGCAGATGTAAGCGTCAGTAGCAATCGCTTACGCGATGTGGGGCAGAAGCTGGAGAGCCGCTTTGAGGCTGCAACACTGCCCAGTGGGCGCTCTGTGCAGGTGATGCCGGGTCAGGGAGACCAGAGCCTGATCATCTATGGTAGCAATAACAAGAAAGGCGGCAATGGGCAGATTGGTGTTGGCCCGTCGCACCTGGAAGAATTCGACGAGTTAGAGCTTGACCGCTATACAGAGTTCCACCAGATTGCTCGTGGCCTGAGCGAGAGTATCCTGGACATGTCCACATTGAGCACGGAGATGGATACCGTCATTCGTGAGTGTGAAAGCGCTTTCTCACGCGAAAGCCGCCTTTCCACAGCTTTCCAGGATCGTCTGATGAAGGCGCGCCTGGTGCCGCTCTCCACGATGGTCCCCCGCCTCTATCGTGCGGCCCGTGCCGTGGCGCTTAAACAACATAAAGAGTTTGAGTTCTTGCTTGAAGGCGAAGATACTGAAGTTGATCGCACCGTTTTTGAAGAGATCGCGGGTCCATTGCTGCACTTGATGCGTAATGCCGTGAACCACGCGATTGAAACGCCCGAAGTGCGCGTCCAGAAAGGGAAGTCGCCAGTCGGACAGATCAAGCTTTCCGCTTCGTACGAAGGCAATCAGGTGGTGATTACCGTTCGGGATGACGGCGTCGGTATCGACCCGGTGGCTGTGCGTCAGACCGCCATCTCACGCGGCTTTATTCGGCCAGACCAGATGCTGAGTGAAGGCGATTTGATCGAGCTGATTTTCCGCCCAGGTTTCTCGACGGCTGAAGTGCTGAGTGAAGAAAGCGGGCGTGGCGTGGGTCTGGATGTCGTCCGCGATAGCGTAGCGCGCCTGAGGGGGGGCCTGGTGGTTGATTCAATGCCCGGACAGGGGACATCCTTCACAATGACCTTCCCTACAAGCCTGGCTATTCAGAGCGCGATGATGGTGCGGGTAGGTCATCAGCAGTTTGCGATTCCAACCGTGATGGTGGAAGCGATTGGCCGCATGGATAACTTTAAACGCACCACGTCGCAAGGGCAACCGGCGGTGTTTGTCCAGAATGAGCTGTATCCCTTGCAGAGCCTGGCTCAATATCTTGCGCTGCCAGCCAGCAGCCTGCTTGACGATAGGGCGCAGCTCCTGTTCATCAACGCGAATGGGCAGCGGGTAGCCTTGATTGTGGATGAAATTAAAGGCAAGTCCGATATCGTGATGAAAAACCTCGGGCCGCACCTGCGTCACGTTCATGGCGTTGCGGGTGGCACTGTGCTTGGTAACGGCCAGGTAGTGCTCGTACTTGAGTTGAACGAATTGCTCAGCCGCAATCGCCCAGGGACGCCAGTCGCTGCCAGCTCAACAAGTACGCGCCGCGAAAACACCCAGGCTTCTCCGGTTCTGGGCAGGCAGCGTGTCGATGTGGCTGCCAATAAACAGTGGCAGCAGCCACCAGCCGCGAAAATGCCGGAGCGTGGCAAGCATATCCTGGTAGTTGATGATAGCCCGAGCGTCCGCCGTGTTGTTACCAATATGCTCAAGCAGCATGGATGGGAAGTCCAGGCCGCTCGCGATGGAGCCGAGGCGCTGGAGATGATCTCGTATGAGGTTCCTGCCGCCGTCTTGCTTGATATCGAGATGCCTCGTATGGATGGCTATGAGCTGATCTCAACGATACGTGCTCAGGAACAGTATCGCACGCTTCCTCTTGTGGTCCTGACCTCGCGCGCTGCCGCCAAGTATCAGCAGCGTGCAATGATGCTGGGAGCGAGCGGTTATGTGATCAAGCCGTATCAGGATGAGGAGCTGCTCAATATTCTGAATTCGCTGGTCTACGGAGCCGCGGTTAGCTAGCTTATTCTGAGGGGAAAGTAGCGTATGGGCGTAGAGCGTTCCGTGACCCGCTGGTATATCCAGCGTGACATTATTCTCAAAGAGATCGAGCTGCTAGAGACGAAGTTAGCTGATGCTCCGGCTGACAATCAACGCTCTAGCAGCGAGAAGGCAGCGGCGGACGTGCCGTTGCAACTGGCAGGAGCCAGGGAGAAATTAGTCACTCTTGGCCCCTGTCCCAAACCTATGATGGGCTAGACGGGACGCGCGCCAGGGCCTCCACGATCTGCTGGCCCATCTCCCGCGTTTTTACCATTGTCTTCCCCTCTTCATGTAAATCTTCCGTTCGATACCCCGCCTGGATTGTTTCCTCGACCGCAGCCTCAATAGCCTTCGCCTCGCGTTTTAGCCCTAGCGAGTAGCGCAACAACAGTGCTGCCGAAAGAATTGCTGCAATAGGATTGGCCTTCTCCTGTCCAACGATATCGGGGGCAGAGCCGTGAATTGGCTCATAGAGACCAAATAGCCCGTGCTGTGTGCGCCGCGTCCCCAGGCTTGCTGAAGGCAACATACCCATTGAGCCAATCAGCATGGATGCCTCGTCGGTGAGGATGTCGCCAAAAAGATTCTCCGTGACGATGACGTCAAAGCTGGCGGGACGACGAATCAGATGCATCGCGCAGGCATCGACCAGCAGGTGTTCGAGTGTGACATCAGGATAATCGGGCGCGACCTGGTCCGCAATCCGTCGCCAGAGCCGCGACGAACTGAGCACATTAGCCTTATCCACTGAGGTCACTTTTTTGCGTCGTTCCCGCGCCAGTTCGAAGGCGGTGCGTACAATGCGCTCGATCTCTGCCGTCGTGTAGAGCAGGGTGTCAATAGCCTCCGTGCCGTGCTCTGTCTCGCGAATCTCGCTCGGTTTGCCATAATACAGGCCGCCGGTCAGCTCGCGCACGACGAGCAAATCCGTTCCTTCCAGCACTTCAGCTTTGATAGTGGAAGCGTTAATGAGGGCTTTAAATGTGCGCACCGGGCGTAAATTAGCGAAAAGCGCCAGGTCTTTGCGCAGGCGGAAAAGGGCGCGTTCGGGCTGAACCTTCGAATTGGGTCCCTCGAAGCGCGGTGAGCCGCCGACGGCTCCAAATAAAATGGCGTCGCTGCGCTGGCATAATTCCATTGTCTGATCAGAAATAGCGTCGCCCTCCGCCTCAATTGCGGCAGCTCCCACCAGGGCTTTATGGATATGAAATGTATGCGCGAAACGGTCCGCCACCGCTTGCAGAACGAGCAGCGCCTGCTCCGTCACCTCCGGGCCGATGCCGTCACCCGGCAACGCGGTAATCGTATATGTTCCCAAATTTGCCGCTCCTTTTCTATCACGAATGATTAGCAGTAGTTGTATCATACGCGCTTGCCAGCATAAAAACAACCTGTCTTGTTTGCTTTCTCAGGGCTTCTCAAAAGTGGTTTTTTCAGACAGAACGGCTCGCTTGCGAGCCGTTCGAGAGGAGGGTGCTGGCTGTGGGCGCAGCCCACAGCCAGCACCCTCCTCTCCCCCCCGAGCGCCTTTGGCGCGAGCTGTCAGGACGCGCATCGACTTTTGCGAAGCCCTGTTTGCTTTCTCAGGGCTTCTCAAAAGTGGTTTTTTCAGACAGAACGGCTCGCTTGCGAGCCGTTCGAGAGGAAGGTGCTGGCTGTGGGCGCAGCCCACAGCCAGCACCTTCCTCTCCCTGTGAACGCCGAAGGCGCGAGGAGTCAAAGCGTGCAGCAACTTTTGAGAAACCCTGTTTGCTTTCTGGGATGTAAAGGTGAAACCTGCCGTGAGGCCCATTAAGGAGAAAGAGGCAGCTCAAGAAAAGAGGTGATGATCGAGGGCATAACGGGCGGCGGCAGTGCGCGAGGTGACGCCGAGCTTGCTGTAGATGGAGCGCAGATGCGAATTGACCGTTACGACACTGAGCACAAGGCGCTGGGCAATCTCGCGGTTTTTGAGTCCCAGGGCTACCAGGTGCAGCACGTCAACCTCGCGCCAGGTCAGGCCGAGAGCGAGAGCGGTTGGAGAAAGGGCCTCACGCTTTTTGCTGTGAGGGAGCAAGGGCGCAGCATCTGGGAGAGCAGCGGTCTCGCGGGGCGCGAGAGCCTGGCCTGGTTCGAGATAACGCCCTTGTTGCCAGGCGGCATGAAAGGCTGCTTTGCCTAAAGCAGCGCGGGCGATATTGAGGGCTTCTTCATATCTGGATCTCTCCAATCCAAGCGTAAAGTAGGTTCCCAGACCCCTGCGCCTCTCATCTGCCGCCGAGAAAAGGCGAGTGGCCCGGGCGGGGTGGCGTTGCTGTAGAGCTACCAATGCCAGCCCTTCCAGGCAAGACGGTATCCACCAGGGATTTCTTTCAGCGTACCAGGATCTCTCAATCCTCATCAGAGCTTTCTGAAAGTATGTTGCAGCCTGGTTGAGATCTCCCTGATGCAGGGCTAACTGTCCCCGTCCATAATAGCTGTTGAATGCGCACTCATCCCCTCCATTCTTTTGTGCTAATGCCACAAGCTCCTCAAGGGTTGCTTGCGCTGCTCCCTCATCTCCTAATGCAAGATGTTCAAGGGCATACACCATCAATGCTTCATCCAGGAATGGATGGGCCTCAATCTTTCTCAGCAGGCGTAATCCTTCCTCAGTATGTTTGATGGCTGTTATAGCGTCACCTTCGAGATAGCAAAGCCAGCCCAGATAATGCAGATTTACGGCAATGCTCCAGGACATGCCAAGTTCTTGACAGAGAGCGAGGCTCTCTTGCCCAAAGGTGCGTGCCTCAGCGAGTTCGCCGAGTTGTAATTTGTTGATCATCAGGCCAAGCAAACTATTTGCCAGCCCGCCTTTGTCTCCTAATTCTCGAAAGATCGCCAGCCCTTCTTTATACATCCTGTCGCCCACATAGTAGCTTGCTCCCAGCCGTCTCATTTCAACCAGCCCCAGTAACTGGAGCACAAATCCCTTGCCGTGCTTGCTTCCCCTTGCCTCGAAGAGGTCGAGGGAAGCCTGTGCCAGTTCTTTGCAGCGACTGAGATCGTTCTGCCAGAAGGCCAGCCAGCTAGTGCTGCTATAGGCAACCGGAAGGATTCGTTGCAGCCTGCTCTCGCTTTGCTTTGTTGTTGACAACTTGAGAAGCTGCTCCAGGAAGCAGCGACCCTCGTTCAACAGACCGTGCAAGAACCAATAGGATGTCAGAGAACAGGACAGGCGTAATGCTGCATTGAGGTTCCCCTGGTCAATCATGGTCTGTAGCGCGGCGCGGATATTGGAGTACTCGCCAGAGAGAGCCTCGATGGGAGCGTCATAGAACGTAATAGGTCTGGACTCATGGGCCTGGTTGACGTAGATATGGAAATAAGCGGCGTGGGCAGCCGCGCAGCGCTCTCGTTCTCCATTAGCTGCCAATTGCTCCAGCCCGAACTCACGCAGGGTCTCTAACATATAAAGGCGAGGTTCGTTGTCTGATGGGGCGCCTTGTTCAATCAGACTCTTATTGAGCAGAGAGGCCACATCATTGAGGAGATCCGCACTCTCATCGCCCAGAGCTGAGTAAAGACCTTCAATGGAATGAAAGCAGAAGCCACCGACGAAGATAGCGAGTCGTTGGAAAAGCCTTTGTTCAGAGGCGGTGAGCAAGTCATAACTCCATTGGATTGTCTTGCGCAACGTTTGCTGATGCGGTGGCCGGTCCTTGCTTCCTCCGGTTAAAAGCTCTAATCGCTGTGAGAGACGTGAGAGGAGCGCCCGTGGCGGCAATAGCTTAATGCGTGCAGCCGCCAACTCCAGGGCCAGAGGCAAGCCGTCGAGCTGGATGCAGATTTCAGCGATGGTGGAGGCGTTGGCCGCTGTCAAACAAAAATCAGGTTTTCTTGCTTGAGCCCGCTCGACAAAAAGGGCGATAGCAGCGTTATGGGAGAGGCGTTCAACATCGTATTCCTGGAGAAGGGCTGGAAGGTCGAGTGGAGGGATAGGAATCTGATGTTCTCCCTCGACCTGAAGGGCTTCGCGGCTCGTCACCAGTATTGTGAGGCGGGGACATGAAGAGAGGAGATCAGTCAGTAGGGGTGCGGCTGCGACGATCTGCTCGAAATTGTCTAAGACAAGTAAGAAATGTTTTTTCTGCAGAAAGGTTTTGAGCGTCTCATGGAGAAGCTGATCGTTTTTTTCTTTGAGGCCGAGCGTCTGGACGATCAGTGGCAGGAGTTGAGCTGGATCGTTGATTGAGACCAGGGAGGCGAAGCAGACCCCATGCACAAAGCAGGTTTGGAGGTCATATGCACTGGCCAGCGCCAGACTCGTCTTGCCTATTCCTCCTGCACCGGTGAGGGTCACCAGACGGACATCGGGATGAAGCAGCAACGCGTTGATGGCTTGTTGCTCCTGGTCGCGGCCTATCAAGCGGGTAAGGGCGGCGGGAATCTGCATAGGCTTTTCTCATCTTCCATAGTCAGGCGGATAACCGCAAAGCAAAGGCCCTTTGCTCGTCGTTTTTCTAAAAGGGCAATGAGTGGCAATGCTGCTTCCACCATGATTCATCACTTTTTCCTGAAAAAACCTAACAACACCCCCATCTCGTAGTATACCTTATCACCGGGATGATTGTACAGACTCTGCGTAGAAAGCCCAGGGCTATTTACTTCTTCTTTTTTGCCCCCTTCGGGGGCGAGGGGGGGAGAAGAATGAGCGGGGACACCCCGCGCCCCGCAAGGGGCTATGCCCCTTGACCCCTTTTCTTCAGAGAATTAAATAGCCCTGTAGAAAGCCAGTGGGCACGTCTGGGCGAAACGTGCTATAATAGGGAGCAAGGAAAATGCAGACAAAATGCCTCCCGTCTCATTTATCATCCGATACATATTCTTAAAAACCGAGCAAGAGGTGCTGCTAAACCTTTGCAGAGGAGTAATTTGTTATGAGCAGCGAAATAAAGAAAAATGGGAGAACGCCAATTCCAATGGCGCGTCGGCCTGTGCCAATTGCTAAGGCATCGGGCCCCCAGGAATATATTCCGGGAGATCAAGAGCTGCCGGTGCAGCTAACCAGTCTCGCCGATATGCTGCAATGGGCGCAGAACTGGGCGCGTTCGAAATCCGTCTGGCCGCTAGGCTATGGCCTGGCCTGCTGCGCTATTGAGATGATGGCGTCCGCGCAGGCGCACTACGACCTGTCGCGTTTTGGCTCGGAGGTGTTCCGCTCCAGCCCCCGCCAGGCCGATTTGATGATTGTGGCCGGCACGGTCTCCGTGAAGATGGGGCCGCGCCTCCGTCTCCTGTGGGAGCAGATGCCAGAACCCAAGTGGGTGCTGAGCATGGGACAGTGCGCGAACTCCGGCGGCGAATTCTATGATAGCTACTATACCGTCCAGGGTGTTGATACCATCGTGCCCGTGGATGTGTACGTCCCCGGTTGTCCTCCCCGTCCAGAGGCATTGATCGAGGGTATCCTCAAACTACGTGAGAAAATCGCCAAACAGGGTCTGAAGGTACGTGGCGAGACGGAAATAGAGGTGTAGTATATGCGTGGCATCCTTGAGGGCATGGGCCTGACCTTTAGCCATCTCTTCAGGCCCAAAGTCACCCGGCTCTATCCCTATGAAAAACCCAAGCTGCCTCCGCGCAGTCGTGGCCTGATTCAGTTGATCGCGGAAGAGGGCTTGAAAACCGAGTTCAATCTGAAGTGTGAAGCTTGCCTGCTGTGTGAGAAAGCCTGCCCCCCACGCGCGATCACGATTGAATACGAGCCTATGCTCAAATGGAAAGAGCGTCCCTGGTACAAGTCCTATATCCGCGAGGGCGCTGAAAAATTCACCTCGCGCAAAATCCCTGCCGCGTCTGGCTCGCCTAAAGCGGGCTTCTATGCAGCGCGCATCTCAGAGTACGCGGTGGATTACTTCGATAAACCGGTTCCCCCTTGCGTGGCTATGCCCGTCAAAGATTATCTGGAGCCCGAAATTGATCTAGGTAAAGTCGATGAACTGCTCGAATCGTGGTCGCAGGAAGCTGGCGCGCTGCCCTCCTTGCTGGACACGGTGATGGATATCTACGGGTATCTGCCGTTGCAGGCCGCGAAACGGATCGTCCAGGCGCGCGGCGTGGACCTGAGCGACATCTTCGGTATCGCAACCATGAGCCCTAAGTTTAAGCCCGCCCCGGCTGTGAAAGGGATTACCCGCGACGATCAACCCGAGCGCGGGCTGGCCCCCGACAAGCGCGGAGTATGGGGTAATATTAGTCATGTGAGGCAACCAAATGCCTGATTTCGAGAAATCTTATCGCGTGTTGCGGCAACTCGATGCCCCCAGCGTGCGTTCCCTTAGCGCCTATCGCAACGCCGGTGGCTATGCCGCCCTGGAAAAAGCGCTCCACCAGCAAACGCCCGAGCGCGTCATTCAACAGGTAATCGATGCCAGGCTGCGCGGACGCGGTGGAGCGGGCCGTCTGACCGGCGAGAAATGGCGCATTGTGGCGCAAGGCGCAGACGACCAGAAATATGTGATCTGCAACGCTTACGATGCCGATAGTCGTTCGATAGCCGCCCGCACCCTGCTCGAAAGCAATCCGCATCAGGTGATTGAGGGCATGCTGCTCGCCGCCTATGCGGTTGATGCCTCCGAGGCATATCTTTTCACCCGCAGCTTTTTCTATGATGGGATCGCGGCAGTGCAGGATGCGTTGCGCGAGGCGCTGGAGGCGAATCTGGTTGGACGCGATATCCTGGGCACGAATTTTAGCTGCACCATCAATGTGCTCGGCGTCGATATGGGCTTTATGGGTGGGGAAGAGACCGTACAGATCGCCCTGATCAAGGGGCGTCGTGGCATGCCGGAGCAGCGGCCACCTTTCCCCGCGCAATACGGCCTCTGGGATAAACCAACTGCTATCAACAGCATTGAGACCCTGGCGAACGTACCGCTGATCGTACGCGACGGCGCGACGGCATTTACGCAGGTTGGCACGTCCATAACGGGCGGGACAAAGCTGTTGACGGTATACGAGTCGCCCGAGAGCGAGCCGAAGCTGATCGAGGTGCCGTTCGGGACGACATTGCGCGATATTTTAACTGCCGCAGGCGTGAAGCGTACCGATGATTCTATGCGTGCTATCGTTGTGGGCGGTGCAGAAGGTGGCGCTCTTCCTCCATCGCTGCTTGATACGCCCTATGATTTTGATCCCATTGAGGAGGCGGGGGCTATCGTAGGTTCCGGTATTATCGAGCTGTTGCCCAGCGCTACCTGCATGGTTGCATGGGCGATGGAGCGCAGCCGTTATCTGAGCAAAGAGTCCTGCGGCAAATGCGTCCCCTGTCGCCTGGGAGTGAAACGCATCGAGGGCATTCTTGAGGGCATTATCAGCGACCTGGGAGTGAATGGCGATCTCGCTGTGCTGGATGAATTCGCGGCCTATGTTCCCAACGGCTCGCTCTGCGGCTTTGGCGTCCAGGCAACTAATCCGCTCAAGACCGCCAAACGCTACTGGCCCAATCATTTCACGATGCACATTGAAGAGCAGCAATGTCCGACAGGAACCTGTCAGCCTGTCCGCGCTCATCGGTTCGTGACAAAGCATGTCCTTCCTTGAAAGGCAATCGGGAACGCTGCTGGCGCAGCTAGGGAACCGCTCTCCTGCTTTGGTGAGAAATCTAGCAGGTGGTTTCCTCACCCGATTGAACAGCAAGCCGTAGTTGAATAGAGAAGCTCCTAAGAGGAAATATATGGCTATATCAATCCGAGATAATTTCTCACCAGCAGTTCAGGAGCCGCAGGGTCCAATGGTGCGTAACGATGTTGGACACCCCAGCTTCACGATCACCATTGATGGGAAGGTATTGCAGGCATACGAGGGGCAGACGATTCTCAGTGTGGCGATTGATAACGGGCTGCCCGATATCCCAAATCTTTGCAATGACGAGAAGCTTGAGCCGACCTCCGCCTGTCGCATGTGCCTTGTCCACATTGAAGGGGTGGAGCGACCGCTGCCATCCTGTAATACGCCTGCGACCCCCGGTATGGTGGTGACAACGAATTCGGACGAACTGTTCCATATTCGGCGCACCAACCTGGAGATGATGCTCTCCGACCATAACGCCTACTGTCAGCCGCCATGCCAGATCGACTGCCCGACCCACATCGACATTCCGGGCTACCTGGAACTGATTGCGAAGGGTTCGATGAAGGAAGCAGCTCGTCTCGTGAAAGAGGTGCTGCCTTTCCCCTATATTCTGGGGCTGACCTGCCCGGCTCCCTGCCAGAAAGCATGTCGCCGCGCCCTGGTCGAAGAAGAGATCGCCATTTGTCGTATGCATGGCCACGCGGCAGAAATGTGCTTGCTCGATCCCCCTGTGCCTTTTGTGCAGGACCCGCCAACCGGCAAAAAAGTCGCCATCGTCGGCGGCGGCCCCGCCGGTCTGACTTGCGCGTATTATCTTGCGCTCAAGGGTCACTATTGTAAGGTCTACGACATGCAGCCGCAAGCAGGCGGTATGCTGCGCTACGGCATTCCAGAGTACCGTTTGCAGAAGGACATGATGGATCGCGAACTGGAGCATGTCTGGCAGCTTGGCGTCGATTTTCAGGCCAATGTTAAGCTTGGCCGCGATTTCACCGTTGATGATCTGCTGAACGAGGGCTTTGATGCCGTGTATCTGGCTATTGGAGCCTGGACCAGCAATCCTCTGGGTACGCCCGGCGAGGATGCTGAAGGGGTCATCAACGCCATTGCTTTTCTGATCGACAAAGTTGAAGGAAAGCCGGTCCCTGTCAAGGAAAATAACAGGGTTACCGTACTGGGTGGCGGATTTACCACCTTTGACTGCACGCGTACCTCCCTGCGCCTGGGGGCAAAGGTGCATACGGTCTATCGTCGTGGCCGCACGGAGATGACGGCAACAATGGAAGAAGTGGAAGATGGTGAGGCGGAAGGCGCGACGCTCGTTCTTTATGCCCAGCCCACCAAAGTAGTCGTTGAGGATGGGAAGGTCAAGGGATTAGAGTTTATAAAAAATAAGCTGGGAGAGCCAGATGCCAGCGGTCGGCGCCGACCTGTGCCTATCCAGGGCTCCGAGTTCGTTGTGGATTGCGATACCATTATCCCCGCTTTTGGGCAGAAGCCAGACACCGAGGTGCTTGATGAAAAGTCCGGGGTGCAATGGACAAAGTGGAACACGATTAAGACCAACGCTCATAACTATATGACGGATCGCACCGGCGTCTTCGCGGGCGGCGATGCTCAGATGGGGGCGAAGACGATCATCGAATGCGTCGCACAGGGCAAGCTAGGAGCGCGCTCAATCCATGCCTACTTGATGGGGGAGGATATGAGTGAGGTGGCTCGTCGCCTGGAACTGGAGGAGCGCAAGCCCGACCTCTTCGATATTGTGCCCTACAAGCCGGTCGAGCCAAAGGTGAAGATGCCGATGCTCCCCTACGAGGATCGCAAACGCAACTTCCGAATTATCGAGATGGGCTATCTCAAGGAGCAGGCCGAGCGCGAGTCGGCACGCTGCTTGCAGTGCGCCTGCCCCGCCGCCGGACAGTGCGATCTGCAACGCTACAGTATCGAGCATGGCCTGGCCGATAACCGCTTCCACGATGGCGAGCCGAGCGATTATCACGACTACGACGTAGATCTGTCGCATAGCTTCATCCTGCGCGATCCCAATAAGTGCATCAACTGCACGCAATGCGTGCGCGTCTGTCATGATGTCATCGGCCCCGACTGCTACGGGATGTTTGGCAAGGGGTTCAATACCATCGTCTCCACGCCATTTAACGTGAGCCTGCATGACACCGACTGCGTATCGTGCGGCGCATGCGTGCAGGTCTGCCCGACCGGCTCGCTGATGATGGCCGAGCGTTATCTCACGCGCTACGCCTTCGCGCTTGATCGCTGCATCTTCTGCGGCGACTGCGTCGAGGTCTGTCCTCACGGTGCGCTTGGCGAGACGCCGAACTTCGAGCTATCCTTCTTCAACCGCTTCGGCGAAGATGTGACGCTTGAGAAGGATGACCTGGCGAACGCTCCGAACTACCTGGTACGCCAGCGCCTGCCGCGTAGCAAGAGTGTCCTCCCCGTGATGAGTCCGCTGGTGCGCCCATTGCCTGCGCGCGGCATTCGCGAGTAATTGCATCATGATGATATAAAGTAGAAGCCGATCCCAACCGGAATCGGCTTCTACTTTATATGGTGCTATAATAGAGTACGAGTACTTTTCTATGACCGTTGAAAGGGTAAATTTATGGTCAACCGGCGCGTTCTACATTTTCCATCCGGCTTTTTATGGGGAACCGCCTCCTCTTCGCATCAATGTGAAGGTGGCAACAGCAACAACCAGTGGTATCGCTGGGAGCAGCAGGGGCGCATTCTCAGCGGCGAACAGAGCGGTGATGCTGCCAACTGGTGGGAGGAAGCGGAACACGATTTTCAGTTTGCCGAGCAGATGGAGAATAACGCGCTACGTTTGAGCCTGGAATGGAGCCGCATAGAACCTGTCGAAGGTCAATGGGATAATGCCGCCCTTGAGCGTTACCGGACCATGCTCACAGACCTGCGTCATCGTCGTATGATCCCTGTCGTCACCCTGCATCATTTTACCGAGCCGCTCTGGTTCGCGGAGCGCGGCGGTTTCGCCAGGCGAGAGAATATGCCCTTCTTTACGCGCTATGTGGCCTATGTGGTGCAGGCCCTGCGTGATCTCTGCCGCTTCTGGGTAACGATCAACGAGCCTAACATCTATGCCGTCCAGGGGTATCAGATGGGTTCATTCCCGCCCGGCGAACAAAACCTGCTGCTGGCCTTTCAAGTCCTGCGCAACCTGATGCAGGCGCATGTCGAGGCGTTCTATACCATTCGCGATCTCCAACCCGAAGCTGAGATCGGCTATTGCCTGCACTATCGCCTTTTCGATCCCGCCAATGCTTTCTCGCCGCTTGACTGTGCGGTGGCAGGCATCCAGGAACTCTTTTTTGACTGGGCTCCCTTGCAGGCGGCGGAAAGTGGATATTTTCCCTTTCCTGTCAGCACGTTGCTCGCGCCTATCCCAGGAGCCGCGGGCGCAAGAGATTACCACGGCGTGAACTACTACACCCGCGAAATGGTGCGTTTCGATCCGAACCTTCCGGCGGAGGTCTTCGGAGGGCGCTTTATCAAGGAGGGCGCTGTGCGCAACGATGCGGGGCTGGATAGCAGCTTTGGCGAAATTTATCCTGAGGGCCTCTATCGCGTCTTAAAAGAGGTATATCAGCGCACCCGCGGCAACAAACCGCTCTATATCACCGAAAACGGCTTCTGCGACTCCCAGGATGATCGCCGTCCGCGCGCAATTTTAGAGCATCTGGCGATGGTTCACCGCGCCTTGCGCGAGGGAATACCTGTACGCGGCTATTTCCACTGGTCGCTGGTGGACAATTTCGAGTGGAATAACGGCTGGTACGTGCGCTTCGGCCTGATCGAAGTGGACCCGCAGACGCAGCAGCGTCTCCCGCGCAGGAGCGCCAGCATGTTCGGCGAAATCTGCCGCGCCAACGCGATCACCGAAGATATTGTTGAGCGTTACGCGCCAGAGGCGCTTGAAACGATTTTTGGCCCGACCGACGCGGAGCGCAAACTGACCGTGTAAAGCTTTTAGCTTAAATCTAGCTGGCGCCTGTGAGTTTGGCGCGATAAAGTAGCGTCATCGGCAAATGTTCCAGCGTGTATACCGACAGAGTATCCAGCGTGAAGCTTCCCAGGCTGGACGGGGCAAGGGATAGTAAGTGTGCAGCTTCTTCGGGGCTTACGGGTGAACGGCTGCGCAAGGTACAATGAGGCTGAAATGGAAAGCGGTTAGTCTCGAAGCTGATCGCTGGCGTGATAATGCGTTGATGCAGCGAGCGTAAAGGAGCTTCATCCTCAAGGGTTAGCACAAAAATATCTGTGCGTGGGAAGCGAATAACGCTACGAAAGCAAGCTCGTACAATGCGAGGTTTTCAACGGGGAGTGGTTTGTCATGGAGAAGAGGAACGTGCTACACTTTTATGTAGGGGCAGTGCCTTGCGCCTGCCCTGCTTGCTCATTGAGGGCAGGCGCAAGGCACTGCCCCTACCGGATGTAGATGAGGGGTTAGCAGGGCAGGCGCAAGGCACTGCCCCTACCAGGTATTTTTAAGAAGGTGACGATAGATGAATAGAACAGTATTGATCTCTGAAATGCACAAGTTTCATTTTGGAAGGAAGATCGTCTGTTCCGATGGCGAGGATGGCGTTCTGACCCATGTGGGTTTTGATCCTGCCACTCGGTGTCTGACCTCGATTGGGGTCAGGCAGGGTCGCCTCTTCGGAAAAACGGTGTATCTTCCTTTCACATCCGTGGCGACCGCCTCTGGCGATGGGATCAGGTTGAATATCACGCGATCCGCTCTGGCCGAGGCAAGCACATCGGTACCTGAAGGGGCATGGCTGGACACTAAAAGCGTGGTGCAGAATAGCAACGGCGCGAAGGGCGTCTTGCTGATAGTTGCGGTCCATCCCGAAAGTGGCGAGCTGGCCTATATCGTGGCGCGTCACCTGCGACCAGGCCAGGATACCCTGATACGTCAGGAGATGGTCACGGGCCTGGGGATGGGACAGGTCTCGGTCTCCGTTCCCGAAGATGTACTAAGAGCCTTGCCGCCCTATCGTCCCGACAGCGAGTTGCAGCAAGAGGTCGAGAATATCCTGTTTGATCTCACGCCCTTACACGTCGATTTCAAGGGAATGACCGTGCGCGTGCTGGATTGTGTGCTCTACCTGGATGGCAATATTTCCAGTTCGCTGCGCGGCGAGATGGTGCGAGACCAGGCGCGCGGCGTTCAGGGACTGTTGGAGATTAAAAACCGCCTGGTGGGCGATGATACCCTCGCGGGCGACCTTGCCTTGACTCTGGCGCGCGATCCGCGTACGCGTGACCTGCCCATCGGGATTTACCCCCGGCTGGGCAATGTGCGCCTGAGCGGTGCGGTTCATACCAGTCAGCAAAAAGCCGCCGTCGAGGAGATCGCGCGCGATTTTCCCGGCGTCCGTTCCGTGGTGAGCGATCTCGTCATCGATCCCAACGCGAAGATGCTGCATGTCATGTCCGCGGCAGAGGGCGGAGAGGCCGAAGACAAAGTTCCGGGCAAATATGTGCGCCATACCAAATAGCTTGCATCGGGCCAGCGCTATCTGCCGAACGAGAAGCGGCTCGGCAGATAGCGCTGCTTTTTAGCTTTTGCCAAAGGGTTCATCCCAACTCGGTTGCGCGTTGCAGTCCCTGATCCAGATCGTTGATAATGTCCTCCACATGCTCGATGCCGACCGAGAGCCTGATGCAGCCGTCGGCAATGCCCATACTCTTGCGCTCTCCCGCCGTTAGCGTGCGATGGGAGGAGGTGGCGGGATAGCTGACCTGCGAGAAAACATCGCCCAGTGTGGTGGCGGGCAGGCAGAGTTGTAGGCTGTCGATAAAGCGGAAAGCGGCCTCGCGCGATTGTTGCTTGAGTTCGAACGCCAGTAGCCCTCCATAGTGCTCACATGTGAGCAATTTGCTTGCCAGGGCGTGATGGGGATGGCTGGGAAGCCCGGGGTAGTAGACGCGAGCAACGGCAGGGTGCTGTTCCAGGAAGCGCGCTACCTGCAACGCGTTAGCGCAATGGCGGTCCATGCGTAAGGGCAACGTTCTCAGACCCCGTAAAAGCAGGTGTGCCTCGAAAGGGCTGAGCACAGCGCCCAATATGCGAGTGTAATTCCTCAGTTGATCAAGTAGCGTATTTTTGGCGCTCGTAACCGTGCCCCCAGTGCTATCACCGTGCCCGCTGATATATTTGGTCGCACTATGAACGACGAGATCGAAGCCGTGTTCAAGCGGGCGCGCCAGGCAGGGGGTTGCGAAGGTATTATCCGTGATGGTCACGGCTCCCACCTCCTGTGCCACCTCACCTATCATCGCCAGATCAACCAGCTTTACCAGAGGATTCGAGAGCGTCTCCACATAAATAACGTCCGGCTGTTCAGCGCGAATAAAAGCGGCGGCATCGGGGCTACAGAGGTCGGTAAGCGCCAGTTCGACGCCTATCGGGACAAATATTTTGCGTAACAGTCCAATCGTGGGGCCATAAAGATCTTGCGAGGCCACGATCTTGGTTCCGCTGGTTAAGCCTGCCGCGAGCAAGGCAGCCTGAATAGCAGCCATGCCGGAGCCGAAGACCGCCGTGCCAACTCCTCCTTCTGCCTGCGTCAGAGCATTTTCAAGGGCGCAGGTGTTCGGATTGCCATGCCGGGCGTAAACATAAGCTGGCTGGCCTTCTGGCGTGATGCCATCGAAAACCGTATCAAGCATCTCCATATTTTCATGCAGATAGGTGGTGCTGGCGTAAATGGGCGGGGCGGTCGGTGTGCCGCTGGGACTCTCGATATGGCTGCTGCGACCACTATGAACAAGAACTGTCTCAATATCCCATGCTGTCCTACGTTGCTGTTGAGCCATGATAATCCTTTCGTAGCTTGCTCGTACTATGACTCTTGTGAGCGTCAAGGCGTACAGAGTTTATTGATGTACTGGAGCGACTCCAGTAGCTCGGTGATAGGAGGCAGCTCCGCCTCGGTCTTCGCAGTCCATTGCTGATAGAGCGCGCCATAGCGATCTGCCAGGATGATGCTGGGCGTCAGGCTTTTTGTTGCGCCGTCCCAGGTTGTATAGCGTGCGATGACGTTCCCCTGTGGGTCGGATAGTAGCGGGAAGGGGAGGCGTAGCGTCTCCCAGATTTCCAGATTCACCACCACGGGTTGAGCCGTCACGGCCAGGACCGCGCACGACTCCTCTCGCAAGTCGGAATAGTGCTGACTAAAAGTGCGTAAGCTTGTGTGTCCTTCGCTTGCTGTTGCATGCTGTATAAAGAGCAGCGCCAGGTGTTCGCGCTGTTTGTAATCCCAGGGGCTATGCGGCATACCATCGGTTCCCGGCAGGGTAAACGCCGGGATAATCTGCCCTGATTCAAGTTGTGGATATTCGCGTTGTGGCATAGTTCCTCTCAACGATCCCCCATCAGTGTGTATGGCCCGGGGTTGTTAAAATTTCGTCTCTCTATATCGTACGCCATAGAGTTATGCTCTGGCTAGTGTGTGCTCGTAGATCAAACAGGCTTCTCAAAAGGCGCTGCACACTCTGACTGCTCGCGCCTACGGCGCTCACAGGGAGGGAAGGTGCAGGCTGTGGGCGCAGCCAACAGCCTGCACCTTCCCTCCAGAACGGCTCGCATGCGAGCCGTTCTGGATGAAAAGACAACTTTTGGGAAGCCCTGGTAGATCAGAGAGAACATTAAGGAACCTTGCACAATACTGTTCTGCCCCGTATACTACCGAGTAAGAGGAAGAGGTTGCGGAGAGCGGTTAAAACTGGCAAGCGACACTGTATTTTTCGGGGAGAGCAGGCTGGCGATGAAAGAGAAGATAAAGGGGCTGCTAGCGGGAATAATCTTTCGTATCATTGCTCTTCTTACCCTGGGGCAAATCTCGCCGATACTGAGCGCGTGCGTGCTCCTTGAGCAGGAGGGGAAATTTCTGCTGATAGACCGCGCGGACGGATTGGGGTATACTATACCCGGTGGAATTGTGCGCTATAGCGAGACGGTGGAGCAGTGCGTGCTGCGCGAAACCTGGGAGGAGACGGGCTATACCGTTGAGATTGTCGGCCTCGTGGGCGTTTACTCGTCGCTCAAGCGGGACCCGCGCTTCCGCGCCGTCTCAATTGCATACAGGGGGATAGTGACCGGTGGGGAGAGGCATGATTCGGTTGAAGGCAGGTCTTGTTGGTGTGAGCCTGGGGAGGTTTTTGGTCGCATGGCCTTCGATTGCGAACACATGCTCAAGGATTATTTGAGTAACCGGCAGCAACTCTCATAACAAAACATTAGTGTGTTGAAGGGAAAAGACCATGCCTATCTGTCCAATTTGTGACGATACCGGCCTGCGAAACTCCGATTCTGCTCGCCCCGAGTTCTGCTTTTGCGCGGCTGGTAAGCAAGCGAGGAGGCAGTGGGAAATCAACCAGAGCAGGGAAAAGCAGGGGAGAAGCGCAGCGAACGCGCCCAGCTTTATTGATATTGCCCAGCTTGAGCAGGTCAATGCCAGCGTTGACGCGATGCGTGCCTCCTTGTTGGGAGCCGCTTCCAGCGAGACGCCGACAAAGCATTCCGCCGTTCAATTGCTCTATCGCGTGGCGCATCCCGGTCATGAAATCTCCGTGGTGGAGGCGACCCAACTGCATGATCTGGCGAAGGCGCTGGAAGATTTCTTCAATAACATGGCTCCCATTGGACGGAAAAAAGGCTAGGCTAGCTCTGCTAAATGTTGCCGGAATAATCCCAAAGAGACGTTAGAAGCGTGTAGCATAGTAAAAATAGGTAAAGTGGTTGACAGGTATGCCGCCGTCAACTATACTCTGGGCAATATATCTTCCTATGCTTGATGCCAGTGTGGATAGCTGCCAATGAATGGGGACTCTATAAGATCAGAAGAAATTTGAGAGAGAGGGATGTATTATGACGTGTCCACGCTGCGGTGCCGAATGGGATATCACAAAAAGCCCCTGCCCACAATGTGCCCTTCGAGTGCAACTCCCCCGCCATTCAGATGAGGCGGAGCAAGGTGAGAGCGCCCTCCCTACGGCTGTACCGGATAAAAATACTCCTCTGCCCTCTTCGGAGATAGATTCAACGGGAAATATGACCTCCATTTCCCAGCAAAAAGCTATTCCGCATCGTCCTCGCGTCACCGCTCCCCTGAGTCGGTCGCTCGATCCCGAGGTATTTAATCTTCTGCGCCAGCAACCTGTATTTCAGCCTGCGAAAGCACCACTCTCAGAACAGCATAAAGCAGGAGCTTCATCGCCAGGGGACGCGTTCGACATGGCGTTGTTTGCAGTGGATCAGGAAGATGGCGCGTCTCAAGAAGAGCAACCGCCGCTGACCCCCAATACTCTGCTGCGCGAAGGGCGTTACCGGCTGGTCGAAGTTTTTGGGCGTCAGCACTGGCAATCGGGCGTATATGAAACAATGTGGTATGCGCAGGATGCTCAACGCTCAATGATGTCGGTCATGCTTTGTGAATTGTATGCGCCGGGGAGCAGCTCTATCGCGGTGCAGGGGATGCTGCGTGCCGCTACTATTGCGCTCACTTCAATTGGTCGCTATCCGCCTGTGCCGACGTTGTGGGATGTGTTTAGCGAGCGGGAGCGCAACTTCTTCGTCTTCGAGCCTGTCTACGGCGAGTCGCTGGTTGCGCGCATGAGGCGCATAGGATTGACCCTATCGGAGCGTGATATCATCGAGTGCTGCGTGCAAATTGCTGAATTGCTCGAAATGATCTCTCAGCAGACGCCTCCGCTGGTGCATGGGTTGATACAGCCAGAGCATATCGCCGTCAGACCAGATGGGCAGTATGTGCTAAGAAATTTCTCTGTGGTGCTGGCAGGAGGAGCAACCCAGTTTGTAATCGGCCTGGATCGTGCGTCCCTTTCTCTCTACATGGCTCCTGAGCTTGTCCAGGGCGTCATCGATGTGCGAGCGGATCTCTACTCGCTGCTGGCGACGGCCTATTACACTGTAACCGGGAAAGCGCCCGTGCGCGCTGAGTCTGGTAGCGATATCCCCTCTGCCCGTACCATCAACTCTCGTCTGTCTCCCCTGTTCGATGTTGTCTTATCCAGAGGCTTGCATCCCTCGCTTGAGCAACGCTATCAGCGGCCCTCGGAACTGCGTCGCGATCTGCTCGCCATCCTGCCGGTCAATGTTCGTGGGCGCGTGCAAAATACCGGCAATACCGGGGCATATGGCTATGCTCCGCTCGCGTTGCCTTCTCCAAGAGAGAGTGGAGTGCTTTCGCAAAGCCAGCCGGGCCTGTATATCCCCTCTCCCGGAGCATCGGGCGCGCAATTTCCTCAGATCGAGGATAGAAGCTTTGGGCGTAATCCGGTGCAGTGGGCGTGGGAGCCAGGGGACAATCTCAGAAATAAGAGGAGCAGGCGCGAAATATACTGGCTTATCGGCATTGGCGTCGCCCTGCTCTTAATAATAATACTCCGCTTGTTCTTCGCATCATAGCCTGGCTGTCTGTGCGCTGCTACCCCTGCTCGGGCTTTGTGCCGACGTGGATGGCGACAATGCCGCCGTTGAGGCGATAGAAACGTACGTCGCTCCAGCCGACCTCCTCCATAATTTTTTGCAAAGCATCTGCATCGGGGAAGGTTGTCAGCGAGTTGGGCAGATAGTTGTACTCTTCGAAGGCTTTGCCAATGAGAGAGCCAAACAGGGGAGCGAGCTGATAAAAGTAAAAGTGGAACAATGCTCCGAAAAGTTTGCCGGGCGGATGGCTGATCTCCAGGCAGGCGACACGCCCGCCGGGACGAACGACGCGCAACATTTCACGAAACCCTTGCCGGATATCGGTCAGGTTGCGCACGGTGAATGCGGAACAGCAGCCATCGACGCTATTATCTGGTAGATCGATATGCTCAGCATCGCCGGGGCGCAGGTCGATCTGGTCCTGTAGACCCAGGCGCGCCAGTTTGATCCGCCCCTGCTCTAGCATCTCCGGCGTAATGTCCATGCCAATCATATGCGTACCGGGACCGGAGCGGCGGATCACCGCAATCGACAGATCGGCGGTGCCGGTTCCCAGATCAAGCCCGGTCTCGCTGGTTGCCAGCGCTAGGTAGCGTGCCGCCCGATTGCGCCAGTAGCGATCCAGCCCGAAGCTCATCAAAAAGTTCATCGGATCGTAGATGCGGGCAATACGACCGAAGAGGCGTTGGACGTATGGGCGCTTGCCGCCCGTCTCGCGAAATTTCTCTTCTAATGTTTTTGTACTCATCGACTATTCGCTATCTATTCATATCAACGGTTGCGCTCAACGACGAAATCGATTAACTCATCCAGTACATCTCGATCTGGTGAAGCTGGAAAGTAGTGCAGGGCGGCGCGCGCTTTTTGAGCGTGCAGGTCAGCATCCTGAAATGCGTGTTCTACACCGTAGCCGTGCGTAACCCAATCGACAATATCTTTAATCGCTACCTCATCTCTTACTGTTTCGCTGAGCAAGAATTGTACCTGCTGATGATAGCCATTTTGTGACTGGTCCTGTAAGGCGTAGATGAGCGGGAGCGTGACCATGCCCTGGCGTAAATCGTTGCCTGCCGGTTTCCCGATGGTAGCCTGATCTTTCGTATAGTCGAGGATATCATCAATGATCTGGAATGCAATGCCGAGATGCATGCCATAATCATGAAGGTGGGAGATTGCCTCGTCCGAAGCCTGGCTCACAATCGCGCCTCCCTTGCTGCACGCGGCAATGAGGCAGGCCGTTTTATGTTTAATCTTCTCATAGTAGGACTCGATGGAGAGATCGACGCGACCAGCCGTCATCATCTCCATAATCGTTCCTTCGCAAACGATGGCAACCGTATCTGAAAAGAGGTGATCAATGCGATTATCATTGATATCAGCGATCAGGCCGGCAGTTTTGGCAAAATAGTAATCGCCGAGCAAGATAGCGATCTTATCGCCCCAGATGGCATTGACTGTGGGTTTACCGCGCCGGGTGCTGGCCTCGTCCACAATATCGTCGTGGATCAGCGTCGCGAGATGAACCATCTCGAAAGCAACGCTCAGTGGGAGCAGTTTGTCGAAGCGATAGGTACACAGCTTACCTGAAAGCAAGGTGAGGGCTGTTCTCAGGCGTTTTCCCGGCGAGCCAAGAGCGTGCATTGAGGCGGAATTGAGGATATCAAGCCCAGACGCAGCTCGTTCTTGAAATGTGGCATCAACGAGGTCCAGGTCTGCCTGGATTCCAGTAAATAGGCGGCTCAACGTGGCCGTAGTATTCATCAAGCTTCTCCATTTCGCATTGTTTTCAGGCGCGTAACAGGCATCATCTGGCACATGATCCGGCTATTCAGGCTTGCGCGCAACTTTAAAGGGACACATTGTCCCCCTATAGATTATAGCGTGGCCCGTCCATGAACATGCTACTATTGCTCAGGTTGTGATCTGATCTATACATCGGCTGTTGTGTCTAACACGACCAGGTCTTCCTGAACGTAGCCAGCAGTAAAGTTGAGGTCGTCGAGGACATCGAGGGCCGAACGATACTCAGCCCAGGTTAATCGGCGATTTAATATAGGATCATTGACGGCTTTCCACGCAGGAAAGTATTGATCCATGAGGCTGATGGGAGTATCGGGACCGAGCTCCTGCGCTATCCAGGCAAGCACCTCACGCGTTCCCGCAATATCTTCTGGCATGACAAGATGACGGATCAGCAGGCCGCGCCGCGCGATCCCTTCTTCGTCCATCTCCAGCGGACCGACCTGGCGATACATCTCTTTGAGCGCCAGTCGATTATGGTCAACGTAGCGCGGCATCTTCGAGGTGCGCAACGCGTTTTTGTTGTCTGCGTACTTGGCATCCGGCAAATAGATATCGACCACGCCATCCAGAAGTTGCAGCGTCTCCAGGTTCTCGTAGCCAGCGCAGTTGTAAACAAGGGGTAATGTCAGCCCTTTTTCACAGGCAATGACGAGCGCGGCCAGTATTTGCGGCACAAAATGCGTGGGCGTGACCAGGTCGAGGTTATGACAGCGCTTCTTTTGCAGGTAAAGCATCATGTCGGCTAATCGCTCGGGTCCAACACGATGTCCCAGGCCGCCCTGGCTGAGCGAGAAATTTTGACAATAGGTGCAGCGAGCCTGGCAATAGCCAAAAAAGATCGTCCCGGCCCCACGCGTACCGCTAATCGGCGGCTCTTCGCGGCGATGCACATTCCACGAGGCGACAATCGCCTCCGTACCAGAATGGCAGACGCCTGTCTTCCCCGCGATACGGTTGCAGCGGCAATTCTGGGGGCAGATGGTGCAACTACGCAGGATCTCCCACGCAGCGGCGGCGCGAGCTGCTAGCTCTCCGCTATGATAAAGGTTGAGATAACTTGGATAAAGCATCTATCTACTCCGAGCTGGTCAGCGTGCAATGCTCCTGTCAATTCCCTGGGGGAATTGACAGGAGGGAGATACGTCCAATCTGGAGTTGGGCGCATCTCTGCATGTCTTTTCAGCGAACGTTAAGGCGTCGGCCATTTAAAGCCGCGCTGCGATGGTCTGGGGACCCTGGTTGTCGCGAGCGCGTCCTTCGAGGAAGGGGCAGCCTTTCTTCTGCGAGCAGACGTGCTGGCAGCACGTCTGTCGGCTTTAGTGGAAGCTGGCTTTGCCTCCCGCCTGACTTTACGCCTGGGAGCTTCCTGTTCTGTCTCTATGCTAGCGATGTTCTCGGCCTCATCAGGAAGCTCTTGCTCCCCATTCACGTCCTCAGAAGGCTGAGCGCGCTGGAGCAGAGCTTCGGTGTCTTCGTTAATGTTCGTCCAGAAGCGTGCCTCTTTACGCTGCTGCGGGCGCGATCCCTTGATGACGCGTCCATCGGGTAGCTGCGTCACATGACGTTCCTCGTCCTTTGAAGCATACTGGTCATGGTGTGTGGGATTGTCCCGGCCATTTGACGCATCTGGTCGCCGGTCGCCTCGCGCTGGGGCGTCATAGGCATCATTGTCGTCAAACCATTCGTAATCGCCCTCGAATTGGCCCTGGAACGGCGGACGCTCTCGCTCGTTAAATGAGCGCCTGGAAAACGTCTGAGGCCGACTTTGCCAGCGGGGATTTTGCGTATCCGGGCCGCGGCGTGGGCGATCATAATCGCGTTTACGGAATGAGCCGCCCCGGCGCTCGGACCCAAAATCGCGTGCCGGTCTATCGCGCTCATCGTTGTAGCGTCGGTTGTCATATCTCTGCCGATAAGGCTGCGCGCTGTGCCCTCGCGCTTCTGGGCCGTTACGGAAATCCGGGCGGCTGCCCTGTCTCTCAGAGTAGCCACGGCGCTCGCCATGTGGCTCTGCAAAGTTGCGTCGAGTGTCGCCGGAAGCCTGGGGACGAGCGCGCTGATAGCTCTTGTGCGGACGATCATAGCGTCTGGAGGCATCCTGGTAATCTTCCTGGCGTCTGTTATAGGGTCCGTGGCCGCGGTCATTATGAGTGGAAGGGTGTTCTGACCGTCGGTTGTTACGCGGCATTTGTCCATTGTTGTAGCGCGGGCGATAATCCGCGTGCCGCTGTTGCGCACCAGACTCCCAACCACGATCTACCGCTTCGCGACTGAGGCGAGGCCGATTGGTGCGTGAATATCGTTCTTCATCTCTGTTTGAGGATTTGTTGCGAAATGATGGACGCGAATCATCTCGCCGTTGCTCATTGTATTCTCTGGTCATGTTTCCTTTCACGGTAAAACCGTTGTGGGGATATACTTCAAGTGGTGGTCAGATCGGCAGCCCTCTGCTTCCTCCCGCTGGTCGTTCCGCACCTACACTCGCTAAAAAAGCTCGACGCGCTGCATTCTCAGATGCAAGTATACGGGCGCGTCTCCATGTAGTATACCACACAGCAATGACAGTAGCGAAGTGATTTTCTAAGGCGTTGGCGTCGGCGTGGGAGTGGGGATAGTGCCCTGGTTGAGGGGAACGCCGCGATAGGACCCCTGCGCGCTGCCGAACATCGCTACTGTTTTGTCTGCAAGCTCATCAGGCAATAATGGGCGTAATGTCACATCATAGTATAATCCTTGCTCCGTAAAAATGCCTTCTGACCGGTTGTTGAGCTGTGTCCTGAGTGTTTGCAACTGGGGGGCGGTCAGCAGTTGGGCATGGTCTGGTATAAGGTATTTAAGGCAGCCCGTTTCAGCATTGGAACTGTTCTCGTCTTGCGGAACAATGCCGCACTCAAAGATGGCCGCCTGCGCAAGCGTAAATTCGTACAACGGCCAGTAAAGAATCGTCTGGGTGAAATCGGGGCGGAAAATCTGTCGCACCAGCAGCACGCTTGACGAACTGCGATAGGGATGGGTGGGTCCTTTGAGCGTTGCGGTGATGGTGGATAGTGCCTTTCCCAGCCGATGATACTCGTCCATATCGTCCGCGCTTTCCTGCTGGCTGCCAAAGGGGCCGTAGACCAGTTCGAGCTGTTTATCGTTCAGCGAGAGTTCCAGGAAGGTCGCGTTCTGATCGGGTATATCAAAAAATTGTTGGCGTTTCAGGTGGAGCAGCCCATCGGTATTCACCAGCGTGTCCAGTAGCTGTTGCAGCGTATCAGAGCTGATTGCGCCCTGTCGATCCTGGCCCAGGATGTAGGTGCCATCGCCGTAGATGCTGATCTGGGGAGCAAGTTCAAGCGAGCCGTATAAACCACCGCCATAAAATGTGCGTATCAACACATCATGCGCGCTGGTGCTATAGGTGATGGGTTCAGATGAACTGCTAGCAGAACTGGTAAACGTCGTCTTCTGCGGCTGCTGAGTGCTGGAGGCGCTGAAGAGGCTACAGCCGCTAAGCTGTGTTGCTAATAGGCAACAGGCTAAAAAGGCGATGGGGCTCCATCTGCTGGCATTTGCTATAGCTGGGAATCCTTTCTTGCTGGCGTATCTCATTGTTTCCTCGCCGGTATGGTGTTGCAGATGTGCTATTTCCTGTATAGTACGGGTCCTGTACTATTATAACGCCTGTCCCGCAAACATGTGATACCCGATCATCTTATACACCAGTTTGGCGGCCAGGAAGTCAGCGCGAGTCTGGCCGGGCATGGGGCAGAGTTCGACCACGTCCATGCCGACGATGGTAGTGCGGCGACAGATTTCACGAAAGAGGTCGAGGAGCTGGTACCAGGATAGCCCTCCCGGTTCGGGCGTGCCTACGGCGGGCATTTCGCTGGGGTCGAGCGCGTCAAGATCAACGGTCACGTAGGTGTGTTTGCCGAGCCGCTCCCAGGGGATAGTGGCAGTGCCTTTCACCATCTGATAGGCCCAGACAATGGCGATGTCGGGCCCGCTCTTCATAAAGGCAGCCTCCTCGGGGCTGAAGCTGCGAATGCCGATCTCTAAAAGAGGAATACCCATAGCAACAACGCGCCGTTCGATGGCGGCGTGGGAAAGTGGGGTGCCTTCAAATTCGTCGCGCAGGTCGCCGTGGGCGTCGATATGTACCACGGTCAGGTCGGGATAATGTTCGTGGACGGCAGCGATAATGGGAGCGGAGAGGGAATGTTCGCCGCCAAGCGTGAAGGGGAGCTGTCCTCGCTGCAAAACTTCGCGTGCAGCGTCGCCAGTGATTTTGAGAGCCGTGGCGTGATCAAGACCGTGATACTGGAGTGAAGGGCGAGTGTAAATCCCTGTTTCAATGGGGCAGCAGTCCAGCTCTTCATCATAGAGCTCCATCTGGCTGGATGCATCGAGGATTGCCTGTGGCCCGTGCTCTGTTCCTTTCATATAGCAGACGCTATATTCAAGAGGAGCCGGAATAATGGTAACGCGGGCCGTTTCGGGATCACACTGGGGTGCATCGGGCGCACCAAACTGGGCCACAGGCCAATCACTCATAGCATGATGTTCCTTCTTTTTACCGGCCTCCCGTTCTGGCCAGGCGAGCGGCCATTGCGGCTTCATAGCGAACCGGATCGGGCTCTTCTGGTCGCAGGGAACGGGTGGCGCGCACTACAAAATGCGCTTCGACATCGTCGGTCTGAAAAGCCTCTCGGGCGAAAGCGATAGCGTCCTCCTGGCTGAACTCTTTGCACGAACAGATGTCGATATCAACTTCATTATATTCGGGCCACGCATGCAGGCTGATGTGGCTCTGAGCGATCACAACAAAACCAGACATGCCAGCATCTAACGGGTTGGACGTTTCAATGTCGTACAGGTGGACAGGGCTGACCTTTTCCATACCAACGCGGCCTGGATACTGGTCCAGCACCTGCCGCAGTAAAGACTCGTTGCTCAAAAGTTCTGGATCACAATTGTACAACTCCAGCATCAGGTGGACAAGCATCGCAAATTCCTCCTACTATGATATACTCCGTTGTGGGACTACAGGTTAGCACGACAGCTCTTTTAAACGGCCCCATTGATGGCACCGCATGATATTATATATTAGATTGTCAAGCTAATGCAAAGGAATATGCGAAAATTGTACCTAATGGCAAGCGGTTTTCTATCTAAATGCCAGCGATCCATGCACCTAATTAAGAAGCCTGGTTGCTATTAGATGGAAAACTCGTTAAGGCCGTACTTCCTTACCAGCCTCGTATGCCCCTTTAAGTGCTTGCAGTAGCTCTGCTCTCTTGGCAAAAAGCTCGCGCCGCGTGCGTGGCTGCACTTTGCTTATAGCGTAGGTAGCAATAAGAGGTAGAGCAATAGTGGAATCTCCGTAGATTACTACTGTGTCTCGTAGCTGATCTGGTTTAATTTTCCCCCACGAAACTGCCTCGGATGGTGTGGCCCCAGAGAGACCTCCCCAGTGGGGCGCGTCGGCGGTAATCTGGATAAAGTAGTCATGGCCGCCTTTGCTGATGCCGAGCACCTCCCAGAGCTGCGGTTGCGTCTGGAGATAGAAGTTCTTGGGGCTGCCGCCGCCGAGAATGATGACACCGTTGCGCGTGGCGTGATGGACGATGGCCGTGGTCTCGTTGACGTCTGCCAGGGGATCGAGCGTGAGCTGGCTGCCATCCAGGGCATTGCGGGCAACGTTCATCCCAATTGACGAATCGCCGGGCGAGGAGGTGTAGATTGGCACGTTCCAGGCCGCCGCCTGTGCCAGCACCGAGTATTCTGGCTTAACTCCTGCCTTGAGCAGTTGCGTCCCCAGGTGATGGTGCAGCTCTGACGTTGAAATGGGCCGGTTGGGCAGGCTCTTCAAGCATTCGCGTACAAAAGCGTCGGTATCGAGCAACACTTTGTCTTTGAAAAGGATATCGTAGATGCGAATAATGCCCTCTTCCTGCAACATGGTATCATCCAGGCGAAAATCGCCGCGATGCAGCGACATGGCGAGGGCGTAGTGCATATCGTGATAAAGATTAGCTCCGGTGCTGATGATAAAGTCGATGAAACCATATTCCATCAGGGTCAGGATGCAGCCGCCCAGTCCGGCGGGGGTAAGCGCGCCGGCCATCGTGAGCCCAATGATAACATCCTGCTCTGGCGCCAGCATTTCTTCGGCGTATAGACGTGCCGCTTCATGCAGACGAGCGGCGTTGTACGCCTGAAATTGCTCATCAAGCAGTTCTGCCACGGTCATATTTGGGCGGATGCGCCGCGGTAATATTTGTGGGCCGCTGAGTAGTGCGTGTTGTGTTGGCTGATGCTTGTCTGACGATGGAAGGTTATGAGCGTCGTGATGAGACATCAGTATAGATCCTTTCTAAAAATGAATCGGTGGCTCTGAGCCACCGATTTCTATTCTATCAGAAAGGAAAAGCGCAGGTGCAAGTTATTCGACCCTCTCATTTTTAATTATGCGCAAGATTTTTTGACACCTGAAGGTATCCGCGCCACATGGTTGCTGAAACCGAGCTTTAATGCGATTCGTCTTGTAGTACGCATGGGTCACTATGATTGTATAAAAGTTGAGTATAGTCTATCATAGTAAAATAGAGGGGGCACGCGTATAGAAACAACGCAACCGTATAGCCAAAATAGCATCCAATGGAAAATGATGGAGTCTCCAGGGAGCTTCCTGGGCAGAGAACGTCTGCTGCTGCAAAAGAATGGCCGGAGTATGAAACAAGAAATACAACGAACCAAAGAACAAAAAATACGCAACCATCCTGCAAGAGGGTATCTTTTTATCATTGGTGCGCTTGTCGTATCCTTGCTTTTCGTGCTCGTCGTCTCTACATATCATCTGAAAATCGATCAACGTGCTCAAACCACTGCAAGAGTAGCCCCAACCTTTAGTACTATTGGAGATTGCAGTACCATGAACGCCTGTCCGACGTGGACACCTATTTTCACATCTCCCAGTCGTCATCCCCCGACATCAGGGCCACCAGGGATGCAAGCCTCAACAGATCCCCAGAGATCCGGGACATCATCGTTAGAGCCTTCAGGGCAAACTATCCCTGCTGACAATGTACCTGGATGGAAATTACTCTTCGCTGATGATTTTTCAGGAACAGTTCCGCTTGGTGCATTTAGCAACTGCTCTTCCACCCAAACTCCCCAGCAGGCAAGATGTGCTGGCTTGCAATCATACGGGAACTATTACAATAATTGGTGGGCCTATCCGACGGGATGGCCGGATACAGCAAAATCTCGTGCTGATGGCAATGCGGGGGCACCGTATGGAGGAGTCTATCATCCAGAGGATACAGTGTCGGTCAGCAATGGAGCCATGCATATTCATATGTACAGGCCCACAACCGGTGGGGATAATCATGTTGCTACCGTCGTACCTATCCCCTGTATGAATCATCAATACGGAAGATATACTGAACGATTGAAAGTAACCCGGTATGCTCCTGGTTTCAAAAGTGCGCATCTCTTCTATGAAGGAGGATTTGAAATTGATTATCCTGAAAATGATTATGGTACGACCATGAGTGCCTATACTCATCCCGGTGAAGCAAATTTCTCAACAACGGCAAAATGGACTGATTGGCATACGACCGTGATAGAATGGACACCAGGTCAAATTAAATTCTATATGGATGGCTCTCTTGTGGGCACGACCACAACACAAGTCTCCAATATAGCTATGGACTGGATTCTCCAAAATGAATCTTCAATCAGAGGGCCATATGCTGCCAATGGAGCCTCATCCCAGCTTGATATAGACTGGGTTGCGTGTTACGCTCCCGCTTCATGAGGCGAAAACAGTTCAGTGAGGCCCCAGAATTCTACTCGACCATCGAACGTCTGATCTCGATAATCTGATCGCGTAACTGGGCTGCTTTCTCAAATTCTAGCTGCTTGGCTGCCGTGCGCATCTGCGATTCCAGATCTTTGATCAGGCGCACTGCTTCATCTTTCGGGATGCCTGCCAGCGCCACTGATAACGCCTTGCCGTCGGCTTCTTCGCCGCTTGCCCCGCTCATGGCTTTGATGCGTTCGGAAAGCGTCTTGACCTCCTTTTTGATGCCGCGCGGCGTGATCTGGTGCTGCTCGTTGTAGTTGAGCTGAAGCCCGCGGCGGCGATTGGTTTCATCGATGGCGCGCTGCATCGAGCGAGTGACGGTATCGGCGTACATGATAACGCTGCCCTCGACGTGGCGAGCGGCGCGCCCGATGATCTGGATTAGCGAGCCTTCGGAACGCAGGAAGCCCTCTTTATCGGCATCGAGGATCGCCACCAGCGAAACCTCCGGCAGGTCAAGTCCCTCGCGCAGCAGGTTAATGCCCACGACCACATCGTATACGCCCAACCGCAGGTCGCGCAGAATTTCGACTCGCTCGATGGTGTCGATCTCGGAGTGCAGGTAATGGACTTTGATATGCAGTTCTTGCATATAGTCAGCCAGGTCTTCGGCCATCTTCTTGGTCAAGGTTGTGACCAGGACGCGCTGCCCCTTCTCGACCCGATTGCGGATCTCGGCCAGTAGATCGTCAATCTGCCCGCGCGTTGGGCGCACGCTGATCCCGGGATCGATCAGCCCGGTTGGGCGAATAAGCTGTTCGACGATGGCCTGGCTATGCTCGTACTCATACGGGCCGGGCGTAGCGGAGACGAAGAGGGCCTGGTTGATCTGGCGCTCGAACTCGGTGAAGGTCAATGGACGGTTATCCATCGCTGAGGGAAGACGGAAGCCATAATCGACCAGCACCTGTTTGCGCGAGCGGTCGCCCGCGAACATGCCGCGCACCTGGGGCAGGGCGACGTGCGATTCGTCCACCACCAGCAGGTAATCATCGGGCATATAATCAAGCAGGGTCCAGGGCTGATCGCCTGCTGCTCGGCCCGCGAGGTGACGTGAGTAGTTCTCGACGCCTGAGCAGAAGCCCGTTTCGCGCAACATCTCGATATCGAAGTTGGTGCGCTGTTTCAAACGAGCGGCCTCCAGCAGCTTTCCTTCTGCCTCAAGCTCGGCCAGGCGTTCTTCCAGCTCGTTCTCGATCAACTGGATCGCTCGATTGAGGCGATCTTGCGTCGTAACCCAGTGTTTGGCGGGATAGATGTCGAGCCGTTGTCGTTTGCCTAGCACTTCGCCCGTCAGGGGATCGATATCGGTCATGCGCTCGATCTCGTCGCCAAAGAATTCGACGCGCACCGCCACATCCTCGTAGGCCGGAAAGATTTCCAGCACATCGCCGCGCACACGGAAGCGACCGCGAATAAAGTTGGCGTCGTTGCGCTCGTACTGGATCTCGGTCAGGTGGCGCAAAATCTTATCGCGGCGTCGTTCCTCGCCCATTTTCAACGTGAGCACGACCTCGCCATACTCTTCCGGGCTACCCAGGCCATAGATGCAGGAGACGGAGGCCACGATCAGGACGTCTCTGCGTTCGAAGAGGCTGCGCGTCGTCGAGAGTCGCAGCTTCTCAATTTCTTCGTTGAGCATGCTCTCTTTCTCGACATAAGTATCCGTGCGCGCAATGTACGCTTCTGGCTGGTAGTAGTCGTAGTAGGAGACAAAATACTCTACTGCATTATTGGGGAAAAACTCTTTGAACTCGCTGTAAAGCTGTGCCGCCAGGGTTTTATTGGGGGCGAGCACCAGGGTTGGCTTCTGCACCTGTTCGACGATTTTCGCGACGGTATACGTCTTGCCGCTGCCGGTAACGCCGAGCAGTGTCTGTTTTTTATAATTATCGCAGATGCCCTGGGCAAGCTGAGCGATGGCTTCCGGTTGATCGCCGGTCGGCTCAAAGGGGGCTTCAACTTTGAATTCTGGCATGGTGCAACTTTCCTATATTTCTGCGGTGGGTAGAATATTTTTTCCAATTATCTCCCTCATTATATCACGTTTAGGGGCTTTCGCCTACAGGATACTGGTGTAACAATACGCCTGGGCTAGGCGTGGAAGTTGTATCGAAGCTTTACCGTTTGATAAATATGTTTTGCGAGGGACGAGGAAGGCGATATGTCTAATATTATCACCACTGTACGCGAATACGAGCGTTTTACACCGGCGGCGCAGGAGGCTTTCCGCGCGGCTCAGCGGCTGGCCCTCTCGATGGATGCTCGTGCTATAGCTCCAGAACATCTGCTCATCGCCATTGTCTTGCAGAATGATGAGCGGGTAACACAGGTATTGGATAGTATGGGCATGGATGTAAAAACGATCAGGGGCAGAGTGGCTGACCTGGCTCGCAACGGTGAAGCCGCCGCTCAGGAGGATAGTGAGCTTCCCTTATCGAAAGAGGCGCAGGAAAGCGTCAACTGGGCGCTCGCTTTTATTTCCTATATGCATGCCACAGCTGTCCTGCCCGACCACCTTTTGCTGGGAGTATTACGTCATCCTCGTACGCAGCCCTTGCTGGCCTTCTTGCTGCCATCATTAGCAACGCTGGAAAGTCCACTGATGCAAGAAACCGGCGTGGCCTATACCGATTATATTGATCAGCTTATCAGTACCAGAGTGCGCGATCAGAGCATCGTTAGCTATGGAAGAGGCACAGGGCGACGCATTTTGCGCAAATTTGAACGCCCTGCGGTAACGTTTATTGGCGTGATGGGGCTGGATAAGGCGAAGCGTGAAGCGCAGGATATCATCGAGTATTTGAAGGCATCCCCGGCTTTTCAGCAAACAGGCGGCAGGTTTCCTCACGGAGTGTTGTTGACCGGCTCAACCGGTAACGAGCGACGATTGCTTGTCCAGGCTGTGGCGGGCGAGGCCGTTGTGCCACTAGTGATGCTTTCAATGACCGCCCTGGTTGAACTGCTGGTTGATCTCCATCATGGAGAGTTGCTCCTGGAAGATCTGGAGTTGCCCGCGCGCGAATGTTCGTTTTTCCGACGTGGCAGCATAGCCGAAAAGGGGCAGCGTTATATCCAGTATCTTTTTCAACAGGCGAAGACGATTTCCCCAGGCGTGCTTTTCATTGAGGATATCGACGCGCTTGCCAGGTTGGGAAGGAATGAAGGGCGCGAGCAATTGTTGTACCAGCTCCTCAGCGAAATGGACGCGCTGGATAAGCACTATCGGATGGTCGTGATGGCGAGCGCGGGCCGCTCTGGAGATGTGGATGACGCGTTGCTAAGGCCGGGTCGTTTTGAGCAGCGTATCGTTTTAGAGAGCACGCCGGCTGCCGAGCATATAGAGCCGGGCGAGTTTTGCTCAACCTGCAAACGCGAAGTGCAGCCGGAATGGCTTTACTGCGTCTACTGTGGCTCCTCACTCACGCAGGTCTGTGCGCAATGCGGCGCGCTGCGTCCGGCAATCGCGGGCGCGCGTTTCTGCTCATCCTGCGGGACCGTTTTCCAATAAATAGCCATTACTTCGACTCCGCGCTCCGTAGGGGCAATCCCTTGCGGTTGCCCTGTGGCTCCTGACAATGACGGCGATGGTTGAACTGTTTTTTCTTGATAAACCGTAATACACGCGTGGGCATGTTTCGTCAGACTGGGTGCTCCTGGTTATTGTTCCGCTATTCTATTAAAACATGCTCACATTCTGTCATTGCTGGAATTGTTTTGGAGGTTTCTGTATGTCATTATACAGTAAAATACGTTGTTCTATGATAAATCGGGTGCTGGCCTGTATGCTTGGCTCGTTACTTGTGCTTGTGCCGCTGGCGAGCTGCGGCGCTCCTGCGCCGCTGCAATTTACCTCGCTCGATCTGGGGATACCAGGGCAGGCGCTCAATTCGCCCGTGACCGGCCCTCTACCGGATAATACCGTCTTGCATGTGCGGGTCACATTTAAGATCGATCCCAATCTCTTAAAGCAGGCCCAACAGCAGAAAGTCCAGCCTGGGCAGCACTCGGACCTGCAAGGGTTTGCCAATAAGCTTGGTATCGATGATGCAACGTATCAGAAGATCAAAGATTTCTTTTCGCCGCAAGGCATTGCCCTGAATCTGAGTAAATTGCGCACGCATCTGGCGATTGATGGCAAGGCGAGCACATTTGCTAAAGTATTGCAAACAAAATTTGTGCAGCACAACTATAATGGGCGTACTTTCTTCGCCCCCGCCACTCCGCCGAAGGTGCCGACGTTCCTTGCAAATTCCATTGATGCCATTAATGGGCTTGACAATTATAGCGCGCCCCCGGTCCATGCTCTGGCGTTGCCTGCGAGTATGCTGGCTGCGAACAGCCATCCTGTGCAGGATTGTTCGCCCATTGATCAGACCTTGCTGCCGCGCGACGTTGCCGGGGCATATGGTTATGACCAGTTATGGAATCGCGGCCTGAATGGCGAGAATATGACGGTCAACCTGGTTGAGATCGATGGCTCTTACAAGAGCGATATCCAGAACTACTTTGACTGTATCAACTTCAAAGGCAAGCTCTCCGTGGTCAACGTTGATGGTTCGCCACGGCAGGCACTGGGCGAATCCACGCTGGACATCCAGATGGTCGCGGGCCTGGCGCGTTCTGTGAATATTATGTTATACCAGACGGATGGCAACGCCAATGACGACCCCTGGACACACGTCAACGACATGCTGCAGCGCATCCTCGATGACAATGTCAATAATGCCAATGCGGGCAGCGTCGTCAGCATCAGCCTCGGGGCCGCTGAAGGTGATATGACGACGGATGATGTCAGGGCGATTGATAGCAGCATCCAGCAATTGACGCGGGTGGAGCATATGACCGTCTTTATCGCGAGCGGAGATTGTGGCGCATTCGCCAGCAGCAGCTTCGGCGATCTCTCGGTAAGCTTCCCGGCCAGCGACCCCTGGGCTGTCTCGGTTGGCGGGACGATGATGAGCGTCGATGGCAATCATGCGCGCGTCAATGAGGTTGTATGGGCGGATGGCTCTAATCGCTTTAGCTGTAAGAACCGCTGGGGCAGCGGTGGAGGGAATAGCGCCATGTTCCAGCATCCCAACTGGCAGGCAGCTCCCGGAGTAAGCAATCAGTTCTCGCGAGGGGCGCGTCAGGTGCCCGATGTGGCGGCAGCCGCCTTTGCCCTTGCCGTCTTTTTCAATGGGCAGTGGGGTTCTGTGGGAGGTACCAGTGCGGCAGCGCCGATCTGGGCGGCAGGCATGGCGCTGGTCAACGAAGGCTTAATCAAGCAGAAGCACAGTTTTGGTTTTTCGCCGCAGATATTCTATACCGTTGATAATCAAAATGGCGGCTCGTATTATGACGTGACACGGGGGAACAATCTGTACTATCCGGCGACCCCTGGCTGGGATTTCTCCACCGGCCTGGGCACGCCCAACCTACCGATGTTCTACCAGACCCTTGCCAATACGCTCCCCAACTCGTAATAGATGGAGCAGACCAGGGGTAGTTTACGAGAGGCTTATAGTTCGGTAAGCCTCTCGTTTTTTATTCTTTATCATTAACCATTGAGCCTTAAACCGTTAATCCTTAACTCATCAACCACTTCCAAAGCAATCTCGTCCTTAATTTCGTCCTGACGGTCGCTTTTGCAAGGCAGGAAGGGATAAGCCAGGTGCTCAGGCGAGCGCGTTGACTTATTGACGTTCAAATGGAATTTAGTTATATATAGAGAGGTATATAGTGGTATATAACGCTCTCATTTTTTATTCATATCGAGATATAGGGTAGTAGAAAAATTGGCGGAGCATTTAGGGAGTGGAGCGCCAGTGGTTATCTAGCATTAAAATAACATGAAAGCTTTTTTTGCGTGTCCAGGTGGCATAAAGAGCATTGACAGATGTGGCGGTTATCTCTACAATTGGTCGTGTGCTAATTGCAGAGCTAACATTATGGCAGTTTCGTAGAGAGTGGTGCAGTAAACTAGCTGGGAGGAAAAGAGACGCTATGGCAAATCAGCAGCAGTATGCTATTCTTAGACAGGGAGGGGCGGTCTGGAATCAGTGGAGAAAAGCGTATCCAGATATTTTGCCAGACCTCAGCGGCGTGAGTCTTATCAAGGCAACCCTTATTAGTGTGGACCTGAGCAGGACGGACCTGAGCCAGGCGAGCCTTTCTAGAATAGACTTGAGCGGGTCTGACCTGAGCGAGGCCAACCTCAATGGCACCATCCTCTACCGGGCTAACCTCAGTCAGACCGATCTACGCAAGGCCAATCTCAGCCTCACTTTTCTCGTCAGGGGCGAGCTTATTCGCGCCAATCTGAGCGGGGCCAATTTGAATGGGGCCAATCTGAATAATGTAGATCTCTATCGAGCCGATCTGGTGTTTGCCAACCTGAATGGAGCCAATCTGAGCGAGGCCAATCTGAGCGGGGCGCACTTGAATGGCGCTTTCCTCTACAGAGCGAATCTCAGTCGCGCCGATCTGAGCGAGGCTGAACTCAATGGGGCCGTTCTCGACGAGGCCAACCTGCGAGGCGCCATCTATACCGAAGAACAGCTCTTGCAGGCCAGATCGTATCGTAATGTAATGCGATAATAGCCAGGGTGATGTGCGCGGAAAAAATATTTGACCTTCTCATAGTTGCGAGCCGCACTCTGGCTGGTCCAGGCAACGTCTACCGCTCTGAGAAGGTCGTGATTGTCATCGTCTGATTGTGCAATTTGCAGGCAGCTCCCGGCGTAAAGGGGGAAATCTCTCCATACGAATAGAATCCCGTCAGCACGGCCCGGTCTCCTAGAACGGCACGTACACCCTTCACTTCTTCATCGATGCGCTGCTTGAGTACCAGCTTCCGTCCCACACAACTGATCAGCACGGCCAGATCAGGAGAGGAGCGAATTGGTTCGTAGCTCGTCATCGCCGCCCCCACGGCTCCATCCACCAGGCGGTCGAAATTGGAGCGCATGAAGCGCGCATACATTCCCTCGGGCACATCTCCCGCAAAGGTAATGCTCTGTTGAGCTTCGTTGACAGATAAAATCGTGCGCACCACGGGTTCGGCACTATCGGGGGTGAGCAGGGATAATGGGAAGAGTAGCCCTGTAGCAGGAAGGCCCAGAGCGTGCTCACCAAGATAGGCTTTATACATTGGCAGGGCCAGTTTGCCATCCAGCTCATAGAGCACATTGCCCACCGAACGGGTAATCAGACGCTTAGGACCGAAGGTCTCCCAGCCGCCCAGCGATCCATAGCTTACGAGCAGCCGCTTACTGTAGAAGCCAAGCACGATGATACTTTCCGTCTCCGGCCTACCCTCCCAGACCACAATCGTCTCCTGAAAGCGCGTGCCATCGCCTGAAAGGCCGCCGGTGATGGTCACCTGAGGAGGGAGGTGGCGCGTGAGCCCGGCCACGAGATCGCTGCCATTGACGTTCACGCCACGGGAGAAAACCAGGACGTGAACAAGCCCTTTCTTATCGAGCTCTTTTGCCAGGAGTTCGCCCGCGTGGAAGTCGCTGATGCCTTGTTTGAGCTTGATCCGTACTCCGTGCAGGGTGGTCTGCTCGAACTGGACCGCTGTAACGACCAGCGACTCGTCGAGTACTTGCGTATCCGAGATTTCGCCCGCAGTTGAACAACCGATCAGATGGGCGCTGGGATAGGCTCGTTGAATGCCTTGCAGGAGGGCTTGCTCTTTAAGAAGAGATGGACAGCCGAACAGCAACACAAGTTGAGCTGCGTGGAGCTTGCCGGGAGCAGTTGGCTCCCATCGGCTATTTTGCCATCGTATGTGTTCTATTTTCATTCCAACCTCGCCATAGTGGAAAAGGGGTAGTTATGACATCGCTCCTCGGAACTACGGAACTACATTATATGCCGATGTCGGTACGAAACAATAAAATTTGTGTTAAAAACGGATGGAGTTTCTGTGGTTCACATCCACTGGCATCTGGTTGTTACAAAAAATCGTCCTTAGTATATCATATATGCACATTAGTTCGTCTGCCTCACAAACGTATACCCCCACTTTCCTTGAGCAGCGCCGTTCAATCGAGCAAGCGAAGAGTTTTCTTTCCTTGTAATCTCTGTTATTATCGCTATGTGAGAAAATAACATGCTCGATAGTGAGCAGGCTCATAATCTCTTTCCGCGATTCCATGTTACATTGAGGGTAGGTTGTAATGGGCGTGCGCCCAATCGTATAGAAGGAGCTTGCATAGTTATGGCGCAGGTATTGCCGCATTTTTGCCCGCGTTGTGGAGCGCCCATAGCCGTGGACCAGCAGCCGCGCTTCTGTCCCCGGTGTCAACTGGATCTCCAGACATATCTGGTTGGCAATAGCTCTCCGCAGGTCTCAAATCCGGGCTTCCCGCCAGCCGGACCGATCTCAAATCCAGGCTTTGCGCCCGCCTTGCAAAGCCCGTCATCCCCTTTTCCGGCTCCACAGTCCCCGTGGGGGCAGCCGCAAAGCCCGATAGAGCCGCCGCAGAAACCTCGTAAGTCTGGTATGGGGAAAGGCGCTCTTGTGCTGATATTGCTGGCCGTGCTGGTGGTGTTGGGAACTGCTGGCTACTTAGGCTGGCAATTCTTTGGGCCGGGGGCTGGCCAATCTGCAATTACCAGCACACCGATCAATGCCACGGTGACGTATGCAGGCGTGGCATTGACTGTGCAGCAAGTTCAGCAGTCGCAACGCTTCATTGACGATCCGAATACGGATACGGCTGGAATGGTGCGTTTGAGCCTCCAGGGCAAAAATACCGGCACCGCCCCCGTTAATCTGCTGTATACCAATATCGCCCGGCTGGTTTTGCCCGGAGGAAAGGTTGTAGCGCCAACCTATGTCAGGTCGGATGTTAGCCTTGCCCCAGGTGCAACGCAGACGAGCATCGTGGATTTTGCCGTTCCCTCGAATATCAAAGTTGAGCAACTGGTATTGCGCGTAGGTGCGGCGACAGAAGCGCAGATGGATATTCCATTGACGGGACATGCTGATCTGGCGGCATATGCGCCAAAGACGAGCACTATTAGCAAGAGTTTTGAGTATCAAGGGCTCAACTGGACGCTGGTTAACGCGACGTCGCAATTGAACCTTGATACTCAGCAGGCAAGCAAGGGAATGCATTACGTGACTGTCACGTTTACGATAGACAACACATTAGCACAGACGGCCATCCCTGGTTCGCCCTATGATTACATGCGCTTGCAGGCCGGTAATAGTAGCCTATCGCCGGTCGCATCGACTTTACCAACGTCTTTTGAGGCCGGGGCGACTGGCAAGACGGGGGCTGTGACGTTCCTCGTTCCCCAGAATGCTGCAACCCTCACCCTCGTTCTGTTACCCCAAAATGGGTTTAATCAGAGAACGGTGAATATACAATTTTGATCTGCCATTCCTTTCAGACGACCTGAGCGAAGCTAGCGCGCCAGCGGCGTTGGTCGTCTGCAATAACAAGCCATTAACATTTCAAGGAGAGAGATTATGGCACAACAACCCACATCCTGTCCCCAGTGTGGCACAGTAGCGACCCCTGGACAACGTTTTTGCTCCAACTGCGGAGCAAGTCTGGACCTCGGCGCCAACAAGCAGACGGAATATGTGACAGAGGATGAGACGATGCGTCCGGCTCAACCCGCTGAAGGTTCTTATGCTCCCGCCGCCCTACCTGTCCAGGGATATCAGACTCCCCCTCCCCCGCCGGTATATTCGGCTCCCCCCTATGTAAAGCCGCAGAGGGATTCGTCGAAAGGTGTATTGGGCCAGATTGGCTGTGGGGTTGGCATCGTGATTTTACTGGTGCTGGCCCTGTGTGGTCTTGCAAGTTACTTCGTGTACAATGCTGTGCGAAATGTGGCTAACAGTGCCCCAGGAACCGCCTCGACGAGCGGGAACAATGGGGGGAGCGGCGGCCCCACTAATACGGACGTGACGCCAACCCCTGAGCCTCCAACCGTTGTTGCCATCAATGGGACGATACTCTATGCAGGCATTAATATCACCATTGTAGATACCAGGCAATCCAACTTTTTCACCGATGATACCAGAACGGGCAATCTAGCCGGGGTTGTACGGGTGAGCTTCAAAGAGGAGAACCAGCTCAACCGCTCAGGCTCCTTTCTTTATGGAGATATTATGCGCATGGTGCTGCCCGATGGGACCACTGTTGCACCTGATATTGAGCAATACGCCATTGGGCCAGATGCCGCGACCACGCGTACCAACTGGGCCGACTTTCCGGTACCCCTCTCGATTAAGTCGGATCAATTAATCCTGCGCATAGGTACCACCGATCAGGCGCAAATGGATATTCCACTCAAATCGAATGCTGATATCAGCAAGTACCAGCCTAAGACGGTGACGCCAAATAAGCAAACCCAGTATTCAGGGACAACCTGGACGATGACAAGCGCAACAGCGCAACTGGGCTATAACGGCAGGCAGGCGGATAAAGGCATGACGTACGTGGTTCTGGCTCTGAAGATTGATAATCCCACCACGAAGGATTTCGGCGGTTATTGGGGTGATTATGTTCGGCTCAGTGCTGGTGGCACTGTTGCATCACCCGATTCGTCGTGCAATCTGCCTCTAGGCGTCAAGGCCGGTCAAACAAACGTGACTGGAACCTGCGCATTCCAGGTGCCTCAGGGCAATACCGATTACACGCTCCAGCTTTTGCCCAATAGCTCTACCGGCTCCACGACGGAATCCACCATCTCATTCCAGATCCAATAGCCAATCTGAGATGACGCCAATTGTATCCACAAAGCAGGTCCTTGCCCACAAGCAAAGGACCTGCCTCATCTCCCAATATCATGAAATGCCGTAGCGACGTGCTTGAGCGCGTCCGCTTTAGCGCCTGTTCATCCCCCAGAATAGCAACATTCATTCTTTGAGCAGCGCGGCATCAGTCCCCGCCTCGGCCACCTGTTTCAGGTACCTGTTTCTGGTGAGCAAAAGTCCTTTCATGTAACGTGTGAGGATCAGCATCTCAGCTATCCTGCCGAGGATGCCCAGGGGGGCACGAAATGTAAATAGATCGATCATGAGCGTCCCGGGCGGCTGAGAAACGAACTCATGAACGTGTGTTATTTCCTGAAACGCTCCCTGGATCATTTCATCGGTGAAACGATAGGGCCGTTCATAGGTGGTAATCTTGGAGGTCAGATGTTGCTTGATGCCAAAATGCACTGCTTCCCAGGTCACAGTGTCGCCCAGTTTCATCATCCCTGATGTCACGCCAGCAACCGGACGCTCGTGAGTATGGGCAACCGAGTGGCGATGCAGGTCAACACTGAGCGAGAGATCGAAGCATCGCTCCGGTGGCGCAGCGATATACATTTCTAGCCGAATGGTGGGCATGCGTTATTTTTCTCTCCTTCTTTTAAAGTAATTATAGCAAGTGGAGCTTTTCGGGAAAAGGTAAAGAACTTTACCAATGTAATCGGGAATGCGCGTCAGTAATTATGGGATAGGTTTGTAAAGCTCTACCCTTGCTTGATGAAGGACCGTAAGCGGAGAGCAATGTGGGGAATGTTTTGTATAGAGCGAATATGACAGGAGAGAATGAAAGCATGAATGTGAAACATGTTCTGGTAAAGATTATGCTCCGTGGCTCGTTGATGTTTTGTGTACTGGCTCTTGTTGCGTGTTTTGTAGCATTCTCTTCTAGCGCGGCCAGCGCAGCTCCCCCGGTTGGCTTTGCGCGCATTATCCATGCAGCCCCTTCCTTAGGCAACGCGGACGTGTTTATGGATGGGATGAGGCTGCCTGCCAGCATTGCTTTTGGCACAATTACTGCTTACGCGCCCATTCCGGCAGGAGCGCATCGTATTCAGGTCGCTCCTGCTGATAGGGGCGTTGGGGCTGCCGTGATTGATAGCACAGTGACGATTGCCCCACAGACAGCCTACACCCTTGCGGCGCTTGGTACAACGGCGACCGGCTACTCGCTCAAAACGTTTGTTGATAATAACCTTCTTGTAACCGGCAAAAATATGGCAAAGGTGCGTGTGTATCACCTGTCACCTAACGCCGGACCGGTCAACGTGGCGGCGCGCGGAAAGATGCTCATTGGTGGTTTAGTCTATCCCAACGCCAGTGACTACCTGACTGTTCCGGCAGGTTCGTATACCTTTAATGTGAGGGCGACTCGTTTCGGTGCCACCATCCCGGCTCAGACAACGCTCAGAGCGGATACAGTTACCAGTGTTTTCGCTATAGGCATGCTCAAAGGGATGCCAGAGTTCAGATTCGTCACTGCGACTATCCCGGCGGTTCCCGCTCGTGCTATGGCCGGGTAGATGCTTCAGGCATGCCTCATCAGGCTCCTGAGAGGATCAGCGTAACACTTTCGTTGTTTTGTGGCTGAATAGACAGGCTGGCGATGGAGAGGTAATGAGCCTCTCCATCGCCAGCTTTTATCCGCTTATGGCTTGCGATCCACCGCAGATCCATCTATTATTCTAGCAGGAAGCTGCCCGCCAGTTCCTGGCGCAGAACTGCCTGGCGCTCTTCTGTGGGAAGATCAGCCCGGAGAGCTGATCTGGCCCGTGCGCCCAGAGGAGCCGCTTTCGCAGGCAGGAGTTCCTCCTGTATGGCTTTTTCTACTGCTGGTGGGAGGCTCGCTCCATCGTCTTCTTCCTCATGAAGGACGGCATCCGGGACATCTTGCCTGGACAATTTTGTAATCGCGGCTGTTGGTGCGTCTGCGATCATCCTGGTCGAATGGAGCGCCCTATGCGGCTCTGATGGCGTCAGAGGGTGCGATGGAGCAGACCCTTTCTCAGGCTTATTGCTCAGATTTTGCTGAGCCGCTTGCGAGACCTGAGGGGAAGCCTGTTCTTCACCCGCCTGAAGTGGGAAACGGTTGCCACAGATTTCGATGAAGACGCCCCGTGCTTCGCGCAGATCGGCCAACTGGCGACGTAATTCTCTATTTTCGGCCTCCAGTGCTTCCATCAGACGTTTCTGCTGAAGGATCTCCTGCGCGATATTCTCGAAATTGTTATCACCCATAATGCTCTTCTCCTTTTTAGGGGATATTTTGAGAGTATTCCAGATTTTTTTATGGTAAAAACGTTATTCCTTCCCACCTTTGTATAAAAACGTGTCAATGCAAATGATGTAACAATGGTGCGCTTCTGCTATGCATCTGTTCAGGAAAAACGAGCTTAACATTTTCTCGATCAAAAGTACTGTTTTTGTATTGTTCCGCTTTTTTTATACTGCTCGCCTCCTGGCGTTATAGCGCCTATATAAGAGTATACCAGCTTCTCGGCCCGCTCCCCTACTCCTGGCTCAGCGTCGCGCGGCGAAGCCGCGCAAAAGAGAGGGATGGTGCAGCAGGTGCGCTTTGCGCACCTGCTGCACCATCCCTCTCCCGAATGTGAGCGCCGCCGGCGCGATTCCTCAGAGAGCAAGCACGCAGTGGATACCGTTGTCAAACACTGTATAACTGGTAGATGAGCAAGCCTGCCTCGCCATGTGCTACACTATAACGGGTTTTTCATGGGAGGCGGCGAAGGTGAGAAGTCGTGTGTTTTGCTGTTGGCCTGTTCCTTCTCGACAAACTTTACCGTGTAGTAAGTTAGGTGGGATATGTACACGATTCGCCTCGTGGTACAATACTGGTAAGCCTGCCACATGGCCTGTGGTGAGCCTCACGCGATGATGAGTGAAAGAAGGATAAGAAAATGAACGAACGTATTCGAGAAATTTTGAGCTGGTACGCGAGCGAGAATCCTGGGATTCGCACGAACCTGGCTCGTATGCTTAATCATGGCCGCCTGGCCGGTACCGGAAAAATGGTGATTCTGCCCGTAGATCAGGGCTTTGAACATGGGCCGGCCCGCAGCTTTGCGCCAAATCCGGCTGGCTACGATCCGCGCTATCATTTCCAGTTGGCGATTGAAGCTGGCTGCAATGCCTACGCGGCCCCGCTGGGCTTTCTGGAAGCGGGCGCTGCCGAGTTCGCCGGAGAGATCCCGCTGATTTTGAAGTGCAACAACCACGATCTGTTGAACGATGAGCGCGATCCTATTTCAGCCGTGACCTCCGGTGTGGAAGATGCGCTGCGTCTGGGCTGCGTTGCGGTCGGATTTACGATCTATCCCGGATCGGCTGAGCGCACGACGATGTATGAGCAGTTGCGCGAGTTGACGCTGGAAGCCAAATCAGCCGGTCTGGCCGTGGTTGTCTGGTCCTATCCGCGCGGCAGCAGCCTGAGCAAAGAGGGCGAGACCGCTGTGGATGTGGTCGCCTACGCGGCTCAAATCGCGGCCCAACTGGGGGCAGATATCATCAAGGTGAAGCTACCTAGCGCGAAGGTAGAGCTGGCGGAGGCGCAGAAGGTCTACCAGAAATACGAAATTCCTATTGCGACCCCCGCTGAGCGCGTTCATCATGTGATCCAGAGCGCCTTCGATGGGCGGCGCATCGTCATTTTCTCCGGCGGCGCGACAACGAGCGATGACGCATTCTTCGCCGAGGCGCGCGCTATTCGCGATGGTGGCGGCTTTGGCTCGATCATCGGGCGCAACTCGTTCCAGCGCAAAAAGTCCGACGCGCTGAAGTTCCTTGAAACCGTGATGGGCATTTACGACGGCTCGATCCGCTAACTTTCGATGATTTCACTGGGATGTCCGTGGCGACGAGCTTGAGCGCGTCCAGTTTACTGCCATCCTTGCAAAAGGGGAGACGAGGCGTTGAAGCGGACGCGCTCAAGCTCGTCGCTACGGGGAGGGACTGGAGCCTCTTCCCGAATAACTTATTCCCATGTATTAGCGCGTCCGCCCGATAGATTGTGTCCAAAAGCATTGGCGTCGCCACAATTGCCTCCTGTGGCGACGCCATCGTCGTATCTGTTATATAATCTGGTATACCTGCTCTTGTGTTTTGCCACCTATAATCATCCTGGTTATTTAAGAGAGGAATGTGTTCATGACAACGCTGCGCAAACTTACTAATGATGATCTCTGGTCCTTCGATGTGATGGGCAATGTCGCGCTCTCCTCCGATGGCAGGCGCGTTGCTTTCGTCATGCAAAGCAAAGACAAAGAGAAAAATGAAGTTCGTAGTAATATTTTACTTTTACACCTCGATGGACAGGGCCATGCCATTGGCACTCCCAAACGGCTGACCAGCGGCGGTAAAAACAATACCAACCCCGTATGGGCGCCCGATAATCGCCGCCTGCTCTTCCTCTCAGACCGCGAAGGGGAGAAGAACCAGCTCTGGCTGATTGATACTGATGGCGGCGAGGCGCGCAAACTGACCTCGATGCTGCATGGTGTAAGCGATGCCGCCTGGTCGCCCGATGGCCGCTGGATCGCCTTTACGGCTGCCGCGGCCCTCCATGACGATGATGAGGTGGTGATGGGACGCAAGCCGCTGGATGAAGCTGCCCGCAAAAAGTACGACGAGAACGAGCGCATACGCCTGCGCACCATCACATCCATCCGCTACCGGCTGGACGGGCGCGGCCTCTTTGATCGCTTTCATCATCTCTTTGTGGTGCCTGCTCCCGCTCCCGATTCCAACGACGCTTGCGATCCCGCAACGATTCGCCGCCTGACCTCTGGTGATATGGATCATATGGTACCCGCGTGGACGCCGGATAGCAAAGAAATCGGCATTCTGTGCAATCGCAACGAGAGCCGCTACCATACTTTTGTGAGTGATTTATGGGCGATTGATCCCGCAACGGGAGAGGCGCGCTGTTTGACCGAGGGCACATTGGAGATTATGAGCTATTCCTGGTCGCCCGATGGCCGCTCGGCGGTGGCAGTAGGCTCACAGAAAAATGAATTGGATGGCTATCGTTCTCCACGTCTTCAACTTGTGACGCGTCACGGGAATGAGGGGGACAGGGTGCTGACACTCTCTCCCGATTTCGATCAGGAAACGTTCCCCGTGGTCGGCTCTTTCTTTGGCCTGTTTGCCCCCTATCGTCCGCAATGGAGCCAGGATGGACAGCGACTCTATTTCCTGGCGACAAAGCGTGGTTGCGTCCATGTCTATCGCATGGATGTGGTGTGGAGAACCATTACTCAATTGACCACCGAGGACTCTGTGACGAGTTTCCTGGCGCTCCTGCCGGGCGAGCAGGGGCTACTGCTGGCTCAGGAGAAGCCGAATTGCGGACATGAGCTGTATCGCCTGTCTTTACCTGCTGAGGGCACGGGAGAACTGGAACGCCTTACCCACCACCATGCACGTTTGATGGCGGCGTTTGCCTGGGGCAAGACCGAGCGTATTGTCTACGAAGGGATAAATGGCGACGAGATTGACGGCTGGCTGATCCATCCCGTCGGGGCGCGTGAGGGCGTGCGCTACCCGCTGATAGTGCGTATCCACGGCGGTCCTCATTCCGCCTTTAGCGTTGGTCGCGATCCCGTCAGTCATTACTACGCAACGCGGGGCTATGCCGTTTTCTATTGCAACCCACATGGCAGCACGGGCGAAGGAGAGGCATTTACCCGCCAGGTGCTCGGCGATTGGGGCGGCTGGGATTTCCAGGAGATTATGCGCGGCGTCGATGAATGCATTGCCCGTGGCGTGGCTGACCCTGAGCGTCTGGCCGTGACCGGCTATAGCTATGGTGGTTATATGTCCATGTTTGTTATTGGGCATACGGATCGCTTTAAGGCTGCCGTTCCGATGGCGGGCGTCTCCAATTTGAGCAGCTTCGTCGGTACGTCCGATATCGGCTTCTGGATGGTCTCGGAGTCGAAAGGCTATCCCTGGGACCCCGAACGCGCCGACTATTACCGCGAGCGTTCGCCGTTAAGCAGCGCCGCCAATGTTACGACTCCTACGCTGTTCTTGCACCCTGAAAATGACTTGCGCTGCCCGATTGAGCAATCAGAGCAGTTCTATATGACCTTAAAGATGATGGGCAAGGTTCCGGTCGAGTTCATCCGTGTCCCTGGCGCGTGGCATGTCGGGACGTCCAAACCGGGTCAGCGTTTCGCTTACTGGGATACGGTGCTGGAGTGGTTCGGCAAGTATATCGAGATCCGGCCCGAAGAGTACGCATAGAGAGGAGTAGCCTGTGGCAGCGCCGCGTAAGCTAACCCTGGAGGACCTCTGGGACTTCAAGGAGATGGGCATGGTTGCCCTCTCCCCCGATGCTCAGCGGGTGGCTTTTGTCATGAACAGTATCGGCAGGGAGAAGGATGAGGAACACTCCACAATCTACTTACTGCGCCTCAACGAAGATGGCTATGCGCTTGGTGAGCCGCGCCCGCTAACCGGTGGCGTCAAGCGTGACACGTATCCGGTATGGGCGCCCGATAACAGACGGTTGTTGTTTCTCTCGGATCGTGAGGACAAGAACCAGCTCTGGCTGATCGATACCGATGGCGGAGAGGCTCGTAAGCTCACCAATATGTTTCATGGCGTGGATGAAGCGGCCTGGTCGCCTGATGGGCAGTGGATCGCCTTCACCGCCTCGATGCTTCCCACGGACGAGGATGATGTGGTGATGGGGCGCAAAACGCTTGATGAGGCGGCTAAAAAGCAATATGAGGAGGGGGAGCGTTTCCGTTTCCGTTCGGTCAAAACCATCAATTATCGTCTGGATGGACGTGGCCTCTATGAAAAGTTCAGCCAGCTTTTCATCATGCCCGCTCCCACAGGCGATGACGCGATAGATCCCGCGACCATTCGTAGATTGACCTCCGGTGAGTACGATCATGAGCAGCCCGCATGGACGCCGGATAGCCAGGAAATCAGCGTGCTGTGCAATCGCGCTGACGATAGGGATTATTCGTATGTCAGCGATCTATGGATGATCAACCCGCAGACCGGTGAGGAGCGTTGTATTACCGATGGCACGCTGCAAATACACTGCTATGCCTGGTCGCCTGATGGGAGTGCGGCGGTTCTCGTCGCGGCCCACGATTTTCGCGTGGCGGGCCATTGCAATCCGCACCTCTATCTTGCAGCGCGCGAGGGCGGTCCGGTCCAACTTTTAACGGATGATGAAGATCACTTCGCGGCTCCCGCTTCCAGCGGCGATTTTGGGCGTCCCGGCCCTTATCGCCCGCAATGGAGCCCCGACGGGCAGCGTATATACTTCCTGGCGGGGGCGCGGGGCCGGATCAACGTGCAGCGTCTGGATCTCGGCGAAAAAGTTCCTGTTGTCATCACAAATCAGGAAGTTATCACCTCCTATCTCGCGCTGCTGCCCGAGGAAAAGGGCCTGTTGCTATTGCGGGAGTACGATCAGCATCCCTGGGAGTTCTACCTGCTGACGCTGGTCGCTGCGGGTCCTGGTATCATCGAGCGTTTGACGCATATCTATGATCGGGAGGTGGCAGGATTTATCTGGAGCTGGCCCAAACGCATCCAGTATCGCGGAGCCAACGATGAGGAGATTGATGGCTGGCTGATGCCTCCGGTGGGAGCGCGTCAAGGGGTAAGGTATCCGCTAGTGGTAAGTATTCACGGTGGGCCGCAATGGGCGTACGGTGTGGGCTGTGGCCTGACGCGCCTCTTCCAGTACTTCGCCGCTCTGGGATTCGCCGTCTTCTACTGCAATCCGCACGGCAGTACTGGCTATGGGCAGGCATTCATGCGCGAAGTGGAGGACGATAACTGCGGGTGGGACTATGAGGATGTTATGAAGGGCGTCGATGCCTGCATCGAGCTTGGCGTGGTCGATCCGAAGCGACTGGTGGTAACGGGATATAGCTACGGTGGGCAGATGTCCATGTTCATCGTCACACAGACGGATCGCTTTAAAGCCGCGGTACCACGGGCGGGAATCTCGAATCTCGTCACCTTTATCGGTACTTCTGATGTCGGCTTTCTCACCACGGTCGAATCGAAGGGCTATCCCTGGGACCCCGAACGCGCCGACTATTATCGTGAGCACTCAGCCATCACGCACGTTACCAACGTCACAACACCCACCCTGATTATCCATCCCGAGAACGATCTGCGTTGCCCCATCGAGCAATCCGAGCAGTTCTACACGGCCTTGAAGATGATCGGTAAGGCGCCTGTTGAATTTGTGCGCATCCCCGGCTCGTGGCATGGGGGCACCGCCAAAGTCAGCCAGCGCATACAACACTGGGTGAAGATCGCGGAATGGTTCCGCAAGTACGTGCCGATTCAGCCAGGGGAGTATCAATAGTCTATGGCATTGTTGCTGCGGGGCGGTCATCGTCAGTTGCCGCCTTGCAGCAACAATTATTAATCGCGTATTTGTGAGCTATAATAAAATCAAATCTCTTTTCCTGAGCCAGAAGTCCGCTAGCAGCGTCAGCCCCACAATATAGCCCACTTCCAGTATTACCATGACAAGCCCGTAACCGTCTATGACGCCCGTCGCACCAAAGCTATGGCAGGCGGCAAAGGGCGCTAATGGCAGGCGCGTTACCGCGAGGTACTGCGCTATGAGCGCTGGGCTGCCATTGGAGTAAAGTACAACCGCCAGCCACGCAAGAAAGACGATCTGGATTCTGCGGGTGGCGATAGGGATCGATAGCACAACCGTCAGCGTCGAAAGCACGATACAATTGAGCAGCAGCCCCAGCACGCCCGGCAGCATATTGCTCACTGTCGCACCCTGTATCCCCAGTATAGGGATATGGGTGTGATAGCCTGCTGCCAGCAGGAGCATAAGCAGGAAGGTCGGTATACGAAGCAGCCCGGTTGCCAGGATGACGCCCTGGACATAGGCCGAGCGTGAGGAGAGCCGGGCCAGCGGTAGGTAGACGCGTGCCTGCATCGCGCGCTGCGTCATCACAATCGTGCTCAGTATCGCCAGCGCGTACAGCCCCTGACCAGCCGTGTCGTAGAAATATTTGACATTGCCGCCAAATTCCAGAAAGAAGGCAGCATATAATAGCCATATCACAACGATATCGCCGAGTATCCAGCCGCTACGGATATAGCTCTTCAACGTAAAGCGGGCCACGGTCAGCGTCGGTATGCGCCAAAGATTGATCAACGCGTGCGATAGCGATGCTGACCGTAGTGAAGGATTAGAACTGCTCACCGCTTCCCTCCTTCCCTCATGCCAACGACAACCTTTTCGGGTTGTTCTGGCTTCTGCACAGCGTTGATATAGACCTCTTCAAGCGTGTGGCTAACGGGGTTGAGCGATGTGATGGGAATATTGGCTCGGACGAGTGCCGAGAGAACCTGCGGTTGCGCAGAAGTGGCTATATTGAGCTGATTGGCCCGTGCCTTAATCACTAGCTCCGCAAGGTTGAGCTGCTTGACCACATCCGAGGCGGATAGCTGCCCCGCGAGCACAATCTCCACCGTGTTTTGTGTGTGGATGAGATCGGTGACTTTGCCGGTCAGGAGCAGGCTGCCACGGCGCATAATGCCCACCGCGTCGCAAAGCTCTTCAATCTCGGTCAGGTAGTGCGAGCAGATGAGGATGGTTTTGCCCTGTTTGCGTAGCGTGCTGATAATCTGGCGTATCTCCCATTGGCTATGGGGATCGAGTCCGCTTGTAGGTTCATCCAGGATCAGCAGTTCGGGCTTGGTGAGCAGCGATTGCGCGATGGCGAGCCGCTGGAGCATCCCTTTCGAGTATGTGCCGATGGCGCGATCCGCCGCCTGATGTAGATTAACCTGTTCGAGCAAAGAATCGACGCGTGTCTTGTTCGTCTGATCCCACAGGCCGGAGAGCTGCCCCAGATAGGTGAGGTAGGCGCGACCCGTGAAGCGATTCTCAAAGATCGGTCGCTCATGGACGTAGCCGATGCGCGAGTGGGCGCGCGCAATCTCTTTCTCGCCGAAGACGCGCACGCTGCCGGAAGAGGGGAAGATAAAGCCCATAATGATGCGCACCAGCGTAGATTTGCCCGCTCCATTTTCTCCCAACAGACCAAAAGACGTGCCCTCGTCAATGATAAGCGTAAGATTGTTAAGCGCCGTAACGCGTCTGCTATATGTTTTGCTAAGCTCTATGCATTCAATAACCGTCATAAAAAAATTCCTTAGTTGCCTGATTAATGTCGTCAGGCATCAACTTGCACTGCCGCCTGTTCCTGCAAATAGGACGAGCCATACTGTTGTAGAAAGTCGGGTCTGATCTTTTCCAGCAATCTGAGCATCCTGAACATATAATCTGGCGCTCCTTCTTTACGCGCATGCTCAAGCGCGGCTTTTGCTTCCTCATCACGCCCCAGCGCCGCGCAAGCCACCCCTACCCATATGTATATGATTTCATCATCTGGAGCTATGACAATTGCTTGCTCAAACTCCGTCAGAGCCTCTTCAAAATGCCCACGTAGCCAGTAAGCCCAACCACGGCATACATGTACTACATAATAGTGCGGGCTTCGGGGGGTGATATTGAGCGAAGCCAGCTTATCCAGCCGCTCAGGCATTCCCTCATCCGGGCTTTCAAAGCAAAGGGTGCATGCCTCGCTCATCCAGCCGTGAACAATAGACCTGGGGTCAAGCTCCTGACTTTTGCGGAAATCTGCCTTTGCCTGCGTAACATTATGTAAGCGAAGGGATACAGTTCCACGATTATGATAGCTTGAAGCATACATAGGAGCCAGGGCAATAGCATGCTCGAAATCTTGCAGCGCATGCTGGTAATCTTGCAAATGCCTGTAAACTGCACCACGACCATTGTAGTAAAGGGCATCGTCTGGCTTTCGTGCTAACGCATGATTGAAGTCCTGTAGAGCCAAAGGATATTCTTTGAGTGCTAAATAGACAAGGCCACGATTACCAGAGGCTTGGGCAAAGTTGGGGGCAATAGCAAGGGCCCGGTTAAAATCCTGTAATGCTTCCTGGTATTGTCGGAGCCGGTAGCGTATATAACCACGTTCGTTATAAACCTGTGCAACATTTGGGTTTAACTCAAGCGCACGCTCAAAATCCCGCAAGGCTTCTTGATATTTTTGGAGACGGATGAGTGCGCGCGCACGATTTATATACGCTTGTGCATACATGGGAAGGAGTTCGATTGCGCGGTTAAAGTCCTCTATGGCTAGCTTAAACTGACCAAGATGAGTATAGGCGACTCCTCGATAATCGTAAGCTGTGTGAAACTTGGCCTTGAGCGAAATCGCTTTATTACAGTCCTGAATAGCTTGCTGGTACTTTTGAAGCCATAAGTATGCCAGACCCCTCATCGCGTAGAATAAAGAGCTTCTAAAATACACCTTTAGCATGAAAGTATATAAAGCAACAGCCCAGCCAGGCTTCTTCCCGTTGATAAAAGAGTTGCCCAACTTAGTTATCATCGCAGGAATGAGCACGAAGAAAAGCACATAGAGCAGAAAAGCAACCGCAATGAGATTGTATATGGTCGAGGTTGTCAAAAGGAACCCCATGTGCTATTTCGCTCCCTTAACCTGATAAATGACGAGTGTCCCCAGCCCGAAGTAGACAATAGTGACCGCGAACAGGGTGGTGTAGCCGAAATGGTTGGGCAGGCCCTGTAAGATTTGCAGCAAGATGCCGCCGATGGTGATGCCAACCACCTGGGGAAGAATGCCCATCGCGGACCAGATGCCCAGGAATTTCCCTGCCTCGTCGGTTGGAGGTAGCACATCGGTGGTCAGAGCCCAATCAACGCTGGTATAGGCTCCGTAGCCCACGCCGAAGCAGACCGCGCCGACCAACGCACCTACCGGCGTTTGGAAGAAGATGAAAATCAGGCACACCAGGGTCATCATAACGCCCGAGACGTAGACCAGCCCTTTGCGTCCCCAGTGATCGGAGGCCCAGCCTGCTGCGATAGAGGTTGGCAGCGCCGCCACCAGCAGGATGGGCAGGAATTGTCCGCCGATAAATTGCTCGCCCGAGACATGCAGCACGTCATCCGCATAGTATTGCAAGAAGTAGAAGACGCCCCAGATCCCCATCATCACCAGCAGGCGCGCCAGCAGCACCCAGGAGAGATCGGGATAGCGGGATGGCTTGAAAAAGAACTTGCGCAAGAACGGACCCACACTGAAACGCACATGTAATTCAGGCGGCAGCGGCGTTTCTTTAATCGTAATGACCGTATAAGCCACAAAAATGATCTGGACCAGCACGATGAGCAGGAAAATCTGTACAATCTCGCTTTTATAGAGGGGAAGAGCGTCCTGCTTGTTGATGATCTGACCGGCCACCACCGAGCCGATAGCTGTGCCCAGCAGAGTGAAAAGTCCATACAGGCCGGAGGTGACGCCGCGCTGATAAGGGGGCACCTGGTCCGCGATAATCGCGCTCCACGGAGCGTTCGCCAGATTATTGCTAAATTGCAGCAGGACGAAGAGGAGCGCGAACGTTACCAGCAATAAGCTGCGGTCGAGGGAGGGAGCGAAGGCGAAGGCGACGAGTACAATCACATTGAGAATCGTGCCGATAATCAAAAAGGGGCGGCGGCGTCCCATGCGAAACGTCGCGTAGTCGGAGATCGCGCCCGTGAGCGGATTAACAACCACCGCGACAACTGTGCCCCAGCTTACAACGAGTGGAAGGTTGATAGCTTTAAACGCAGGATCAAGCAGCTTTGCGACCATACTGGGAATAACGACGGCGAGAAGAGCATTCCAATGAAAGTTATTAGCAATCCAGAAAGCATTAATATTGATCTGCTTAAAAAAAGAAACGGGACGAGGCTGCGCGCCAGTAGAAGCTTCAGTGGCAATTCCAACGGGCTTATCGGTAATCTCCATGTTACTCTAACCCCCCTCATTTAAGCAAGATGGGAGACATTCAATATATTGCCTGATAAAGGCTTGAGCTTATTATAATGGCACGAGGGCGTGGTGGCAAGTAGTATGTTTTTCAGGCGGTAAATGCGGTTGCATCCCAAATTAAAACTCTCTGCCAAAAATGGCAGAGAGTTTTAATTTGGGATAGATATAAGTTAGTTCCAGTTTTCGACCCCTATATCTTCGCCCTGGCTCTCCAGCCAGCGTTCGACGTCGATGGCGGCTCGACAGCCATCGCCGGCGGCTGTGACGGCCTGGCGGTAGCGGTGATCGGTGACATCGCCAGCCGCGAAAACGCCGGGGATGTTGGTCATGGTGTGCTCAACCGGGACGATGTAGCCGGCCTGATCCATGTCAATAATGCCCTTGAAGAGAGCGGTGTTGGGCTGGTGGCCGATTGCCAGGAAGACGCCCTGCGTCTCCAGTACAGTCTCTTCGTTCGTTTTCAAATTGCGTACACGCACCCCCGTTACGGCATCTTCGCCCAGGATTTCAGTTACCTCGCTATCCATTATAAAGCTGATCTTGGGGTTCTTGCGCGCGCGGTCCTGCATGATTTTGCTGGCGCGGAAGGTATCGCGGCGATGGATTAATGTCACATGATTGACATAACGGGTCAGAAACGTGGCCTCCTCCATCGCGGTATCGCCGCCGCCGATGACCACGACATCTTTATTTTTAAAGAAGAAGCCATCGCAGGTGGCACAGGCGCTAACGCCGCGTCCCTGCAACAGTTTCTCGCTGGGCAGGCCAAGCCACTTGGCGCTTGCTCCGGTCGCGATGATGACTGTCTCGGCTCTATAATCGCCCGAATCGGTGGTGACCACAAATGGACGTCGGCTAAAATCGACCGCGATCACATCTTCGGGGATCAGCTCCGCACCAAAGCGACGCGCCTGATGCTCAAACTTCTCCATCATCTCCGGCCCCAGGATGCCCTCTTCAAACCCTGGATAGTTCTCAACCTCGCTCGTTAATGTGAGCTGGCCCCCTGGCTGATATCCCTGGAACATCAAAACGGAGAGGTTAGAGCGGGCCGCATAGATAGCAGCAGTATAACCGGCTGGCCCGGAGCCGATAATAATAACGCCATAGATTGTATTCATCGGGAAGGTCCTCGCTTATCGACAAGAGAAATGTGTGTACTCATAATAACACGCGCGAGGGCCTCTTTATGCCACGCTGATGATGTTGAGCCGGCACCCTGTCATAGGTGCCGGCTCAATTGGCTATCTTTGCTTGAACGTTCAACTGTTTTCTTCATCTTCTAACCAGGATGGCTTATCCTTCTCGAATGTTTCACTTGGGCGTCTGCTTTCCGGCGGGATATTGTCCCGTGGGGGAACGTTGCCTTTTGCAGGAGGTCTGTTTCCTGGCAGAGCGTCGTCGCGTGGAGGAACATTGCCTCTTGTCGGTACATTATCCTGCGTTGGCCTGGTACCTCTTTGGGATGCAGTACCTCCCGGAGGAGTAGCATCGCGCCTCGGGGCAGGTTCTCCGGTTGATAGGTCTCCCTGCACGGTGGGATTCCTTCCAGGTGGCATGGTAGTTGGTGGAGTCCCCTGGGTAGTAGGATTGCGCCCTGGCGGCATGCTGGTAGGCGTGGTTCCCGGTGTGCCGGGAGTTCGTCCTGGCGGCATGCTAGTCGGTGTAGTTTCCTGAATGCTGGGATTTCTGCCTGGAGGCATGCTGGTAGGCGTGGTTCCCTGGCTGCCAGGAGTTCTCCCCTGCGGTGCGTTATCCGTTCCGGGGACGTTGCTTCTCGTGCTCTGAGCTGGATAGTCGTCATAGGTCTGGAAGCTGCTTCTCGCGCCCTGATCAGGACGATCATACTCGCCAAAGGTGGCACCTCTTGCACCCTGATCAGCGTAGCCATATTCGCCGGAACCGCCTCTTGCAGCATGCTCAGGTGTGCCCCTGTCTTGTAATGATTTGAACTGGAAGGAGCGTACAAACAGTAACACCCCGTAGATCACCGCGGCCAGTCCTAATACCCACAGCAGCGATAGGATGCTTCCCACCGGGTGCGCGGCCATGACCAGGCCCAGGACGATGAGCACGACGCCGCCCAGGATCAGCGGCCAATCCAGCCCGGGAAGTGTGAAGCGTGAGAACGCTGAGACTATCGCCATAATGCCTACCACGAACGCCCAGGCGGCAACCATGTAGAACAGGATCAGCGATGTAATACCCGGCCAGCTAAAGACGAGGATGCCGACAATGATGCCCGCGATCCCTGCGAGCAAGAGCACCCACCAGTTTTTGTAGACCTGGCGCTCTTGAATTGCTGAAGCGACGGCTATGATTCCTTCAACTATGGCGAATACGCCAAACAAATAGATGAAGAAAGCAAACGTCGGACCGGGCCAGAGCAGCGCGGCAATACCAAACAATATGAAAACAAGGCTTCTGATGAGCGTCCACCACCAGTAGTTACGGGTTGACTGAACTCCTCCTACAGCTAAACTCATGGAACATCTCCTCTCCGTATCTCCAATCTCCGATAGGGCAACCGCGAGGGATTGCCCCTACAGCATCGTTCGTGACGTGGTGTGTATAGCTCATAGTCAGTATAGCTAGCCCAGACCTGAAAACGTATCGTTAGAATGCTCTATTTTTATGCTCTACAGGAAGCGCGGGTACTAGTTAATTTGCTCTATATTCTCTCCGCATCTCGTACCTGGCGTACGGGCGAGAAAAGCAGAGTGAGACCCGCGCTAATGACGCCCAGCACGCCAATCAAAAGTGTCAGCCGCACGCTCCCCAGTTCAGCGATCACGCCCGCGAGCAAGGCACCAAACGGAGCGATTCCCAACGTCAGGAACTGGAAACTGGCGTTAACCCGTCCTAGCAGATGATGCGGCACAAGCATTTGACGCAGGCTCAATTCGGCGATCAGATGGATCGAGATGGCGCTATCGCCCACGAGCTGGCTGATAAAGAGCAGCGTTATCACAACAATGACGGGGCCGTTCGCCAGTGGCAGCAAGAGCCCCATCAGTCCATAGATGGCTAATGCTGCCCCTGCCGTCAGGCCCAGACCCATGCGCCGGATGACGCGCTCTGCCAGCGCCGCGCCAACCAGCGCGCTCAGACCGCCCGCGGCAGTGAGCAGCCCTAGAATGATCGGAGCTGCGCCAAGCTCACGCACAACGTAGAAGGCATAGAGCGTGCCGATGAACATGCCGAAAAAGTTGAAGAGGCCCGCGCTGATTGCAAGGGCTCGTAACTGAGGACTTTTCAAGACGAAATGCAGCCCCTCAATGCCTTCAACCCAGGCGTTACGGCGCTGCTTGACGGCAATCGAAGGCTCCTCTGTACGAATGCGTGCGAAGCAGAGCGCCGACCAGAGAAACGTCAAGGCATCAATCACGATGGCAAGAGGCGCGCTGAAAGCCTGCACCAGCACACCTCCCAGCGCAGGCCCGATAATCTCAGCCAGGGAGTCGCTGATACCTAGCTTGCTATTTCCTTCTACCAGCTCCTGTGGTTGCACCAGGGTGGGAAGAAACGAGGCATCGGCGGCATTGAAGAATACCGTCAATACGCCCACCAGTGCGGTGACAATGTAGAGCTGCTCTATATGTAGCACTCCCAACAGCGCGGTGACAGGAATAGAGCTGATAAGCAGGGCTCGACCAAGATCGGTGATAATCAGGATGGGACGCCGTCGCAAGCGATCTACCCATACTCCCGCGACCAGCCCGAAAAACAGGACCGCGATGCCGTTGAGCGCGCTTAAAATGCTCATCTGGGCCGGGGTCGCGGATAGTACTAGCACGGCGGTAAGAGGGAGCGCGATTCCCGTGATCCAGTTCCCCAGGTTTGAGACGCTTCGCCCTATCCATAATTGCCTGAAATGCGGGTTTTTCCATAACCCGCGTAATTGCCAGCGCATACAATTCTCTCCTTAGTTGCACCCATCGATTGGGCGCAAAGATAGTGTGGCTCTTCTCAAGGAACGTGGTTGTCTGCGGTTGGCTGATAGTAGAGCGGAAACGACGAAACCACGCAGCACCATGCGCTGCGTGACACCTGGAAAGGAGGTGATTGCTCTTAATCGAGCTTATACATGCTTAGATCAGCGCAACCGCATAATCTAAGCGGAAGATGCTGGTACCCATCGGGGCACCCCCTTTGTTGATGATTTCTCGCTAAGTATAGCATATGGGAGATTGAGAAGGAAGCTTTATGATGAGATTTTTAAGCCACGGGAACCGGTTTTAGGTTGAGTGGCGGCGATGATAACCCTGGTGCGGTTCTGGACGTGGAACTTGGCAATAATATGGCGAACGTGCGTTTTGATCGTGTTCTCGGCAAGATTCAGGGCTAGGGCTATCTCTTTATTGGAGCGTCCCTGGATCAGCAGGCGTAACACGTCGGTTTCGCGTTCCGTCAGAGGTTCCGGCCCCTCCGGCTCCTGGAGTTCACGCAGCAGGTAGGAGGAGGCAAGAGGGGAGAAGTATGCCTGGCCGCTGGCTGTAGCTTTGACAGCCGCCTGTAATTCGTCGATCTGGTCATCCTTTAGTAAATAGCTGGTGGCCCCCGCACGAATAGCCCCGGCAACAGAAGCTCCGTCGAGCGCGCTGGTCAGAATGATAATCCTGGTCTCCGGCACTTCTCGATGAATAATGGCGGTCGCGGCAATACCGTCAATGTCGGGCAGCAATAGATCCATCAGGGTGATGTCTGGTCGCAAGGCGAGCGCCTTCTCTATGGCCTCGGTCCCATTGCTGGCTTCGGCCACGATCTCTATCTCCGCTGAGCGCCCGAGGTACATGCGCAATCCCGCTCGTACAATGGGATAATCGTCCACGATCAGCACCCGAATCGTCATTAACTCGTCTCCCTTTATCTCCACAACATCGAAGTTCCTACTCCAAAACTGCCTCTGAACAGGAGGAGCACATCTTACTAAGCATTTCAATTGTACGGTTGTCATCAAAAAAAGGCATCGTCCGAACACTCTATTTTTAACCGGTTCGTTGTGAAGTCTGCCTCACCCAAAAGGAGGAGAGATTTTTCCTACAAAAGTGTGAGTACACATCATCTTCTTGATTAGGAAACCTAAAAAATGTTACGCTTATAACTATGATCGAGATTGCTTCGATTGTTGTGATAAGCGAATCTATCAATTATTAATAGTTGTGGCTAAATTCATTGCTATCAGGATAGTGGCGTCTCAGGTATGATGTGAGCAATAAAGCGGATGCGTTGCCATAATACAATCTCTTAATACGAAACCTCTTACGCCGTGCTATTCGTTTCAGACGGCCTGAGCGAAGCTAGCGCGTGTAGCTGCCCGATTCATCGTGGGAGCGTTGGCCGTCTGCATAGCAAGCTATATCCTGAGTGAGTGGTAATGAATAAGAATAAAAACTATCAATGTTCTGTCGAACCGGAATATGCCTCTTATTTTCAGTATCAGAGCGCATATTGTGTATCAACTGCTATCACTCCTCTCGTCGGACGTGACTATGAGCTTCAAGCGGCGAGTGTACTGCTGCAAAGCTCTACTGTGCGCCTGTTGACGCTAGCAGGCCCGGGCGGTATTGGTAAGACGCGTCTGGCATTGCAGCTTGCGTCGGAGTTGCGGGCGTCCTTTCTGGATGGCGTTTGCATCGTGTATCTGGCATCTGTCAGCGAACCTGGCGAGGTGCCGCTGGCAATGCTGTACGCTCTTGGCCTGCGCGACACAGACACTGAGCCGGCCTTTGAACGTCTGGTTGCTTTCCTACGGGACAGGCATATGCTGCTGGTGCTTGATAATTTCGAGCAGGTGATCACGGCGGGCTCCCTGCTGGTGGACTTGCTGGCGTGTTGCCCCGGGATCAGGATGCTGGTGACCAGCCGGGCCATCCTGCGCGTTCGGGGTGAGCACGAATTTCCTCTATCGCCGCTGGCTCTGCCCGATCTGCGTCATCTGCCGGACTATGAAAATTTGCTCTATGTGCCATCGATCAGCCTTTTTGTACAGCGTGGGCAGGCTGTCAAACCTGATTTTCGCCTGACCGATAGCAATGCGCGTTGTATCGCTGAGATTTGCGCGTGGCTGGACGGTGTGCCTCTGGCGCTTGAACTGGCTGCCGCTCGCATCAAGCATCTTTCTCCTCAGGCGCTGCTGCACCGCCTTGAACGCAGGCTGGATGTACTGACGTTAGGACGCGCTGATATGCCTAGTCGCCAACAGACGTTGCGCGCGACCCTCACATGGAGCTATGACCTGCTCACAGCCGATGAGCGTACGCTCTTCCAGCGCATGGCGCTATTTGCCGGTGGCTGTACCCTGAAGCAGTTGGAAGCATTTTGCGCATCTCTCACGAGTTTAGGGGCGCCTGTACTGGATGTGGTGGCTTCGCTTATAGATAAAAGCCTGCTGCAATGGAGCGAGCAGCCTGATAATGAGTTGCGCCTGCTCATGTTAGAGACGGTGCGCGAATACGCCCTGGAATGCCTGGAGGCGTCGGGAGAGCGGGAAGTTTGCCAACAGGCCCATGCTCTTTGTTATATTGGCTTGATAAAAGAGGCAGAGCAAAACGAGCGTGAGCCATTGCATCCGCGCTGGTTGGAGCGTTTAGAGCAGGATTACGCGAATATCCGCACTATGCTTCAGTACCCACTGGAGCGCGGGAGCGCAGAGGAGCTTCTGCAACTGATAGACGTGCTGGGGCAGTTCTGGTTGATGCGTGGCTCCATCAGCGAAGGAAGGCACCTTTTAGCCAAAGCGATGGCCGCGGAGAGCTTCGGCGAGGTCGTGGCACAGCTCCAGGCAAACGCATGCTATGCCGCCGGAAAATTGGCTTTCTATCAGGGCGAGCCGGGGCTAGCAGCATCTTACTTAGAAAAGAGCGAGCGCCTGTATCGAGCGCAGGAGAATAAACGGGGAGTCGCGGCTGCATTGCTGCTCATGGGTGCAATCAAGTGGTGGCAGGGAGCTATCGAATTGGGAAATTCCCTGCTTGAGGAGAGCTTGAGGCTTTACAGGGAGCTTGATGATCGCTGCGGACTTGCTGATGCGCTGTTACTGCTGGGCATGCTCGCTCATAGCAGTGGCGATTTTACCCGCGCGCGCAACCTCTGTGAGGAGAGCCTGACAATATCCAGAGCAGGAGCGTATACATGGGCGATTGCGGCTAACCTGCATTACCTGGGATGGATAGCCTATCTCCAGCATAATTATGGGGTTGCGCATGCATATTCAGAAGAGAGCCTTCTACATTTCAGGCTCTTAGGAAGACCTCCTCTGATCATCGAAGCACTGGTCATACAGGCATATGAGCAGAGATCTCTTGGGGATGAGACGAGCGCCCTATCTAGCTTTGAGGAGGCGCTTACTTTAAGTAAAGAGATGGAGAATAGGGAGGACTGCGCCCTGCTATTGTGCAGCCGGGGGCATGTCGCTTTGCTTCAGGAGGACTTCTCTAAGGCGTGGGAGATGCATGAACAGTGCGTGAAGCTCTTACTAGGAGAAAATGTATGGATGAGCGGTAGGGTGAAGTGGATTCTAGGCTCTTCTCTGGAGGAATTGGGAGAGATTGCCTTCAACGGCGGACAGCCAGCCTGCGCTGTCCGGCTCTTTGGTATGGCGGAGGCCGTACGCGCCAGGTATGGCTATTATACATCGCTCAGGATTGAGCAGCGGTCTTATAAGCATACACTTGCCTCCGCCCGTTCGTTGCTAGGCGTGGAGCGTTTTGCCGCAGCCTGGGCGGAAGGAAGCACAGTGGCCTTTGATCGCGCCTCTATCCTGGCCGCATTGCAGCCAGGACAATCCATTCTCACCTCAGCTACCATCACGAAACCTTCTCCGCCTGTTCATGCCGGGTTAACCGCTCGTGAAACTGAGGTGCTGCGTCTCCTGGCGAGCGGGCTGACGAATAATCAGATTGCCAATAACCTGGTCCTGAGTCCTCGCACCGTCAATGTGCATGTCCAGGCCATCTATCGCAAGCTTGACGTCATCTCGCGTAGCGCCGCGACCCGTTACGCGGTTGAACACAAAATTGTGTGAGCAATGTTCCTGTGCATTTTGCTGACGGCACTCGATAAAGCCTGTGATATCCCACCCCATTTCGCTTTACGCCTTTTAATTTATTGAATATTATGTTTATGGAATATCATGCGAATAATAGCATATTTACGTCTTCCCTGGAAGAATTGAAGAGTTCTGTTGCTCACGAGATAAAAGATTGTTTTTTGGGCGTGGATTGGGTATGCTATCAAGCTGCGGGTGTTTTTCCCTTGTAAGTTGTAGTGGGAAGTTCAGAGACGGAGGAAGGAATCTATGGAACAGAAGAAAACCACGTTACGCCGCGAACTCTCCTTCGTAGAGGCTCTCCAGCAATTACCCTGATCGTTGTGCTGGTCTGGGGCCGTTTTCCAGGGATTAACGGTGCTTCCCTCTTCGGATACCTGGGAACGATTGGCGTGTTCCTGATCCTGGTGGCCTATATCCTGACCAATATAGGCACCATTCGCTTTTTCCTTGCACGCCGCCTGTGGACATGGCAGTGGATCATTCCGGTGCTGGCTATCCTGATCCTGGGCTATACGCTTTACAGCAACCTGTATCCGGTCCCCGCTCCACCCAATAACATTCTGCCCTATGTTGCGCTTGTATGGCTGCTCATTGGCATTGTCATCGTGTTTGTCAGTCCCGCTCTCGTCCAGCGTATTGGCGCGCATCTTGGAGAGTGCGAAGGGCTACGGCTTGAGGAGCATGCAGGTCCCGCTGACTAAATCAGGCAGACTCCCATCACGAGGAAGAGCTTTTGATTCGGCTTTTGATTCAGCTTTTGATTCTATAATAGGAGAGCAGGAAACGTAGCAAAAAAGAAAAGAGGGATACATCATGACCGAGACATCACGCAGAGGACGTACAATTCATGTGCATCGCGACCAGTGGCATCTGGCCTGGGATCATAGCATCGCGCCCATTGCCAGAATTCAATCGGGCGAAGAGGTCAGCTTCGACATGCTGGAGGCTTCCAACGGGCAGATTGGACCGGAGAGCACAGTTGAGGCTATTCGCACGCTCGATTTCGCCCGTGTTGATCAGGTGAACGGCCCTATTTATGTAGAAGGAGCTGCCCCGGGCGATACGCTGGAGGTAGAGTTCCTTGATTTACAGCCGGCGGAGTGGGGCTGGACCGCCATTATCCCCGGCTTTGGCTTGCTGGCTGACGAATTTCCCGAGCCTGCGATAAAAGTGTGGCATCTTGAAGGTGGAGCGGATGGCTACGGCGAGTTTGCGCCGGGTATTCGCATTCCCCTATCCCCGTTCTGTGGCGAGATTGGCCTGGCTCCCGGTGCCGCTGGCGCCTTCTCAACCATCCCGCCTTACCGGCACGGGGGCAACATGGATACCAAACATCTGACGAAGGGCGCGCGGCTTTTCTTACCGGTGGAGGTCGAGGGTGCGCTCTTCTCAATGGGCGATGGGCACGCGGCTCAGGGCGATGGTGAGGTCTGTGGCACCGCTATCGAGACGCCGATGCGCGCTACCGTTCGTTTAACCGTCCATAAAGACAGGCCCGTACCGGAGCCGCAGTTCTTCACGGCAGGTCCGTTGGCCCAGCGCACCAACACGGCCCCCTATTACTGCACGGACGGCATCGGTCCCGATCTGATGGAGGCTACGCGCAAAGCCGTACGCCACATGATCGATTATTTGCAGCGTACCTATGGTCTCTCGCGCGCCGACGCCTACATGCTCTGCAGCGTCGCCGTCGATCTCAAGCTCTGCGAGGTAGTAGACGCGCCGCACTGGCTGGTAGGCGCCTTCCTGCCCCAAAGCATCTTTACCGGGCGTTCATAACGATTTGCACAATGCTTCCCAGGTCATCAACGCGCCTGTATGTTGGTAGGGGCAATCCATTGCGGTTGCCCTATCTCTCCCCTTCCCATTGACTATCCCCCTACTAAAATGTACTCTTAGTAATAGGTAAGAGGTTTATTTTTATAATGGATGAGGTAGCTACCTACAGTCATAACTTCTTGTAAAGAAGAAGTTGGACTGTTTGAAACGGTACTAGAGTATATTACGTAGTACACGCAGGTAATTATGATTTCCCTCATCATTTTTTACAAAAGGAAGTTAAGGAGGACACCTCATGATCCCCGAACAACGCGAAGCGTTAGACGAAATCATTGTCAAAATCCGTGCAGGCCGTATGACCCGTCGTACTTTTCTTGAGCGAGCTGCTACCATTGGCCTGAGCAGCACTGTCGCTGGCTCGTTGCTCGAAGCCTGCGGTAGCGGTGGTGGTAGTACTGGTGGCACTACTAACATTGTCTGGCAGAGTGAGAATGACACTTCTAACACGTACAGCGCCCTGGCGAATACCTTCAATCAGACTGTTGGCAAACAGAATGGCATTCATGTTACCTGGCTGCAAGGGCCATCCAGCACCAATGACATGCTCACTAAGTATAACAATATGCTGCGAGCGCGCAACAGCAGCATCGATGTGATGTCCATAGATGTTGTCTATCCGGCACAGTTCGCCGCCAGCCAGTGGACAAAGCCGATCACCGATAGCCAGTGGCCTGCCAGCGAGCGCAGCAAATATCTTCCGGGACCAATCCAGGCGTGTACGTACCAGGGCAAGATCTGGGCCGCGCCATATCGAACGGATATCGGCCTGCTCTATTATCGCAAAGATCTGATCCAGAATCTGCCTGCGACCTGGAATGACCTGACCAATATGGCGAAGAGCGTGTCGCCGAGCAAAGTCAAGTATGGCTATGTCTGGCAGGGGGCGCAGTATGAGGGACTGGTGTGCGACTTTGTCGAGGTGCTGCACGGCTTTGGTGGCGCGGTCCTCGATCCGAACGATCCCACCAAAGTCACCGTCAATAGCCCCGAGGCCCAGCAGGCTCTTGCCATGATGGTAGGCTGGGTAGGGACTATCTCGCCAGATGCCGTTACCACGTACATGGAAGATCCTTCCCGTATAACCTGGCAGAATGGCGACTCGGCCTTTATGCGCAACTGGCCCTACGCTTATGCTCTTGGCAATGATCCCACTCAGTCCAAAATTGCCAACAAGTTTGATATCACTTCCCTGCCCTATGGCGGGACCAACACAACCGGCCATTCCACTATCGGCGGCTGGAACCTCGCGATTAATGCCTTTACCCCGCGCGCAGACCAGTCCTGGGAGTTTATCAAATACATGCTGCAGCCCGATGCCCAGACTAAAGGTGCGATCAACGCGACGTGGACTACTACTTTGCAGAGCGTCTATGACGACCCGCAGGTATTGTCCAAACAGGCCCTCTTCGGCAAACTCAAGCCCATCCTGCAGAATGCGTTGCCGCGCCCGGTTTCTCCCAAGTACACATCCCTCTCGGATGCGATCCAGCGTCATGTGTACCAGGCGCTCAAGAAGCAGGTCAGCCCGAACGATGCTCTGAGCGCGCTCCAAACCGAACTGCAGCAAATCGTAACGTCTTAGTGGGAAGCAGAAGGGGTAATATTTCTTACCCCTTCTTGTGAATGAAATTCTCCTGATATTTCTTTCCTATTCTGCAGATATTCGATGCATTACTCTAATAGAGGCGATTACTCACGATTGGGATCTTCCATCCCGACCACCTACCCTCCCTGCTCGTGGGTATCATCGCCTCCAGTATAAATATAGAGAGGGAATAAGCGTATGGCGACGCGAACTGCGACTGCTGAACGCCCTGTCGAGCGGTTAACACTGGGGGAACGCGTGCGCATGGCCGGAGGGCTGATGCCTTACTGGCTGGTATTGCCCACTATCTTGCTCATCCTGGTCATAGCAGTGTACCCCATGATCGATTCTATCCGTATCAGTCTGCTAGACAACCCGCTGTTGCCCGCTGCCAACTTCGTTGGTTTGGGTAATTATATCCATGTGCTGAGCGATCCGGTCTTCCAGGGGGCCACTGCGACGACCTTGATCTTTACCGTGATCAGCGTCGCCCTGGAAACGATCTTCGGCCTGGGCGTTGCGCTGCTGATCAACAAGACCTTTCCCGGGCGCGGATTGGTGCGCGCGGCTATCCTGGTCCCCTGGGCCTTTCCAACCGTCGTCTCTGCGCAGATGTGGCTGCTGATGTATAACGATCAGACAGGCGTCATCACCTATTTCTTGCAATCGCTGCATATGCTGGCCCCCGGCGATACCATGATTGGCAGTACAAACGGAGTGGTAGCCGCGGCCCTGATTACCGATGTCTGGAAAACAACACCCTTTATGGCTCTGCTCTTGCTGGCTGGCTTGCAGGTGATTCCTGCCGAACTATACGAGGCCGCTAGCGTTGATGGCTGCACGCGTTGGCAGCGCTTCTGGAATATTACCATGCCCATGCTCAAAAATCCCCTGCTGATCGCGCTGCTCTTCCGTACGCTGGACGCCGTTCGTGTCTTTGACCTGTTTTATGTCTTTGGGCAACGCTCGGTGCCCTCGATGGCGTCGTATGCCGATTTCCATATGTTCGCAGGCACTGCCCAGGACTTCGCGCCGGGGGTGGCATCAGCCGTGATCGTTTTTATCCTGGGGATCATTATTAGCCTCATCTTCGTCTCCATGATGCGTGATGTGGTACGAGAGGCCGCTTAAACGTTGACTGCCGTTGAAAAATAGATAGGATGGTGAAGTATGGCTATACAGGAACAGGCCATGAGTCCCGCCGCCAAGAGGGCGCGTGAGCGCGATCTCGAACCGAAACGCAAGTGGACCATAGGCGACGTTGGACGGTATATCGCCGTTGCGCTCGTTGTATTTATCGCGCTGGCGCCCCTTTACTGGACATTCATCACATCGATCAAAAATGGAGTTGAGATCAACGCCTCACCACCGACGCTCTTTCCTCAATCGTTCGATCTCAGCAACTATACCAATGCGTTGATCAATTCGACCTTCTTTTTGCCGACGCTCAGAAATAGCGTGATTATCGCCGTTGTGACGACCGTGCTGGCTCTGCTGTTCGGCATCCTCTGCGCCTACGCCATCGCGCGCCTCAAGTTCTTTGGGAAACCGGCGGTTTTGCTGACGATCCTCTCCGTCAATATGTTCCCGTTCATTGCGATGGTGGGGCCGCTCTTTGTGCTCTTCACCGGACCCATTTACATCTACAATACCTATACCGCGCTGGTGATCCCTGATCTGGTGCTGACTTTGCCGTTAACGGTCTGGTTTCTGACCTCGTTCTTCCGCGACCTGCCCCCCGATCTTGAGGAAGCCGCGCGCGTCGATGGGGCCTCCCGGCTCCAGGCGCTCTGGCATGTGATCGTGCCGCTGACCGCGCCCGGCGTGTTTGCTGCCGCTATCCTCTCGTTTATCGCGGTCTGGAACGACTTCCTCTTCGGCCTGACCCTGACGACCGATGAGAGCGCCCAGCCCGTCACGGTCGGCATCACGCGCTTCAATTCCGAGCACGTTATCGCCTACGGCCAGCTCGCCGCCGCCGCGATTATCGTAACCGTGCCCCTGGTGATCATGGTGCTCATCCTCCAACGCCGCATCGTCGCCGGTCTGACCGCAGGCGCCGTCAAAGGGTAATAGTATGCAAACGTTTCTTATGCTGTCTGGCAGCATAAGAAACGTTTGCAACGCTACATCTGAGCCTACGGCACCAGTGCGATAGGATTGGAGATGCGTGCGGCCAGTGCGCCCCGGTGCAGCAGCATCACCTTCTTATAGACATGGGTGTAATTCTCGGCCATGACGCGGGCCGAGAAGTTGCGTTCGGCATGCAGACGTACCTGTCTGCGGTCGATTGCGGCAATGCGGGGAATGTGCTCGATCATCTCTTCAACGGTGCGTACCAGGAAGCCGCTGCAACCGTGCGCGACGATCTCCGGCGCGGCTCCTCGCCGGAAAGAAATGACCGGACAGCCATACGCCATCGCCTCGATGATCACCATGCCGAAGGGCTCTTCCCACTCGATGGGATTGAGAAAGCCACGAGCCCGGCTGAACAGGTCCGCTTTCTGCTCCTTATCGACCGGCCCGAGGTAACAAATCTGCCTGTCGTCGATTAGCGGTTTGATCACGTCCTGGAAATAGCGCACCGAGGCGTCAACGTGGCGATCAATCGTGCCTGCTAACAGGAGCCGGTTGTTGGTGCGTCTGGCAGCTTCAATAGCCAGATGCGCCCCCTTCTCCGGCACAAAGCGCCCGATCCACATAAAAAAATCATCATTCTGCCGGTGGGTGCTGGCGCGATACGGCTCCATCGGAACGCCGTGATGCACCACCCCCACAAATTTCACCGGCAGCGTCTCCAGCTTACGAGCGCATTCACTGATGGCGACCAGGGGAACAGAGGGCGCCCACTCCATGAAATATTGATCGGCATCCCCGGTCCAATTATTAGTATTGTTGTCAAAAGGGAAATGACTATGAAGCGTTGTCACATGAGGGATATGCAGAGAGGTCAGCAGTGGCAAAAGATACATATCGGTCGTTGATGAAAGATGAGCATGGACGATATCAAAGCTATGTTGCTTCACATACTGCACCGCCTTGAACAGATGGTAATAGGCTTTCAGATGGGCTTGCCAGGGAATGCCATCCTCAATCAGCGATCTGGGGAAGAAGGAGACTTGCCTGGCCGATGTTTTCGCATCGCCTGGTGCCAGGAGGGTAACCTGGTGCCCCTGCGCGACTTGCTCTTCGACAAGATGATGAAGAACATTCTCTGTCCCACCGTAATTCCTGGGCGGAATAGAGATCCAGGGGGGCGCGATTTGTGCTATCCTCATATTCCATTCCTCTATCTATCTGCGCGTCACAGGAAAAGTGCCTGTGCCGCCAGATATTTTTTCCAAGATGTGGAAATATTCGCCAACATCCATCATAGTACTACTATTGAATTCAGTAACGATCTCGTCACAGCTTCTTAATAAGTAGTATAAGACTAGTTCCAGCATACCATTACTTGCTTAATATCAAGTCAATTTCTGATTAGTGCCTGATAAGTAAAAATAGCTAACAAAGGCAAGGTTACGTATCAGGCACTTAACAATGCCCGCTTGCTGCTCACTGTATACAGAAGAGAGAGCTTTTCTAATCTTCTTTTTTGCCACACTGTTCGTGAAATAAGTAAATAGACGCTCTCCATTGGGAGATGTTGTGTGAACTGAAAGAAAAGGGGGCGTAATATGGCGCAAAATGACCCGCAATCTCGTGCCTCGGAGTCTCTGCAAGAGGATGGGCAGGATGGGAGGGAGACGCAGACGCTGACGAAGCTGCTTGAAGAAGAGGAGCGCAAGGCGGAAGAATATCTGGACCTGCTGCGTCGCACCCAGGCTGATTTCATGAATTACAAGCGGCGTACTGCTCAGGAGCAGGCCCAGGAACGGATAGTGGCCCAAAGTGATCTAATTGAGCAGCTCTTACCGCTGCTCGACGACCTCGGGCGGGCCTTAGTATCGATACCGCCTGAGCTAGCCAATCATCCCTGGGTGCAGGGCATTCTCTTGATTGCGCGGCGGCTCATCGGGACGCTTGAGCAACTGGGGGTACGCCAGATTGGGCAGCCTGGAGAGCGTTTCGATCCACACTGGCACGAAGCGGTGATGACGGTGCCCCATCCTGATACATCAGCGGGCGTCGTCGTCAACGTGATCCGTCCCGGCTATATCATCGGGGAGCGGATCATCCGTCCTGCTCAGGTGGTTGTTGCCTCATAGCGCATAGGCAGTAGTGTTTTCGAGATAAGCGTAAGATAGAAGTGAGACAAGAAAGAGAGAAGCTATCATGGCAAAAGTACTCGGCATTGATCTTGGGACCACAAACTCGGTGATGGCGATCATCGAAGCCGGTGAACCTACCGTGCTGGAGAATAGAGAAGGGTCGCGGATCACCCCCTCGGTTGTGGCAGTGACGAAGAGCGGTGAGCGGCTGGTTGGCCAGGTGGCCAAGCGGCAGGCCGTCACCAACCCGGAGAATACCGTCTTTTCGGTCAAGCGCCTGATGGGGCGTAAGTTCGATGATCCCGAAGTGCAGCGCACGATAAAAATGGTCCCTTACAAGATTACGCGCGCCGCCAACGGCGATGTGCGCGTCGTCATTGAGGGCCGCGAATATAGCCCGCCCGAAATCTCTGCAATGATTTTGCAGAAGATGAAGCTTGACGCCGAGGCCAAGCTGGGAGAGAGGATCACCCAGGCGGTAATTACCGTCCCTGCCTACTTTAACGATGCCCAGCGTCAGGCCACTAAAGATGCGGGCCGCATTGCCGGGCTGGAGGTATTGCGCATCATCAATGAGCCAACCGCGGCTTCCCTGGCCTATGGCCTGGAGAAGAACAAAGACCAGACCATTGCCGTCTACGACCTGGGTGGCGGCACCTTTGATATCTCGATCCTGCAACTGGGTGAAGGGGTCTTCGAGGTCAAGGCCACCAACGGCGATACCCACCTGGGCGGCGATGATTTTGACCAGCGCATCGTTGATTGGATCGCTGATGAGTTTCGCAAGGAGCAGGGCATTGACCTGCGCCAGGACCGCATGGCTCTCCAGCGTCTCAAGGAGGCGGCAGAGCGAGCCAAGATAGAGCTATCTTCAACCATGCAGACGGAGATCAATCTGCCCTTTATTACTGCGGACGCCAGCGGGCCAAAGCATCTCGTCATGACGCTCACGCGTGCAAAGCTGGAGCAACTGGTCGGCGACCTGATTGAGCGCACACGCGGGCCGGTGATGAAGGCGCTGGAAGATGCTGACATCAAAGCTTCGGATGTGAATGAGGTCGTGCTGGTGGGCGGCCAGACGCGCATGCCAGCCGTCATCGAACTGGTGCGCAAGATTTTCAACAAGGAGCCACACAAGGGCGTAAATCCTGACGAGGTGGTCGCCATCGGCGCGGCCATCCAGGCCGGCGTGCTCAAAGGCGAAGTCAAGGATGTGCTGCTGCTCGACGTGACCCCGCTTTCATTGGGAGTCGAGACGCTTGGCGGTGTCATGACCAGGTTGATTGAGCGCAACACGACCATTCCGACGCGCAAAAGCGAGACCTTTAGTACCGCAGCCGATAACCAGCCAGCCGTCGAGATCCATGTATTGCAGGGCGAACGCGAGCTGGCCCGTGACAATAAGAGCCTGGGCCACTTCACATTGCAGGGCATCGCGCCCGCGCCGCGTGGCATACCGCAAATCGACGTCACCTTCGACATCGACGCTAACGGCATCCTCAACGTCTCCGCGCGCGATAAAGCCACCGGCAAGGAGCAGGCCATCACCATCACCGCCTCCAGTGGTCTCTCTCAGGCGGATGTTGACCGCATGGTGCGCGAGGCCGAGAGGAATGCCCAGGAAGATCGGCGGCGCAGAGAGGAGATCGAACTGCGTAACCGCGCGGATAACGTCGCTTATCAGTCCGAGCGCACGCTTAACGATCTGGATGGCAAGGTTTCGCCCAGCCTGCGCGAAGAGGCGCAAGGGAAGCTCCAGACGCTACGCGACGCGCTCTCAAACAACGATACAGAGCGGATGCGCAGCACGATGAGCGACCTGGAGCAGACCATGCAGCGTATCGGCCAGGAGGTCTATAGCCAGGCAGGTGCAACAGCCGGTCCCGGAGGCCCAGGCCCCAATATGCCACCCCGCCCCGGTGAAGCCCCAGGGCGTGAGCCAGGATCAGACTCCGGCACCATTGAGGGCGAATACCGCGAAATCTGAGCATGACCCTGCAAACGGAGGCGGCGGATTCATGGACTTCTTTTCCGTGCTCGGTAGGGGCAGGGCTAGCCCCTGCCCTGGGGATATCCGCCGCCTCTTCTTTCACCTTAAACCTATTTATGCCCTTTGGCGTAATAACTATAGGGGCAGGTCTCGTAGCTGCCTTGCAACTGACCCATTCTCAACGGGGGCGGGTATGTGCAAGATAGGTTGGGTGCGAGAGATGGACAGGAGTGGGATGTGGACAGAAGCGAGACGTGGGCGGGCGCGAAATCTGCCCCTACGACGATATAGCGGCAATATTGCGGAGAGATTGATCTGATGGCAGTCGATTTTAAGGACTATTATAAAGTGCTGGGAGTGAGCAAGGACGCCGATCAGAAGGCGATCAAGCAAGCCTATCGTAAGCTGGCGCGCCAGTACCATCCCGATGTCAATCCCGATGACAAGGCGGCAGAGGAAAAGTTTAAGGAGATTAACGAGGCCAACGAAGTGCTCTCCGATCCTGAAAAGCGTCAGAAATACGACGAGATGCTGAACTATTACCAGCAATATGGACGGTGGCCGGGCGAAGGTGCGCAGGCCGGTGCCGGTCGTGGAGCGGGGACAGGCGGTTTCGGAGGAGAAAACTACCAGTATTATACCGTCAACGAGGAGGATCTGGAGGATCTCTTTGGCGAGCAATCGCCCTTCTCCGACTTTTTCGAGACCTACTTCCATTCTGGTTTCGCACCTGGGGGTGCAACGCGTACCAGAGCGGGACGACGTGCGCAGCCCAGGCGTGGCGAGGATGCCGAGTCTCCCATCGAGGTTACCCTGGCAGAAGCGTATCAGGGCGTCACACGCACGTTTGAACTCACTGAACCTGATGGCACGACGCGCCGCTTAGAGGTAAAGATCCCCGCAGGCGTGCATGATGGGGCGCGTATTCGCATCGCCGGACAGGGGGTGCAGGGGGCTGCTGGCCGTGGCGATCTCTATTTGCGCGTTCACGTCCGTCCTGATCCGCGTTATACCCGCGAAGGTACAACCTTGCGTACAACGGTGGATATCCCCCTGGCAACTGCCATGCTCGGTGGCGAAGTGCCGGTGCCAACGCCGGATGGCCGCCGCCTGCTGTTACGCATCCCGGCTGGTACTGCCAACGGCAGAGCGTTTCGCCTGCGAGGTAAGGGCATGTCCCACGTCGGGCAGCCGGAGCAGCGCGGCGATCTCTATGCCGAAACCTCGGTTGTGCTGCCAACCCATCTCACCGATGAGCAGCGACGCCTCTTCGAGGCTTTCGCCCATTCTATCGGCTATACCGGTCAATCCGCCACAGGAGCAGGGGGGCAATCATGAGCGAGCAACGCTATACACGCATCATTCTTGGGAGCAGCCAGACGACCTCCTATTACAGCGAAGAGGAAACCGCGCAATACTGCCGGATGGAAGTGCAGTTTATTCGCCAGCTCTATGACGCGGGCATCATCGAAGGCATCGATGTCCCTGGCGAGGAGCGGCGTTTCAGCGAAGAAGATATGACGCAGTTGCGCCGCATTCGTCGTCTTTATCAGGACCTCGGCGTCAACCTCGAAGGGATCGGCATCATTATGCGCCTCCAGGCCCGCCTCGAAGCCCTGCAACGCGAACTTGAGCAATACAAGCAATGAGTTAAATAAAGCCAGAAAGGATTCAGTGCATGGCCGGTCAGTCACCTATTTCAGCGGGTCAATGGGAAGAGAGCGATTCGCAGCATTTTCTAGAGACCAACGAGATTTTCGTGCCCGGACGTACGGAACAGACAAGCACGCTTTTGGGACTGATTCCGGCGCGCAAGGATGAAGATTTCTCGCTGGTAGAACTGGCAGCAGGCGGCGGCGAACTGGCGGAAGCGATCCTGGAGCAATTCCCCAATTGCCGCTATCTCGCGCTCGATGGCTCGACACTAATGCTTGAGCAATTGAGCCAGCGGCTGGCCCGTTTTGGCGACCGTGTAGAGGTGAACTGGTTTGATATGGCGGCCCAGGACTGGCGCACGCAGCTACCCACCGATCTGCGCTGCGTCCTTTCTTCGCTGTGTGTCCATCACCTCTCAGGAGAAGGCAAGCTGCAACTCTTCAAAGACATGGCGGCAATTCTTGAGCCTGGGGGAGCGTTGTTGCTGGCCGATATCATCGAGCCTGCCAACCGCCAGATCGCCGACCTCTTCGCGCGTCAATATGACGAGATTGTGCGCGAGCAGAGCCTCGCAATCAAAGGTGACCTGAGCGGCTACGAGCGTTACAAAGATCTCAAATGGAACTATTTTCTCCACGACTACGGCACCCCCGACACCTTTGACCTGCCCTCGCCCCTCAGCGACCAATTGCGCTGGCTCAGCGAAGCAGGCTTTAGCATTGTCGATTGCTATTGGATGCGAGCGGGGCACGCGGTTTACGGAGGGTATAAGTAATACAGCTTCTTTCCTCTATTATTGTAAGGCATCCGTCAATGGTTCCACATCGTCCAATTGGCGGATGTTTTTTCACGTTCTTTCATGTATTCTTCTTATAGCCAGCATAGCGCGAAATCGCTTTGTAATAGAGAAGGTATCAAAGGAGAACGAAGCATGCAGGAGCAGTCGGATATAGCCCAAAAACTCTCACATGTCCTGTGGATTACTGGTTCCCCGTGTTCGGGGAAGTCCACCATCAGCCACACCATTACCCGCATCTACGTCTTTCTCGATTACCATGTTGACGCTCTTGCACGCCATCATTTTGCACGGCGGATCGCTGCAGGAGACGTTGAGGCCACAGCGTTTCTGAAAATGAGTATGGACCAGCGTTGGATACAGCGATCCGTCGAAGAGATGTTTCAGGAAACCATTGTGTCCTGGACCAGAGATTTTGATCTGGTAATTGAGGATCTGCTTGCCCTGCCACAGGAAAATTTTATCGTGGCTGAGGGAAACTTTTTCCCTGAGTGTGTTGCTCCATATCTTTCCAGCCCGCATCAAGCGATCTGGCTAGTGCCGACGGATAGCTTCTGCGAACAGGCCAGGCGGCGTAAACACGCGGAACTGATCAGGCGGCAGCAGCGCCACGGCGTGTACAATGAGGGCAGTGATCCCGAAAAACGCCTGCGCAACGTCATTGAGCGAGATTGCCTGCTCGCACACTATGTCAAGCAGCAGGCCGAAGCCCAGCATCTGCCCCTGTATGAGGTCGATGGTAGCTGCCCTTTAGAAGAGATGACAGAACTGGTCGAAAGACATTTCGATCCGTATTTAATTGAGTGGTTTAGCCGCAAAAGAGGAAATCATTGATGCAGCATAAGATCGATATCTATAATGATTTTGCCTCAGAATATGCAAAACTGGTTGCTGCGCGCGAAAAAGGGAACCTTCAAACGGCGCGATGACACGCTGCTCCCAATAGGATGTCAATTCCCCTTTTTTATGATCTTGAGTCTTGTTAGATCGTGACGATATGAGCAGTTCCCTCCTTTTTTAAAGAAAAGGGAGGGAACTGCCAGGCGTACTATCTCAACAAGAATTTGTTAAACGCAGTTATTGGCGTTATTCGACCACTCCATCTGCACGGTGTAGTTGCCGATTTGCTTGACCTTCCAGGCGCAAATGTCGCCGATCTCCCCATTATTTTGGTCGTACCATCCCTGTCCTGGGACGGGGTCAGTTATGGCCTCGCACAGCTCATGGGAACTGGTCGTGGTCAGCGCGTCGAATACGGAGAGATTGCCTGTGCAGCCCGCGCAATCAGGATAGGGCATCACGGCATAGAAAATCTGCCCATTGATGGTATCGTGATAGCCGCAGAATGTCTGGCAAGAGCTTGCACCTCCCTGGTTGACTGTGGTCCCGTTTGGCAGGTAGACAAAGTAAAGCGTGTTGGGCGTTGGTTGGGGGAACGTGCCATTGGTAATGCCATTGTTCAGCATCTGTTGAATATCGCTATCAGCTATTGATGGGCCTGGATCTGCTGTTGTGATCGTCCTTGTGCCAATAAAGCTGCCGTGGCCGATTGACTGCCTCGGTGTGTTATACTCGGTAAGCTGATCCATCAGAGGGCTGGTCAGGATGAAGTTGAAAAAGTTATTGATATTCGGCACTAAGTTAGTGAAAGAGGGCTCTTGCCAGGCAGTTCCCCAAAAGATGGTGAAAACCTGCACCGCAGTGAGCAGCGGGCCATTGTTATAGACGAGCTGCGGTGACATAACAGCCGTTGGCATTTCAGGGGCATGGAGGGGGACGATGTTAATCGCACCGTTTTGCGTCGGTGGCACCATGCCGGGGGAAAGACGATCACCTGTCATATTTCGCTTCTCCTTATCGTAAACTTCAGAGTAACGATCCTACTCTAATCACGGAGCAGCCTGAGGAAAAGACCCAGAAATGTGACATGTATGACCCTTTACGGCTCTTGCCCCAACTTCTGACCACAATTAAAGCAGTAATTGTGGCTGGCAGGGGAGGTGACGCCACAGGAGTTGCAGGTGGTAATCATTTTCCTATCAGGGTTAAGCGTCTCACCTCTTTGCTGAACTGCTTGCCACTCCCTTTCAATGGCCTTCCGGTGGAGATCAATGCATTCATCACAGATACACACTCCCGCCGGCCCTGCTATGAGGCGCTGTACTTTGTCTCGCTCCTTGCCACAGAAGGAACAACTGTTTGTGGCGCTACTATGTTGAAACATCTACCATCTTCCTTCCCTTTATGACTTTGTTCACAGCTATGTTATATTTTGCAGTAACAACCAGTAAAACAAAAGGTTATTGCTTTATTCTAACCGCAATGTATAGATTTGCAAAGTGCTTTTTCGTAAATAACAGGGCTTCTCAAAAGTGGTCTTTTCAGACAGAACGGCTCGCTTGCGAGCCGTTCGAGAGGAAGGTGCTGGCGGTGGGCGCAGCCCACCGCCAGCACCTTCCTCTCCCTGTGAACGCCTTCGGCGCGAGGAGTCAAAGCGTGCGGCGACGTTTGAGAAACCCTGCGTAAATAAGGAGTTATCAAGTTGTCTACAAATCCGACGCCATATGACGAAGTGAATGCGCTTCTTCTTTTATTACTTGCAAGGATGCAAACTATCCTGCGCGAAAAGCTGGTTGGCTTTTACCTCTATGGTTCGCTCTCATTAGGAGATTTTGACCCGGAGTCCAGCGATATCGATTTTCTGATGGTGACCACGGAAAATCTCACCGGAAACGTGCTGGAAGAGCTGCGAGCGATGCATGCTGATATTGCCTCAAGTGGACTGCCTTATGCTCAGCGGTTAGAAGGCTCCTACATTCCGCGTGCAGCCCTTCGACGGTACGATCCTCATAATGCCAGCCATCCAACGATTGGCATAGATTGGGATTTTCATGTTGGGCAACATGGGAGCAATTGGATGATTGAACGCCATATCGTGCGCGAGCATGGCGTTATTGTATGGGGTCCCTCGCCCAAAACATTGATCGATCCCGTCCCTGCCGAGGAAATTAGAGCAGCAGTATGTGAGGAGCTCAGAACCTTCTGGACGGCTCAACTTGCAGGGCCAGAGTGGTTACGCCCGCGCGAGTATCAAGCGTTTGCCATTTTGACTATGTGCCGGGCGCTATATACTCTAAAACAAGGGGCTGTTGTTTCCAAACCAGAGGCAGCAGCCTGGGCCTGTCAGGCCCTTGCGTCTGAATGGCGACCAACCATCGAAAAAGCTTTGATCTGGCGCTCCCAGCATGTAAAAGATGATTTGAGCGAAACGCTTGATTTTCTGCGTTTCGCGATTATGTCTGCTGAAGAACTGTGTGGGTAATATGGAAGAAACAAAAATTCGTTCGGACGTGATCAATCGCGTCGCCACGAAGGGTTCGAGCGTTTCAGACAGATAATGCTAACCACGAATCGCTGTCTCAAACCCATAACGCAAAAACAAATGGCTCTCCGCCCGTTTGATACCGACCAGCGTTCCCCATAGCGGATGTTCCGGCGCAAAGAGCTTGCCAGCGATCAGGCCGGGGCGGTCGCTGGAACTTTCGCGACCTGCGAGCTGGGGAGCCAGCGTGAGGAATAGCTCATCCAGGTAGCGTTCGGCAAAAAAATCTCCGATGAGGTGAGGACCGCCTTCGACCAGAATGATGTTGCAGGAGCTGATACGACCTATGGCCTGTACGACATCTTGAATAGCGAGACGCCCGGTTGCGGGAACGACCTCCATTTGTGTGTTGGCTGAAAGCGGTTGTTGCGCCTCGATCTGTTGGGCTCCCAGGGGTGTGGTTACAATCATCACGGGAACTTCGGGTGAACGGAAAAGCGCGTGATTGAGATGAATTTTGCCTTGAGCGGACACGATCACGTTAAGCGGCGGTCGCGTTTTTCCCAGCGTCGCGCGTAATTCGCGGTATGCGTGGGCGAGGGGGCGATAGACGTGTTCGGCGGTCCAGCGATGACCGGGCGAGGCGTTGAGCGTGCCCGCGCCAACGATAACCGCGTCGGCAGCAGCTCTCAGTAGCCCCATCACCATCCGGTCGTGCTGGTTAAAGCCGCTAATATCACCTCCGCCTTTATGGCCCGGCACGTCAAGTTCGACCACGCCATCCAGCGTCGTCACGAAGTTGCCAATGATATAGGGCCGGTCGGGATGAGCCGGAAAGCCGAGCGGCCCGTAGAGATTGGCGAGTTCAGCCGGTAAAGGCAGTAGTTGCTGCCCATGTTGCGGGTCATACAAGGTTTCGAGTGGCGTCAGCGTGTTCATACTATGCGCTCCGCTAAAGTAAAGAAATCCCAGTACGTTCTAGATGTAACTTTTTCGCATGCCATCATGGATCACTCTGAAGCCACAAGCCTTGTAGAAGGCGCGGGCGTCATCGAGCGCGAGGAGATCAAGACGTGTCGTTGGATAGAGAACGTGGCAGACCTCCAGTAGCGCGCGCCCAATGCCTCGACCACGCAGTTGCACGTCCACCGCCATCTCGGCAATAAACATGGTGATCGCTCCGTCTGTGAGTCCGCGCACAAAGCCGACCACCCTTTCTCCTTCTACAGCCACCAGCGCAGGCCAGGAATGCTGCCAGGCGAGCAGTGAGTCGGCTGGACGTTGTGTGGGTGAGGGCCAGCCTTCAGCGAGGCTAAGTCGCTGAATAGCTGGAACATCCGCTTCACCCCACGCGCGAATTTCGATTCCCTGGGGCAGCGTGACTTGCGCCAGGACGGTGCGAAGTTGCTGTTGACGTTCTTCTGAGCTTATATGCATACTTTACCGGGTACTCCTCAAAAAACGTTATGCTGTCTTGATGTTTGCTAGCTCTTCCAGGCCAAGCTCCTTGATGAGCTGCGCCCGTAGCTCGAACTTCTTGATTTTTCCGCTGGCGGTGAGGGGATAGGCCGTCACGAAGGTGTAATACTTGGGAACCTTGTGCCTGCTGATATTGGCTTTGCAGTAGCTGCGAACCTCTTCCTCGGTCGCGCTCTCGCCAGCTTTCAGGCGCAGGACGGCCACCGCTTCCTCTCCCATCACGGCATCAGGCACACCAATCACCTGAGCGTCTTCTATCTTGGGATGGCGCATCAAGAATTGCTCAACCTCAGCCGGATAGACATTTTCGCCGCCCCGGATGATCATTTCCTTGACCCTACCAACAATATTAACATATCCCTCCGCCGTCATCGTTGCCAGGTCGCCCGTATGCAGCCAGCCCTCTTTATCGATGGCTTCGGCGGTCTTCTCAGGCATATTATAGTAGCCCTTCATCACGGGGAAGCCGCGCATCATCAACTCGCCGCGCTCTCCAATGCCGACCGCTTCGCCCGTCGCGGGATTGGCGATCTTGACCTCTAAATGGGGATACGGTTTCCCCACCGTTGCCGATTTGAGTTCAAACGTGTCATCGTCAAGCGTCATCGTGCCGGCCCCGGTGGATTCGGTCATGCCAAAGAAGATTTTGCAATCGGCTCCCATCGCTTGCCGAACCTGCTCCATCAGCACAACAGGGATAGATGTACCTCCGGTATACACCTGGCGCAACAGCGCGAGATCGAACTCGCCTACTGAAAAACGGGGATGGTTGAGCATAGCAATCAGCATAGTCGGAACGCAGAAAGAGGTCGTGCCCTTCTCCTTATGCAGCAGTTCCAGCTCTTTGGCCGGGTCGAAGGCGATCAGCGGGATCATCGTGAGCCCGTTCATCAAGGAGAAAATAACGAAGTTCGAGCCGGCGATATGGAAGAGTGGCATGGGGCTGACGTAGCGATCTGCGGAATAATCCTGGTCGTGGGTGATGACATGCACGGTATTGGTAATGTTGTAATGGGTTAGCATGGCGCCTTTGGGGAAGCCGGTTGTGCCGCTGGTATACATAATCATCGCCACATCCTGCGGCGTCACGCTGGCTTTGCGCACCTGTAATTCCACGTTGGTGGTGTGCTCGCCCGCAGCCAGGATCTGTGAGAAGAGCAGACAGCCGGGCTGGGGAGTATTGCCGATCAGGACGACGCGTTGCAAACGAGGAAGCGCCTCGCTCTGCAATGGCTCATGAAGGGGATCGGCCAGGCTTTTCAATTCGGGAACAATCTGATAGACCGAATCCAGGCACGAGTTGCCGCGATGCTCCTCCACCATGAACAGGGTAGTAATGTCGCCCTGGCGCAGAACATACTCGATCTCCCCTTTCTTATAGGCGGTGTTTACCGTTACCATCACCGCCCCAATGCGGGCCAGCGCGATCTGGAGCAAGATCCACTCCGGCAGGTTGGGAGCCCAAACAGCGACGTGTTCGCCCTTTTGAATGCCCAGCGCCAGCAGCCCCTTTGCCAGTCGATCCACCTCATCGCGGTACTGGCGGAAGCTCAGACGCAGGTCAAGCCCTATTTCGGGATAATTATAGACCAGCGCCTCCTTATCTGGTCTAATAGCTGCTTGCCGATCAAGCATCTCTCCAATCGTGCTATTGATCAACTCCAGGCCAGCATCCTCTGCCTGCCAGATCGCGCGATCTCCCTGAACTGCCATTGGTGTTGCTCCTTTCCTGTCGAACGATGCATTTGATCTTCAAGCTTCTCGTTCGTTTCACAAGGTAGAGATAATATATTTCTTTATTCTAAACCTTCAAGGAAGGAAATGCTACCTTTGGAGAGACCTGCTAAAACGAGGAGGATTTGAGCGCCTGGAGAGATGGAGCGATCAGTTCGATCAGCGGCTCTACCGCCTCGCGCCCGATGCGGCGCCAGCGCTCGTTCCAGTCTTTGCCCCAGCGGTCCTGGGGTGGGAGGCAAAGCGTGACGGCTACACCTTCGCGAACAAGCTGGTCGGCGATGCGATTGCTTGCCATCTTGCCCCCCTCGTCCCCGTCCAGGGCCAGGATTACCTCTTTTACCTGCGATGGGAGCCAGTCAGGCTGCATGGAGGTGCCGGTCAGCGCCACAACTTCGTTTCTCGTGAAGCCGGCAGAGAGCAGGGTCAGGCGATCAAATGCTCCTTCGACCACGATGATCGAACGCGCCAGTTGATCAAAGTCAGAGCTAAACCAGCCCGCCGGATTGGTCTTGATCCAGCGCCTGGCTCTATCGCGCTCATCAAGCAGCGCCTTATGATAGTTTTCGTCCATCCCCGAGCGCCATCCCCAGAGGGTGCGCCCGATATAGCCGTGGCTCATAGGAGAAACAAGGGGGAAGATGATACGCCCGGTCCAGCGCCGCAACTCGCTCCGAATTTGCGCTTTGGCAGGCAGGAAGCAGACGCCAGCCGCGAGCGCAACGTCAACGGAAAGCTTGCGCTCGCGCAAGTATGTACGGGCGAGCCGAGAGCGTGCCAGCGCAGGATTCATACGCCTTTCCAACGCAGTAAGTATCCCAAGTTCCTGTTGTTGCCACATAGGGGTCTCCGGCTGCTCACGGAATAAGGGAAGCTGATGTGCAGGCGGCTGCCGTTTCTGCACGCGAGGAACTGTTGACGGGCGGAATGGATGAGCGGGCTGGCTATTATCAGGTTGGATATCGTAATGGAGAAGGTGGGCTGCCGCTTCGGGATTCCATTCAGCGACCAGTACAACAGCCTGGCAGGTGGCATTGAAGCAATGGCCCCAGCCGGTTACGTGGTTGATCGAGAGTGAACGCTGATGGTCGCTCCCGTGAATGTGACAGTAAGCCCGTACGCGTTCGCCAGAGGCAAAAGGACGCCATAGATCAGTTTGAGAAATCACCTCAATTTTCTTGCCCTGCTGCGTAATCACTGTTGTCACTTATCAATGCCTGTGCAATTATTTGCTGCTGCCACCTCTAAGGAAGAGCCGTATTCCTCTATAGAAGCGATATTTTCACTAAAACCACGATAAGGATGATTTACATAGAACTTGTGTTCTATATAAATATATTACCCTAAAAATGGGTAAATTGCAATGGGCCGGGGCCGCGTTTGCAGAGGGGATACCATAGTTTTTACGCAAGCATCTGCTATTACATCCGCAAGTTAGGAGAAGTTTTTCCTATTTATCTGTTATAGGCTGTATCTATAAAGGTGAGAGACAATATTCTGAAAGACGAAAGAAGGAGACACATTATGGCAAGCAACAACATCGGAACACACCAGAAGATCACCCCATTTTTGTGGTTTAACGATAATGCTGAAGAGGCTGTGAACTTTTATACCTCCATTTTCAAAAATTCGCGGATCAACAGCATAACGCGTTATGGGGACGCGGGACCGGGGCCTAAGGGCTCGGTTATGACCGTAGAGTTCCAGCTTGAGGGTCAGGCGTTTGTGGCCTTAAATGGCGGCCCGGAATATAAGTTCACGCCAGCCATTTCTTTTTATGTGAACTGTGAAACACAGCAGGAGGTTGATGAGCTGTGGGAGAAGCTCACTGCTGGCGGAGAAGAGATCGCGTGTGGCTGGCTGTGTGACCGCTATGGGATGTCGTGGCAGATCGTTCCCAGGATTTTAATCGAGTTGATGCAGGACAGGGACCCCGAAAAAGCGCGCAGAGTGACGGAGGCCATGCTCCAGATGAAAAAGATTGACATCAAAACGTTGCAAGAAGCTTAATGGGCATCGTCCCGGTCCTGCTGAGTGAAGGTCTGCGATTTTTCGAACCTGGAGTCCATGAGCAGTTGAGGCTGGAAAAAGCGAGGGTGTTCGAGTCCCAGACGCGAACCGATCTCTGGTTTCGTGTTGTTAGGTAAGATTTGTTCTTCCTCACATTTTGCCTGAATATTCTGTTAACTGGAACTAGAGGAGTAGTTGTTGATGACGACCAATACAAACAATCCAACAGGAAAATACGCTGCGGTCAACGGCATTAACCTGTACTATGAAATTCATGGCGCTGGCAAGCCTTTAATCATGTTGCACGGGGGCTTCGGAACATTTGATATGTTTGCCGCTCTCTCCCCTGCGCTTGCGCTCAATCATCAGGTCATAGGTGTCGATCTCTATGGACATGGACGCACAGCCCTCACAGATCGCCCCTTCAGTTTTGACCAGATGGCTGGCGATATAGCCGGGCTTATTCATCATCTTGGACTCGAAAAGGCTGACCTGCTTGGCTATTCTCTCGGGGGATTGGTGGCTCTGCAAACCGCCATTCTCCATCCAGAATGCGTCAACAAGCTTGTGGTAATCTCTGTGCCTTTCAAACGAACAGGCTGGTATCCCGAAATTCGCACAGGCATGGCCTCAATTGCTGCTGAGCCTTTTGTTGGCACTCCCATGCATGATGCTTATATGAAAGTCGCGCCAAAGCCCGAGGATTTCCCTCGCTTTGTCGCCAGAATGAGAGAGGCCATGAGCCAGGACTATGATTGGACGGAACCTGTTGCTGCTATGAAAATCCCCACGCTGATTGTCGCGGGCGACGCTGATTCTTTTCCGCCAGCACAGGCCGCTGAATTTTTCAGCCTGCTGGGTGGTGGCTTGAAAGACGCTGGTTGGAATGGTGAAAATCTCATCCCGTCGCAACTCGCCATCTTGCCTGGCGCTACCCACTACAACATTGTTTTCCGCCCCGATCTCCTGCTCCCGGTGCTTGCATCCTTCCTTGATGGGAGGCAGGCGGAAAACCAATAATGCTTGGGGCGTTGACATAAGATTTTAGAGGAAGCTAAAAGGCATCTGGAGAGAACTGCGTCGGCATTATCGCTATTGAGCATGCATAGTGCATAGTGCTGCGAGTGCGAAGAAGAACGGCGCTGAAGCAGGTCGCTACGAAGGGGGCGCGCACCCTTTGAAGAAGGCGATTTGTGCTTTAATTCTTAAACGATTTTCTGTTCAAGAGATAGCTAGCAAGGGGGGGCTGGCCCGCAACCCCTGCCAGCTAGCCTGCTCATATCTTCTTTAGAATGATTGGCGAGTCGTTCACATCCATCTTCAAGTGGGCGCTGGGAGCAGTCCCCACGTCTGCATGAACTTCATCGTTCTGGATCAATAGATTGGGGAAATCGCTGGTAATCGAGCCGATGATGCCGGTAACATCGATGTGGAATGCAGCGTTTGCTGGCAAGGCCATATCGATTGAACCTCCATTGACGTCAAACGTGCAGGATGCTTGAGGTGCAACCGCGCCACTGAAGCGAACTGGTCCACCATTGTTTTGCAGGCTGGATTGCCCCTCCAGCGTAGCCTGCGCCAGAGTAATGGTGCCGCCATTGGTCTCTAGCTGCATCTGTCCGCTTACTCCAATCACATCAATGGTGTCGGCATTAATCTTCAAATCGGTCTGTGCCGGCACGACAATGGTGCGGTTGCAGTCATTAAGCGTCACGGTATTGCTGGTTTGATCTAGCTGATAGGGAGGAAAGGGGAAACCTTCGATGGTGATCTGATCTGCGGCTTTTCCTGCCTGAATATGGATTGAGCCGGTACAACTGGTAACGACCAGGGTTGGATGCGGCTTCGTTGAGATCCTGGTGCCGGTCTGATATGCATAGATCAAAAAGGCGAGGCCCGCAATCAGAACGACCATGAAAATCAGGCAGCCCAGAGGGTTACGCCGTCCCAGCCTTAATTGCTGTACCCGCTGTGGAGAATAATACTGCATATTTTATGCTCCTTTCGCCACATGCAGGTGGATATCTGCGTTGGTGCTCGTCAGCGTTACCTGAGCGTGGGGAGGGGCGCCTACGTCGCTATGGATGGCAGATCGCTGGACCTCGACGCCAGGAAAGTCAGCAGTGATTGAGCCGTTGGTGACGTCGGCGTCGATATGAAATGAGGCCGTGCGAGGTAGTGTAACATCGATAGGCCCTTGATTGGACAGGAACTGATAATTTCCCTGAGCCGCAATCGAGCCATCGAAGGTAATCGTTCCCTGATTGTTGCTGAGCGTGACCGGCCCGCTCAATGTGCTCTGCAATACTTTGATGGCGCTCGTATTAGCGTTGATCAACGAATCGTTGGTCAGAGTACTGTTGGTCACGATAATCGAGCCGCCATTAGTCAAGAGCACCATTTGCCCGCTTATGCCATCAACCTCAATATTGCCGGTGTTGGTCGAGATCTTCAAACTGGTCGTCGCTGGTACGGTAATATCGAGCAGCCTGCTTTCGACTGTGTTAGCATCCACAATAACAGTGTTGCCGTCGGAGGTCTGATCGTAGGGGATGGTGAAATGAACGGGAGCGTCCGCCGGTTGTAGGGTGATCTGATTTCTTATAGCCGAAGGATGGATATGAATGATTGGAGCATTGTTATACGTGTCATTGTTGAGTATCAGGGTTGGATGGGAGCTCACTGTGATCGTTGTCGGGCCGATGGCTAAAACGGTACTGCCGAAGAGGACCGTGGCTGTTCCGAAAGTAATCAGCAGTAATAAGGGGATGAGGCATCCCCATGTTCTGGGGCCACATCCTCTGACAAGTAAGATCCCAAGCAGCCCGAAATTATCGGCAAGTGAGGATTGGGGATGTTGATAAGGTGCCAGTGGGGGATATTCTTGCGTGCCTGAGTAATTCCAATCGGAGTAGGGGACGTCAGATTGTGGTGTATTATCCATCAACTATATACCCTTGTCCTGCGTTTCAAAGCCCGTAAAAACCCACGCTCTACTATGTAACTTGTTTGCCAGTGAGTATTGTATCGCATTTTTTTTAGCCCGGCAATGTGGGGGGAATCTTCCATGTGTCCACTTCTGCTCGCTATGCCGCATTCGTCCTGAGCCGCTAGTGCTGTTGGGTGATTTCGTGATAGCGGTTGGTGACTTCTGTTTGTACCTTGTGGAGGAGGTGTTGCAGCACCATCACGTCGTCGCCGTTTGTGCTGCTATCAGCAATGATATCGTTCAGCACAGCATTGAACGCCACAAGCGGCATCCCGCCAAGTTCGAGCGTATTGGTGATCGCAAGCTGCTGGAGAATGCCAGCGATATGGGAAGCGATAGCAGGGGGATATGTTCGCTCGACGAGCTTCCTCCTCAATACTGCTGCTTCCCCGATATCAACCATGACAAAAGAGCTATTAATGGGCTTGAGGTGCATCTGAGGTCCCTTCCATCCGCTTCATATCTGATTCGTACACATACAACAAGCACTGGCTGTTCCCGTTGGGCAGCCTGGGCCTGAGCAAATAACGGATGTAAAAGATCCCTCGTGATGGCGTCACGATGCGGTACATGGTTTCCTGCGTCACGATATCGGCGTACTCCTCCTGTGTCCCTTCTGGGCAGTCGAGCCGCAGATACATCTCCCCGTTGATTTGCTCTGGTACAATCGAGACGCCAATGCGGTTCATATAATTAATCACCTCAGCCGTCAGCTCGATTTTCAGACAATAGTATTTCATCGCGAACCTCTCTTTGCTAGAGCTTTTGCTCGTTGATATCTTCTTTCCAGTACAAGAAGTATCGAAACAAGTCGTCCAAATATAACGAGGTGGAGCGTTTTCTCGCGTGCTATGCGAGTTTTCATAACCCGTGAAGAAGGATAACCAAAAGAGGTGGATGGATTTTCAGAGGTTTTTCCTGATGTTTCTCTGATCGTAAAGAGGCAATTCCGTTTCCGACTAGAGCAAGGTTGCCTCTTTGTGCGTGTGGCAGTTATTCTTGAAGGTCGAAATCGACAATGGTTTGACTAATCTGGCGGAGTGCCTGACTTACCGGCTGGCGGTCTCGTCTTATGCATTATCGAATCAAGCGTAGAAAGAATCTCTTCCTGTGGGACCATTAAGGGTGAGGGGTAGCGTTCTGGTTCGTGAAGAACGTACACTCCATGCCCACGAAGTAAAGCGATGCTCTGAGGGAAGGCTGGATGTCGAACCAGATCCATTTTGAGGCAAGGCACAACAACGATGGGAGGTGTTCCGCGTCCTAAGCATTCACAGAGGAGGCTTGCAGCAAGCGTGTCCCCAATCCCTTGTGCGCATTTGTTGATCGTGTTAAAGGTCGCAGGCATCACCAGAATAGCATTCGCTTTTGGCAAAGGATCTGCTTCCCCAGGAAGTTTGTAGTCCGTTCGCACCACATGTCCGGTCAGGTTTTCCAGGTGCGCGCTATTAATCCAGCGTGTGGCTTGTGGCGTTGCAATCACGCACACATCCCATCCGGCAGCTTGCAAAACAGGAATGAATTCATACATATGTTGCGCCGGTGGAGCAGCACAGATAATGAGGTAGAGAACGGGCTGGCTGGAAAGATCATTCATGAAATCCCCCTAGGGTTGCAATTACAGCTTGAGCCTCTTCAATACGTCTATCCAACTCCTTTGTATAAGAGCTTTCGCCTCTGATGAGGAAGCTATCTCTGAGTTTTTGCACATGACGCAGGATATCAAGAGATTGGGTTTGACGTGTCAAATCTAGTGCCTGGGAAGCGCACTCGTAGGCTTGCCGGTCGTGTTCAAGGCGGATGTGTGTTTCACCCAGATACGCAAGTAATCGAGACAAACGCCGGATAGCAGTTGGATCAATGAGCATAAGGGCCTGTTCTAACATTGGTAGTGCATTTTCTGGTTGGTTGAGGCGAAGATAGCAGGCTCCCTCGTAGCTGGCTAACCTTGCTCTGGTAAAACCAGTGGCATAGATATCCGCTTCTAAAAAAGTTGCCTCTGAAGTATCTTTTGCACGTTCAAGCGCTTTTCTGCAAGCAGAAGGATTATCCGAGTAAGAATATGCCTCCGCTTCTATAGCTGCATGCCACAAACGTATTTTTAGACTCTGGATAGGAGCACCTTGTGCTTCCTCAAGGAGAGCTAGGGCTTGCTGAGGCTGCCCATTGGATAATAGCAACAATCCCATTCTGCCTAAAGAGGTTGCCCAGAGATCGTAATTGTGAACTTCAAGCGCCGCTTTGAGAGCAAAGCGATAGTAAGAAAAAGCGAGAGAGTAATCGCGTAAATCAAACAGGGTTTTTCCAAGAAGTTGGGCGACTTCACTTGAAAGGGAATGAAGCCTTGTAGAAACTGTAAGCGATTGAGATGCCGTGAGGATCTGAGTGATATCTTGAAAGAGCCCAAAGAGGCCATTGAGAAGCTGAAGGGAAGCGTTTGCTGAAAGCTTCCAGTATCTTTTTGTTATCTCCGAAAAATCGTCCAGGATGTCTTCACTCAGATACGAAGGGTTACGCACCGATGCAAACAAACGCTCGCTCTTTTCTTGCGGAAGAAATTTGTAGGGAGCAAGTGTCAGCGTAGTGCAGGCAGCAGCTAAAATGCTTTGTAGCATTTGGCGACGTGAGTAGTTCATGCTCTGCTGTCCAAAATTCTGTTTTAAGAGCAGTATATCCTCAAGTGGCTGGACAGGCGAGATGAGGGCCAAAGAAGGCTCTTTATTAAGAGAAACAATTGTCTGTTCTAACACATTCGAGATGGAAAATCCTTGTGCCTCCACAAACTCCTTCATATCTCGGTAACATTTCAAAGCGTCCTGCCGTTTGCCATGCCGAATCAGCATCTCTAGCCACTGCTGGAAAGCGTCTTCGTTGGATGGATCGGTCAGGAGCAGGGACCGGTACTGTTCCCCTGCTTGCCATAACCTGCCCTCGGCCTCATAGCTTGCTGCTAGCAATAGTCGGGCTTGCCTGGACAGGTCTTCGGCTCGCTTCCGAAACGCATAACACCATTTGCCGGGCTCGCCCTCTAACAACTCGCCCCGTTCAAGCAGGGCGACGGCTTGTTCTAGCACGGGAATGGCCTGGAGCGAGCCACGCCCCCAATTTTCTGCCTCTTTGAGCAGCGTCGCGCAGGCGTCGAGATCCGTCCAGACCAGCGTTTGAGCAGCAATTTCGTAGGCCGCTTCCCAACAGGTCACCAGCGGCTTGCCAATGATGCCACGGATCAAGGAGATGGCGTTGTAGACGTTCTTGGTGCTGAGTTCGAAATTGTCTGATTCCGACCAGACATCATCCTCAATCGTGCTGCGGGAGAGCCGGCGTCCTGGTTGGACGAGCAACCGCTTGAAGATGGCGCGGGCGGGTTTGCTGTTCTTCCATTTGTCTTTGGGAACCAGTTTCCAGGTGCCAGAGGGGTCTTTTTTCCAGATTTCTAAGGGTCCAAATAAGTAGACGCGCACAACCACTGAGGCGGGGAGATCCTGTTCCACTGACATCACTTGCATCCTTTTCTCTCTATTCAGGCCGCTTTTTTCGCTACTATGTCAATCCTCTCTTATGCAGTGTGCTAATGATCGTAACATGGCGCTAAGTCTCTGTCAAATAAGCATGAACAGATGCAGGGCTATTTAATTCTCTGAAGAAAAGGGGATCAAGGGGCATAGCCCCTTGCGGGGCGCGGGGTACGTCGCGATCTAGCGAATTGTCCCCGCTCATTCTTCTCCCCCCCTCGCCCCCGAAGGGGGCAAAAAAGAAGAAGTAAATAGCCCTGGAACAGATGACAGGGCGGTGGTCTATTGCGACGATGGGAGGCGCTGTGTATAATGACAAACAGGGATAGTTAGAGGGTAACAGATTCTTTGAAAGGCAGTATGTCATATGTCAACTTCTGCTCAGCGCGTGGCGACCTTTGGCACAACTATTTTCACTGAGATTAACAACCTGGCGCAGCAGTATAATGCGCTGAATTTGGGGCAGGGAAAGCCAGATTTTGATGCTCCACAGGACGTGGTGAGGCAGATGATAGAGGCGTTGCAGTCCGGCAAATACAATCAGTATGCCCCTGGCCCTGGCAGTATCGCGCTGCGTAACGCCGTCGTTAAACATTCCGCTCGCTTCTATAATATGGATATCGACGCGGCGAGAGGCGTGATCGTCACCGCTGGCGCAACGGAGGGTATCTTTGCCGCCATTCTGGGGCTGGTGGACCCTGGTGATGAAGTGATCCTGATCGAGCCGTGCTACGACTCATATATGCCCAATGTCATCATGGCCAATGCTATCCCTGTTTTTGTGCCGTTGCGTCCTCCCACCTGGACCATCGATCCTGATGAACTGCGGGCGGCCTTTAGCAAGAAGACGCGGGCGCTGATCCTCAACAGTCCGCAAAATCCCACCGGGCGCGTCTTCACGTTGCAAGAGCTGACCATGATCGCCGAGCTATGCATAGAGCACGATGTGACGGTAATCTCCGATGAAGTATACGAGCATCTCACTTTTGGCAATGCGCAGCATATCCCCATTGCCACTTTGCCCGGCATGTTTGAGCGCACCGTTACTATCAGCAGCGGCGGCAAGTCCTTCAACTCGACCGGCTGGAAGATCGGCTGGGTCTATGGGCATCCCGACCTGATAGACGGCGTAGGGCGGGCGCACCAGTTTATCACCTTTGCCGTGAACTATCCTGCTCAGGAGGCCATCGCTTATGCCCTCAACCTCCCTGATAGCTATTTTAAAGAGTTCAAGGCCATGTACGAAGGAAAGCGTCAATTACTCTTATCCGCGCTGGATGCCAGCGGACTGCAATATTTTGCCCCGGAGGGTACCTATTTCGTGCTGGTAAATTTCTCAAGCGTATTTAAAGGCACATCGCTGGAATTTACGCATCGCTTGATCAAAGAGTACGGCGTGGCCTGTATTCCGCCCGAGTCATTCTACAGCCGTGAACATGCCCACATTGGCAGCGAGTATATCCGGCTCGCATTTTGCAAAAGCGACGAGATGCTGCAACAGGTGGGGGAGCGACTGGCAAGGCTCAATACTGCCTCTGTGGGCTTGAGAAATGAAGGGTGAGCTTATTACTATCCCTCTCGTGATTATTTTGTGAGATCGCTGCATTACCCTTTAGCGCGTGAGCGGCTATCTATAGATTTGTAACCATGTATTTTCTCCACTACACACTTTCTAAAGTTGTACATCGAGAGAGTGAGGGCGATCAGTGGACAATACGGTGCTGGTGATCGGCATTGGCAACGAAGATCGCGGCGACGATGGAGTCGGGTTGGCAGCCATCAAAGCACTTGAAGAGCAGGGATTGCAAGAGGTAATTTGTAAAAAGAGTACTGGCGACGGTATGGCCCTGATGGATCTATGGGAGGGCTTCAGTAACGTGATCCTGATCGATGCCATGTTGTCTGATAGCACTCCTGGCGCGATATGCCGCTGCGATGTAAACAAAGAAGTGATACCGGCCAGACTTTCTTCGCACTCCGCGTATGCCTTTGGCGTCGCAGATGCCATTGAACTCGCGAAAACGTTATATGAGCTTCCGACAAACCTGATAGTCTATGCCATCGAAGGAAAGGACTTTACCGCTCGTGCCGGCCTTACCCCCGAAGTTGAGTATGCTGCGTCTGTGATTGTAAGATTGGTGATGCGCGAGGTGCAGGAGAGCAGGTAGAATATATTTGTGCAGCGTGTAGGAGCGGGACTGAGCAAAAGGACATGTTCAATAGAGGAGGTTTGGAATGGATTCTTACAAAAATATCCTGCTGGAGCGCGAGGACGAGATTGCCATCGTCACCATCAACAATCCTCAACGCGCCAATGTCCTTAGCCGAGCCACAATGGATGAAATCGCCGAAGCAGTTGCAGTAATAGCAGCCGATGACACTTTGCGCTCTGCCATCATCACAGGCGCGGGCGAGCGCGTGTTTATCGGGGGAGCTGACATCCGGGAGCTGCGCCAGCTCACGGCGGTCACGGCCCGAACGTTTATTCGCAGACTACACGCGTTAATCGAGCAAATACGGCGCATGGAAAAGCCAGTGATCGCGGCTGTCAACGGCGCTTGCCTGGGGGCAGGACTGGAACTGGTGGTTGGCTGTGATATCGTCATCGCGGCGGAGAGCGCGATCTTCGGCATGCCGGAAATCGAGGTCGGCATTCCTTCGGTGATCGAAGCTGCCCTGATGGTCAACCTGATCGGCGCTTTGCGCACAAAAGAATTTCTCCTCACCGGCGACCGCTGGGATGCCGCCAGGGCCGAGTGTTATGGTTTGATCAACTACGCCGTACCTCTTCCCGAGTTGTTGCCGAAAGCAAAGGCTGTATGTCACCGTATCGCTCAACATAGCCCCACGACTGTCGCGCTCCAGAAAGATCTGATAAATCGCTGGATGACCACCGACCTTGATACCGCCATCGAATACGGGATCAACGCACTTGGCATCGCCTTTACCACCGGCGATCCACAGGAGGCCATGCAGGCTTTTCTGGAGAAGCGCGCGCCTCGTTTTGGTTGGCGGCAACAGTAACGGAGAATGATCCGCCCGAAGGAGTTGCGTATGGTTCACCGTCACAACACATTGTACACTGTCCTGGCCCTGGTAAATTTTATCATCGCGCTCGCCTTGATCTTCGCCAGCTTTGCTCTTGAGGTCTCATGGTTCTATGCCATGTTGATCATAAGCGTATTCTTCTTCATGCTGGCGTTTTCGTACTTCCAGCTCAGCAGTGCTGGATAGCGGTGCCGAAACCCCGGCACCTTCAAGCCGTCTCCCTACCACGCAGAATTCTAACATTCCTCTAATATTGCTCTTACGCCGTTCTAACAGCCAGTATGGTATGAATTATACGTAAGCTATGTAACAGCCTGACTGCTGAGAGATGGCATGTGTCCTCTCTCATTTGATCAAATTCACCATTGTGGAGGTTCCTGAAGAGAACAGGGTTGCGATCAGGGCCTCCTCACAATTGATGTTGTTAAGGAGTAAGGAGTATTTGAGTATGTCTAAAATCCGTCCTGTTGGCGACCGCGTGGTGGTCAAGCCCGCCGCAAAAGAAGAAGTTACCAGGAGTGGTATTGTTATTCCTGACACGGCCAAAGAGAAGCCCCAGGAGGGGACAGTGATAGCAGTTGGCAGTGGTCGTTTGCTCGAAAATGGCGACCGGGCCGCGATTGAACTGCGAGAAGGTGATCGTGTCCTCTTCGCCAAATATGGTGGTACCGAATTTAAACTGGATGGCGAGGAATATCTGGTATTGAAAGAAAATGATATCCTGGCTGTGGTTCAGGGTTAAGGAAGGAGTAAGATATTTATGGCAAAGCAGCTTGTATTTGACGAACAGGCCCGCCGTTCCCTCAAGAAGGGGATTGATATTCTGGCGGAGGCAGTCAAAGTCACGCTTGGCCCTAAGGGCCGTAACGTTGCCCTGGATAAGAAGTTTGGCGCTCCCAGCGTAACTCATGATGGCGTAACCGTCGCCAAAGAGATTCAGCTTGAAGAGCCTTTTGAGAATATGGGTGCGCAGTTGCTCAAAGAGGCTGCCACCAAGACCAATGATGTCGCCGGCGACGGCACCACCACCGCCACCGTCCTGGCGCAGTCCATCGTCAACGAAGGTTTGAAGAACCTGGCCGCCGGGGCCAATCCTATGCAGCTCAAGCTTGGTATTGACCACGGAACGCGTGCCATTGTAGAGTATATTCGCTCAGAATCCATTCCGGTCGAGGGCAAGAAAGAGATTGCTCAGATTGCCTCAATTTCGGCTGCCGATGAGCAGATTGGTGAACTGATCGCCGAGGTAATGGAGAAAGTCGGCAAAGACGGCGTCATCACCGTTGAGGAGTCGCGCGGCATCAACTTCGAGACCGAGTATGTCGAAGGCATGCAGATCGACAAAGGCTACATCTCCGCCTACTTCGTCACCAACGCCGAGAAGATGGAAGCCTCCATCGACGATCCCTATATTCTGATTACTGATAAGAAGATTAGTGCCGTTCAGGATATTCTCCCCGTGCTGGAGGCGATGACGCAGCAGGGGCGGCGCGATATTGTGATTATCGCGGAAGACGTGGATGGCGAGGCGCTGCCAACCCTGGTCGTCAACAAAATGCGCGGCATCCTCAACGTGCTGGCTATCAAAGCGCCCGGCTTCGGAGACCGCCGCAAAGAGATGCTACGTGACATCGCCGTCCTGACCGGCGGACAGGTGATCAGCGAAGAGATGGGACGCCGCCTGGATAGCGTCACCCTGGCCGATCTTGGTTCCGCTCGCCGTGTTGTTTCCCATAAAGATGACACCACCATCATTGAAGGTCGTGGCAGCGCCGAAGATATCCATGCGCGCGTTCGCCAGATCAAAGCGCAGATCGAGGAAACCACCAGCGACTATGATCGCGAGAAGCTCCAGGAGCGCATGGCGAAGCTCTCCGGCGGAGTCGCGATTATCCGCGTTGGCGCGGGCTCCGAGGTTGAGATGAAGTATCGCAAGACCCGCGTAGAAGATGCCCTCTCCGCCACTCGCGCCGCAGTTGAGGAAGGTCTGGTTCCTGGCGGCGGCGTGGCTCTGCTCAATGCAGTCCAGAGCCTGGATAACCTGCAACTTCAGGGCGACGCTGCAACCGGTATCAGCATTCTGCGTCGCGCTCTGGAAGAGCCTCTGCGCCAACTGGCGATCAACGGTGGCCGTGATGGGTCCGTGATCGTTGAAGGCGTGCGTCGCGCCCAGAAAGAGCACAACAACAGTCACTATGGCTACAACGTGCTCGCCGACCGCTACGAGGACATGGTCGAGGCTGGTATCATCGATCCCGCCAAAGTGACCCGCTCTGCTCTGCAGAACGCGACCAGCATCGCGGCCATGATCCTGACAACCGAGGCCCTGATAACCGATCTGCCCGAGAAAGAAAAGGCCGCGGCTCCAGCCATGCCTGATTACTAAGCCAGGTCACAAACCTTGATATAGATTATCGCTGTAGGGGCGGGTCTTGCACCCGCCCACGTCCCACACTCGCAGCGCCTACTGAAGGGCCTGCGCATTTTGTCTATTTCATATAGTGCGATTATGGTTGATTGCAGCGGAGGATTTTCAAAGAATGACAGTAGATACCCATAAGGAAACGATGGGCTTTCAGGCAGAGGTAAAGCAACTGCTTGATCTGATGATCCACTCGCTTTACAGTAACAAAGAGATTTTTTTGCGCGAGTTGATCTCAAATTCGTCGGATGCCATTGATCGGCTACGGTTTGACGCACTTTCTGACCCCTCCCTTTATGAAAATGATTCAGAGTTCAAGATTCGTATTGATTATGATAAGGACGCTCGCACGGTAACCGTTTCTGATAATGGCATTGGTATGAGCCGGAGCGACGTGATAGAGCACATTGGCACTATTGCAAAGTCCGGCACGAGCGAATTTTTTCAGTCGCTGACCGGTGATCAGCGCAAGGATGCTAACCTCATCGGACAATTTGGCGTGGGTTTCTACTCGTCCTTTGTGGTTGCTGATAGAGTGACGTTGATAACGCGCAAAGCCGGTCTGGCTCCCGAAGAAGGCGTGCGCTGGGAGTCGAATGGGCAGGGCGAATACACGATTGAGAGTGTGGAAAAGCCCGCTCGTGGCACGGAAGTGGTGTTGCACCTGCGCGAAGGTGAAGACGATTTCCTCACAGGCTATCGTCTGCGCGCCATCATTCGCAAATATTCCGATCATATCCTGTTCCCCATCGTGATGAAAGCTGAAGGAGAGCCCAAAGAAGGGGAAGAAAAGCAGGATGAGGTTGTTAACCGCGCCTCCGCCCTCTGGACGCGCTCTAAAAATGAGATCAGCGAGCAGGAGTACAACGAGTTCTATAAGCACATTGCTCACGATTTTAGCGATCCGCTGGCCTATGTCCATAGCCGCATGGAGGGCACGCACGAGTACACGCTGCTGCTCTATATTCCTGGCCGCGCGCCGTTTGATCTGTGGACGCGCGAACAGCAGCATGGCGTGAAGCTCTATGTGCGCCGCGTCTTTATCATGGACGACGCTGAGAAGCTGATGCCCCGGTACCTGCGTTTTGTGCGCGGCATCATCGACTCCAGTGACCTGCCGCTCAATGTATCGCGCGAGATTTTGCAGCATAACCGCTTGATCGATACCATTCGTTCGACCGCGACCAAGAAGGTGCTTGGCATGTTCTCCGATCTGGCTGCCAACGATAAGGAAAAGTACGGCACCGCCTGGAAAGAGTTCGGTCGCGTCCTTAAAGAGGGCCTCTTAGAGGATCATCCGAACCGCGAGCAGATCGCCAAACTGCTGCGCTTTGCAACGACGATGTCGGGCAACGAGGAGCAGACGGTTTCCCTGGAAGATTATGTGGCGCGTATGAAGCCCGGCCAGGAGAAGATTTTCTATATCGTGGCCGATAGTCATGCCGCTGCCAAAGACAGTCCGCTCCTGGAAATCTTTAAGAAGAAAGATATCGAGGTCCTGCTATTGTCCGACCCGGTCGATCACCTGGCAATACCGGAACTCTCTGAGTTCGAGGGCCATCACCTGCAATCCGTCTCTAAGGGAGAGGTGGATCTCAGCGGGATGGAGGATGCGGAGGAGAAGGAGGAGCAGCAGAAGAGCGCCGATGAGGCTAAAGACCTGATCGAACGTATCAAAACCGCTCTGGGTGAGAAGGTCAAGGATGTGCGCACCACCGCGCGCCTGACATCGTCTCCCGCCTGCCTGGTCGTGGATGAGTACGGCATCGATCCCAGTCTCAAGCGCCTGCTGCAATCGGCGGGTCAGATGGTGCCCAATGACAGGCCCATTCTGGAGATCAACCCCCAGCATCCTATTATCGCGCGCATGAAGCGAGAAGAGGACGAGAAGCAGTTTACCGACTGGGCCAACGTGCTCTTTGACCAATCAGTGCTGAGTGGCGGTGAGACGCTCAACGATCCGATTAGCTTTGTCAATCGGTTGAACAACCTGCTTGCACAGTTGTAAGCACTGCTGCCTGTTACGCAGGTAATGTACGAGAAGGGGATCATGGTAAAATTTGCCATGATCCCCTTCTCGTAGGCTATAGCTCTTCAATCGCTCCTAAGATCAGGAGGTTGGTCCTTTGGGCAGGGGTCAAACCTTTGGCCCTTGTAATATTCATGCGTTCATAGGGGCGGTCGCTTCTCAATGTCTGCTGGCAAACGCCGGTCTGAAGGTTCCAGAGTTTGATTGTGCCGTCGTGGCTGCCGCTGACAAGCATGGTGCCATCGGGATTGAAGGCGACGGAACGAATGCGGCTGCTGTGCCCTTCCAATATCCTGAGACACTGACGGCTATCAACGTCCCAGATGCGTATGGCCTGATCTTCGCTGCTGCTTGCCATACGGGTGCCATCGGGGCTAAAAGCAATAGAATAGATCCTGCCGGTATGCCCTTCGAGCGAACTAAGGTGCCGCTCGGAATGGGCATCCCACAAATGAACACGCTGGTCATCGCCTCCGCTGGCAAGAAGACTGTTGCGAGGGCTGAAGGCAATCGACCATATTCTGCCGGTATGTCCTTCAAGCGTGCGTAAACACCGACCAGTGCTGGTTTGCCACAGCCGTATGCTTTGATCTTCTCCTCCACTGGCAAGCAGCGCTCCATCCTTGCTCAGGGCGACTGTGCGTACGCGATCAGTATGCCCCTGGAGAACGCGCAAGCACTGACCTGTGGTCGTTTCCCAGCAGCGGATCGTCTGGTCGTCGCCGCCGCTCATCAGGATGTGTTCGCCGGGATGAAAGACGATGGCGCGTATACGTCCGGTATGGCCGCGCAAGGTTTTGAGTCCCTGACCGGAGAACGCATCCCACAGGCGAATCGTCCGGTCATCACTGCCGCTGGCAATCGTTCGTCCATCGGGACTCCAGGCCACCGTATAGATCCAGCCAGTGTGTCCCCATAACGTTTTAAGCGCCCTTCCTGTGTTAGCATTCCATAGATGAATATTCCGGTCGTCGCTGCCGCTAACGATTGTAGAACCGTCGGGGCTGAAGGTGGCGGAATAGATCCAGTAGCTATGGCCCTGGAGCGTTTTGAGCTGCTGGGCCGTCCTGGCATCCCACAGCCGCACCGTCTGATCATCGCTGCCACTGGCAATCGTCTGCCCATCATGACCTAAGGCGACGGAGCGTATGCGACTAGTGTGTCCCTGGAGCGTATTGAGACAGTGCCCTGTGGCAGCGTCCCATAGCCGCACCGTCTGATCGTCGCTGCCACTAACAATGAGGTTGCTGACGGAACTGAACGCAATGGATTGTATATTGCCCCTGTGTCCCTGGAGCGTGTTGAGGCAGTGGCCTGTAGCAATCTCCCAGAGGCGTACCTGCTGATCACTGCTCCCCGTTGCGAGTATGCAGCCATTGGGGCTGAAAGCAATGCAGTAGACCTGCCCACAACGATTTTGTAGTGTGTTGAGGCATACTCCCGTACTGGCATCCCAGAGATTGACCTGCTGGTCATCACTACTGCTGGCTATGAGCTTGCCATCAGGGCTAAAAGCAATAGAGCGGATGCGGTTGCTGTGATGGCGCAGCACTTTGAGACGGTGACCGGAGGTAGCCTCCCATAGGGAAATGGCCTGGTCGTCGCCTCCGCTGGCAATCGTCTGCCCATCGGGGCTGAAGGTAACAGCGTAAATGCGCCCCTTTTTTCCGGCGAAGGTCTTGAGATAGTGGCCCGTGGCAATCTCCCAGAGGCGCACCGTCTGGTCGTCGCTACCACTAGCAATCATCTGCCCATCAGGGCTAAATACGACGCTGCGCACCCAATCGGTATGCCCTTGTAAGGTCTGTAAAGGGATACCGTCGGGCAATTGCCAGAGCTCAATCTCGCCGTTGGCGGTTCCTGCCGCGAGCAACTTCATATCAGGGCTGAGGGCTACTGAGAGGATATTGCCAAACGTTTCGGTAAAAATACATTTAGCAAATTCGGCATCGGAGAAGTTGGCATCAACGAGCGTGACGCCCTGCAAGCTGGCCTGCTGGATCATGAGGTGAGAGAAGTCGTAGCCCTGTAAGTTACTCTCAAGCTGGATCAGCAGATTCAAGATATTTCCTGCTGCGTAGCTTGCTTGTGTGCCTGCTTTGGGAAGCTGTGTCAGCAGCGACTGCAATTGCTGCTCGCTCTTTTGCTTTCCCTGCCGTGAGAGCAGGTCGGCGGCGAGCGGTGCGAGGAGAAATTGCTGCTGGCTATGCCTTACATAGTCTCTCGCCTGGGCCTTCAAAAGCGCGTGACTATGCAAGAGAACGGGCGTTCCCTGATCAATTTCCGCTGCTATTCCTTTAATAAGGTGCGTAATAACGTGTTCCATGATCAGCGGCTGCAAGGCAAAGCTTGCTGCGCTGCCGGTCTCAACCATCGACCTGCGGCGCAGCGATTTAAGTGCCTCCAACAGGTCTCCCTTTGAGATGGGATGGACAATATTTTCGTATAACCCGCTCAGAGAAATCGCCTCGCGCTCAATTGCCAGCCAGTACATGATTTCCCGCTCTAACGCTGGCAGGCGCTGGAATTGCCGGTCGAGCAGCTCTCGAATGTCACCGGTCAAAGCCTCTCCCTCGGCTAGAAAGGCCGCGATATCGCCCCGGAATAACTCGCGAATGGGTTCAGAAACCAGCTTGAGCGCGAGAGGATTGCCCGAGTAGAGCGAGATGAAGTTGTTCCAGACGTCAGGCGTTGCAAAGAGCTCTTCATCCTGAAGAATCCTTTGAGCCTCTTCCTGGGCCAGTCCGGTAAGAAACATAGAGCGAACCTGTCCGGCTTTCCCTTCGAGACGGGCAAGCTCGCGGGGCTTCTCGCGACTGGTAAGCAGCAGGCAACTTCTGTGACGGGAAGTTCCAAGCTGCTCGATTATGCGACCAAACCCCTCATAGCCATCCAGATAATATCCCGCCTGCTTCTCGCTTTGAAGTACGGATTCCAGATTATCCAGCACCAGTAAGCAGCGATGCTTTCTCAGGCAATCGATCAGCAGGGCTATCTGCTGATCTATCTCATCGGGGATATCCTGCTGTTGCTGGTCGGATAGGAAAAGGATGCCTCTGGTGAGAATACTCTCCGGTGATGGGGCATTTTGTAGTGAGCGCCAGAATACATACTCGAAGTCCGTACTGATCTGCTGGGCCAGCGTGCTGGCAAGCGTCGTTTTTCCCACTCCGCTCATGCCCAGAAGCGCGACCACCTGGCAATGGTCCTGCTCGATCCACCCTTTTAGCTCCTCCAGTTCCTGCGCCCGCCCGTAGAATTGCTCTATATTAGGAGCTTCACCCCAATCTATCTGCAGCCGGTCTGTGCCGCTTGCCAGGTCGGGAAGGACGGCTGTAATCACAACCGTTGTACTCTCTTCAAAGGCCATCGCTGGTGTAAGTGGCTGTGAACTGATATTGGGAGCGGAGTTTGCTGGTATATGGGGTTCTGCAGGGACCAGGTGATGAGGTCTATCTAATGATGCGTGCCACTGGAAGAAGTTGAGCATGAAAGTCAACAAACCCAGGACTATGCCGAGAACAATAGAGAGAATTGTCAACGTGTTGAGACCTTGAGCGACGCCTTGAACTCTTACAATAAAGACAGCGATGCCGACAATGACAACGGTTGCCAGGATAATGAGGCTTGCAACCACCACTTGCAGGCTAGAAAATCGCCTCTGCCTCTGCATATGTTTTGTGCTCCACTAGTATTGGAGTATTGTACTGGGCGCGATCATTTCAGGCCACCCTGTCGGATAACGTGCAAGGTAAAGCGGGCAGCGTTGTCGGCAGCCTGTTTCTGGCGTTTGCTCTTATTCTGATGCTTGTTCCCATCAGCCCAATCGCAGATGGCTTTGACCAGCAGCCAGTCGATCTTGAAACGTTGTGCGGCAGCATATAATCCCGCTCCCTCCATCTCTCCGCCAATCGCTTCCGGCTCAAAGGCGCGCAGTTGCTCTCGATAATCCAGATTATCGACCAGTTTCGCTCCTGAAAGGATCAGGCCGAAGCGGACCCTGGGCGATCTGGGCCAGTCCCTGCGACCGCTTCTAAATCTATCCAGTAGCCTTATTGATGCTGCGCTACGATCTCCTCGTATAAGAACAGCTTGCGTGCCATCAGCAGCCGTACCGACCCGTTGCAGGTCATATTCCACAATTTGTTGAGAAATCAGGATATCGCCGATGCGCTGCTTTGTCGGATCGCACCCGAAGGCGATCCCGACCATGATTACGGCTGATGGCGCTAGCGCCCGAATGCCCTCTGCCACCGTCAGAAGAGAGCCGCCCGGACCGCCATATCCCATTTCCGATTGTACCATAAAAGTTCGTGCTCCACCAACTGTTCCAAGATCGTAATACGTCTTATCCCTGATAAAACGCAGGTTGTTCTCCGGTATAAGACCCAGAACCGACGTCGCTTCCACTTCGGTCGTCGTAACGATCAGCACATCGGCGGCCAGCTTTTCATCGCTCGCCAGGCTCAAAGGTGCTGGTTGCTTATCTTGTTCAGCTTTTCTTGCAGGCTCGTTGGATGATGGGCCTGACTGCGTAGTGGGAGCCGTGGCAGCAATAAAGGGATCAGGGCTGGCGATAGATGAATTGAACTGTTTGTTGTAGTTGCCTGGTTGCTTTTTGCAGAGATGCCAATGTAATGCTTTGATGAAATGCTCGTAGTTGCCGTCTTCGCCCGTGATGAGCCTCACCGAGCCACCCTGCCACGTTCGTTGCAGGAGGTGATCGGGATCTTGCTCGTTGACATACCAGTAGCTGGTGGCCTGGGAGCGCGGTGGAAAGGCAGCCAGGAGCTCCTCATCCCAAATGGGGTCGAGCCCAACAACCAGGATGTCCCGGGCGAGTGTCCTTTCCAGGAGAGCTCTTAGCATCTCTGTTTCTCCTAGACGGGTGGTGGTGATCTGTTTGCGGCGCTCAACGATGTTATAGACCCTTGAGGAGAGGTCGCCAAAAACCTTGATGATCCTGTAAGGGAACGGTTTCTCGGTATAATCAATGTAGATCGTGGCTTTATGCCCAGGAATAATGACATCGAAATCTTTGTGATATTTTAAATCGACCTGCTCTAATGCTCGCTCTAACAGGTCGTCGATATTGGTGGAAATGATCGTATCAAAGATATTCCCTTTGATCAGCTCGGCAAGGCAAAGGTCGGCCTCTGAAATAAGGACTTCGTTCAATGCTTGCCGTAAAATGCCGTCGAGATCGCTTTCGCTAAATTGCCCCCGACGGTTGAGCACCTGGTAACATTCGGCGAATTGCTCTAGAGGCGTCAGATGCGTGAAATCGTGCGAGCTAAAACTCCGCAGAATGTCAAGCAGTTCTTTGCTGCGGAAAAAGCCACCCGCTCTCGCTCCAAGCACCAGCGTTGTGCGCTTATTCGTTTTTCGCCTTACCTCTAGCATGTTGGCAACTTCTGCAATAGTTGTCTTTGTTGGATCGGTGGGCATGCATGTAATCCTTTTACACTGTAATAGGCGAGCCGTATTGCAGCAAGCGTAGCGCCTCAAGGTGTAGCGCATTGGGAAAAAGTGCCCGGTAGATGTTGCAGTTAGGAGATTTAATATCATAGCGGCCCGTTGCCCGGTAAGTCAGAAGAGGGCAGCCGCCTGCGCACCAGTAGCGCCACTGGCAGCTCCGGCAGCCTTCTTTATCCTCGACCGAAAATCCCTGCACTCCTCTCCGGTCATCTCTAACGATCTGTAAGGGATCGTCCGCATCTATGGTGGTGATAGTGCGTTGAATATCGGCCTGACATTTCGCCACTCCTCCATGCTGATCGATGACGAGATAATTATTGCCCACCCCACAGGTATAGCGGTGGGGGCTGTTGAGATTGGCTTTGTCAATTAACGAACCCAGCAGCGGGCGTCTGGGGAGGCGCTGCTCAATCACCTGGAAAACAGCGCGCATGGCTGCGATCATCTGAGCTTCGCCAAACTGGAGGTCCTGTAAATGCTCTGAACACGCGTTATCACGATAGTAGTTGAATGTGAAGGGTAGATCGCGCTCCAGGATGTACGTGATCAAATCAGTCAGCCCGTCCAGGTTGCGCTGAGAGACCGTAACCGAAATAGAGGGGATCAGGCCGCTGTTGAGCAAACGGGTGATGGTGCGATCAACGTATTTGAAGGAGCCTCTGCCGCCGATGAATGGACGCTGGCGATCATGATAGGTCCCAACACCATCTAAAGATATCATTACGCCGATCTGGCGCGCTTGCAGGTTATTAATAGCCTCTTGCGAGAGAAAAACGCCATTGCTCAGCAGCGTCGCGCCAATGCTGATGTCTCTCTCCTGAGCTACCCGTGTGGCATAGTCATGTATCGCCATCACATGATTCATCTGTAAGCTGGCTTCTCCTCCGGCATATTTAAGTTTCACCCGCTTGAATTGTTGCCGGGCGGCGGAGCGGAAGATAGCGTCGATTGCTCGATAGGCTGTATCATCGGCCATGCGTTCTGAATTTTTGTGCAGGTAGCAGTAGTCGCAGCGCAGGTTACAGGCATTGGTAACGTGCAGCCAGGCCGTCAATGTTGGATTGCGCTGCTCTGCTGGAAGGGGTGGGGGCGAATGAAGGTCATTGAGAAACCCTAATTGATAGAGTGCCATCGTTGCCTGTTCGACGCTTCCTGGCAGATATGCGGGATGTTCTGCTATGAGGTTGTGAAGTGTGGTGGGAGTGCGAAGCCGATCTAACAAGGATGTGACATGCTCGTCTACCACAGCCATTTGCCCCGACCCGGTCGGGTGACAAACAAGCCAGTGCTCAGATGTACATGGCTGAATGTGAAGTGGCTTCGCCTGTTCGAATGTATGGGTGCGGAGGGACTCGCAACCCTCCGCGATTGATGCAGGAGAGATAGAGGAACGGAAACTGTCGTCGAGTCTACATTCGCTGCATTCACTACTGCAATCAGGATCACAGTCCTGGCTATTGGCATCACCATACCACTCGCTATCGTGTTCATTCGTACCATTACTGTTGAGAAATCGGAGTTGCGGTGCATCGAGCCAGAGATTCATGTTGATGTCCTTCAAATAAGTGCAAGGCTGCCCAGAATACTTCAATTCCGCGCTCTGTAGGGGCCTTCCTTTCCGAGCGACTGAGCGCAGCTAGCTGTGCAGCAGCGTTGTCGCTCGGAATTGCAAGACAAATCCCTTGCGGTTGCCCTATAGCTCCCCGCATCATCGTGGGAGCGTTGGAGCGCGGAAAATACCAAAGGACGATGAACAAGCGACGATTCTATTGTCGAAATTTCTTATAGAGACTCCATAGAGACCCCCTTCTCAAAAATTTGTTTCGCCCTGATGAAGATCATCTGGTCAAACCAGATTTGCTGATTGCCTGACACTCGCTGATGAGTTCAGGGTGGGTATGCTCCATCTTTTCTGCGGACCAATAGGCAATGAGCGAGTTGGTAAGATCTGAGATTTCGTGGCGTGGCGTATCAAGCAACAGATCAATAATCTTACGAAAGGCTTTGCCATACTGGACTTTGTTGTAAAGAGCCATATAGTGGACATAGCGAGCATAGTGCTGGAAGGCCATTTGATGATCTCCAGCCTGATAATGGTGATCGCCCTGGAACTCTTCTGATAAGCCCAGGAGATAATAATATTGATACTGGGTAGCGATTTTCTGAGCGGTCTGTAAGACGCGCTGCGCATCTTCGCTTCTGCCTAAACGTTCAAGCGTATCTGCAAGATCGACTAGCGACTCAGCCTCTTGATAGTAGTCGTTTACCTGCTGGGCAAGTTCTATTGCTTGAGTAAAGTAAGGAAGCGCTTTCTCGCACTGGTTTTGTTGTACCTGAACCCAACCCTGTTTATTCAGACTATTAATCTGCAGTTCCGTATCGACTCCAAGAGAGCCTTGATAGGCTTTTTCAAACCATTGCTGCGCCTCAACTAACTTCCCTTCTGCCATTTCGATCTGCCCAAAGCGATTGTATGTGGTTGCAATACCTTTTTTGTACCTGTTACGACTAAAAATTTCAAAAGCTTCGCTGAAGAGATTTTGCGCCCGAACGAGGTCTCCTGTTTTCAGATAGATGATACCCATAGTGCTCAGACTTGTGCCGACAGCGATCTCGCTGCCCTCACCTTTTTGAAACAATTCATGGCGAATGCGCCAGCCAATTTTGCATGTTCGAATGGCCTCATCGATTTTGCCTTGCAATCGGAAAATGTTCCCCAGGCTATTAAGCACACTGGCATATTCTTGCTGATTGCCCAGTTGGCTATACATTTCCAGGCTTTCCTCTATATAGCGGAGCGCAATATCAAGCTGACCCTGTCTGCGGTAGATATATCCTAGCTGACTGAGTGTGGCGGCGATGCGATTAGAGTGGCCTCGCTGTTGATCAATTTCCAGCCCAGTAGAGAAGCACTCCATTGCCCGAGGAAAGTTACTTTGTAGCAGGTAGCAGAACCCTTTCTCATAGAGGATGTTGCCCAGGTGTTGGTCGAACCAGCCCTTATCGGCCTCCTGCTCAAGTTTCTCATAGAGCGCGATGGCGGCTCCCGGCTCCTCCTCCCGGCGTAAAAGCCTTGCCTCCGCCGTGATCAGGCTATAGTTTTGTTCCGCTGACATACTGGCCGAGAACTTCTGCGCCTCTCGTAGCAGCGAGTGTGCGAAGGATGTCTGCCAAAGCCGTACCGCCCGGTTAAAACTCTGTTCAAAGTAATGAAAACCTTCTGCTCGATCTACATAGAGTCGATGATAGAGCAGCTCGACGCTGTATGCCTGGCGCAATGGCGTGCTCTGGATGCGTTCCAGTTCATTTTCATAATAGCTGATCGCGCAGCGGCTAAGCTCACGACGAAACTCCTGCTCTGTATCGTTGACATCCCACCAGTGGACGCAGACCAGGCGGCGCATTTCGTCATGGAGGACAAAATCTTCGCCTGTTCCTGCCCGACGGACAAACGACAATGTAGGGAGTGTCTTGATCAGCTTCTGCTGCCCTGCACCCGGTACCGAGTCGATCAGTGTTGAGCGGGCAAGAATCCAGTCCAGCAGGGAAGTGTTGAAACGGTGATAGATGTGGGCCATGAACAGAATGACCCAGTTGATGGGATTATCAAGATTGTTGACCTGTCTGACAAGATGTGCTTCAAAGCTCTTGACCGGCAAGGCAATAAGATCGTTTAAGCTCATGATATGATGGTTCAGCAGGTCGGCCATGAGTCCAACCAGGATTGGACGGCCCTCTGTGCGCTGGTATAAAGCCGGGGCATACTCTCCAATTTGTTGCGGGTCAAGCCCGGTTTGTTTGTTGATGTAGAGTATCATCTCTTGCAGACTGAAGGGCGCAACCGCTACCGGGAGGATCTCCTGTTCCCTTCCCTTCCAGTTGGGATGCTGCCAATCAATGGCATTGCGCCCGGCAATTACCGCGCCGATATGAGCGAATTGATAGTTGTCTGGGAAGGTGTGGGAGGGGTTTAAGACGGCGATAAGGGGATTTTGTTCAACGAGCTCAAAGGTGTCAAAAAAGACGACAAGATGCTTTTTCCCCTGCTGAAGCTGCCCATCAAGCGTATGTAAATCGGCGAGCAGCGCCGTAGATAATTTGCTGCGTATATCCTCTACGTCCAGCGTGCCTGTTTCGATGGAATGATGATAGTCGTCAAGCGCCTCGTTAAAAATGGTGGGCGACCAGTCCGGGAATACCGCCTGTAATGCATTCACAATCTGCTGGGCTATGGTGATAGCGTCACGATGGTCTATGTTAAAAAAATCGATGGCGACAACGGCAATATCGCGCTGTTTCTGCCGTACGATTTCTTCGCACTTATGTAGCAGCCACGTTTTGCCCACACCACCCTTTTTGTCTGCCTCTTCCAACTGATCGTAGAAATATACTATCCAGGGCGCATGAGGATCAGCCAGCCAGCGCGTGAAAATCTCTAATTCTTTTTCTCTGCCGATAAAATCGTGTTCTATCATGATATCTCTCCCTTCCAACTAAGAATCGTCCCGCATCAAGGAAAATACGCTCTCTACATGCTCTCCAAGTATTTCTTTAAGATGATAATCTTGTTCCAGTTCGTGATAAAGCTGACGAATGATTTCACTCGGCTCTGTGATTGTTATTTCCTGAATTGCCTGCTGAATGACTAGTGGTATGCTGTCAGCAACGGGGTCCTGTGAAACAACGTTTAGATACTCATGGAGATTACGCACACGGTCGCGCCCACTAGACTCTTTAGCAAGCTGCCGGGTCATTGCCAGTTGATGAGCGTGGATAAGCCCGGTAACGGTGGCGGCCTGTTCGCCAAGCACTTCTTTCAGTTCTTCATCCTGGGAGAACTCCTCTGAGAATTGTGAGAATGCCTCCGGCGATTCGTTGATGATCTGTTGCACTGTTTGTTTGAGCAATTGCTGTAATGCATCTCCTACGGTTATATGTGCGTTGTGATATAGAAATTCCTGTAAATAACGTACGCGATCTGTCCCTGTGACGGCTTCTGCGAATTGCTGGTTGATCTGGGCTAGAGTCCGATGGAGGGCTGCATATAGCTCCGGGTGCTCGATCTGAAGCTGTAAAAGAAAAATGCTGCGGACGGGTGCGTCTACGGCAAACCCCGCTCTGGGCATGTTCCAGTTGAGTACGTTGGTTGTACGGTTGATCCGTTTGAACAATGCCATATACGCCAGACTATTTTGGGGCGCGAACTGAGGCGCATATTGCTTAATCAACATCTGCATCATGACGAGGTTGAAGCGCCGCGGGACCGAGAGCAACCTGAGCATCGTCTGATACCACTTATGCTCGGATGAATCGATCTCGGCCAGGATGCCTTGATCAACGACGCGTTCTGTGATGGCTTTTATTAATTGCCTCCGGTCCGACTCTTTGCGTGGATCGAGCCGTTCTTTGTCCATAGCCCGGGCCATCGCGTCCATTGCCAGCGGGTACCCCCTGGTCCATTCAAAGATATAGTTGTGCATTTCTGGCTTGATCTTGATGGTGTCCAGGTATTGTCCGCTACTGGTCCTATCAAATGGATTTAACTGCAATGGCGTAAGCTTGCGCGCAACTGAGCGTTCGTTTTCAAACTGCAAACTTTTGCGGCTGGCAATGACGACGAACAAGCGATTATTCTCCAGCAGGTCACGAAGCATGATTTCGAGCCAGTGCAGCAGCTCGTCGTTTTCTGTATCCAGCGAGTCCAGAATCAGCACGGCTGCCTGCTGCTCCAGCAATTGCCGGATCGCACTAACAACCTGATGTAGAGGGTCTTCTTCGTTGAGAGGTGCGATCTGCGGCAGATAGTATGTTTTGATTTGCTCAATGATTTCATGGGCAATCGCCGGTATGCCCCCGCTGGCATCGACGCGGATATACGGGAGATGATGCTCTTTGCATTTATGCGTCACATGCTGCAAAATGGTCGTTTTTCCGATACCTTCAATTCCGTGTACATCGATAATGGGTGTGCGCAAAAGGCTTGTTTGATCAAGCAATGCATCGAATGCCTCATCTATGATACCCAGTTCATAAGTCCGGTTAATAATACTTGCCATATATCTCACTCCACTTAAATATGATGAGTCAAGCCGACCGGTTTTCAAGGCTGCTGATCAGGTGATGGACAAGCTGACTAAGTTCGCTATACTGCTCTCGTAGCTTCCTCAGTTCACTGCTGATCGTTGAAAGCTGGCTGGTTATCTGCCATGACAATTTGTAGCTGCCTGGTTGCTCTTTGTAGAGATGCCAGTGTAACGCTTTGATGAAATGCTCGTAATTGCCATCTTCGCCCGTGATGAGTCTAACTAACCCTCCCTGCCACGTTCGTTGCAGAAGGTTGTGATCAGGCTCTTGCTCGTTGACGTACCAGTAGCTGGTGGTGTGGGAGCGTGGCGGAAAGGCGGCGAGTATTTCTTCATCCCAGACGGGGTCCAGTCCGATGACCAGGATATCCCTGGCCAGCGGCCTTTCGAGTAAGGTTCTTACTGTCTCGGTGTCTAGTGGTAGGGTGAGTTGCTTGCGGCGCTCAACGATGTTATAGACCTTTGAGGAGAGATCGCCAAACGCTTTGATAATCCTGCAAGGGAACGATTTCTCGGTATAATCAATGTAGATCGTGGCTTTATGACCAGGAATGATGACATCGAAGTCTTTGCGGTCTTTTAGATCGACCTGCTCTAATGCCCGTTCTAACAGGTCGTCGATATTGGTGGAAATGATCATGTCAAAAATATTCTCTTTGATCAACTCGGCAACGCAAAGGTCGGCTCCCGAAATAAAGACCTCGTTGAGTGCCTGCCGTAAAATGCCGTCGAGATCATTTTCGCTAAATTGCCCCCGACGATTGAGCACCTGGTAACATTCGGCGAATTGCTCTAGAGGCGTCAGGTGTGTGAAATCGCGCAGGCTAAAGTTCCGCAGGATGTCAAGCAGTTCTTTGCTGCGGAAAAAGCCACCTGCTCTTGCTCCAAGCACCAGGGTTGTGCGCTTATTCGTTTTTCGTCTCGTCTCTAGCATATTGGCGACTTCTAAAACGTTTGTCCTGGTCGAATCAGTGAGCATACATATAGTCCTTTATACTGTCACTCACTACTTGTGAATTAAATACACGAATATACTACTGCGCTTCTTGCGCTTTAGTATACATGTTCAATAGGTGCTTTCCCATCCTACTTTTAATGTGAATAAAGCGATCTTTTTTGCCTTTGGCATTCTATCCACCTTCTGTAAATTATAACCTTACTGCCTCGCATTGACAAGCTAAACATAAGAGCAATTTTCATCACCTGGATGACTCCCTATATAAAGATACACCTTAATATGAGATATAACATGCTGAAATATCTATTTGTGGTTTTTTAGCGAGAAGTAGAATGCGAACCTGGCCGAGATGGTAAAAAAACATAGCCATTTCTTCGACCGCAAAGGCATCAGAAAAAAGAATAGGCATGGCAGGAAGCGAAAGCGATGTTGATGGTCTGAATAGCAAATTTTAGGAGGATAATCCGTATGGATGTCCAGGGCGGGGGCAAGCGACCAGGATGGGACAAGCCCCGGACCAGGATGGGGGCAAGCCCCGCGGGACGCAGGGCGGGGGCAAGCCCCGCCCCTACACGTCTATACCGCTTCTTGCTGGAGGGCTGTGCCGGTGAACTGGCTGTTATAGAGGTCGGCGTAGAAGCCGTTTTTCGCTAGCAGTTCCCCGTGCGTGCCCTGTTCTACGATACTGCCGTGATTCATCACCAGGATCAGGTCCGCGTCCCGAATGGTGGAGAGCCTGTGGGCGATGACAAAGCTGGTCCGGCCTTTCATTAGCTCGCCCATCGCTTTCTGGATGTGGATCTCGGTTCTGGTATCGACGCTGCTGGTTGCCTCGTCGAGGATCAGGATCGCCGGATCGGCCAGCACCGCGCGCGCAATCGTCAGCAACTGCTTCTGGCCCTGCGATAGATTGCTGGCTTCTTGATTAAGCACAGTATCATAGCTCTCGGGGAGCGTTCTGATAAAGTGGTCGGCGTGCGCCGCTCTTGCCGCCCGGATAATTTCTTCCTCCGTCGCACCTTCACGACCGTAGGCGATATTATCCCGTATTGTCCCGTTGAAAAGCCAGGTGTCCTGCAACACCATGCCGAACAGGCGACGCAGATTGCCGCGCTTGATCTGCGTGATGTTGACGCCATCAATGGTGATTTTGCCTGCATTGATATCGTAGAAGCGCATCAGCAGGTTGACCAGCGTCGTTTTGCCCGCGCCGGTCGGGCCGACAATCGCGATGGTCTGACCCGATTTGACATCGATATTCAGATCATCGATCAGCGGGACATCTTCTTTGTAGCGGAAATTGACATGTTGCAGTTGAACGACGCCCTGCGGAACCTCGATAACTTTGGCGTGCGCCTCCTCCGGCACCTCTTCCTCTTCATCGAGCAGCTCGAAGACGCGTTCAGCCGAGGCAATCGTCGATTGAATCACGTTCGCGATAGTGGCGAGCTGCGTGATAGGTTGGGTGAACTGGCGTGCATATTGAATAAATGCCTGCACATCTCCGATAGAGATCGAGCCTTTTGTGACCAGGATGCCGCCAACGACGCTTACAAAGACGTAGCCGATGTTGCCGATAAACATCATCAGCGGCATAATGATGCCGGAGATGAATTGAGCCTTCCAGCCAGCATTGTAGAGCTTTTCGTTCAACCGCTCAAAATCAGTAATCGATTGGCCTTCGCGCCCGAACGCTTTGACGATTTTATGGCCGGTATACATCTCCTCCACATGCCCATTGAGCCTACCGAGCGCCCTTTGCTGTTGCGCGAAGTACTTTTGCGAGCGTTTGGCAATGATGGTGGTCACGAACAGGCTTAGTGGGAAGGTCAGGACAATCACCAGGGATAACAGCGGGCTGATGGTCAGCATCATCACAATGACGCCAACGAGCGTCACGGCGGAGGTGATCAACTGCGTCAGGCTCTGCTGCAACGTAGAGCTGATGTTATCCATGTCATTGACGGCGCGGCTGAGAATTTCTCCATGTGTGCGCGCGTCAAAGAACTTCAAAGGCAGGCGCGTCAGCTTATCGTCTACCTGCTGACGCAAGATGTAGACCGTTTTCTGCGCCACACCTGCCATAATATACTGTTGGACATAGTTGAACAGGGCGCTGATAAGGTACAAGCCGAGTAGGATCAGCAGGATTTGTCCGATATAGGTAAAATCGACATGCGCGCCCGGCACGCCCCTGTATTTCAGTAAAATGCCTTCAAAGAGTTTGGTGGTTGCCATGCCCAGGATCTTCGGGCCGACGATGGCGAAAACTGTGCTGATGACCGCCGCGATAAAGACGATCAGCAGGAGGTATTTCTGTGGCTTGAAATAGCCAAACAGCCGGAAGAGCGTGCCCTTAAAATCCTTTGCCTTTTGCACTGGCATGCCCATGCCAGCTCCACCCATCCAGCCCATCGGTCCTCTGCCCGGTTGCCCCGGGCCACCAGGACCCATTGAGCCAGCAGGTCTTGTCTCTCTACGCTCTTCGCTCATGCTATTTCCTCCAATGCAAGCTGTGACGAGACGATTTCATAATAGACATTGCAGGTCTTCATCAGTTCGTGATGAGTGCCGATGCCCGCGATGCGCCCATCGTCTAAGACAATGATCTGGTCCGCATCCATAACGGTACTTACGCGCTGGGCAACGATGAACACCGTTGCATTGGCAATCTCCCTTTTCAAAGCTGTTCGTAACCTGGCATCAGTTTTAAAATCAAGGGCCGAGAAGCTATCGTCGAAGATGTAGATTTCCGGCTTTCTCACCAGGGCGCGCGCAATGGACAGGCGCTGCTTCTGCCCGCCCGAAACGTTGGTGCCCCCCTGGGCAATGATCGACTGGAAGCCTTCCTGCATATGCGAGATGAATTCGGTGGCCTGAGCCACGTCAGCGGCATGCTCTATCTCGTCCTCCGAGGCATCGGCTTTGCCATAGTGAATATTATCCTCGATGGAGCCTGAGAAAAGCATAGCTTTTTGGGGCACGAAGCCAATTTTCGCTCGCAGGTGTTGCTGCGACATTTCGCGCACATCGACGCCATCAACGAGCACACGCCCGCTATCAATATCATAGAAGCGCGGGATCAAGCTTATCAGCGTTGATTTGCCCGAGCCGGTACCGCCGATGATCGCCGTAACCTTACCAGGGGTTGCCCTGAACGAAATGTTGGAGATGGCGGGCTCTTCGGCGCCGGGATAGCTGAAGGTGACATCCTGGAACTCAACGTAGCCGCGCTGCGCATCGGCGCGCTTCACCTGCTCGGCATCGTTGATTTCTGGTTCTATCGCCAGCACTTCATTGATGCGGGTGGCGGAGGCCGCCGCGCGCGGTAGCATAATAAACATCATCGAAAGCATCAGGAACGAGAAGAGAATCTGCATGGCGTACTGGAGAAACGCGATGAGCGATCCAATCTGCATATCACCGTTGTCGATGCGAATGCTGCCGAACCAGAGGATAGCGACGGATGAGACGTTCAGCACCAGCATCATCATCGGCATCATGATCGCCACGATGCGGTTGACCTGGATCGAGACATCCGTCAAATCGAGATTGGCCTCGTCGAAGCGTTTTTTCTCGTGGTCGGTGCGGTCAAACGCGCGGATAACGCGTACGCCGGTAAGCGCCTCGTCGAGGATCAGGTTTAATTGGTCCAGCTTTACCTGCACGATCTGGAAAAGCGGTATGGCTCTGCTCATAATCAGCAAGATTGACAGCAGCAGAATCGGGATGACGGCGACCAGCACCCAGGAGAGGGTTGCATCCTGCGAGACCGCCATGATGATACCGCCAACGCACATCAACGGTGCATAGATCATCATCCTCAGCATAATCACCAGCACTTGCTGAATCTGCGTCGTGTCATTGGTTGTGCGCGTAATCAGCGAGGCCGTGCCGACCTGATCAAATTCGTGCAGCGAAAAATTTTCGACGTGGGTGAAGAGCTTGCTGCGAATGAGTCTGCCGAAGCCGACCGAGATTCTGGAAGAGAAGAAGCTGGCGATGATGGAGCAGGTAGAGCCGCCAATCGCGACCAGCAACATAAAGCCGCCCACGCGCAGAATATAGGGAGTATCGCCCTTCACAATTCCAGTATCCACAATATCCGCCATCAGTGTGGGGAGATAGAGATCGGAAAGAGCCTGTAAAAAAACAAGCACAAAAACAAAAATCAGAGGAATCTTGTACGGCTTTAAAAAGCGCAATAATTTTATCATAGATGCTCGTCTCCGCTCCAGGGTGAGGGCGACCGCGAGGGATTGCCCCTACTGGCTGCTTGCTCGTCATAATAGCGAGTGACCTTTAATAGAAGTTCGGCGAGCTGATTGCTTTGTTCCTCGCCAAGATACTCAATCAGGCCGTTAAGGGAGGTGGCGAAGACCTCTGCCGCCTGCTGGGTGACCGTCTCGCCTTTTTCAGTCAGCTTAATGCCAACGGCGCGGCGGTCGTGAGGATCGATATTACGTTCAATGAGCCCGTCTGTCTCCAATCCCTTAATCAACTGGGTAATAGTTGGAGAGGTGACGTGGAGCAGCTTGCTAATCTCGGACACCTTCATTTCGGGGATATCCGGGCTCCGGCCTTTTTTGACGCAGAACAGCACCCTGACCTCGCTCGGTTTACAGCCCGCCACTGTCTGTTGATGTTGATGCCATCCCGCCCTACCGAATTGCATAAAAGCATTGAAAAGCCTTCGCGCGGTCGGGTTAGTGATAAGATGCTCCATCTGCCTCCCTCAATGATAAGATAGACCACAAATAGTTAGGTACCTAATTTATTAGGTTGCCTAACTATTATACATGTGGGGATGTGGTTGTGTCAATGGGAATATTGCTGATAGTGTTTTGCAACGTTTGCTAAACCAGCCGTAGATGAGTATAGTATCGACGAACATTCTTCTATGCCTCTTAAAAAAAGATATGTTGCTCAAGCCCTGACTCGTCCCACAAAATTGGTCTCAAGGAGTAACATATGTTCGACAACCTCTCGTCTTCTCATCGTCTCGCCATGACCGCTCGCTGGACTGCCGGAGCGCGTGCCAGAGAAAGTCAGCGCCCTGATCGCCTGTTTGATGATCCTTGGGCTGAACGACTTGCAGGTCCAGAAGGCAAGGCATGGGCGGAGCAACAATCCGCTGATACCAGCATCAGCACCATTGTGCGGATACGCTTTTTCGATGATTTCTTGCTGCGCGCAATCGCCGCGTCTTCGCTGCGCCAGGTCGTGCTGCTGGCGGCTGGTCTGGATACACGGGCTTATCGGCTCCCTTGGCCAAACCACACGCTCTTTTTCGAGGTAGATCAACCGCAAGTCTTGGCATACAAAGAGCAGATCCTGCGCGATTCTGGTGCTCATCCAGGGTGCTTGCGCACCACCATTGCGGGAGATCTCACAACTTTCTGGAGAGACCCGCTTCTGCAGGCCGGTTTCCAACCGCAGCAGCCCACTGTCTGGCTGCTTGAGGGGTTGCTCGCGTATCTCCCGAATGAGGTCAGCGCGCATCTGCTTGATGAGATGACGAGCCTGAGCGCGCCAGGCTCCTGGCTCGGCTTCGACGCCGTCAATGGGGTGGTGCTCACGTTTCCCTGGATGCAGCCTCTGGTCACATTCTTAGCCCGGCATGGAACCCCTTGGATTGGCACGATGGATGATCCCGTGGCCGATCTTGCCGCGCGCGGCTGGCAGGCCACGGTCACCCAGCCAGGAGAAGCCGATGCTCACTATGGCCGCTGGCCCTATCCGCCCCTTTCTCACATGATGCCTGCGATGTCTGCGATGCCGCGTCATTGGTTGGTCACAGCATACAAGGGCTGATCAGATGGAGAGAAGAAGGAAGCGGGACAAAAACACAGAACGGATGGTGGCAGGCATGACGCAACCCAAACGCGAGCGACGCGAACGGACTGACAACTGGCAACTCATCCAGCAATGGTGTCGTCATCCAGAGCAGCGGCTCTATGAGAACAAGTCGAGCTTGCAACAGCCTCGCAGGAGCCAGTCGAGCAGGGCGAGCCTACAGAAGAATATCCACAAGCTGAAACCCTGCCATAGTTTTCTTGCTGCCCAGGCGGGTGGGGAGCGGGTGAGCGAAAAGCGGACCTGCGCTGACGAAGGTGTGATATTCGCCGCGCTCGCCGCATGGATCGATCCCGCCCTGCTCAAACTCGTCAACTAGCTGCTCGGTCAGCGTTGCTCCGAGCCATTCAGCTTTCGCGCGTGCGACCTCTATGCAGGTGAGGGTGGCGAGGTAGCCGCGTGCTATGCATTCTCGCACCAGCTTTGCCGGATCTTCGTCCCAGAGCGGTTCCAGGTGGGTCAGCCCTGCCCCGGTTGTGCGCTCCTCATACCACGCTCGCACATCGGCGAGATGGATATTGCCGAAGGCGATCTCGGTGACATTGAGCTGGCGTAGATTCTGAAGGGACTGGAGAAAAACGGTTTCAAAATTTTCTGGCGTTGTTGGATAGCGCAGCAGCGGGATGCCGAGAGCATCGGCTTGGGCCTGGATATGCGTAATGGGTACGCCATGAAAGCGCACGCGCTCGGTGACTGCGTCGTACATTGTGACCAGATAGTTGATATGCTTTCCCGTGCGTGTGAGCCGGTCGAGCGCGAGGATCGAGTCTTTACCTCCGCTAAAGCTCAGTGCTGATTGTTCTTCTGCCATCTATGATCCCTTTCCAGCGAAAAGCTTGCGCCGGAAGAGCAGCACCGGGATGAGCCAGAGCGGGTAGAGTAGGTAGGGCAGATTCGAGGCCCAGTAAGAAACGTCGTTGGTGACGCTTGGCAGATTGGCAAAGATGTCGCCCAGAAAGAAGCCGACGATTGCGTAGAAGATCATTGCGCCCGTCATGAGTCCCACCGGGATGACCCAGGATCGTCTCAGCCATAGCCCGATGCCGGTCGCAAAGTAGAGCGGGCCAAGTAAGAATGCGTCCTCGATTGCGCCCGCAAACACGCCGGGGTCCACTTTCAGATAGCGGTTGTCACCATGCAAAATATAGCTGTACCAGACCTGACCGAGCAGGTTGCTGTTGGGTCCGATAGTGACAAGGTGTAGTCCGAAAAGTACGTAATAGAACTGGGGAATAGCGGTAATAATTCCGAGCAAAAGCGAGAAGCCGGTGAGGATGGAGAGCCAGAGCGGGCGTCCAGTGCTGTGCTGCACGCGCGCGGGCTGATCGATGCTTGTGGTCATAGAGGATTCCCTCCCTGTTGATACTGGCGGAAAAACTGCATGACATATCTGCCGATAATATCGGTCTCAAGATTGAGCAGGGCGCCAACCTGCAACTGTCCCAGGTTAGTATGTTCGCGGGTGTAAGGGATCAGCGCGATAGCGAAGCGGTCAGGCAGGCTCTCGACAACGGTGAGGCTGACCCCGTTGATAGCGATAAAGCCCTTTGCAATCACGAAGGGGCGGAGAGCTTCCGGCAGCTCAATTTCGACATTCAGGCCAATGCCGTCTTCTTGCAGACTGAGAACGGCGGCGGATGCCTCAACGTGTCCCTGTACCATGTGACCGCCGATGCGACCATTGGCTGCCAGCGAACGCTCCAGATTGACTTTGTCGCCCGGTTGTAAGCTCGCGAGGCGGGTGCGTCGCTGCGTCTCGGGCATGGTATCAACGCGAAACCAGTCTTTTCCCTGCTCAGTGATGGTCAGGCAGATGCCATCGACCGCGATACTGTCCTTGATTGCCGCGTCTTGCAGCACGGATCGCGCCTTGATCACCAGCCCTGTCGGCTCGATCCGCTGAAGGGTTCCCATCTCTTCAACTATTCCTGTGAACATCTTCGTCTCCTTTGCTTAGCTGGCGTTCTTTAGAAACGTTCCGCGCTCCAACGCTCCCACGCTGAAGCGGGGAGCTACAGCCGCTAGCTTCGCTCAGGAGCGCGGAATCGGAGTTCTTGAGCGTTCTAATTGTGTGCGCCATCTCTACGGCGGCTTGAGCGCATTCTTTACCGCGTGTAATGCGTTCCTGGGCCTGATGCAGGTTCTCGACGGTCATCACGCCAAAGATAATGGGGGTATGCAGCTCAAGCGCGATCCGCTGGATGCCCTGCGCCGCTGCATCGCCGACGACAATATCGTGGCGCGTCTCTCCCCGCATCACGCAACCAAAGCAAATCAGGGCGTCGTAGCGACCATTCAGCAGCATAGCCTGAGCAACCGTCGCCAGTTCAAAGGCGCCGGGCGTATAAACAATGCGCATATCCTCTGCCGCGACTCCCAGGCGCTTTAGCTCTTCCTGAGCGCAATGAAACATCGCGCCTGTAATATGCCAGTTATAGCGGGCAACGACCATGCCAATCGCGAGTCCGCTTCCATCCAGCAGCGGAGAGGGTGGTGTGTCTGCTTGAGCCATGCTGGTGTGCTCCTCTAGCTTCTATGATGATACCAGATTGTTGGTAGATGCCAGCGAAGTGAATAGATGTCCAAGTCTCTGCTGCTTCGTTTGCAGGTAGCGCATATTACTCTTCGTGGGCGATATTTCGAGCGGCACGCGCTCCACCACAATGCCAGCCTCCTTGAGCGCCCGAATTTTCTCAGGGCTATTGGTCATGAGGCGAACAGAGGTGATGTTGAGATCGCGTAGCACCTCGATGGCATGGGTATAGGTACGGGCGTCAACAGGATAACCGAGCAGTTGATTGGCCTCGATGGTATCGCATCCCTGCTCTTGCAGCAGGTACGCCTGGAGCTTGCCCGCAAGCCCGATGCCGCGCCCTTCTTGCGGCAGGTAGATGAGTAGGCCGCGTCCTTCTTTCGCGATGGCGCGTAGGGAGGCGTGCATCTGAGCCTGGCAGTCGCAGCGTTGCGAGCCGAAGATATCGCCGGTGGTGCAGGCCGAATGGAGGCGTAAAAGGGGCGGCTCTTGCTCATCAAGATCGCCGAGCAGGAGGACGAGATAATCCTCGCCCTTCTCAAGACCGCGATAGTGGCGCAGGCGGAATGTAGCTTCCGGTGTGGGAAGCTGCGTCTCGCTGATAAAGCTCACGGCATGGCTTTTGCGGTAGCGCGCGATAGCATCGACTGTAATGATGCCCAGCCCCCATTGTTGTGCCAGATCAAGCAAGACCTGTCCCCGAGCCGCTTCCCCGTTGTGGTCCAGCACTTCGCAGATTACCGCCCCCGGCTCCAGTCCCGAGATGCGCATCAGATCGACCGAAGCTTCGGTATGCCCGCGCCGTTCCAATGTGCCGCCAGCTCTAGCGCGCAATGGGAAGACATGGCCGGGACGTACCAGGTCTTCTGGCGGCGTCGTTGGATTGACCAGGGCGCGAATGGTCACGGCACGGTCGTGGACGGAGATGCCAGTGGTTGTGCCGTGGAGCGCGTCCACCGATGCCGTGAAGGCTGTTCCTTGCAGGGGCGTGCCACCTGTTTCCGCGAGCGGGATGCGTAACCTGTCAAGCCGTTCACCCGATAGCGCGACGCAGAGCAGACCGCAGGCATGATGAACCATAAAGTTAAGCGATTCGGGGGTGACAAATTGCGCGGCCAGGCAGAGATCGGCCTCGTTCTCGCGGCCATAGTCATCGCAGATCAGCACCATCCGTCCGGCCCGTACCTCGTCAACAGCCTCGGCAACGGTCAGAGCGCGTCCGGCGACAGGAACAGTCTTCTTCATCTTCTTTTTGCCCTTTACCAAGTTTTTAGTCATACCTTGAAATTCCGCCAATAAGGCGATACATCGCGCAGGAAGGCGATCAATCGGGTCCCTACGAGAGGTGAGGAACGTCGCCCTCAACCAGAATATCTTGGCCAAATACGTATGTCTGAATATTATTCAGGCATTGCGCCTGTGGCATTGTCGCCAGTCCCTCGCCTGCAATAGGGGAGGGAGCGTTACGGCCACCCAGCAGCTTAGGCGCGATAAAGGCTGCTACATGATCGACGCAATGTTGATCGAATGCGCTGCCCAGCACGCCTGCTCCGCCTTCGATCAGCACATGCATAATGCCTTTATGAGCCAGAGCTTGTAAGGCCGCCAGAAAATCGACCCGCCCCCTCTCGTTTGCTGCGACGGGAATGACCTCTATGCCGCGATCCGCGAGCTGCCGATGTTGCTTGATGGAACTGGTTGCGTTGACGAGAACGCAGGTCCTTGCGGCAAGCTCTGGCTGAAGCAGCGAGAGTGTATCGGGCAGGGCTCCCTGCGTGCTAAGCACCACGCGCAGGGGAGCATGCTCGCGTTCGGTACGCTGCCAGATTCTTTTGTCAGGCGGAATGCGTACGGTAAGCTGAGGATTATCGATGCGGGCGGTATTTGCACCGACCAGGATGGCATCCACGCGGTCGCGCAGATCATGCACCCACAGGCGCGCTTCGGGTCCGCTGATCCAGCGGGAATCGCCCGAACGTGTTGCCAGCTTGCCATCAAGCGTCATGGCCCATTTTGCCGTCACATAGGGCCGCCCGTGGAAGATGTATTGCTCGAACGGGCGCACAATTTGCGCGCATGCGGGCGCGAACTGCTCATCTTCCAGCACCATCACCTCGATCCCTGATGAACGCAGCCGCTCGATGCCCTGCAATTGAACCCGTGGGTTGGGGTCCAACGCGCCGATAATGACGCGGCGGATACCCGCGGCGATGATGGCATCGGTGCAGGGAGGCGTATGGACGTAGATGCAGCAGGGTTCGAGCGTGACATACAGGTCCGCGCCGTCCGCTGCCGCTCCCGCCGCGGTGAGGGCGACGACTTCGGCATGTGGGCCGTAGGGAGGGGCTGTTGCTCCTTGCGCGATAACCCTGCCGTCGCGCACGACAACGGCTCCGACGGGGGGGCGCGGGCTCGTACGTCCTTCGACGCTGCGAGCGCAAGCGATGGCTAACCGTATCGCCTCTTCAGCTACATGCATAGTTGCTCCACCAGGTAGGGGCAGTGCCTCGCGCCTGCCCTGTATTAAATGGTTGGCTGCATGCTTTCGAGGTGGATTGAGGGAGTACAAGGGGTAACAAGAAGGAAGAGATGCCCTGTACCGATAGAGCAGTTCTTCTTCATTACAATCATAGGATAAGCAATGCGTCATATAATACGCGCTATGCACGCAGATTTTTCTGCTTGCAGCCGATCCTATGCTCTTGTCTTCTCCCATCCGGACTATACCGTCGGCTCTGGAACTTCTCCAGATCCTGCCAACTCAACTAGTTGAGCGTGGCTCGCGGGCTGTACCGCCGATCAGGAATTGGAAACGCGGCCTGTTGAGCGACCAGCTTTTCCTCACCTTGCCCCGAAGACATGACGTTATTCAATATGTGTATATCATAGCACAGGCGGAATGTGGGAGGCAAGGTGTATGAGCGCAGTTCTTAGTGTATTTCCGCTTGACATCTTAGGACGCGATGGTATGCTTCTTCTCAAGAGAGGCGGCGGGAGCCGGTGGCTATCACGACCCGCTTGAGGGTACTGAAATGACATACAAGTTGTGCTGATTACGCGGTTGCTTTTTTTATTAAATCCGTCGGCCATTTAACGATTCTCACTTGCCTCTCTTCTGGTGAACCCATCACAAAGATCCTGATACCCCTGCGGCGGCTCATGATCCAGAGTGAGTGATGAATATCGCTGGCAACATCCGATGTCTCTAGTTGTTCGACAAGGCTCTCTATTTCCTCTAAAGTGATGGTATGTGCGAAATGTTGCAGCGATTGCGCTATTTTACTGCGTACGAGCTTATCTGTTTGTGGGGTAGAGAGTAAATGTAACAGGTAAGGAAGCGTGTCACGTTCGCCGAATGTGCCCAGTGTTTGCACGATACAGCTTTGTACATATGCATCCAGATGAGTTGTTTGCAGCAATGCCAGCAAGTCAGGAAGAGCGGCTCGGTCGCGTAGTTGCTCTAAAGTTTGGATAAGGGTGCTGGCTATATCTTTATCGAAAATATATTGTCTAAGGAGATCGAGTAGTTTTGGCACTGCTACGGGTTGTGTTCCCAGGAGTGCCAGCGCATAAATAATACTGCAACGAGTTGAGATATCGAGCTGCTGATTGTCGAGGAGAGCCTGTAACTTGAGGGCAACCGAGGGGTCATGCATGCCCAGGATACCTAGCGTCCGTGCTATATGCTTCTGCACGGTGGTATTAGCAGGTAGTTGTTGTAGCAAGCCTAGTAGATCAGGTATGATAGAAGGATCACCTAGATCTCCTAACGCCTGAGCTATGTTAATAAGTACGCTATTCTCTTCTGTTGAGAACCTGGATAACGTCAGGTTTTCGGAGAGCAGGAGTAGCAGACCATTGCTTACAGAACGGTCGCCCAGCAGCCCCAATGTTTGGGCGATGCGACTTCTGATATAGAATTCAAGCTGCCCGTTTTGCAGCAGGTCCAACAGTCTGTGGGAAATCGTTTCTCCGCCGAGGATGCCCAGGCTTTGAACAACCCCTTCGCGTACATGCCAGTCCAGGTGTCCGTCCTGGAGCATTTCTAGCAGGTGGTCGGTCATTGAATGTTCTCCCAAGATGCCCAGGGCTTGAATGATGCTACTGCGAATATGGGAATCGGTTTGAGCGTTACTGAAAAGCTGTTTTAGCTCGCGGATAACATTGGGCTTTCTTTGCGTGCTCAATGCTTGAGCTATATTGATACGCAGTTCTCGATTAAGGAGCTCATTGGAGAGGTCGGCAAGCAATCGCTCGATTATTTTGTCTTCGCCAATGGCTACCAATGTCTGAACGATGCGGTATTGTGTGAGGGCGTAGGGAGTTTGTGATAAAGCCTGTTCCAATTGGGAGATGACCTTCTCCCACAGAGAAGTTTGCTCAATCCTGGGGTGTGCTACTAAGCAGCCTCCTGCCAGGATAAGATTCGTATGGAATATATCCTCCCGTAAGTAGATAGTCTCGTCTTGTCCCAACAGGACGCGTAAGAGCTTGCTGGCATCGGACATATGTCCGGCATAGAGGAAGCAAACCTCTTCCCACCAGGGGTCGCCACGATGCCGGAGGAGTTCTTTGAGATCCTTGTTATCGGGCAAATGTTGAGCGACGAGGTACTCGGCAACGAAGTACTCCTGGAACGTTAAGTGGAAAAAGCTATAGAAGCCTAGCGCCTGCTCTTTTAAGAGGCCATTTTCGCTCGTAATTGAGGCAAGTATGCTACCATTGCGTTCTGCTGATAGTTGTACCGTGGGCAAGAATTTTGCAATCTCTCGCAACAGGTCTTTTTCAAGAACGTACCGTAACCCTTTTTCATGAAAATACCAGGCCACCTGCGCAAGGAGTTGCCGCAGGTGCTTTTGTTCAAGATCATGATAGCGCTTGATGTTGCGTTGAGCGTCCCATTTGCTGATCAGCAGATCGACGCACTCTTTATATAATTCGGCGCGACGTTCAGGCAGATCGAACCGCGATTCGTATATACGAACGATCAATGAGAGGAGCAAAGGGTTAGTGGCCAGTGCTTGCAGATGAGGGGTGTGCTCTAATTTGGTGATCAGGCCCGAAGCATTGGCCTGTCTTTCTGCATCGCTAAAGTAGTTGAACCATTGTGTAATAAATTGTTTTATATCCTCTGGGCGAAATGTCTGTAGCTCAAATTCCGTGAAGCCCAACAGGGATTCTCGTTGGCGGTAGCCGAGCTTGCGAGCCGTAACAACAATGGGGGCCTGATGATAGCGGGTTGCAACCTGCTTGATGGTCTCGGCAACTCGATGATACGAAGCTTCCGCTTCCTCATCTGTGTTGCCAATAACGGCTTCATCGAGCGCATCTAGCAGCAGCAGAGCTTGGCCTTTCTGTAGCATATCTTCCATATAGCCGCGTGCTTCCTCTTTATTAAAGCTGTAGTAGGCATCCCATTTAGCCGCTGCAAAATCAAGTAAACCCTCATATCCTGAAGTAGCAAACACATTGAGTTCAATAAAAATGGGAAGATCTGGTAAACCATCAAGCTCTCTGCGAGCAGATTTCAGGGCTAAGTATTTGAGTAAGGTAGTTTTTCCGGCTCCAGGGTCGCCAACGAAAACGCAACGTTTGTGAAAACGAACTGCATTAGCGGGCGCAATCGCGCTTCTGGCGCGCTGCTCAAGAAATGTTATTTCTCTACGGATGAGCGCGTACGAATCGCGTAGAGGTTCGAATTGCGTTGCATCAGGTTTATAACCTCTTTGGAGCAGACGCATTGGGATGTGAAAATGGATGATATCCAGAGGCCGAGGCATATCTAATATTTGCAGTTGGGAGAGGCGTGGGTCGTATTGGATGAGCTGTCGATAGATCTCTGCTTTTTTATCGATGTCAGGCTGAGCGTGCGCATTACGACGAAGTTGGTCTAATATCGCGGTTTCGGTTCCTGTCTCTGTCACCGCCCGTTGTAATCGCCTCTCTCTTGCCAACTCAGTTTGCGCCTGCTGATATTGGTCAAGTAGGTCGTATCCATAGCTCTTTAATTTCTCAATTACTTCAGCTTGTTCTTGCTGCTGTTTTTCTTGCTGTGCCTGCTGGCGTTGCGCCTGATAGTAGGCGATCAAGAAGCCAGCGATACCTGAGATTATGGCTACTAACACCCCCCCTAACAAATCGATAATGGCTGGATCGAGTAGGGTTGTTGGGGTCCCCGTAAGAGCAGGGGTTGGCGTTGCTCGTGGCACGATGGTCGGCGTTAGCCTTACAATCAAGGCGGTGGTGGAAGATCCAGTGGCAGATACTACCGCTTTTCCAGAGAAGAGCGAGCTCAAGCTTAAAAGCAGGAATGCAAGAATAGCCGCTAATAGCATATTGGATCGCCAACGCATGTATACCTCCCATCACTTCTGCCGGTAATTTTTTAACGAATATAGCTTTGTCCATACAAAAAATTGTTGCATTCAGTATACAACAATATTACTTTGAATACAATATATTGCCGTTCTTGCACAGGGCTTTTCAGTTCTCGTCATGCTCGCAGGGCGAAGCCCTGCTCGCAAGGGAGAGGTGCCGGCAACGCCGCGTCGCGGCGTTGCCGGCACCTCTCCCTTGCCCTGCGCCCCGTTGGGGGCGCGAACCCAGGCAGCAAGAGTCAGAGGAGAGGAACACTGAAAAGCCCTGCGTTCTTGAACTTTCCCAAAAAAGATACATAAAAGGTGTGGTCTTAGGTATAGGCCACACCTGTGAATAGATTTTATGCCCAGCATCTAAGCTGTTTTCTGTGCTTATCCTATTGAATACTACCGGACGCCTGCCGGAACGACCCTTCGTAGCTCCTCAATCTGTTTTGCGTAGTCAAGAGCGTAGATGGCGTGGACATCGAAATCCATCAGATCCATATAGGGTTGTAGAAAGGCCGTCAGCTCTTGAGGGTTATCGGTATCAATAATCAAGAAACCAGCCCCGCCGCCCGCCAGGTTGTACCATCCCTTAATGCGTTCCGGGTGATTGCTGCCTGCGTCGTGCATCTGGACAATCCGACGCGCCACCTGTTCGCGGGTCGTATGCGGGTGCCATTTAAAACGACAATACCAGAGCATATATTACCTCCCTTGTTTTCTCTACAGGGCAATCTTTCACAGTTGCCCTCTCGCAGAGGCAACACGTTTCTGCTATGTGATTGGTTTCAGTAGGGGCAATCCCTTGCGGTTGCCCTCTTGCCGCTTGCGATTTGCCCTGTTCCCCCTTGCGGTTGCCCTCTTGCCGCTTGCGATTTGCCCTGTTCCCCCTTGCCGGTTGCCCCGTCCCTTGTGCTTGATTAGCGACGACGGGTGTGGTGTCGCTCAACGCGGAGCATCAGCAGACCGCCGAGAAAAACCAGGCCCGAGATGACTGCGAGTAGCCAGCTATCAGTTGTGCTCCCCGACAGGTAAAGGTCAAGCGCGACCGTCAACAGCCAGAGCTGGATGCCCATCAGGATAAGACCGATTACCAGGGCTGTCAGCTCAATCGCGGCCTGCCCTGCTGGCGGTGTACGCTCGACGCGGGTAATTGTCTCGTGAAGCGTGCCATCGTTGCTGGCGGAACGATCATGGATCATAGCGCCTCCTCTACCGCATAAAGCATGGTACCATCCTGCCGAATCGTGATTTTAGGCAATGCGCGCTGCGGAGGACCGGCCACCGGCACGCCCGTTTGCGGATCAAAGGCTCCTTCATGGCAGGGACAGAGGAGCTTGTCACGATCTTTATCGTAGTAGACGGCGCATGAGAGGTGGGTGCATTTTCCACTATAAGCGGCAAAGCTCCCGTTCGGCAGGTGGAGCAATACGGCCTGATCTTCCGCTGTGGGATACTGAAAATAGTGGACGCCACCAGGAGGAAGCGCGTTGACCGGGATAATGGCCTGCCTGGATACGGTTGTCGTTGGTCTCAGGTAGTCCAGGCCCACGATTGCGGCGGTCGCGGCAAAAAGGGCGCCCGACGCCGCCACAGCCAGGCGCAGTAGCTCGCGGCGGGACACGAAATCGTCCGCGTCCCAGCGATAGGGAAACTCGGCCTGCCAGCGAGTAATGGTTTTGCGCCTCTGTGCCCGTTCTGCGCTGGCCTGGAGCATTCTATCTCGGATCGTCATAACACCCACGCCTCCTGCTGCTGTTCGGCTGTCCCTATCTCCGCCCGCGCCTCTTCCAGTAGCGCTGTCACGTCCAGTTGTTGCGTTTGTTGTGGTAGCACCCAGTGGATTTTTGTGCGCACAGATTGTTTCCCGAAAGAAGTTAGATTAACCGGATGTCCCTCGCGTTGATTCATAAACTCCTCGTAATCGCCGTACCATAGCGCCTGAGTGGGGCAAGCCTGGGCGCACCACGGCTTGAGATCCTGGCTGGTACGGTCGTAGCACAGGTTGCATTTTTTCATCAGACGAGCCTGGACATCGAATTTAGGCACGCCAAAGGGGCAGGCGTAAACGCAGTTGCGACAGCCGATGCAGCGCGACGGTTCGGCCATCTGCACTACGCCATCTGGCGTTATCAGAATCGCCATCACCGGACAGACCTGGGCGCAGGGAGCCAGGGGGTCCTGGCAATGCATACAGATGGTAGGCTGGGTGGCAACGCTTTTGCCACGATCTATAAAATCGACCATCACCATACTCTCGCCTTTATGCGAATCGCATTCGCGGCATGCTGCTTCGCACGCGCGACAACCGATGCAGCGTGATGGGTCAACAAACATGGTTTTAACTGCCAAGACTTCCTCTCCTCTCTATCTGTGGGGGTGGGCTAGTATGTTTTAGCCTTACGTTCTGCTGGTCCTTTTGTCTCTCCCACCGCGTAGGGGAACATTTTCGGCGTGTCTTCGGGTGTAAAGTTGACGGTATAGCCATCGACAGCGGGTGATTCGGGCTGATCCAGTTTTTCAATGGTGGCGGCGCAGACCTTATACTCGGGTATTTTCACCACCTGGTCAACTGCCGGATTGGTAAGCTGATTGACCGCGTGCTCGTGTCCGTAATGATAAGGCACAAAGAGCGTATCCGGCCTCACCGTTGGCACAACCAGGGCTTTGATCTTCATCGAGCTGCGAGGGGTGCGCAGGCGCACAATCTCTTGATCTTTGATGCCCAGGCGTTGCGCAGCTTGCGGATGGATCTCGACCCAGGGTTCGGGCGCCTGCGAGTTGAGGAAGCCCAGCCGCCGCGTCTGATTGCCGGTCAGGTAGTGGTAGACGATACGGCCCGTGGTCAGGCGGAATGGATATGCCGGACCAGGCTCCTCCGCCGGTGGTCGATAGGCCACGGGAAACATTCTGGCTTTGCCGTCCGGGAAGGCGAAACGTTCGGTGAACAGGCGCGGCGTGCCGGGATGGTCCGGCGCGGGACAGGGCCAGAATACTCCCTCTTCTTCCTCGATCCGTTCCCAGCTAATGCCGTAATAATCGGAGACCCCGCCTTTTGACGCGATCCGTAGCTCTTCCCAGATATCAAGCGCCGATTGATAAGGGAAGAACTTGCCTTTGCCCAGCCTCCTGGCAAGCTCACAGAGGATCTGCCAGTCGCAGCGAGCCTCACCGGGTGGCTCTGCCGCCTGGTTGATTTTGACAACCCGCCCCTCCAGATTGGTCGTCGTGCCTTCGTCCTCGCACCAGACGGTGCCGGGCAGGACCACATCGGCAAGCTCAGCAGTTTCCGAGAGAAAGAAATCGACCACGACGAGCGGATCAAGCCTGCTGAGAGCCTGCTTGACAATATGATTGTCAGGTAGCGAGACCATCAGATTAGAGCAGGCGATCATGCAGCTTTTAATTTCTCCATCAGCCATTAGAGGCACCATCTCCGTGGCTGCCGCGCCCTCCCAGGGCAGTTCATCGACAGGAATGCCCCAGACATCGGCAATGTACTGGCGCTCTGCTGGCACGTCGATGTGGCGATAGCCGGGGAGCTGGTTGGCTTTCTGCCCAACTTCACGACCGCCCTGGCCGTTGCCCTGTCCTGTAATCATCATGGTGCCGCTACCCGGTTTGCCAACCTGGCCGCGAGCAAGGGCAAGGTTAATGCAGGAGAGGCAGGTATCGACGCCGTGGCTGCTATGCTCGATCCCTTTGCCGTGCATAATCAGCGAGTGGTTAGCCCGGCCATAGAGGCGAGCGGCAGCCAGGATGCGCTCGGCGGGCACGCCACAGATGTTTTGCGCATACTCCGGCGTAAATGGTTCCACCTCAGCCCGCGCCTGCTCCCAACCGTTCGTGCGGTCGCGCAGGTAATCTTCATCAATCATGCCGTCAACGATGAGCTGGCGCAGGATAGCATTGAGCAGGGCCACGTCTGTGCCGGGGCGAACGGGTAGCCAGAGATCGGCGGTGCGCGCAATGGGCGTTTCGCGTGGGTCCGCTACAATCAGGCTGGCCCCTTTATCGCGGGCGCGCCAGACCCACTGCATCATAATGGGGAAGCACTCGGCGATATTGACGCCAACAACCATCATACAATCGGTTAGCGGGATATCAGTCATCGGTAGCGGCGCGCGGTCAAGGCCGAAGGCTTTGGCGTACGCGCCCGCCGAAGAGGACATGCACAGGCGCCCGTTGTAGTCGATATGGCGCGTCCCCAGCGCAACGCGGGCAAATTTTCCCATTAGATAGCACTTCTCATTGGTCATAGAGGAGCCGCTATAAATGGCAACAGCATCCTTCCCGTGCTCTGCCTGGATCTGCTGCCAGCGATCTACGATATAAGTAAGTGCCTCGTCCCAGGTGGCGCGCTCAAGCTTGCCGCCTTTGCCACCGCGCCGGATCATCGGATAGGTCAGGCGGTCGGGATGCCCTACCTGCTGGTAGGCCACCACGCCTTTGGGGCAGAGCGAGCCGCGATTATGGCGATAGTTGCGTGGCTCGACCCCGATGACCTTGCCCTCGTACACTTTTAAATACATACCGCACTGTACGCCGCAGAAGCTGCAATGCGTCGGGACTAGCATCTCGGCGATCCGCGTAGCCTCCTGCCATCCTGATTCGGGCCTGCCGCTGGATTGAAAATCGTAGTTAAAGTCGCGCTTTTGAAAAAAGTCCTTGTTAATGGACATGAATGTGCTCCTTAAAACGCATTTCCGCTTGACATCTTCGAGTTTGATGCTATACTTCCCCTCTAAGGGAGGCGGGGAGCCAGTGGCTATCTCGACCCGCTTGAGGGTACTGAAATGAGAAATTAGAGGAAATGCTTGCCCATGAGGCGGTAATACGCTTCACCGCGCAAGAGTCTCTTGCACGTTGGACAATAGTCCTGTAGCGTCCCCAGACCGTCTCCCAAACTATAATCCTGCTCCAGGTCGTTAAGCACCCCTTTGAGATCATAAATGAACTGTTGGGATGGGAACTCCTCACCACAACGCTTGCAATGATTCTGCTCTACACTGCCATCCTGTTGAGATGACACTCGACCATTCTGTTGCGCTGGCGTCTCATAATGTTCGACGTGCTGATTGACCTCCTGGTACAGTGTCACGCCTACGCTGGCCGGGCGCTGGATGATATGGAAGAATTTGCCAAAGGGAATCGCCAGCAGCCAGATGACGACTGTTGCCTGGTGGGTAAGTGAGATAAACCAGTAAAATCTCCCTCCCCACCACATTGACGAGGCGGTGAGGGCCAGGCCGGTGACCGCGATGGCGACCAGCAAAATTAATGGTACCAGGTCGAACCCAAAGCGCTGGATGGCTAGCAGCCCGGCGTTGGTCACGCGTCGCCAGAGCGCGATTGCCACGCCGATGATCAACAAAACTGCCGTGAAGTCCAGCGCATGGTAGATAGCAAAGCCTGTTCCTGCCGCGATAGGGAAGGTGAACATAGGAAAGCCAAAAAACCACGCCTGATAGCCGTCTGGCGGGATCAGCGTGAAGCGCAGCCAGCCAAAGGTGAGCGGTACGGTAATCAGGAGCGAGAGGATCACGCCCCAGAAAATAGCCATATGCATAATCCAGCGCTGGCGTCCTCTTTTCAGGATAAAGGGCTGTGCCAGTAAGTCGGTCCACCAGGCTTTGGGAATGAGAAAGGTGTAGCGCCGGAAGTTGCGCCATGAAAGGAAGTTGACCCAGCCCGCTCGGAAATAGCGCCAGGTTGGCGGACGGCCAATCCAGAGGGTGTATCGATAAGCCAGCGCGCCTGCCGCAAAGACAGTAGCCACGGCATAACCGATCAGCGCCGAATCAAAGTTGCGCAGCTCCTGCGAGCCAATCACAATTAAAATAATTAACACTGCTACCACCAGAATAGCGATAGAAGCGGCTGATACTACACGATAATTCCTCTGCTGTTGCGTATTGCTTGCCACTCCTTCTTCTCCTTTTCGCCTGCCATAGGGCAACCGCAAGGGATTGCCTCTACCATTGGCAGCGAGATTCCTCTATGTTAGATACGAATGGTACCGGCTGATATATACACGTTTTAAAGTGCTTTCAGGGTCCTGGTAAAATCTGTGATATCGATGTGATGGGAAAGCGATTTGCTGTGACACGGGTGCAACATTTTTCGCGTGTTAATGCTAAAGACGAAAGACTATATGTCATGAAGCTTGTTCATGGTTCGATAGATACATGCCTGAACAGAGGGAAGCTGCACTATCAAAAGAACTTTTTATTGGAGGATATATATTTATGATGAATAGTCGGAAAGCATATCTTGCACTGGGCATGGCGACGCTGGCTTTTATCGTCTCGTTTGCTGCCTGGTCGCTGCTATCGTCACTGGCTCCTCAGCTTCAGCAGCAGTATCGGATTGACGATTTCTGGATTAGCGTGATCATCGCGGTTCCGGTGATCCTGGGATCGCTGGCGCGTATCCCTATGGGCATACTGACAGACCGTTTTGGCGGGCGCAGGATGATGACCGGGTTACTGCTCTTCTCGGTTATTCCTATGTTGGGAATGACGACGGCTGCAAATATGGCGGGCTTTCTTATCTGGGGCTTTTTCCTGGGAGTGGTTGGTAGTAGTTTCGCGATTGGGGTGCCGTATGTCAATCGTTGGTTTACGCCCGTAAACCATCATTTTTGTTGTCTGTTGGTTTTAGCCAATAAAACGCGCTGTCTGCTATCTCTTCGAGAGGGTCAAGGTTTAGTTCCTCAAGTATTCCAATGTCTTGTGATGTATGGGACTCATGGGCATTAGACGTATTGAGATACACACGCCGCTTAATTTCCTGAATGTTTGCCCGTCTTACTATGGCTTCCCAAGTGCGTCCAGGAAACCTTTGCAAGATGTTCGCTCTATCTGCTTGTGGGTATATCTCCTCTAGAGCTTTTAATTCGTCTTTATCCCACTTATTCCCGTGTTCGCCCTTACGTCGATAAACATAGCCGGTTACGGTACAGTCAAGTAACGGTTTAAAAGCAATCTCCATCTTTATGAAGTGTGGAGAAGCCGACGAGATCGTGACGGACTCAGTAACTAAATTGACAAACCTGAGTTGCTTATTGAACTTTAAGCCTTTCCAATCGTTCAACACGCACTCTATCAGGTCCTTGCATTCCTCCGCTTCTTTCTTGTCGTTAGCCACTTGCTTACTTTTAGCCACAAGTGCTTTGTATGCGTCGTTCAATTGTTTGAGCTTGCGAACCTGGACGCGGTATTCTTCCACATTGTCTTCTTCCTCTGCAACCGCCTTTAATCGCTCATGCTTGTTGATAAGCTTTTGCGCTTGCTCTATCTGACTGTCGATACTGCTTACCTCTTCCTCTTTTTCGTTCTGTAGATGTCTTAGTTTTGCATAAAGCCCGTTCTCAATGTTCCCCTCTTTTTCCTCTTGTTCACGACGTTTGGCCAACACGTTTAGTAACGCGTGAACAAACGCCGTATCTAAGAGCTTAATATCTAAGAAAAGCGCATCACCTCTGTTGTATGAGTCTTGGGCGCGTCTTACTACGTATTTTTGTGAGGAAGCGTAAGGGTAGACAGGCCCAATGTCAGATTTAATTACATCTTGCAATAGGGCTTTTATCTGTTCAGGTTTTTTGTGTGTGGGATACGCGGGCTTTTTCTCGTTTAGTTCCCCGTCAGGAGTGTATTTCGAGAGCCGACCATGCGCGTACCAGAAGTCTTCTTCTGGTACAATTGCCGTGTGATTGTCCTTGCTCACTATGACGCCATTCCACACATACCAGCCAATATAGATATAGTTAGTCAGCAAGCCAATAAGACCGTCCCTGTTAACGAGTGCATACCCGTCCTCCAGGCGTGTGGGTGACACATGGGGAACATGGTCAACACCAACAAAAAGAGGAAAGCGGAAGTTAGTTTGTAGTAGCTCCCGTCCTAATGCCTGAACACTTCCGTTTAGTTCTCGAAACCGCTTGAACAGGTACCGGACGCGTTCCGCATGCGGTTCATAGGGAACGTGTTTTTTGTATGTGGGGCTGTCTTCAGCATAGTCTACTATGTAACCCATTGAAACGGCACCACCACCATAGGTTTTATCAATAAAAATAGCCCTATTCTTCGCGGGTATCAACTTCCCGTGTACAACTTCGTCTATAAAATCGGCAGCTTCCTCAAACTTGTCATAGAGTGCCTTATTGTCTGCTCTGTTAGAGGGCCAATAAATGCGGTGGTAGGTAATAACGGGGATATCATGCCGTGTGCATAGGTCAAGAAAAGTTGAGCTTTGAATGCGGGTAAGGTCTCGAAATAGTCTCGAAGCATCATACGCAGCTACCGCTTTAATCTCCCCGCGCTCTATCATGCTGTACAGCTTGTTCATATCAACGCGTTGATCTATGCGCTTTTGTCCAGATACCCCTTGATCGTTGTCGAACTTTATGATGTTACCAGCATTCCAACCATACCGCACAAGCTTCTTTTTTAAGTCTTCGTCTTGAAGCGCGGTACTCTGCTTATTTTTCTTTACCTGCTTTTCAGTCGATTGGCGGATGTATTGTCCGATTAGATACGCTGTTGGCAGGTTGCGACTAAAACCCTCGTTGCTTTCCAGTTCTTCTAACGCTTCCTCTAGTGTGCGTAGTCTCTTTTGCATCTTGCTTATCTCTCCTCGCTTGCTTTCCATAGTGGCATTCATACCCCTATGGCCTATTCTTTTTCAACTACCTGAAACCGGCAAGGACCTAACAAAAAGCCAACAAAAATACCTAGATACGTGTCTGCATGCTCCGCTCCTTCATAATCGAACTGGTACCGCCCGTCGTCTTGCTGAATAGCAACAAACGGGAGCACAACAGACACGCTCAGCGTTGTAGCGTACTCTGGCACTATCCGGCAACCCTCAGCATAAAGCTCTTGTCCCTGTTTGAAACCCTCAGCAAAAGCCGGATTATCTAGGATGAGCTTAAAATGTTCACCTTCTATGATCATGGTGCAATCCCCCTCTACAAGCATGAGGGAAACACCATTAGGCGCTCCCTCATGCAGGGTTGCGAACCCTCTGCTAACTGCAACCCATCTATTTGACGCTGGCAAAAATATCACGGTCTGCTATCAAGCCCTCGCAGAAGCCGACGATGTAGCCGGCTGTCCACGAATTGCTGTGCTTATTATCTTGCAGGGCTTGTTGCATGAACGCGTGTACCTCAGCATCAGACAGCCGCTTGCCAGCATGTTCGTCAAAGTATGTGAAGTAGCCGCTAACAGCACCGTCTACGAAATCTGTATCCGTCTGCGCAACGCCCCTTTCGGGTGCAACGACTTTTACGACCTGCTGTGCTGTAATCCCCACCATACTGCTACTCCCCTCTCGTTTGGCGGGTAGAGCGAATTATCCAACCCGTGAGCAGGCCGGCGTCGTGGCGCACCTGTTCTTCTGATAATCCGCCTTCTGTCGCTAATTCCGTCAAGTTGGTAACGACTGCTACAATGTCATCTTCTGTTGCTGGGCATGCGAGGTTCCACAAGCAGTTTTCTGGTATCGCGCCCGATAGCCCTTCAATAAGCCCATTCTGAAAGTGCTGTGTGTGTGACTCTACGGTAATACCGCTCTGCATTAAGACCTCCCTCTTTTATGGTTTACTAGCTATCCTTAGTATGTCTGCTCAGCATGGTTGCTAAGAATAGATACTCAGTGTTACTATTGAGAATATACACAAACCAGTCTTGAATGTCAACGTTAATGTTGCTAGAATGAGGAAAATATCCAAGATGAGAGCAAATAGAATGATACGACTAAAGGTTAAGGAAATAGCAGAGTCTAAGCATATCAATATGGCGAAGCTATCCCGTATGGCGGACCTGAACTATGGTACGATACGCGCTATGTACGAAAATCCTAATAGGGATGTCGCTGTTACCACGCTTGAGAAGATTGCTAAGGCTCTGAAAGTTGAGGTAACGGACCTCTATGAAATACTGCCGGATGACGATATTGAGTAGCGATATTTAATGACAACATATGAAGTAGTTACTAAGAAACTATGTATAATACCTAAATTTCGCACTACAACGAGCAACAGACCACTTTAGCAACGTATCACCGCTAATTTGTCCACTCCATTTCTACCCCCTCAGATTTCCATATAAACGCGAAATGAGACGCCTGCCTGCTTCCGTGTGCATAGAGACTAGACGGACTGACCCCGATTAACGGCGGGCGGTTACGGGGCGGGGTGGTCGTTACGGGGAGCGCGGTCATAGTCTAGTCAGTAGCGAGGTAGTGTACATGATACACTAAGCATGTGGCGCTCAGTTTTATATACTGTGGTGTGTGAAACCGTTACCAGTGTGGGCGCGAAGTGCAGGGTAAGCGGCTTCACACTATATCATTTGCATAAAAATACACCCACAAAGCATAGCTCTGTAGGTGTTTCTGTGCAATATATGCAGGATTTATGTGCTATTTAGCTGCTATATTTTGAGGTATTGACTCGTTCCCGCTCCTGGCTTAATGTGCGCATATTTCGTAGTGGTCACAAGTGAAGCATGACCAAGAGACTCTTTGACGACGTGAACGGGCGCACCGTTATCGAGAGCGTGTGATGCGTTGGAGTGCCGTAACCAGTGTGGGGACACATCGCCACTAATACCAGCGTTCCGAGCGGCGTCAAGGACAATACGTTCGACCTGTCTCGTATCCATTGGGAGCGTACCCCCCTTGCTTTTGCGGGACTGGAACACATAGCGATCTTTCCCCAGGTAGCGCCCGTCTAGCTCATTCAATTCGGTGTACATCTCCTGGCTAATGGGAACATACCGTTGCTTTTCCCCCTTGCCCCAAACGGATATTACCGCGCTATCCCCCACGTCCCGTATATCCTCCCATTTAAGCCCGACAACTTCTGAGACGCGCAAGCCAGCATGATACAGCAGGCGTAGCAAAGCGTGGTCTCTCCTGCTGCTCACTCTGTCAATCAGGCGTATCACTTCGGTTTCTGTCAATATTCTCTGTGCAAGCTCACTACGTACTTTCGGCGGCTTTAGTCCTTTACCGATGTTAATGTCTGTATACCTCAGTTCCGAAGTGAACGAATACAGGGACTTGATAGCATTCGTTGCATAGGCAATAGTACCAGCTTCACCCGTGAGGCTACTAATATACTCCTGCACATCAAACAGCGTGATAGAGCGGAGCGTCTTACCAACACGGCTAAGCAGGTCGAAAGCAACGCGCCTATAGCCCTTCTGTGTATGCTTGCTTTTGCCAAACAACCAAGCGGAGATGACCTGTACATCCTGCTCGTCTCGCTTCTGTACTGGTATGAGTGCGTTTTGTTCATCCATATACTTCTCCTTTTTGAATGTCCCATTAGTACCCTAATCCGACATTCGAGATCATACCATGCACTTCTACTGTTGTCAACCCCTCCTGGTGACTTGACCTGATAACGACCGGCTAACACTTGATACCAGCTAGGCTTATACCCGTTTGTATGTAGAATGAGCACGCACCCGATTAACATGAGGCATGTGGGGGATAGCGCGGCTTATTGTAGAGTTTACCCGCGTCTTGCTCTAAGGTGTGCGTCAAGTCCCATCAACCGGCTCCACAGGCGGCACGGGCAGGTAGGCACCCTTCGGGATGCGCTAAGACAAGCAGACGGTCATTCGAGGGACCTGTCTCTAAGTGCAACGCTATCTCTGAAATGTTATTGCTGAGTTTATCAGCCCGCGCTACTGGACTAGACCAGACTAGACACCACGCCCATTCCCCCTAACCACCCCCATGTTAATCGGGCGCTGTGTGTTGGTACTAGCGGATTGGGCAGACTTCCTGGTAATGCTCTGTACAGTCTTGACAACGGGGGAGAGTGCATGCGGGACAAGGAACCAATACGGCTCTATCTTCGGTCGTGACGCTTGGCAGGCCGCGATAGCCACAATGCAAGCAAGCAGAATAGTCCCGAGGGAGTCCTTTTGTCGCGTTTATGTTGGCATCGTGGCGCATAGCAAGCTGATAAAATTTGTCAGTCATTGCCTACGCCTCTCACAATAGACGCTTGATGATTGGTCTGTAGGTTGCCAGCGTCGAGAGAACCGGCTATACTCTCAAGCATACGCTGTTTGCATGCGGAATGAGCGGCGTAGGTTGTACCGCCTATGTCGATGGTGGTACCGTTCATTACCTGCTGATTGCAAACTACACAAGGCTTGTTGATGAGGTACGTAGGCTCCGCAGGCTCATTTACACCGCCGTACTGTCTGATTGGGTCATTCGGGTCCTTCGCGTTCGCATAGGTGACAAGCTCGTTAATCTCGTCCTGTAATGAGGCTCCGCAGCTTGCATGAGCACACGCGGTTAAGCCAGCACCAGCTTTAACGGTAATGGCGTGGTGCATGCTATCAATATCGTTACCGCATATAAAACACGATCTATGTACATATTGCTCAAATGGTAAGTATCTGCTGTTATTGCTCATTATTCGAATACCTCAACTTTGGGGGGTTGTGCAGCGACATAGGGCCTATGTTTTGCTGCATGCGCCCGTATTTCTCTATCTTCTTGCTTAATTTGTGCGTGCATTTCGAGCTTATCAACGTTCTTGGGAATGTACGCACCGTTTGATAATCCTCTCTCATGCAAGCCGCGCCATCCCTCATGGTCGAATATCTCTCCCTTGATAAGCTGATGGATGACTTTGACGGATAGGCGATGCTTTTTTGCTACCTCCGATACTTGGCTCTCAGTAAAGTAGACTTGAAGGACCGGACGGTACTCCCCTACTTCCTTACCTCCCGCGTCTGTATATACGAAGGTTTCGCCCAGTGTGAGTCCGTATCGTGGTTGATTGGCTTCGAGCGCGGCCCTATGCGCGGCTAATTTCTTGTCCTGGTAGTTGAGCAACTCATCACGCCATTCCGCGAAAACTTCCCCCGCCGATTTCGCGGGATTTTCGTACGCCATATCGACCAGACGGTTTAAGGCCGCTTCTCTATACATTCGATACATTGTTGCTGTTCCTCTTTCTTAGTTTCGTTGTTCATTGTTCACTGTTCCCTTGAATTGTTCACTATTCCGGTACTGTTCCTTGTTCTATGTGTTCCGGTACAGTGCCCGCTTGTTCATGAACACTGTTCCCATAGGGTTCCAGTGTTCCGCGTGTGTTCACAGGGAACATATTTCGACTATCAAAGCGTGTTCCTCCCATCAATACCACCCCGCCCCTAGACACGTTTCGTACTGTGTTCCCTGGTAACTGTTCCCTGTTCCAATTGTTCCTGTGTTCCTTGACAATGTTCACTCTGCACATATTGTTTGTATCTCTGTTTATGTTAAGAAAACACACCCGTCTAACAAAGGGCGTGGCCCCTTTTAATCGGGTGCTTTTTCTAGTAGCAAAAACATAAAAACACATATCAGTGTTATAAGACACAAGACACAATAAGACACAAAAAACCTAGAAAGTCCCTAAGAAGCTCCATAGGGAAAAGGTGAAAAGTTGTGTCTCAATCTGTCTTGTGTCTTATGGGTCAAGCAACCCTATCCCAAAGTACCCGCGCACCTGGAACGGCCCGCTATCGGGCGCGTTAGCATCTAGCAGGTCTTTCTTTTCCTCAACATACTTCTTACCACTTCGATACCCACGTTTCGTAAGGGAGAGACCTAGTTCTCTCTGCTTTTTTGGTTCAACCCCATTTCCTTTACACCATTTTTCATACGATTGGTACAATGCTGAAGACGGGGTAAAGCCGCCAGAAACCTCTAGCGTCTCCTCACTCAACCATACCGCGATATTGTCAAGCACGTCCCTGTGTTCTTTCGTGGCAAGATTGACACGTTCCGGTATCTGCAACCGTCCTGATGTATACCATTTGATCGCACCCTCAACGGCCCATTTCAGGATGCCGCGTTGCACCTCTGGACTCTTGAGACGTGCCTTGAGTGTTGTATCTTCGCTCCCCGCGTGGCTGTTTGGGAACGTCACAACGAGCACGCGGTACCACAACGCATCGTCTTCAGGGTCGCCCATGACCGGATGATTGCTTGATAGCCATACGGTATACTGTGGACGATATGAGAAGCGATCTTTATGCTTGAATGCTGCACTTATCCAGTTTCCGCCCGTAAGCTGCTTAATCTTGCCTGGATTAAGTGATTGGTATTTATTGGACTCGCTCGCGAAGACTAAGCGGGATGGCTTCATATCAGCAAGGTCAAAGTTTTGATCGCTCGCGTCTCTTTTTGCTGTGAATGTGTTAAAGTCTACCTCCATTGAGACAGGACGTGGAATAAGCTCTAGTAGTGACTCAGAAAATGTGCCCTTGCCTGATCGCGTGGGACCATAGACATAGAATAGCCGCTCCTCTTGCGTGCGACCTGTTAGCGAATACCCTATAGCTTGCTGCAAAAAGTCTATTAGGGTAGTGTCAACCTGTTCCCCACGCGGTGTAACAGCATCTTTTATAAACGCTTCCCATTCCGAACCATCCGCCGTAGGGTCATAATCAACAGCCAAAGCATAAGTAAAACGCTGTGAGGGGACATGGGGTATAAGCTCTCCTGTTCGCAGGTTGATCACCCCATTATCCGCGTTGAGCAGGTCGGGGTCGCTGTCAAAGTCGTCAGTCGTCGCAATCAGGCGCGACTGTAAGATGTGTTGCATACCTTGTATTCGATAGGCATTCCGTTTGGATACGTCAACAACTCTGTCCTGTTTACACCTGATCGCTTCTTGCCCACGTTGTATGAGCGTGTCCTCTATGGCGCTGGTCATAGCCGCGTCGTCCCGCTCCCAACACCGCCCGTTCCAGTGTAACCAACCAAATGCAGGAACGTACAAAAACTCATCCCCGTGTAGCAGCACAAAGGCGTCAGCGTTACCGCCATCATCGGCGCTAAAATCCATTAATTCTGAGCACCCTGTTATAGTGGTCAAGATGCTATTTTGTATTTTTGTGCTCAATTCCTTTTCTCCTGTTGTACCCAAATGTTTGCGTATTCGGGATACTAGTTAGTCGCGTCCCCCACGACGAATATATGCCCGACGCGGGTTATACGCTTCAAGTAAGTACAGTTCTACTAACAAAGATTTACCAACGCGTTTTGTAGGTATATCGTGTCTGCGGAGCCATTGATACAGAGTCCCCGTTTTTGTCCGCTTCAATTGAGCAGCTTTGTAGACGGTGACATAGCTACCAATTATCTCTAGTTTTTCGTCCGTCATAAGCACAATGCACCCCCGCAATTTAAAGAATGTTCATACAATCAGGTTTAAAATAAACGGATAGATACCGGAGCGCAAACACGTATCTATCCGCTAGGAGAAAAAGAGCCAGTAACACAAAACCCGAGGAAGAGTAGGGAGTATTCAAATTATCATCTATACTAAGTATACCTGAAATTGAACCCGATTTTACACTTATCCCTACAAATATAAACAACCCTTTTTATCCGGTAATTCCCGCCCTCCTTCGCTGCCGTATAGACGAGCTTATGGGGAGCGTGAGGGAGGGGGCGGGTATAGGCCGCGCATGTTAATCGGGTCGTGCTACTCAAAATAAAAACAGACACATACCTGATAGATACGTGTCTGTCTGGTCTGTCTGGTCATGCTGCAAGGATAACACGTAGCTCAGATAGGAAATACCGATAGTCAACAATTTTACTAGGATACGCCCGAGCGGCAGGGGCTGGTGGTGGGGATCTTTGGGATGGGCAATATTGGCACCGCGATCAGCGCTCGTTTTGCCCCGCAAATTGCTCAGGCCACGGGGAACTGGCAATCGGTATTTTTCATCTTTGCCGCTACTGTCTTAGTAATGGCTATTGCTTTTTATCTGCTAGCGGGAGAGGAGTCTCGTTCAACCGGTCCTGCGAAGACCATAGGCCAGCAACTGGCGCTGCTGAGGCGAGAGCGCCTGGCATGGCTGTTCAGCCTCTTCTACTTTGTAACCTTTGGCGGCTTTGTCGCCTTTAGCCTCTATCTACCTAAATTGCTGGTTGATAACTTTGGTCTGGGTAAACTGGATGCTGGCAATCGGGCCGCAGGTTTCGTCGTCCTGGCGACGCTGGCGCGCCCTCTGGGAGGCTGGCTTGCTGATAGGATCGGGGGAGCGAATGTCCTCTACGCTGTCTTTGCGATCACGCCAGTGATGGCGCTCATCCTGGCCTTTCAGCCCGGTATAATTCTTTTAACCTTCTGTTTCCTGGTCCTTGCGGCATTCCTGGGCAATGGGGCCGTCTTCAAGCTGGTCCCGCAGCATTTTGCCAAAGAGGCCGGGACGGTCACCGGCCTGGTTGGGGCTGCCGGTGGGCTGGGAGGGTTTTTCCCGCCGATTGTCATGGGCATTGTCAAGACAACGCTGGGCAGCTATGCGCTGGGCTACGTTCTGCTGGCTGCCGTGGCAGCGGGTTGTCTGGTCGTGGCGTTACTGGTGCTGAGGCCAGCACGCAGCAGCGCAGAATCGGTTGTGCGTCGGCGGGAAGTGTAGCCTGGTTATACAGGCCAAATAGGGGTGATTGTTACCTTTTCAGGTGCCAAACGTCCCTCAATTCAAGATCAATGTGACACATATCAATATAATGCATGATAGTGCATGCTCAAGTAATGGAGTCGTTACTTTTTAAGCTTTCCGATAATCACGCAAAAGCTATAGCTGGAGGCCCTGACGCGCTGAGCTAGCTCAGCTCTAGATGCTCTCATCCAGGCTCTTATTTGTCGATCTGTGCAGTCTGTAACATCCGTAATGACTATAGCGTGTAGTAGGCGTTATAATGATAGATAAATAGAATGCGATGAAGGATGGAGAGGTTTCCGGTACATCTCATATCGTTGCTGAACGGGCGAAGAATAGCAATATAGCTGTCAGGTGATAGAGAAAAGCACATTTTTCTATGCAGATAAGGAATATTAGACGTGAGATGGTACAAAATCTTCAACGGTCATAATGCCTATCAGGAACAAATGGGATATAGCAGGTCGAACGGGCTTTTTAAGTATTTCCCCTTTGTTCCTCTATTTATGGTGTTATGTTCTGTGATCCTGGTTGGAGTGATTATGCCCTTACGAGGGTTCCTTTTTTTTCAAGTTTTTCCGGGGACGTTGCTTGGCTCCCGTTTGCTGGGGTTGACGCGTAGACTCTTTCCAAACGTCGCCGTAGTGCCGCCAGTTCATAATCATCTACCGGTGCCAATGGACACATTCTGGACTGCTCGCAAAGAAGTAATCCTGCTTTTTGCCGCTTTTGTGATGCTCTGTGTATTTTATGTACTGGCCGTGCGTATATTGCCAAAGTACATTACCGCGCGCTACATTTTCCTCTCAACGCTCCTATTAGGAGTGGTCTATGTATTTCTCCCCATTGTCACCTCCCAGGACATTTTCTCCTATGTTGGCTACGCCAGGCTGGGATTGGTTTACCATCTGAATCCATTGACAGCGGTGCCTGCGGCCATCCCCAATGATCCCGTCTATCCCTACATTTTCTGGGTGAATCAACCCTCGGCCTACGGACCTGTCTGGGCAATTATAACGGAGTTTTTGCAGTGGATAACCCTTACTCTGGGTCTGAAAAGCATTATTGGCATGATTTTGCCACTGCGCCTGTTCGGATTGTTGACGCATCTTGGTTCCACCTGGCTGATCTGGTCCATTAGCGGGCGTTTGCAGGTGTACAATGAGGCGATCTCGTGGCGTCGGCGATTGATGGGCACGCTGGCCTTTGGCTGGAATCCGCTCTTGCTCTATGAGGCGTGTTCTAATGCACATAATGATGGCGTTGTGCTTTTTTTCATCCTGCTTGCCATCTGGTCGCTGTTGCCAGGAAGGCGCGGGGGGACGTACAATTATCTGCTGGCCGCAATGTTTCTTGTGCTGGCTGCCTGTATCAAGATAACGTTTGTGCTCCTCTTTCCTGGTCTGCTGCTCTATATATGGGCGCAGCAGCCACGGCGCTGGCATAGTATCGTCCTGTCTGTTCTGCTATACATCGGCGCATTCATCGTTCTCTATGCTCCCTTCTGGCAGGGTGGTGCAGTGCTCCATGTGCTGAGCATTAATCCTGGCGTCACGCGTGCGATCAACAGCCTGTATGACACCCTGGTGCATCTTGATGTCAGTTTGAAGGGCAAACAGTTTCTTGTGACCTCTTCCGATGTTGGCACGCATACGGAGATCTTGTCGCATCAGATAAGCATGGTGCTCTTTATCATCGTCTATGCAGCCGTATGTCTCGGCGCACTCACTGGGCGCTGGAGGTTGCGCTCGCTGCCGTCGCTCATCCGCTGGATGGCGCTGACCTGGCTGCTCTACTGCCTGATCGGTTCTCCCTGGTTCTGGTCCTGGTATCTGGTTGCCTTCCTGGGGCTGGCCACCCTTATCATCGCGATAAGCACGGAGGAGCAGCCGGTGCTGGGTATTATCCAGGTGCCCTTAGCGTTGTCGCTGTTCACGTTCAGTATGCTAACCCTCTACTGCTTCGCGACCTGGGCCGGGCGTAGTTATATCCCTTTCCCACGGCTGGCATACTTCCAATGGGCCTATTTCCGAGGCATCTGGGCCTGGTTCTTCCTCATACCCGCGATCCATAGAGAATCGCTGATGAAACTTTTCCGCTGGAGAAGCAAGGTATTCTCGCTCAATGAGAGATGGGTATCAGGGGTGGTGCCCGCGGGGGAATCCTCCGAAATAGTGAGCACTACTACCAGATCTGTTAGCCCAAAAAGCAGCTAACGCAGCGTAAGGCGAGAGGACCGGGATGTATTGTGGATGCCGGTCCTCTTTATTATTTATATGTATATTTACAGGAATTCTTACTGGCGCATCGCTCCAATCAGTATTTGAGCCACCTCGGGTCGTGAAAACTCGCGGGGAGGCATAATGCCTGATTGCAACATCTGGCGCACTTTTGTTCCGCTTAATGTGACGTGCTGGTCGTCTTTATGCGGGCAGGTTTTAGAAGAAGCCATAGATTCGCAGGTGCGGCAGAAGAATGTATGGTCAAAGAACATCGGGGTGATACCCAGTTTGATAGGATCGAATTCGGAGAAGATCGTGTGCGCGTCATACGTACCATAATAGTTGCCAACGCCAGCATGGTCGCGACCAACGATAAAGTGGGAGCAGCCGTAGTTTTTGCGCATAAGCGCGTGAAAGATTGCTTCACGCGGCCCCGCGTAGCGCATGGCGGCTGGCAAAACGCCGAGCAGCACTCTCTCTGTCGGGTAGTAGTGTTCCAGGAGGACTTCGTAGCAGCGCATACGCACGTTGGCAGGAATATCATCGCTCTTGGTATCGCCGACCAGGGGATGGAGATACAGGCCATCGACCGTCTCCAGTGCGCACTTCTGGATATACTCGTGAGCGCGATGCACGGGGTTGCGCGTCTGAAAACCGACCACGCGTCTCCAGCCCCGTTCCGCGAAACGCTGGCGTGATTGCTCTGGGGTGTAGCGATATTGCGCAAAGATTTGCGGTTGTAAAGCAAGCACGCGCACCGGACCGCCCAGGAGCACCTCGCCCTGTTGATACAGCACCCGTACCCCCGGATGAGCCTCTTCGAGCGTGCGGTACACGTTGCTGGCCTCTAGCTGCTTATCATAGCCATACTTTTCTTGCAGCGTCATTACCGCTTGCACTGTTCCTTTGTCATCGACCAGGGCAATTTGCGCCCCCTCTTTAAGGGTATTGGCCTGGTCCGTGGTCGTTGCAAGGGTGATGGGGATCGACCAGGGGAGGCTATTGCTCAGGTGCATGGTCTTGACAACGCTTAGGTAGTCGGCCTGTGTCATGAAGCCGTTGAGGGGGCTGTAAGCGCCGTTTGCCAGCATTTCCAGATCGGCCAACTGGCGAGAGCCAACGGTAAGCTGTGGCAGGCTGGAGGCTCGCTCTGTTAACTCTGCCCGCTCTTGCTCACTTGCCAGATTAGCAACAAGCGTTCCTCCATGAGGAGCAATCAAACGTTCTACCATGTTCTTTCTTTCTATGATGGTAAAAATAAAAAATCTAGTGTGGTGACGTTATCCCATGATGCTCGTTGCATCATGAGTCTTTTCGAAATCGTGCAGAATTTCGGGTTCGAGGTAGCCCAGCTCGACCAGGCGAGCAAGGATATGCGCCACACTCTCATCTTGTGTCTCTTTGTCGGTCTCGATGACTAACTCGGGATTTTCGGGTTCCTCATAGGGATCGTCAACGCCAGTGAAACCCGTGATTTTGCCCTCATCAACTAGTTTGTAGAGACCCTTGACATCGCGTTTACGGCAGACGTCGATGGGGCATTTAACGTAGACCTCGACAAAATTTTTGATTTCGTGGCGCGCCCACTCACGCGCCTCTCTGTAAGGAGAAATGGCGGCAGAGATACAGGCAACGCCATTGCGCGTCAGCAAGCTGCACACAAAGGCTATGCGCTTAATATTGGTATCGCGATCTTCGCGGCTAAAGCCAAGCCCTTTGCTTAAATGGGTGCGCACGATATCACCATCCAGGATCTCTACTTTGTATCCGTGTTGCTTTAATCGACGCGCAATGGCCTCCGAGAGCGTGCTTTTGCCCGCCCCGGAAAGGCCGGTAAACCAGATTGTAAACCCGATGTGCGCCATTTTTGTTATCTCCTCTTTTGATGTTTTTATAGTAAAGTGGGGCCTTTTATGATTATACGACATTGGCTTCGTAGAGACGCCATTCTGGATCGATGTCGAAGCGGGCAATGGCCTTCTCTCCTAGCAGGCCGCGCCGCAGGGCGACGCGCGAGTTTTTGCCATCGACCAGCAGCCAGGTGTCGAGTTGCTGATTGTAACTGCAATCCTGCAGCCAGTTCGTTCCCCCATCTACTTCCGCCTTGATCTCTCCTCTCTCGCTCTGTTGATCTAATTGTACAAGCAAGGCTCTACCGCGTACGGTGTCCGCGACGGTGAAGTGCTCGGCGTCCAGGATGCGGATGGAGTGGGGATGATCCAGGTTTTCCAGTACGGGCAGCCAGGCGCCCGTGTCGCGGTTAATGACAATCACCATCCCCTGGTGGAAGAGAGAAGCCAGGATGCGCCCATCGGGGAGCTCGGCAACTGAATTGACATGGGTTGTTTGACTGAGCGTGCCATATTTGATGGTGCGATGATCGGCTGATTTATCTAACTCTCGTCGTTGGCCGGTTGGCGTCAGCTCAAAACCATGATCAGTAGCCCACCAGCTCCATAAAATCTCGCCCTGTCGGTCGAACTCCAGCAAAAGATCCAGGCCGGTGCTCGCCACAAGGTAGCCGTGCCGGGTGCGCGAAATGGAGTGGAGAGCATTGAAAAGTGGCGAAGTGATAACGCCAGGTCGGATGGTGTCAAGCCGGGTGTCCACCTCGTAAATGCGGTCAAACGCGGTGATGAGCATGCCGTGTTCCGACTCTACCATACCAGCCGCCATAGCGAGGTCAATCGTCTTCTGGGTACATCCCAGATTGTCAATCAAGCAAAGCAGGCCCCCCAGGTCTTCCTCTGGCTTCTGATAGCTTCCTCGTACGGTGAGAGGGCACTGAAGCTGCTGGCCGCTTGCAGACCAGTGCTTTTTAAGAGCGGAGTGCCGGGTTGAAATGCAACTGAGCAGTAATCTCATTGGACGTTTTGCAGCCCTTTCTTTACAAATGATTGTTGACTTAGTTGATCAACATACATCACTATCTATGTCGAGTATACTGAAGAACGATAGTGTTGTCAATGCTGCTTTATTGGCTGAGCAGGGCTTTTCCGTGTTCCTCTCCTCTGACCCCTGCCGCCTGGGTTCGCGTCCCCAACGGGGCGCAGGGCAAGAGGAGAGAGGTGCAGGCAACCCCGCGACGCGGGGTTGCCTGCACCTCTCTCCTCTTGCGAGCAGGGCGAAGCCCTGCGAGCATGACGAACACGGAAAAGCCCTGATTGGCTGAGGTAGGGTAGAGGTGGAAAAAGAGCGAGGTGGAGTTTTGTCAGGGCAAAACTCCACCTCGCTTAACTTACTCGCTCGGTTATACTGTAATGCTAGTTACGTTGTAACTTCTACACAGAAGTGGCTACGAGTGCTGCACTACTCACAACAGACTACAAGGCCAGCCTTTAAATACGTCCTTGCGGGACTATCAGGCTCGACACTGCCACTCTCTCCAACTGTACCCATCCCGCATGAAAATTGCGTGCGCGGCCTGGACATTTGCCCGCGCATTGTAGGGCGAAGCTCCAGCTTGCGGCGTTGTCATCCAGGTGCTTGGATAGAGGATCTGGAATATCCCCATAGCGTGGCTTCCCAGCACGGGCTGGGGATTGTATGCATAAGGATTGAAGCCTGATTCGCAGCGCGCAATATTCATTGCGGAAGGTGCATCTGGCCCAAAGACCTCATAAATCATACTTGCCACGCTTGCATTATCATTGGTGACAGCGCCATTCGGTGTGATGGTGCTGGCGTTGTTACTGCTAGCACGACTCTGTGCCTGAACGTTACTCTGCAGCATGTTGCTACGGACATTGCTATAAACCCGGGTGTAAACCGATGCGCCAGCAAGCGTATGCGCCTGTGCAGCAGGTACGCTCATACTCAGCAGCATTGCCAGAAACAGCACTACGAAAATCCCTACGATGCCGGGTTTACCGGCAGACAAACCATGCGGTTGTACTGTTCTCCTGATGTCCAACATAGCTCCCTCTAAAAAAATCCAATTGGTTTACTCGCCCCCTACTCACTTGTCACCCACAACAATCTGTGGACCTGTAATTATCAAATGGGGACGTTTTCATTATAGTTGGTACACGATGATATGTCATGGATTAGCGTGATATATAGCCCAAAACTCCTACATATAAGCGATGATATGCTGGCGAGGCCGCTGAGAAGCCGGATCAGTTCGTTTAGTCTGCGCCGTCTAGCTGTTCTGTTCTATTGTAACGGAGTATATTTTTGGCTATGGATGAATAAGTTATGCTTAGAGACGGTGCGTCCTCTCCTGGGGGTTATGCGTAATATATGCGTGATAGAGGAAATGGGCAAGTGACTCTGCTGGTATCGTCAGTTGTGGAAAAGCGGAATTATTGTGCATATATTGAACCCTGGCGCGGCCAGAGAAGGGGCGATTGATCATGAGCCAGGAAGAGACCTCAACTGTTCAAATGCGTGCCGTTACGCTCTCGCGTGAGTATGGGAGTGGGGGTGGAGAGGTTGCGGCTCGTCTTGCAGCTCGTCTGGGTTGGCAATTAATTGATCACGAAATTGTTGCGCGGGTGGCTCACGAGTTGGGGATTAGCGAGAGTGAGGCCATGGAGCGAGATGAGTATGCAGATGGGCTGGTTTCGCGCCTGCTGTCGAACATGCAGCTCTATGAGCCTGCCGTCCTGGTGGCTGTGCCGCCGCCGATGGTATCACATATCCAGGGCCATGATGCGCAACTCTATGCCGAGGCCCTGCAAAAGGTCGTCCTGGCCGCAATTGAGGCGGGGCAGGTGGTCATCGTTGGGCGTGGGGGGCAGGCGCTGCTGGAGGACCGGCTTGATATATTGCATGTGCGTGTAGTTGCCCCGCTTGACTTTCGCCTCGCTTATGTGATGCAGCGCGAGGGGGTGGAGCAAGCAGAGGCCCGCTCGCGTATCCAGTTAAAAGACCGTGATCGTATTCGCTACTTGCAATCTATCCATCATTGCCATCCAGCAGATCCCCATTTATACGATCTGGTGATTAATACGCGTGTGCTTGACCTGGATAGTGCCGTTGATCTGATTTGCCGGGCGTTAGAGCATAAAGCCAGGCGTCTGAAAACTTCCGCTGAGGCACTGGGGCCTGGCGCAGGATTGGAGCGTTATCCCAGGCAGCCTGGCGACTTTCGCCTGCCTGAAGGCTTGCAGGACGAGAGGTCGAGCGAGCCTGAGCCATAAAAATAGCCAGGCTCTAGAGCATAATCGTCCATGACCCATGTGTATATGGCACAGAGCTGGTATCGTCAGCATCCATTATGGAATCAAGAGAGCGGGGGAGGATGATACGGAATGTGCATCCTTCCCCCTGCATACTTTGTGCCAGGATTTGCCCGCCATGCCGTTCGACAATGCGCTGCGAAATATATAGCCCTACCTCCAGCCCTGAGCGTGAACTGCTAAGAACGCGAGCTTCTGGGATGTGGGAGAATTGTTGGTAAATACTGACAAGTTCCTCCTCTGGTAGAGAGCTTCCCCGGCTATGTACGGAAAGGATGGCCTCGAAGCCAGCCGTTTCTACGGTTATTGTGATGGGAGAACCTCTGGGGCTATACTTGCGGGCACTGGATAGCAGATTGATCAGCGCCTGGAAAATACGGTTGCTATCCACCTCGACCTCCACGGGGCGATCTGTGGACTTGATGGTGAGAGAAGATCCGACTCCCTCAATATACTGGTAAAGCCAGTCCTGGCAGAGCGCAACGAGATTATAGCGTTTGCGCTGTAAAAGGAACATATTGGTATCGATGAGTGAAGTATCCAGCAGGTCTTCTACGAGCACTTCTGTGCGCTCGATTGAGCGTTCCATGTCCATCAGACCCTGGCGAACTCTCTCAAGCGCATCCTCTTGCTCAAGCTGTCGCAGCAACAATTGAGCCATTTCTTTTAAATTGCCCAGTGGCGGCTTCAATTCATGTGAAACGATGTTGAGCAATTTATCTTTCCTGGCGTTGGCCTCTTCCAGCTCTGTTGTTCGCTTCTGCACCTGTTGTTCAAGGGAACGGGCGTGATGCGCAAGCATAATTTGCTGCTGGCGCACCTGCCGACGGAGCTGACGGGTCATGAGAGCGCGGCGAAGTGCAGCCGTAAAAGCATCGCGATCAATTGGCTTTAAAATATAATCGTAGGCTCCCCCACGCAGCGCCTGAATAGCAAGGTCATGCTCACCGTGACCCGTGATAAGAATCGTTGGCGTCTCGGGACGCTGCTCCTGCATTCTGGCGAGCAGCATGATACCATCCATGCCTGGCATTTTAATATCGCTGACAATGACATCATAATCGTGCGCTTTAATCAGCTCAAGCGCGTCCTGCGCATTATCGCACATATCAACCTTTGTATCAGGCATGCGCAAAGAGAGCATCTGCGATGCCGCAAGCAGCATGGCCTGATCATCATCGATGACAAGGATATATGGCAGATTCTTGTTCTCATGGCCCATCTTGTATCAATCCTTGCTTTTTCTTGTTACACGTAAGGATGTGATACAATAGTTTCAATTACTCCCTTTTTCCTATGTATTTATAGTACCTCAGATTGTTCCCCATCATCATTTTGTTTTTGCCAATCAAGTTGTAAGAAGCGTTTGCACTCCACGCACAATGACCACTGCAATATAAAATTATGGCTGGCTTTGCTAGCATCCACGATCTCATTATACGGTATTGTCAAGGGTTGTGGATTGGCGGCAGGTGGTTGGAATAAGAGGGGATGCGCCATTTCTACCAGCATCAGTATAAGAGGATCATGCAGTATAAGTCGTCATAAGTGTTTGTAGGACTTATACTGAAACAAATTTCTATTATTTCAATTTGTATAGATGTAACACTGCCTCGATATAATTCGTGTAAAGAGAGTTGAGAATTGTGTAAAAATTGATTTGGTGGAAAGTGATTATTGTTGTGTTTACGATTATTTAATCGTTCGAAAATACGACAATAATGTAGAAACAGTGAAAATGCTTGAGCGAGATAGCTTTTTATAGAGAAGCCTTGCAGAGGGAGGAAGCTCATGGCACTACCGCAATCGATCCTCGTAGGAGTTTTCAACGACCGTGGGATGGCTGAACAGGCGATAGAAAGGCTCCACAGTGCTGGAATTAGCAACAATCAGATCAGTTATTCGGGAGCAACCGCTTCAGGGGGGTTCTTTGAGGAACTTAAAAATATGTTCACTGGGAACGCTTCGGGGACAGGTGATGTTGCTGGCGATCTGAGAAGTATAGGTATACCAGCAAATGAGGCTGAGTATTACGCCAATGAATATAGAACTGGTCATCCCATTCTCGCTGTAAAGGCGAATGGTCGTACCCAGGAGGTTGCCAATATCCTGCGTTCAAACGGAGGCTACACGTACAGCTCAAGAGGTAGCGCAGCTTCCGATGCAGAGAGACGTCAGCCCGGCACCTCTACTCAAACGGCAGGTTATGATCAGGGAAACGCTGGCAAGCGAGAGTTTTTAGGCAGCAATGAGACGCGCTCTATTCCAGTACGTGAGGAACAACTTGAGGTTGAGAAACAACAGGTGCAGAGCGGTGAGGTGCGTATTCATAAGGATGTTGTAACCGAGCAGAAAACGATTAACGTCCCTGTGAATCGCGAAGAAGTGGTGATAGAGCGTCATCCCGTTTCTGGTGAACAGGTATCCGAAACCCCCATCGGCCAGGATGAGACTATTCGTATTCCTGTGAGTGAGGAGCAGGTAACTGTCACCAAGCAGCCTGTTGTAACCGGAGAAGTTGAGATTGGCAAGCGCACTGTTCAGGAGCAGAAGCAGTACACTGATACCGTCAAGCGGGAAGAGGTAGATGTCGAACCTATGGGTGAGAATATGGCCCGGCGTGTACGGGAAGAGGATAGCATTGATCAAGGCCCTCGCAAGGGGACCCAGGGCTATCCAGATAAAGGTGATAACCGTCCTCTGCCTTAAACAGATGTCGTTTCCACAACAATTCAGCCCGCCAGGAAACTTTTCCTGGCGGGCTGAATTGTTGTATATGCAGCTTTGAGAATCACAATTGCCCCTGATCAATCAATGTACAGGCGCGGTGGCTCAGAGCCGCCAGTTGAGCCAGACCCGTGCCAATTGGAGGGATCAAGAGAAATTCTTCCAGCGTGTGCGTGCGTTCGATGTGTGTAATGCCCACGCACACCGCCGGGATGTTGAGGCTGATAGGAATATTCGCGTCGGTGCTCGATGCGCTGTAGGCCGGTTCGATGCCAAGCGAGGTAAGAACGTCGGCGGCCAGTTGTACCAGCGGATCGGTCTGCCCTCGCCTGCCTGCGGGTCGCTCGCCGAGCACCTCGATCTCCGTTTGCAGGCCCTCGCCGACTCGCTGCTCGACGATATTCTTCACGCGAGCAGCCAGTTGATCAAGTGCAGCGGGATCGATTGAGCGCATATCAAGCACGGCGTTTGCTTCTGCAGCAATGGTATTGACACTGGTGCCCCCCTCGATCAGACCGACGTTAAAGGTTGTTTTCGGATTTTGGGGTACTTGTAGATCCGCTATAGTCGCAATAATTTTGCCCAATCCATGAATGGCGCTTGGCTTGCCGAAAGCGCCGAAGGAGTGACCGCCGGGGCCGTGTACCGTAATCCGCCAGCGTTTGGAGCCGACCCCAATATGGGTGATATTACCGAGGCGTCCGTCAATCGCAATCACCGCCCCGAGCTGTTTCCGGTAGCGTTCAACCGCGGCTCGCGCGCCCCGCAGATTGCCCAATCCTTCTTCCCCCACGTTGGCGATGGCGACGATATCGACAGCCGTTGCTATGTTTAATTCGTCGAGGATGTCCAGGGCGCTGATCATAGCGGCGATGCTCAGGCTATTATCGCCGATGCCGGGTCCGCGCAAAACATCGCCATCGCGAGTCACCGCAATAGAGACTGTGGCCGGGAAGACTGTATCCGTATGGGCCAGGAGCATCAGTACCGGGCGCTCGCTTTTCTTCCCCCTGCGTATATACACATTGCCGATAGCATCGATTTCCGGGGTATAATTTCGCTCTTGCCAGAGAGAAGCCACAAAATTAGCTCGTTCTCGCTCGCTTCCTGTGGGGGCGGGAACCTCACAGATGCGCCGGGCCAGGTCCGCCGTCGCTTCAATCCGTGCCTCGGCTACGGTGCGCAAGCGGCTCAACTCAAACGATGGGACAGACATCTTACCTCCAGGCAGCTTTTATTTGTTCGGTGGGCAGTGCAAATAGGGATATTTCCTTAATGCATTTTCACTTGACATCCTCAGGTATGACCTATATAGTATGCCTCAAGGTGGCGACGAGAGTGAGTGGCTAGCTCGATCCGCTTGAGGATACTGAAATTAACTTTCTTCTTCGTCAGAGTCACTGTCCTTTGCGAATGCTTCTGCGTCAGAATTCCTGTCTTTTATAGATGATGCTTCATCGGTTGCCGCTTGCTGCTCTGCGTCTCGCGCTTGTTCAATCTCGTCAAGGGCCCTGGCAACGTTTGAGGCCAGGGTATGAAAAGCCAGCGCGACGGACGAGGTGGGCAGGCTTACTGTGACGGGACGACCATTGTCGCCTGTCGCGGCGGTTGGTGGGTGGAGCGGGATGGTGCTTAGCGTCGGCAGCTCGTCCAGCGAGCCGCGCCGTTCCTGGCTGGCGGGAAAGATCTCGATCAGCTCGCCACAGTGGGGACAGCTAAAGCCGCTCATATTCGTGACCAGGCCCAGCACATGCACCCTGGCCTGACGAAACATTGCCAGGGCTTTGGCTGTATCGATGCGCGCCACATCCTGAGGGGTAGTGACCAGGATCGCGCCGCTGAGCGCCATTTCGCGCACCAGCGTGGCCTGTGGCTCCCCATTACCTGGCGGGAGATCGATGAGCAGGTAGTCGAGCGGCCCCCAGTTGACCATGTAGAGCAACTGGCGAATCAACATTCCCTGTACGTCTGGCATCGGGGCAACCGCTTGCTCCTCTCCCACAAAAAAGCCCACGGACATGACTTTGACGCCATAACGCAGCAAGGGCTGCAACATTTGCTCGGGGGCGAGTTTCTGCCTTTGCGCGAACGGAAGCGTACCACGCCAGCCGTGGGTCTCGCCGCGTTTGCGTACACCAAGCATAAGAGGGACACTGGGGCCGTAGGTATCGGCATCAAGTAATCCTACCGCCGCGCCTTGCTGAGCCAGAGCCACGGCGAGATTGACGCTCACCGTCGATTTCCCCACCCCCCCCTTGCCACTACCGATGACGATCAGGTGCTGGACGTTCTCTACACTTGTTTGTGTACGTTTCTGCTGCACGCTATTACTCCACAAGTTTGCTGATGTTTCTTCGGGGCAGATAAAGCTTTTTTATGAACTATTAACTTTGTTTCTTCTTAGCACCTTCTATCTGTGTCTCATTAATACTATTTAGTAGATCCTCAAGTAGCTCTTTCATCAGATTTAATGCTTCTACTTCGGTCATATGGATAGGTTTTGTTATACTTTTTCCAAAAACACATTTTTCAACCATTTCGTTCATAAGCAGCGCCCAATCTTCTGTAGCAGGTTTTGCCTTTGTTTTCTAAAACGGTTTATCTCAACTTCAAAACAGCCTCGTAGTATTTCGGGGCTGTAGGGGTCCGCTTTATCTCGAAATTCTAAAGCAAGTTTATCTATGACTAACTCTGCGAGGTGCTGTTCTTCAGCTTGATTCCGCTCAATCTCTTTAGTGGAGTGATTGATCAGGTCAACAATCGTACAAATATTGCAGTTTGGTTGAGCTTTTCTACTAAATCGATGAATAAAAGTGCTTTTCCCTGCGCCGACGTTACCAACCAAAAGAATAGTTTTAGGGTGCCTTGAATGAGATTGGAAGTCTAGCTCCTTTTCTAAAGAGTCATTATCAGCTTCTTCTATTGTCATATCCAGTTCATCTAGTCTTGCATCATATTGCAGAATTTGCTGAAGTTCTCGCGAAAATTCATTAGTTGTGTAATCCTCAACATAACAATACTCTAGCATTTTTTCTTGGCCTGGCCGAGTGATATCCCCCATGAACTGATCAAAAATGGCCCTGATAACTTGCCTATGAGGTGCTTGCCCTATATTAGTAGATTGGCCGATTTCCTCCTGTGGATGTATAGTTATATTAGGTCTAATGAGCATCATGCTTGCAAATTTTTCTTCAAGGCTATTATTTCTAATTGCCTCACGAGAAATCAGGCCATAAAAATCGTTAAACCTTATAGATTTAGGGAAAGAACCGATAAACCCGATTCTTTTTGCTTCAACAATAAGACGTGCCTGATTTTCTATAGAAAGCCTATAATCTGTATAATTTCCTGTTGAAGTGACTTTCTCTGGCTTATACTCGTGTCTCTGCCAACCAAGAATGCTCAACACTTCATCTATGATGAGCAACCTTATTGTGGCTTCATTCTCACCACATAGTTTGTTGACAAGCTCTCCATCGACTAACTGTTTCATCTGACTTACAGCATGTTCAAGTTGACTGTTAGCATCCATGACGACTTCACCTCAACTAGTTAAACTACCGTTTTTCTCACAGTATGTTTGTTTTGATATTGTCAATTACCATCACTTTTCGCCTATTAATCAGCTCATGAGTCGTAACAGCACCTGAATTATACATTAGCTCAGTACTGATGACAATGGAAGCAAATAAGTATTCCGGGCTTCGCAAAAGTGGTCTTTTCATCCTGAACGGCTCGCTTGCGAGCCGTTGGGGAGAGGAAGGTGCTGGTTGTGGGCACAGCCAGCACCTTCCTCTCCCTGTGAGCGCCTTTGGCGCGAGCAGTCAGCGCGTGCAGCGACGTTTGCGAAGCCCTGATAAGTATTCGAAGTTGCAGAGGTATTTGTTCTTGCACCCCCAGGAGCATTACAGAAAATCCCATGCTTTGCCGATAGTTAGTAGTAGCAGATCAGGCTTATGAATAATTTTTTAGGGATGTTATAGATGTTGGAGGATATGGGGCCAGGATATGCAGCCGCTTCATCAAACTGTGCAGGTGACTCACCGCTATTCTGTCTACTTTACCGAGCAGCTTTTTGCACGCGATAATACTCTTTTGCGCGATGTGCTCGGCATAGATGCTGTACTGAAAAAGATACTGTGTGTCGTCGATCAGGGGCTGTGGCGGCACCATCCCGATTTGCTGGATACGCTTCAGGTCTATTTCCGCGCTCACTATACCTCGCTGCGGCTGGTATGCTCCCCCTTGATTTTTCAGGGCGGCGAGGACGCCAAAAACAACCCGGCGAACGTGGCAATGGTGCAGGAGGCTATCCATTTGCATGGAATTTGTCGCCATTCTTATGTGATGGCGATTGGCGGCGGAGCAGTGCTTGATATGGTGGGCTATGCCGCGGCGACAGCGCATCGGGGGGTGCGATTGATTCGTGTGCCGACAACAGTGCTGGCGCAGAATGACGCGGGCATAGGAGTCAAGAATAGCGTCAATGCTTTTGGCAAGAAGAATTTTCTGGGGACATTTGCGCCTCCTTCTCTCGTCTTTAACGACGCCCATTTTTTGCAAACCCTGTCCCTGCGCGACTGGCGCTGCGGTATCGCAGAAGCGATCAAAGTGGCGCTGCTCAAGGATGCCGCGTTCTTTGATTTCATTGAGGCGCAAGCAAAGCCGCTGATGCAGCGCGATATGACGGTAATGCGCCAGTTAATTTATCGCTGCGCGCAACTTCACCTGGAGCACATTGTACATGGCGGCGATCCATTCGAGTCCGGTTCTTCAAGGCCGCTGGACTTTGGTCACTGGGCGGCGCATAAGCTGGAGCAACTTTCCGGCTATGCGCTGCGACATGGGGAGGCGGTTGCGCTGGGGATAGCCCTTGACTCGACCTATGCCTACCTGGAAGGCTGGCTCTATGAACAGGATTGGCAGCGTATCCTGGAACTGCTCTCAACGCTGGGTTTCGCTCTTTTTACCCCCGAACTAAGTCAATATCTTGATTACCTGAATGATCCACGCTGCATTTTTTCAGGGTTGAACGAGTTTCGGGAGCACCTGGGCGGTCAGCTTACGCTCCCCTTGCTAGAGGGCATCGGAAGATGCATTGAAGTCAACGATGTGTACAAAGAAACGATGAAAGAAAGTATTGCCCTGCTCGAAATGTATCAATCTTCCTTGCAGCCGACCTCGTAGGGATCAAGTTTACCGCGTCCAGCGTCGTTGGTCGGCTGGATATCAGATTACAGCTTGTAGGAGAAGAGGATGAATAAATGGGAGGATACCTGCTTGCTGAGCCAGCGGCAACTGGTTGATGAGTATTTTATAGAGATGCGGGCCAAACTGCTGGATGTGGCCGCCTTTCTGGACCGCCTGGATCGCTCGGTTGAGCGCAATGCCGAGGAGGATTTCAGGATGGTGGCGATGCAGTTGGCGTTGCGTATGTTATCGGAGGCAGCATCTGATCGCGTCTACTCGCTGCAAATGCTCTTCAGCGATGCGACAACCGAACCATTGGCGAAGCTGGATCAGAAAAGTGCGTTTGGGGCATTTAACAATCGAAGAAGCGAGGGCTGATAATGCAGTATGTTGATATTCACGCTCATATGAGCTCCAGAACCACTGATGATTACGAGCATATGGCGCTGACGGGCTGTGTTGCCCTGACAGAGCCGGCTTTCTGGGCCGGGCATGATCGTCTCTCGCCAGAGGTCTTTGCCGACTATTTCAATCGTTTGACCAGCTTTGAGCCTGCGCGAGCTGCTAAATATGGTATTCAGCACTACTGCTGGCTGTGCCTCAATCCGAAAGAGGGGGAAGATCGGGATATGGCGCGAGAGGTGCTGGCGCTGATCCCATCGTTTCTTGAGCGGGCCAATGTGCTTGGCATCGGCGAGATTGGCCTGAACCGGGTCACCTATAACGAGATAGCGACGTTCACGGACCATGTTGAGCTGGCATTGCGCTATGATCAGCTTATTCATATCCACACCCCTCACCTGGAAGATAAGTATAAAGGGACCAGTGTGATTGTTAATACGCTGCTGGCGGAGCGTCGCGTCAAGCCTGGGCGCGTACTGGTAGATCATGCGGAGGAGCATACCATCGGAATGATCTTGAAGCATGGCTTCTGGACGGGGCTGACGCTCTATCCGCAGACGAAGACTTCGGCGGCGCGTGCGGTGGACATGATTGAGATCTATGGCAGCGAGCGCGTCTGTGTGGCCTCCGCCTGTGATTGGGGTCCCAGCCTGCCCACGGCTATCCCGCATTTTGTACTGGAGATGCGCCGTCGCGGGCACTCCGAACGCCTGATCCAGAAGATCGTCTACGAGAATCCGGTGGAGTTCCTCAGCCAGTCGCCCCGGTTTCGCCTGGCAACGAGCGCGAGCTTGGCACAGGTTTTGTAAATGGCGGTCGGTAGGGACCCGCTTTAGCACGTCCAACTAATTGAAGGAGAGGCAGGCGTTATGCGTGTGCATGTAGATACGGGGCCGGATGCATTGTTCCACCTGACATATTGCACCAATATCCATCCTGGCAATGGATGGAGCGAGGTCTATGCCAATCTGCAACGATACGGCCCCGCGCTGAAGCAGCGCCTCGCGCCTGATGCTAATTTTGGCGTCGGGTTACGTCTCTCGGGGAAAGAGAGTCGCGAACTGTTGCATGGAGAGCGACTGCAACAGTTCCTGCAATTTCTCCAGGTGCAAGGACTTTACGTATTTACGCTCAATGGCTTTCCATACGGTCCGTTTCATCAGTTACCGGTCAAGGCCAACGTCTATACCCCGGACTGGCGCGATGATGAGCGCGTGCAGTATACCCTGCGCCTGATTGAGATCCTGGCGTTTTTGCTGCCTGATGGCATCGAAGGCAGTATTTCCACCTGCCCCCTTGCCTACAAGGGCGTGGACGTAGGGCGGGGGCAAGCCCCGCCCCTACCAAACCCTGCTATGTGGGAATGTCTTACCCGTAACATCGTACACGTTGCGGAGGTGCTGGTGCGGCTGAAGCAGGAGTGCGACAAGTTCATCTGCCTCGCGCTCGAACCGGAGCCGGACTGCCTGCTGGAAAATAGCGATGAGGTTACTCAATTCTACACGCGCTGGCTGCTGACGATGGGAGCTGAGATACTGGCAAGCGCCCTCGCGATCTCTAAAGAGAAGGCGTGTTCTCACCTGCTTGAGCATATCAGGGTTTGCCTGGATACCTGTCATCTGGCTGTAGCGTATGAAGAGCCTGTCGTCGTGCTGGAGCGTTTTGAGCGCATCGGCATCAAAGTGGGGAAGGTCCAGCTCAGTTCGGCCCTGAAAATTACCTTTCCTGATGATGAACTGTCGCGGGCAGAGATCAGCCGCGCGTTGGAGCCGTTTGCTGAATCAACTTATCTCCATCAGGTTGTACAGCAGAATCGTGATGGCACGTTCGAGCGTTACCCCGATCTGGTGATGCCCTGTGCCTCAGATTGCCATATGGAGCAGTGGCGCGTTCATTTTCACGTCCCGATTTTCATCGGCCAATTCTCCCTGTTCCAATCGACGCAAGACGTGATTATAGCTATGCTCAAGTTATTGATGCAAAAACGCTTCTGTCGTCACCTGGAGATAGAGACTTACACCTGGAATGTGCTGCCTGGCGAGCTAAAAATAGATGTGGCGTCGATGATTGCCCGTGAATATGAGTGGGTATTGGGGAATCTGCTGTGAGCAAGATGGCTATCATGCTCAGGTCGTGGCGCAAGACCTTGCAGGGCCATCTTGCTCTGGCCCGCATTTCTAACAGTCCCACGGTGGTGAGCAATACGCTCGCCGGCGCGGCTCTGGGAGGCATTATCTGGCCGGATGTGCGCGTGGGGCTGGTGGCAAGCGCGATGGTGCTATTCTATAGCGCGGGGATGTATCTCAATGACCTGCTGGATTACGCCATCGATTGCGCTGAGAGGCCGGAGCGACCGCTGCCAGCCGGTATGATCTCGCGCCCGTCGGTCGTAGCAGGGGTCATCGCGCTATTCGCTAGCGGCTGTATCTTATTATGGAGCATTGGCCCGGCTTTATTCCTCTGCGGACTGATACTGATCGCCTTAATTATCTGTTATGATCGCTGGCACAAAACGAATCCTGCCAGCCCTCTTCTCATGGCATTGTGCCGTTTGATGGTCTATGCCGTTGCATTTTTCTCCGCATCCTCTCAGACGTTGTTCCCGTTGCTGATACCGGGGGAACTGCTGCTCTGTTATGTGATTGCCTTGACGTCGCTGGCTAAAGTCGAGCTAAAGCCGAAAGCGATCCATTGCGGGATCATTCTCATGCTCTTCTTGCCGGCCATATATTTCATGCTGCAATTATCCGCTCTCACTCTCGGCTTATCCCTGTTCTTTACCTCCTGGGTTACATATAGCCTTTCCCTCGTCTATCGTTCAGCGCCGAGCCAGGTTGGTCGTGCCGTGGGCCAGTTAATCGCGGGGATATCTTTGTTGGATAGTATGATACTGGCGACTATGGGAAGCATCTACGGAGTCATTGTTGCTCTGGCGTCATTTGGCCTGACGCTCTTTTTGCAACGCTATGTCAGGGGAACGTGAAGATGCAGAAAACTGTAGTGATTAATGTGGTGGGACTCACTCCTCGCCTGATCGGACCAGCGATGCCGCGATTACGGGCGTTTATGGCGAGTGGCGCTCAGGCAACGATCAAACCGGTGCTGCCAGCCGTGACCTGCTCCGTTCAGGCCACTTTTCTGACGGGTTGTACTCCCAATGAGCACGGCATTGTGGGTAATGGCTGGTATTTTCGCGATGAGTGCGAGGTGAAGTTCTGGAAGCAATCTAACGCCCTTGTCCAGCGTCCTAAAATCTGGAAGATGGCCCGCAGGCTTGATCCAACCTTTACCTGCGCCAACCTTTGCTGGTGGTTTAACATGTATTCGTCTGCTGACTACGCGGTGACGCCGCGTCCGCTCTATCCGGCGGATGGTCGCAAGATACCCGATATCTATACCTGCCCGGCGGATTTGCGCTTTGCGTTGCAGAAAGAACTGGGACAATTTCCGCTCTTTCAGTTCTGGGGGCCGCATACCTCGATAGCGTCGAGCCACTGGATCGCCGAGGCCGCCAAGACGGTGGATAGATGCTACAATCCGACACTGACCCTGATCTATCTGCCGCACCTGGACTATTGCCTCCAGCGGTTTGGTCCCGACTGCCGGCGTATCTCAAGCGACCTGAGTGAACTGGATGAGGTGTGCGGCGATCTGATTGACTATTATAAAACGCGAGATACACGCATCCTCTTTGTCTCTGAGTATGGCATCGTCCCCGTATCGCGAGCGATTCACTTGAACCGCGAACTGCGTAAACATGGCCTGCTTGCCGTAAGACGAGAGCTTGGGCGCGAACTGCTTGACGCGGGCGCAAGTGATGCCTTTGCCGTGGCTGACCATCAGGTGGCGCATATTTATGTCAATAACCGCGCGCGTCTGAACGAGGTGTGTGCATTATTGCAGGCAGTGGATGGAGTTGCGCAGGTATTGGACGATGAGGGCAAGCGAGAGATGCACCTGGATCATCCGCGAGCGGGCGACCTGATCGCGCTGGCCGAGCCGGATGCCTGGTTTACCTACTATTACTGGTTCGATGATGCTCGAGCGCCCGATTACGCCCGCACGGTAGACATTCACCGCAAGCCAGGCTATGACCCGGTAGAACTCTTCATCGATCCCCATCTCAAGCTCCCTCAGCTTAAAGTGGGATGGAAATTGTTAAAGAAGAGCCTGGGCTTCCGCTACCTCATGGACATCATCCCTCTAGACGCCTCGCTCGTGCGCGGCTCCCACGGGCGTGCCGATACTGCGTCCGAAGATAGCCCTGTGCTACTGACGCAGCAGCCGAGTTTGCTCGCCGGTGCGGTAATTGATGCAACGGACGTGTGCGGGGTAATGCTGCGGCATCTCGCTGATTAAGCCATCGGCTATATCCTAATAGTTTGACAACGGCTTCGTAGATCGATAAAATGACCTTTAGCTTTGTATCTCCGCATTTTTGGCAACTTATTCTGTTATTATCTATTAGCGAAGGAATTGCCATTGCATATCACATGGAAGCGTCTTAAATTGAGCCGCCATACGCTTGTGGCTCTGCTCCTGATCACCTTTGCTGTTGCTGTACGGTTGATTCTGATTGCCAATGGCTGGCCTGCAACCACCAGCGAGGAGGGGACTTTTGGCCTGGAGGCGATGCATATTGCGTATCGCGGTGAGCTTCCTATTTTTATGTATGGACAGAACTATATGGGGACGCTGGAAGCCTATTTCGGCGCCTTTTACTTTCATATTTTCGGCGCCTCGCTCTTCTCATTGCGCCTGGGTATGTTGACGCTTTTCACACTCTTTTTATTCTCCTTGTACTATTTGACGAAGCTGCTCTATTCACCACCAATGGCGCTTTTGACGTTGATCGCGTTGAGCGTTGGAGCGCCACTGGTCCTGACGCCTGAAATGATGGTGCTGGGAGGGACCACGGAAACGCTGCTTTTTGGGACACTGCTCCTCCTTGTGGCGACTCATTTATCGCTTACCTCAGGTCAGGAACGATCTATGAGTCAGAAGCGATTACGTTTCGCCGGTTTTGCCGTGTGGGGATGTTGCGCTGGATTGGGACTCTGGAGCCATTTGCTGGTCGCGCCATTTATTCTGGTAAGCGGCCTGCTACTGCTCATGTTCTGCCATAAAGAATTGCGCACAATGGCTCCTGTGGCTCTGCTGCTGGGATTGATTGTTGGTGCATTTCCTCTCATTGTCTACAATATAAGAGCTCCTTTTAGAGAAAATTCCATTGCTACATTTTTAGCGGTATACAATATTGGTAGTCCCGCACATTATACTATTGACTTTTTCCTGCAACAGTTATCGGGTACATTTTTGTATAGCTTGCCAGTCGCAACTGGGATGAACCCTGTTTGTGATGTGCGGCTAATGCCTTTGTTTACTGCTGCTCCCACACCCATTGGCTGCATACTGGCGCAGGGAGGTTGGAGCCTGGGCTATCTGCTTCTCCTCGTTGTTGCTCTCTGTATAGCCGGTCGAGGTTTGCTTTCGCTAAGAAAATCCCATTCAAGCTGGTCAGTGGAAGAGAGACAGCGGGCTGTAATTTATATGGCGCAACTCATGCTGCTCTTGAGTGCTGCAATCACGATTGCTCTCTTTGCCCATAGCTCCAATGCAGCCTCGCGTCCGTGGAGCACGCGCTATTTAGTTGGTCTGCTGGTTGCGACGCCGGCTCTGCTCTGGCCGCTCTGGAATGGGGCCAGAACGATAATTGCGACGGACTTTCCTCAGCGGGGGCGCGCTCGTCTTTGCGCCGTTGCTCGTTGGGCTATGCTGGTGCTCCTGATAGGGCTGTTTGCTGCTGAGACGCTCTCTACTACGACGGACATGCCCGCGATTCGCGCTGATAACACTCAGGTAAATGCTGTTACACAGAAATTGATCCAGATGGGAATCACTCATATTTACTCGGGTTATTGGCAATGTGATCGTTTTATCTTTCTGACGCAAGAGAAGATTACTTGCGCTGTGGTAATGCAAGAACTCTCGCCCGGGTTGACGCGCTATGCTCGCTATGCTCGCATTGTGTATGCCGACCCCAACGCAGCGTATGTGTTCCCGCAAAATTCGCTCTTCGAAACAGACTTTGATTTGGAAACAAATTTTGAGCTAATGATGGGGCAGACCAATCAGCACTTTCAGAAGATGGTGATAGATGGGTATGTGGTATATCGACCCGTGGGTGGCGCAGTTCTATAATCTGCTGAGAGAAGGCCATCGCTCTGGACGGCCCTCTCTCCTGTATAGAGCCTTCTCCTGTGTGGCCCTCTTCAATGTTTAAGCAAGGTGAGCAGGGCAAGTGCGAGGCATTGCTCTTACCTTTTTCCCTGCGCTGGAAGGCGAGGAGAAGAATGCTGTTCGGGCTCTGTGCGCCTGCTTTCTATCCACCAGCTCTGGAGATAGGCAATAGGGCCGTAGAGCATCCCTTTGACCTGTAAATTGCTCAACTCTTTGGGGTAGGAGAGCGATTTTGGCTGTTTCTGATCAGCCCTGGAGATCAGCAGGTCGTAGGGGACTTTGGTACACAGGTCAAGCAGCAACTGGGGGTAATCCAGCACGTTTTTGATCAGGTAAGCGGTCAGACCCATGCCGTAGCTGTAAAGTTGTTGACGCAGGGCATAGTACTCGCGGCGGTGTAGATGGTAGAGCAGGGAGGCCGGTTCGTAGACCACTTTGTAGCCATGCATCAGGAGGCGAAAGAGCGTTGCCACATCCTCCGCAGCACAGCGCTGGCTGCCAATGGCGGGATCGAACGCGCCTGCGCTGCGTAAGATCGAGGCTTTGAAGGCCATGCTTGCACCACAGCCAAATAGGCCAATGCGATAGAGGTGCTGGTGGCGGTGTGAGCCGTCAAAAATACGCTGTTCGAACCAGCTATTGGGTCCCTCGTAGCCCTGGAACCAGGGAAAGCCGCGGTTCTCCTCGCACCAGTACTGGGCAGGCGTTTCGAGTTCCATCGGTAGCATACAGCCGGTCACAGCTCCCACTTTTTCGGTGACAGCGAAGCCGCGAACCAGTTCGGTCAGCCAGTTGGGATGGACCGCCACATCGTCATCGGTAAAAGCGATAATTTCACCCTGCGCATGAGCAATGCCCAGGTTGCGAGCGCGAGAGATGCCGGGGATATCTTCTCGCAGGTAGCGGAGTTGAGAGGCGTAGCCGTAGGTGTGATGGACCAGTTGGTAGGTCGCATTGTTGCTGGGAGCGTTATCCACCACGAGAATCTCGTAGCGGGGATAGCGTAAATCCAGTAGGAGGCGTAGGGACTCTCTGAGCGGTTCGGGGCGATCATGCGTGGGGACCACGATGCTCACGAAGGGAGCGCGAGCAAGGAACTGTTCGCGCTGCTGAATGCAGGGGGGTAAGCTGCTGCTGGGCAGGCCCTGACTCTCCAGTGTCATGACCGGAGGCAGACCGTCTTGCCGCAGGTGCTCATTGATCTGACGGTGAAGCTTGCGCCAGATTTGCTGGGCGCACTGCTGGGCGCTCACTCCTGCCTGGTCGAACTCGAATTCGACGGCCCCTAGAGGACGATCATGCAGGAAGACGATAGCGATGGCACGCTGGTAACTGCGGCCCTTCTGCTCGTCGAAGGCGCTGATAGGGGCCAGGGGCAGCCCGATCTCAATTTCGAGGATGCGAGTGGGCATGAAATCCGAAGGCCGGGATAAAATTATCTCCTGTTTACTTTGTGTCATAGGTGGTCGATTATCCTTTCGGGTGAAACCCATAATCAGCGTATCATCGTGATCATCTATTCAGACGGTGAGACAGACTGTAGGGGCGGGGCTTGCCCCCGCCCTGCTTGGACTTGCACCTCCTTTGTTTTGAAGCGAACTGCATCATAGACTGTGCGTGCCCCGTAGATTGCTTCGGCGCATAGAGCAAGCACGTAGCCCAGGCCCAGGCCAAGCAGGCCACCAAAGTGCGCACCCAGCGCCGCCATACTCAATTCGAGCAGGCCACCAATGAGCATGGGAACGATGGCGTGTGATATACGGCGATGAATGCGTTTGATGGCAACATAATGATCTTTGATCAGGCGGGGGAATACGCCAAGCGCCAGGATGCGCATGCTCCACAAAGACTGTTCGGCATAGTTGTGACCGAACACCCCCAGCACCTGCCGCGATGCCAGTAATAGCACGGCAGTGATGAACCCACAAAGCAATACAGCCAGGAATAAGGTCAGGCGAACTTTATGTGCCAGTGTGTCAGATTGAGTAGCATTAGTGGCGTAAAGTACTGTTGTCAAGGCATAAGGGATCAGGGTGCTGATGCTGGCGATCATCCAGGATACGTAGAACCAGGCGTTTGCTGTATTTGAAAGCAGCACCGTAACAAGTACCGGCAGAATGAGGGCGGGAGCCTGAAGCACCAGATTGAGCATGTGGTGTTCTATGGCAGCCGCTCTGAGCTGGCGCATCAGGCTCCATTCCGGCTGGAAAAAGTGCCCTGGCCATTTGCGCCTGTATACTACCAGTCCAATAAGCAGGCCCAGCGAAATGATATTGCCGAAGGCCCAGGTAGCGTAAATTGCCATGCCCAGCGGGTGAAAGAACATGGTTGCGCCCATGAAGAGCGCGACCAGTTTGAGGACGGCGAAGAGGGCGTTGCGCCAGAGCTGGAGATCGCTACGCAAAAGACCGACCAGGGCTTGATCGAAGACGAGCGAGATTGCGGTCAGGCTAACGCCGACCGCAAAGAGAGCAAAATTGAGCGGATCTGATCTCAGCGGCCCGAAGTTCGGTGAGATCAACGGCGCGATTGCGGCAAAGAGCATGCCCGCGAGACCTGCCACGCCTCCCACCAGAATAAGGGACGCGCTGATTAGAGATAGTTCTTTGCCGCGTTGGCGCGGTAACTCTCCGATCAGCAATGTTCCCATGCCCAGGATGCAGAGCGTCCCGATCAGCGTCATGGCCGAGATTGCCGCCGAGGCAAATCCTACTGCCGCGGGCGGAAATCTCTGCGCTGCCAGCCACCAGTAGGCGAAGCCGAGGACCGACGTCACCACTGAGGTTGTGGCTAGCGAGCCAGTATTAAACAGCATCGTGCTGTTGGTTTTGACCCATTGATGTAGCTGCGTTTTCAACGTTTCATCTTTCCTAATGCCGGAAGGCGAGGAGATGTATGCTGCTCGCTTTCCTCTTGTTTGCGTTCTATCCATCGACTGTGGAAGAAGGCAATGGGGCCATAGAGCATCCCTTTGAGCTGCAAGCTGCTCAGCTCTTTGGGATAAGAGAGCGATTTTGGCTGTTTCTGATCGGGTTTGGCGATCAACAAGTCGTAGGGGACTTTAGTACACAGATCAAGCAGCAACTGGGGATAATCCAGCACATTTTTAGTCAGGTAAGCAGTCAGACCAACGCCATAGTTATAAAGTTGGCGACGCAGAGCATGGTATTCGCGGCGGTGCAGGTGGTAGAGCAGAGAAGCCGGTTCATGCACCACTTTATACCCATGCATCAGAATGCGAAAGAGCGTTGCCACATCTTGCCCGCAACGTGATGGACCTCGGCCCCCAAGCGCCGGATCGAATCCGCCTGCGCTCCGCAGCGCCGATGCTTTGAAAGCCATGCTTGCGCCACAACCAAATAAGCCGATGCGGTAGAGGTGCTGGTGGCGACTTGAGTCATCAAAAATACGCCGTGCAGGCCAGCCAGCAAGGCGAGAGCCAGCCCCGCCCCTACGGTTGTCCTGGAACCAGGGAGTGCCTCTATTTTCTTCGCACCAGTACTGAGCAGGCGTTTCGAGCTCCAATGGCATGAGATAACCGGTAACACATCCCACTTTTTCCGCCGCATCGAAGCCACGAACCAGCTCGGTCAGCCAGTTAGGATGGACCGACACATCGTCGTCGGTAAAGGCGATAATCTCTCCTTGCGCCTGGGCGAAACCCAGGTTGCGGGCGCGAGAGACGCCGGGGATATCTTCTCGCAGATAGCGGATCTGAGAGGCGTGGCCATAGGTCTGGCGGACCAATTGATAGGTGGCGTTGCTGCTGGGCGCATTATCCACCACGAGAATCTCATAACGAGGATAGCGTAAATCCAGCAGGGAGCGCAACGTCTCTTTAAGAGGCCCGGGTCGATCATGGGTAGGAACCACGATGCTCACAAAGGGAGCGTGAGTCAGAAACTGCTCGCGCTGCTGTATACAGGGAGGGAGGTTGCTGCTGAGCAGGCCCTGGCTATCTAATGTCGTGATCGGAGGCAGACCATCCTGGCGCAGATGCTCATTAATCTGATGGTGAAGCTTTTGCCAGATCTGGCGGGCGCATTGCTGGGCGCTTATCCCGCTATCGTTGAACTGAAACTCGACAGTGCCTAGAGGACGATCATGCAGGAAAACGATGGCGAGCGCGCGCTGGTAGGGACCAGACTTATCGCGTCCGCCTTTCTGTTCGGCAAAGGCGCTGATAGCAGCCAGGGGCAGCCCGATCTCAATTTCGAGAATGCGAGCGGGCGCGAAGGTCGGAGGCCGGGATAAAGTTAGTTCTAGCTGACTTTGGATCATGGATGGTCTCTAATCCTTTCTTGAACAGGGCAACCGCGAGGGATTGCCCTTACAGGCTTTGAACAGGGCAACCGCAAGGGATTGCCCCTACAGTGTTGAAAGAAAGTTTCTAATTTTTGTATAGGCGCAGATGATTACAGAGATCATCATCGTACGTATACTCCCTCTTTCAGGCTGCGCGTCACTGGAGAGGAAGCGCGGCGCACGGCCTGCCATACGGGAGTTCTGGCTTGCATATACATCGCGGAGATGCCTGAGAGTCTGCGTCCGGTAATCAGATCTGCCAGCGCTCCCACATTCGTATTGGAGCTAATGGTAATGCGTGCCAGCGCAAAAGCCTCCGTCATAGCTGAACTCATCGCATGTTTAACCGCACATGCGGACGTATAGCCAGCTTCATGTACTAATTTCTGTGTCGTAGCTGTGTAGTAGCCATAGGGATAAGCAAAGGTCGTGACCCGTTGATTCAGGTGTTGTTCCAGGATCATTTTGCTTCCCATGATTTCGTAGCGGGCCGAAATCAAAGGGATGGTGTCGAGCTGGGGATGGGTATGACTATGCGCGCCGCACTCGATGCCGCTTTTACTGATCTCAACCACTTGATCCCAGGTCAGCATGCAGCGTGTTGTCTCGCCTTCGCGCCTGAGCCAGCGACTGGTATCGTTGATATAGCCGGTGGTGACATAGAGGGTCGCCGTAAAGTTGTGCTGTTTAAGAATGGGAAATGCGTGGGTGTAAAAGTCGGCGAAGCCATCGTCAAACGTCAACACCACCGGGCGACGGGGAAGAGCATGCAGCCCGTGTTCTCGCGCCTGGATAAATTCCGTTACCGTGATAGGAGTATAGCCATGCTGATGCAGGTACTCCATGTGGTGAGTGAATAGAGCAGGCGAGATAGTAAACGGCTTAAATTTTGGACCAGCGCGCTCTGAAATGCTGTGATACATCAAAATGGGCACTTTTTTCTGTTCATATCGGTTGAGCATGGATAACCTTTCCTTCCCGTTGCTGCTATGAAATGGCAGAAGAACGAACTGGTTACGGATGATGACCTATAGATGACGATGCTCATGCTTTAAGCAACTGGATTACTGGCGAAGCTGTACCGACGCTGCGCTCTTTCAGGATAGTTTTCAGGACGCGCCAGCCGTCACGGAATGTGCGTAAGTTGCTTTGACCGTGAATGCGTGGATGCTCCATACTGGCAACCTCAACGATGTGCAAATTGGCTTTATGCATACGCAGGCTGAGCTGCGTCTCGATCTCAAAGCCATCGCAATCGATCTCTGTATAGTCCAGGCAATAGCGCCAGAAGGCATTATAGCCGTAGCAGAGATCGCTGAACTGTCGCCTGAACAACAGATTGGTAAGGCCGCAGAGGGCATAATTGCCCATTTGCCGTAGTGGCGTGATATCGCTGCTCCCACCTCCCTCAATGAAGCGGGAACCTTTGGCAAAATCGCCGCCTGCCAATAGAGCATCGACAAAACGCGGGATTTCCGTGGGATCAGTTGAGCCGTCGCCATCCAGCATCACAATGATATCGCCCGTACAGGCGGTAAATCCCACGCGAACGGCATCGCCTTTGCCCTTCCAGACCTGCCTGATAATGCGAATCGACGGTAGGAGTTGCCGGGCCACGGCAATGGTGTTATCGGTCGAGTGGCCATCTACCAGAATGACCTCGTGGACATCGGTCGGGATGCGAGGCAGAATGTAGTAGAGATTCTCTGCTTCGTTACGGGTTGGAATAACGACGCTGATAGATGGAAAACATTGCATCTCTTCCATGACAGTCTCCTGTTAGATTAAAATTAAGAGGATGCGATAAATCTGGCGGACTACATGGACGAGTTGAGCAACCGGTAGGGGTAGTGCCTTGCGCCTACCCTGCGCCTACCGACCATCAGTAGGGGCAGTGCCTTGCGCCTACCCTGCGCCTACCCTCACCCCTACCGACCAGCTTTATCCAGGCATGTGCGCAGTTGTGCTGCCATGCCTGAGATGTGATCTGTTTTACAGGTTGAATGAGAGCCGGGAATACGATAGACCTCAACCTCTTGATCTTTCCCCTCGGCCATCCGTTGCCACCACTGGCTGCGCTCAGGTTCCGCGCTATCCCAGAAGAGGGTGACTTTACCAGGGTAGAAGCCTGGTACATAGTGCGCGGTAGCCCAGATGAACATCGCGGGATATTCTTTATGTAAAATGCCCAGCGGCGGGAAAGGAGACTCGATTCTTGGATCGAACTGCTTCAGAAATACTGATTCATCGGCTTTACCGTCGCGCCAGTGCCGATAGAAGTGTTGTAAGCGCAGAAACCAGTCCAGTTGCTTATCTGGCATAAGGCCAAACGCCTGACCGGCATTACGGATGAATGTACAAAGTGCGGTGAGGCGTGTAGGGATAGAATCTATCAGTACCAGCAGATCGACCTTCTGTTTTACTGCATGAAGTTGCCGGGCTATTTCATAGGCGAGCAGCCCTCCATTGCAAAAGCCGCCCAGGAGATAGGGGCCTGCGGGCTGAATGCTGCGGATGGCTTTGATATGCTCGGCAGCCATCTCTTCCAGAGAAGGCAGGACGCGTAAATGATCCAGGGGATAGGGGTCCAGCGCGTAAAATGGCTGATCGTTGCCCAATCCCTGCGCCAGAGGGAAACAGAAGAAGGCGTTGCCAGCCCAGTGGCCGTGAAGAAAAAAGAAGGGACGTTTTGTTCCTCCCGGATTGATGACAGTTATGCCATCGGGTTTTTGCGCCACTCCTATTGAACTGGACGGAGATACAGCGTTAGTGGTCTTCAGCGACTCCTGGATCTCGCCGCGAAGATATTTTTCAAGCAAGGCCTTTTTGGCGTCTGAGAGTTCCCTTGTATCTGACATTCATCGCATCCTTTTGTGTATTCGTAACTTCCGTTACACGATTGATCGCGTGGCTGCCCGCATGATCACGAAAATGCGCTCCTGTAGGGGCAGGGCTGGCCCCTGCCCTCATCCAGACTCATACAAATGTGACAGGAAGGGCAACCAGGCCGCGCAGGCCCAGATTTTCGCGCCATGTGATGGGGCCGGGGGCCAGTTGTATCCTGGGCATGCGGCGCAGGATGGCCTCAAAGGCGATCTGACCCTCAATGCGGGCTAACGGCGCGCCAAAGCAGAAATGGCTGGCCCAGGCGAACGCCACATGGCGATTATCCTTCCGACAGATATCAAGCCGGTCGGGGTCGGGGAAACGTTCTGGATCGCGGTTCGCTGCACCCATCACTGCGATGACCGCCTGACGCTGGCGAATCGATTTGCCGCCAAGCTCCGTATCATAGGGAGCCAGTCGCGCCGTATGCTGGCTGGGACTCTCGTAGCGCAGCAGTTCTTCAACGGCGGAGGGGACCAGCGAGAAGTCAGATTGCAGCAGTTCGAGCTGATCCCTATGGCGCAACAGCGTGAGCATCCCGTTCCCGATCAGATTGGTCGTGGTTTCCTGACCGCCAACCATCGTTACAATCGTGTTGGCGACGACCTCTTCCTCCGTTAGCCGATCTCCGTCCTGCTCGGCGGCGAGGAACGCGCTGATCAGCCCATCGCGTGGGCGCTTGCGTTGCTCGCTGACGGCAGCCTGGAAATAGGCCACCATCTGTTCCAGGCTACTTATCACGCGTGCGGCGCTATCTGGATTGTGCTGGAAGTTACCGAGCACCTGAGCGAAATCGGCGGACCAAGCCGTCAATTGTGGCCAATCGGCAGTGGGTACGCCCAGCATTTCGGCGGTAACGATAGCCGGCAGTGGGTACGCCAGGTCTGCAATGATGTCCATCTGGCCTTTGTCCTGAACGGCATCCAGCAGGCTATTGGTGATATCCTGGATATGCGAGCGCAGGCTCTCTACGCGCCGGGGGGTAAATGCCTTCGACGCCAGGCCACGGACGCGATTATGAGCAGGAGGGTCCAGAAAAAGCATCTGGTGGATCATCACCTGAGCCAGCGGCGTTAACGCTGAGAGGCCCAGCGCTGTCAACTGCTCAGGGGTGGGCGTGCGGTTGGCTGAGAAGCGCTGAAATACCGTTACCACATCGGCGTAGCGCGTCACTACCCAGGCATGCAGGTAGTGATCCCAATGAACCGGGTCCTCGCTGCGGAGGCGGTGGTACAGTGGATACGGGTTCGCCAGCACATCTGGATCGAGCAGATGGTACAGGCTGAGTATCTTCTGTTGTTTGCCTGGTGCCGATTGACTGCTATGGATCGTCATACTCATTCCTCCAGCCAGGAGCGTTCTTACCCCTGTTGCATTTACATTTCTCGCTGTTGATTTAGTGTGTGTATGTTTCTTCCGAGAGGCGGCCATTATTTATATTCGGCGCAGAAGTCAGCATATGCAGAGCATCTTCGTCGCTCAACGCTTGCAATTTGAGCAAGATCAGCCGCTCAATCTCGGCAGAAAGTGAGCGCACGGTTGGAGCATCGAAGAGTACACGCAGAGGGAGATCAACGCCAAAAGTTTCGGCGATGTGCGCGATGACCTGCGTTCCCAGTAAAGAGTGGCCGCCAAGCATAAAGAAGTTTTCGTCGCTTCCCACGCGCTCGATCTCTAGAAGCCTGGCGATGATCGCGGCAATCTTCTCTTCAATAGGAGTACGCGGCTCGGCAATCACTCCATCTCGCAGCGTATTGCTGGTATCCGGCGCTGGTAAGGCATCACGATCAACTTTGCCGTTGGGGGTGGTTGGCAGTGTTGCTAATAACACAAAAGCTGTCGGCAGCATATAATCTGGCAGGTGTACTGACAGGGTAGCGCGCAAGTTACTGACGGAGAGAGAGGCCCCCTCAGCCGAGACGATGTAGGCAACCAGGCGTTTATCGCCGGGGGTATCTTCGCGCGCCATGACAAAGCTCATTTTGATAGCGGAATGGGAGTTTAACCTGGACACGATCTCATCCGGCTCGATGCGGAAGCCGCGGATTTTGATCTGGTGATCGGTACGTCCCAGAAAGGCAAGCTGACCATTGGGCAAGAAACGGGCCAGATCGCCTGTTTTATAGAGACGCGCTCCTGGCTCTTTGCTGAAAGGATGAGCAATGAACTTCTCCGCCGTCAGTTCGGGACGATTGTGGTAGCCGCGCGCCAGACCGGCCCCGCCAATGTAGAGTTCTCCAGGCGTGCCAATTGGTACTGGCTGTAAGCAATCATCCAGGATATACGTTTGTGCATGATCAATTGGGCGACCAATCGAAGGCGGGGTATCGGACCGTTCGGTTGGCGAGACGATGCCAGATGTTGTCACTACAGTGGCTTCCGTCGGGCCATAGTTGTTGACAAGCGTGAATGGCAGTGCGGATGATGGGTAGTGCTGGAGCTTATCGGCTCCCGTAAGCAAGAGGCGTAGCGATATGGGTGAAGGCCAGTCCAGAGCCATCACGCTTTCTGCTAACAACGTTGGCAGGAACGTAATGGTGATATCCTGCTCTATCAACCAGTCACGTAAGGCCGTTGGAGTAACTCGCGTCTCTTCGTCTGGAAAGTAGATGCGTGCGCCCAGTGTAAGGTAGGGCCAGAGTTCCCAGCCCGTTGCATCGAAAGCGGGGCTGGTGAGCTGAGTTGCTCTATCAGCAGCCGTCACAGCGAAGGCGCGCCTGTGCCAGCGGACGAGATTCAGCAGACCTTTGTGCGTAATCTGCACACCCTTTGGCTGGCCGGTAGAGCCAGAAGTGTAGATAACGTAGGCTAGATGATGCAGATTGATCATAGAAACCGGCGCGGTCTCTTTTTGTTGAGCGAGCATTTCAGCATCGGTATCCAGACAGATACTGTGTGTATGCTGAGGATCAAAACTACTAATCAGATCATGTTTGGTAACCAGCACGGGCGTCTGAGCATCTTTCAGCATAAAAGAGAGGCGTTCGGGTGGGTAGGTAGGATCTAGCGGCACGTAAGCTCCTCCCGCTTTGAGAATGCCCAGTAATGCCACCACCAGGTCCAGAGAGCGGTCGATGCAGCATCCCACCAGCGTCTCTGGACCCACCCCAAGCGTCCGCAGGTAGTGCGCTAACTGATTGGCACGCCGGTTCAACTCGTGGTAGCTTAGCCGTTCGTGCCCTGCAACCAACGCGATTGCCTCTGGTGTTGCCTCAGCTTGTTTTTCGATTAAAAGTGGGACAGATCGGCGTTGTAAGTGCTCCTGCTGAGCTGTATAATATTCGACTGGTAGTAGTTGACTGTTTTTTGAAAGTGCCGGAACCCCTGTCATAGAAGCTCCTTTGGAGATTGTGGTAAAGGTTGTATGAACGCAAGTAGTAGCTTTGTTGCTCTCACTATACATGACTCTTGCTCCCCTCTGTAGCCATTTGAGGCGTCATACCTGTAGATATTACAGGCGCTGGTAACGTGGAACATAGGCAACGCGGCCAGGAGGTGTTTCCACTGCCACTCTCCGGTTAGATAATAATTTGTGAACTAAAAATCTATATCCCCACACCTCAACCTAACGATACTTAAATAGAAAGGAATATGTCAATAATGGTAAACTTTATTTAGCAGTTGATATTTTACAAATAGCGATGACTTATTAGAATATCTTTACTATAGTAATATACGAAAAATAATTGTTCTGCTGTAAAAACCTGTGCTTTTTGCCTGAAAGGTCTATTTTATCTTTAACCATCGGCTTTTATGTAACATAGGCATAGGACCAGAGGTGATGATCTGGTTAAGATGTGGGTGAGTTTAGGTAAATATACTGGTGAAATAGCGCCATTCAGTTAAGAAAGTCAAACGTAATTGCTGTAAGCTTTAAGCGAGAGGGAAGATTACAAAAGCCGATAGAGAAGGTATAAAGGTATATGGGGGAAATGATGGAGAATGTATGGCAAAGTGGATAGAGGAAGTGGGAAGATGCATAGAAAAACTGCGAGATTTTGTGTGAGAAGTTGTCAAGGATGTACGTAGTACATGTAGTGCTGGCTCTGGGTTCTCATTTGGATGTGAGGGAGCTGGAGCTGGTAGCATATGCGGTGTGGGAAGCTGCTAATCCGACACTCGCTGTGGTTTCCTTTTTCATGTATTACCAGGGAAAGGAAAACCAGATCCTCAATGCGTGTATTATTTTCTGAGGAGGACATGATGTTCAAGAGACCCAGACCAAGATTCCTCTTGATGACATTCTCATTAATGTCTATGTTGATCCTGGTTCTCGGCGCCTGTGGAGCGCAGGGCACGCCCGTGCAGCCGCAGACGCAGAAGGCGGTAAGGGGTGGCACCTGGATTGATGACATTCCCAATGAGCCTGGTTCGCTCATTCCTAATGGCGATGCCCAGACTTTTGACGTAGTGGTGGAGCAGGCGTTATACACCCCTCCATTTGTTGGTGATTATACTGGTAAGATCACTCCTTACATTGCAACAGAAATTCCGACGCTTGCCAATGGCGAAGTGAGCGCGGATCTCAAGACATGGACGATCAAACTCCGTCCCGGGTTGAAATGGAACGATGGGCAGCCGCTTAATGCCGATGACCTCGATTTCACCTGGAGGCTCTGGGACAATCCCAAGTTCGGCGCAGCCAGCACGGTCGGGTATAATCTGATTACCTCGGATGACATCTCTGCTGATAAACTGACGATTACCTTCCATCTCAAGTCTGCATATGCGCCATTCCTGGCCTTGTGGACGGATGGTGCCGGTGCGCCTCTGCCCAAGCATCACTTTGAGAGCATGGCTCCTGATGCAATCTTAAAATCCAAAGATAACCTGAATCCATCAGTTACCAGCGGCCCCTTCATGATGAGCGAGAGCGTGCCTGGTGATCACTACACCGTGGTGCGCAACCCGAATTACTTCCAGGCATCCGCGGGTCTGCCGTATCTGGATAAGATCATCTTCCGTCCGATAGCGAATGAAGATACGATCCTCAAGGACTTGCAGGCTGGCTCGATCACATCTTCCTGGTTCCTGGATGTGAGCAAGACCAATACCTACAAGACCCTGTCAAATTACAAACTGGCTGTCAACCCCAATGCCTCAAACTTTGAGGTGATGATTATCAACCTCAAGAACCCGATTTTGGGGCAACATCTTGAAGTGCGTAAGGCGATGGCAATGGCAATTGACCACAGCGCACTGATCAATGTGGCCCGTCTGGGAGAGGCCATTCCATTGTGTACTGACCACGGTAAGTCGGTTGTTCCTGGTTACGAGGCCAATGCGCCCTGTCCGAAATTCGATCCTACCGCTGCCAATGCTTTGCTTGATCAGAATGGTTGGGTCAAAGGCCCTGATGGAGTGCGCTCAAAGAATGGTCAGCGCCTTGAATTCACCTATTCGACTACTTCAGGTAAGCAATGGCGTCTGAACGATGAGCAAATCATCCAGTCCAACTTCAAAGACATTGGTATCAAAATCAACATCGTGAACTACCCGGCCAGCACCTACTTTGGGTCGTTTTTGCCCAATGGCAAGCATGACCTGGCGGAATTTGAGAATTCGTACACGTACGATGGCGATGATGCCTCTCTGCTGGATTGTTCACAGCAGGGGACGAATGGTGAGAACTGGAGCTTCTACTGCAACCAGCAGATGGAGCAATATCTCCATACAGAGGAGCAGACCGCTGATCCTAATGCGCGTCAGGCGGCCTTCAATCAGATCCACCAGCTTGAACTTACCGACTTCCCATTTGTGGTGCTGTATAGCCCGGCGGACCTGGGCATTGCCAAAACCACGGCTCACAACTACGCACCCGCTCCCGAGGGCGCTTCGGAAACGATCAACGTCTGGCAGTGGTGGTGTACGAATGGACAGTGTTAGCCTCTAGTAGACGCTAACTCTAGCCCGCTGTCGTGTTAGATGTGTCGCTGTAAATGTCTCTGGTGGGGTGTTAGCAAATATCCTGCCAGAGATATTTTGTGTGTACCCATTGTTGACGTTACGTCAACAAATGTTACACTGGATAAGATTGACAAAGCGTCGTTTCGTGTTGCACTATAAAGGGCAAATTACATCCTCACCTTTTAGTACCGGAGGTGCATATGGGCCGATATATCATTCGACGTTTGCTGCAAGCTATACCGCTACTATTCCTGCTTTCTATCTTTGTGTTCCTTTTGATCCACGCGATGCCAGGAGGGCCAGAGCAGGTAATCTTTAACCCGCACCTGGATGCCGCTGGCCGTGCAGCTCTTCGCGCCAGCTTTGGCCTGGATCAGCCCTTGCCGGTGCAGTACATTAAATGGCTGGGAAATATGCTGACTGGTAATTTCGGCTTCTCCTTTCAAACCAAGCAGCCTGTTACCGATCTTTTGAACGAACGCTTCCCCAACACGTTAGTGCTGTTTGCGGCTGCGCTCTCCATTGCCCTGGTAATGGCTGTTTTGTTGGGCTCGCTCTCTGCTCAACGGCAAAACTCCGCCACTGATTATACGCTGACGGCGCTTTCGTATTTTGGCCTTGCCATGCCAGCTTTCTTGCTCGGCCTCTTTCTGCAAGACGTTTTTGCGGTGCAGTTACACTGGCTGCCGGTCTCTGGTACCCAAACTTTGGGGTTTAGCTTTGATTTTTTCAACGGACTGCTTGATCGGGGTTTGCATCTGATATTGCCTACGATGGCCCTGGCCACGCTATTTGTCGCGGGCTGGAGTCGTTTTATGCGTTCGAGCATGATCGACGTAGTGAAACAGGATTACATGCGTACTGCCCGAGCGAAAGGCGTCAGCCCCAGGGCTATGCTATTCCAGCACGCGCTACGCAATGCGGTGATCCCGCTGATCACCGTGGTGGCGATTGATTTTGGCAGTATAGCTGGCGGAGCAGTCATTACCGAAGGCATTTTTGCCTGGCCTGGGATGGGGCAACTGTTTTTCAACTCGCTTGAGAGCCGCGATTTTCCAGTACTTCTGGCCATCCTGGTAATCGGCGCAACGTTTGTGATAATGTTTAACCTGATAGCAGATATTCTGTACGGCGTGATGGACCCGCGCATCCGCTACTCATAACCTGTTGGAGAAAGAATATATGGATATATCTGAAAAGATCAACACTGCGCCAACGCAGGAAGATGAGCTTGGGGCTTTTCTTGATCTGACGCCGGAGTTAGTGCGGAAGCGCCGTAGCCAGGGAAGGATCATCTTTGATCGTTTCATTCGCAACAGGGCGGCTATCGGAGGGCTGGCCTTTCTGGTGCTCCTGATCCTGGTCTGCTTTCTCGGCCCATTTATAACCGGCCATAATCAGCCGGATATCATTCATGTCTCCGATACATTACAGGGGCCATCACTGCGCTATCCCTTTGGTACCGACGATCTCGGGCGCGACCAGTTTGCCCGCGCCATGTTCGGTGGTCAGGTTTCCTTAGAAGTGGGCCTTACTTCTATGCTGGTCTCCATCGTTTTTGGAATTGGCATCGGGTCCCTCGCCGGCTTTTATGGCGGCATAGTTGATAACGTTTTGATGCGTCTGACGGATGTCGTTCTTGCAATCCCGCTCTACCTGCTGTTGTTTGTGCTCTCCGCCACTTTCTCTGATGGTTCGCCCCGTTTTGTCATCCTGCTGATTGCTTTTTTTGGCTGGACGAACGTGGCACGTCTGGTGCGCGGGGAGTTTCTGGCGCTGAAAGAACGAGAATATGTTCTGGCTGCTCGTACCATTGGGGCCAAAAGTTTCCGTCTGATGTTTCTCCATATCCTGCCAAATGCGGCGGGGGCGGTCATTGTGAGCGCAACGCTGCTCGTTGGCGCTAACATCATTCTTGAATCGGTATTGAGCTACTTCGGTTTTGGTCTACATCCCCCTTCGGCAAGCTGGGGAAATATGGTATCACTTGGTCAGGGCCTCTATGAATCCGCTCCCTGGCTGGTGTTTGTTCCTGGCCTGCTCATCTTCTTTACCGTCTTGAGTTTCAACCTGGTGGGAGATGGCTTGCGCGATGCCCTCGATCCCTACATGACCGAGCGTTAAATTATCTGTTGTAGAAGGAGTTACGAACTTGGGAGAGTATCTGCTCGAAGTGCAGGATCTCAAGACCTACTTTAAGACAAAGGCTGGTCGCGTGCGGGCAGTCGATGGGGTGAGCTTTGCGATCAAGCCAGGCGAGAAAGTAGCGATTGTGGGAGAAAGTGGCTGTGGGAAAAGCGTCACAGCCCTCTCCATTATGCGCCTCGTCGCGCAACCACCCGGCGAATACGCAGGCGGTAGCATCTTCTTTGATGGACAGGACCTCCTCGATGCCCCAGAAAGCGTCATGCGTAAAATACGCGGCGGCAGGATCGGGATGATCTTTCAAGATCCGATGACCTGCCTAAATCCTACGATGACGGTAGGGCGGCAAATTGCGGAAGGGCTGCGTATTCATCTTAGACTAGCGGAGGGCGAGGCGCGGAAACGAGCCATTTCTCTGCTGGATCAAGTGGGTATCCCTGCCGCAGCGGAACGAGTTAATTCTTACCCTCATCAGTTTAGCGGTGGCATGCGCCAGCGCGTCATGATCGCTATGGCGCTGGCATGTAACCCCAAGCTGTTGATCGCAGATGAGCCGACGACAGCGCTGGACGTCACGGTCCAGGCGCAGATTCTGGAACTGATTAACGGGGTATGCAGCGAGTTTGGAACGGCTCTGATCCTCATCACTCATGACCTGGGGGTGGTGGCAGGTATGGCGGACCGTGTGATTGTGATGTATGCTGGCAAGATTGCCGAGGAAGCTCCAACCGATGAGCTATTTAGCAATCCGCGTCACCCTTACACTGTAGGGCTGCTGGGCTCGGTACCACGGTTGGATGAGAAGCGCAGCGATGAGTTAAAAACTATCGAAGGCGCTCCTCCAGATCTCTTGAGACCTCCAAGCGGCTGCCCTTTTATGCCACGTTGTTTCTTTGCCCGCGGCATCTGCCGTACCATGCCTGCCTTTGATCCAGTTGCTGGCAACCTGGCCCATCGCAAAGCCTGCTGGGTGGATATAACCAACGAAAAAGAACAGGCATACGCCGAACGGCGGCGCCAGAAACGCCTGGCAGACCAGCTCGCGGCCCTTGAGGCGGCGGCCAGTCATGTCCCTCACACGTCATAAAAACGCACATGATTTAAGGAGAAGAAGATGGCAGACACATTGGTTGCAAGCAAAACACTGCTTGATGTGCGTGACCTCAAAATGCATTTCCCCTTAACAAGAGGTATCATTCTGCAACGTGTGGTGGGTCATGTACGGGCGGTCGATGGAGTGAGCTTCAGCATCGAACGTGGGCAAACGCTTGGCCTGGTCGGTGAAAGCGGCTCAGGCAAAACGACGATTGGTCGCACCATTGTTCGGCTCTATAAGCCAACATCGGGCGAGATTCTCTTCGATAATGAGGATCTGGCGAAATTAAGCGGCGAACCATTGAGAAAAATGCGCCAGCGTGTGCAAATGGTCTTCCAGGACCCCTATGCCTCGCTCAATCCACGCTTTACCATCGGCTCATTGATCTCCGAGCCTATGGCTATTTATAAAATGGGATCAGGCCAGGAGATTCGTGACCGCACTGTAGAGCTGCTTCGCGTGGTAGGTTTGCGCCCTGAGTATATTGATCGCTATCCACACGAGTTTAGTGGTGGGCAGCGCCAGAGAATCGCGGTCGCGCGCGCGCTCTCGATCAACCCTGAGTTTATCATTGCTGATGAGCCTGTTTCGGCTCTGGACGTCTCCGTGCGCGCGCAGGTGCTCAACCTCTTGCAGCGCCTGCAAGGGCAGTTCAATCTCACCTATCTGTTCGTTTCGCATGATTTAAGCGTGGTCCGTCATGTAGCTGATCGTATCGCCGTGATGTATCTGGGCAAGATTGTCGAACTATCGGATCGTGACGAATTGTACGCAGCTCCCAAACATCCCTATACGAAAGCATTGCTCTCCGCCGTTCCCATCCCTGATCCTGCTATAGAGAAAAAGCGTCAGCGCATCATTCTTGCTGGCGACCTGCCCAGCCCAATTAATATCCCTACGGGCTGCCGTTTCCATACCCGTTGCCCGATGGCGCAATCCATTTGCCGAGAGGTTGAACCGGTCTTTGAGGCCAAAGAAGGCCGCCAACATTATGCTGCCTGCCATTTCGCGGAGCAGGTGACGCCGCCACTGGCCGATTAAAGTCCACTCTCATAAATGACTACTCAAAGGTCGTGGTACGCAAAACGAGAGATGCGTATCCCGACCTTTGCTCCTTATATGTGATAATTGACATGCCTTTACATTGGGAATATCCTATGCAGTAGAGATATACTTTTCATAAGTAATAGCTGTCAATGTTGTTACTGCTATACGCATGCGAGAAGAGGAATGCTGAATGATAACTACTCGACGTTCGGGCGGACAGGTTGCGCTGCTGCTTCTGTCTATACTGGGTATTGGTGTTGCCGTTTACCTGACAGCCGTGCATTACGAGAATGTGCCCCTGGTCTGTTCGACAAGCGGCTTTATCGATTGTGCGCGTGTGCTCTCCAGCGCTTACTCGGTTGTGCCCGGCACGACGATCCCTATCACTATCCCCGGCCTCTTCTGGTGTGGCGTTGGCGCAGCTCTGGCGCTTGCAGGCTGGCGGTCAAGATGGCAGCGACGTCCTCTTCTGCTTGCTGAGTTTGCCTGGACCGCGCTGGGAATGCTCACCGTCTTCTACCTGATCTACATCGAAATAGTACAATTGCATACTGTCTGTGCATGGTGTACCGTGCTCCATGCGACTATCCTGGTAATGTTTCTAATTACAATCTGGCAATTACAGACGCCAGAACTTGAAGAGGAGCCCGAAGGAACGGAGGAAGAGCAACCAACTACTAACGCTGTGCATGATTGATGCCACAAAACCATTTTTTCCATCATTTTTAGCGCGATCAGGTATCCTGGAGGAGACAAAAAATGAAACGCTGGCTGCTCCTGACCCTGGCTATTGTCGTCGTAAGTGCTACTATGCTCATTGCTATTCGCCAGTATGTCATTTCGCTCCCCCCAGGGCTAGCTCCTCACTCTGGCCTGATCCGTATACCAAACAGCGCCTACAAATATCATCTATGCACGGAAGCGATGGCCTTTGCCCATGCCTTGCCGGACAGTCCTTATAAAACTGACTACACATTTCATGACCCGTTTCGCCCGGCCAGTGATACGATCATTCCTCACCTGCTCAGCTATAATGTGCAGATGCGGACCGTAGATTTCAGCGTAGAAATTATTATTGCCCAGGTTGGCACATTCCATGAACTGATTGCCCAGGTGCATGAGTTGGATGGTATTTCTGTCATCTTACCCGATAGGCAAAACCATCTCCAACATAGTAATATTCCACAGTTTATCGTCTCTTCCCTCAATAGCGGTCAACCAGCCGTGTTGGATTATACCTGTCCCGAACAATGGGTGTGGCAATCCAACACGTAGATGCTGCAAGCTCCTTACTCCCATCTGAACGTGCGGATAGCAACCAGCAGGATAACAACCGCCCACGCCACCAGCACGATCAGCGAAAAGGTTGGGAACGGTACACCGTTGCTCATGGTCGCCTGAAGCGTCTGAGTGAGCGCGGCTGCCGGCAGCAGTTGCGCCAGAGCCGCCAGGGGCGCTGGCAAATGGCTGAGAGGGAGAATACCGCCGCCCAGCATAATAAAGATCAAAAAGAGCGCGTTGGCAGCCGCCAGCGTCATTTCAGCGCGTAATGCCCCGGCCATCGCCAGTCCTAGTGCTGAAAAGGTTACTGTGCCCAGGGCTATAATAAGCAGGGCCAGCAGCGGCGAACCCGCGGGTCTCCAGCTATAGAATATGGCCGCAACTCCGGCCAGCAGCAAGACCTGTATCGCCTCAAGAATGAGAATAGAGATCACTTTGGCTATGATCAGTCCGCTACGTGGCAGAGGAGAGCTGCCCAGGCGCTTTAATACTCCATAGTACCGTTCGTATGCCGTGGCAATACCCAGATTCACCATCCCCGCCGCCATAATCGCTACCGCCAGAATGCCCGGCAGCAGAAAGCGAATGGCGCTCCCATTAATTGAAGGAATGACGTTAATCGACATAAAGAAGATCAATAGCACGACAGGGATAATCAGCGTGACCAGGACATTTTCGCCGCGCCTTGATGTGAGCACCAGCTCATAGCGAGCCTGCGCGGCTACCTGACGGGCCAGCGAGGCTGCTTTGCTGTTGTCCGTTTTATGATTGAGCGTGCTGGTCGTTTGTGTTGCCATTATTCTCTCACCTCCGATCCTGTCAAGCGCAGGAATAACTCTTCCAGCGAGCCGTGTCCTACGCGGAGTTCAGAGAGGGTGATGTGCTGGTCGCGTAGCCATGCTGTCAATTCAGCCAGGAAGGTTGGCATGGTATCGCCGGCCTCTGTCTCGATGACGTAGCTGCCCGGTCGCACCTCTTCCGCTTTAAGCGCGGAGGGTAACGCCGCCAGTTGGTGGCAATCCAGCCCCGTGGGCGCAACAAAACGCACCATATGAGCGTTCTTCACGCCAGTCATAGTAGCGGGCGTATCGAGCGCAATGAGTCGCCCGTGATCAATGATAGCAACGCGGTCAGCCAGCCGTTCGGCTTCATCCATCAGATGCGTGGTGAGCAGCACCGTTACTTCCTTGCTCTTGAGGTCGCGGATAATCTCCCAGGTCGCGAGGCGAGCCTGTGGGTCCATGCCAGAAGTGGGTTCATCCAGAAAAACAAGCGCGGGATTGCCAACCAGCGCGACAGCCAGAGCGAGACGGCGTTTCTGGCCGCCTGAGAGCCTGCGGCAGCGCGTTTTAGCCGAGGCAGTTAACCCGACTCGTTCAAGCAAGGCATCAACGTTCTGAGGGTGCTCGTAATAGCTCGCGAAAAGATGCAAGACTTCGCGGGTGGTAAGTGCAGGATAGAGGCCATCCTGCTGTAACATCACGCCGATTTGCGGTTTAAGGGTGTGAGCGTCACGAATGGGATCAAGCCCCAGAACGCGGATCGCGCCATCATCGGGTATACGATAGCCTTCGAGCGTTTCAACGGTTGTTGTTTTCCCTGCGCCGTTGGGTCCGAGGAGTGCGAAGACCTCTCCACGCTGGACGGTGAATTGTAAATTATCGACAACACGGTGGGAACCGTAACTTTTGCTGAACTTATCAACGACGATGACCACTGTATCGGAGGCAAGCCCTGATTGATTGGTCGTTAACGCCGTTGTCTGCGTGTGAGCAGACATGAAATCATACTCCTTCAGGATGCTAGCAAGAATAACGATAAAGATTGCTTTATATAGAGTACAGCAGTTCGCCGAGGTTGACAAGGCATTTGCAGCTTGCCTGAGTGAAGCCAGTCGGTAAGCCTTCATCCATTTGGCTCATTGATTCGTGCTAATGGTAGCAAAAAGCTTTTTTCTGTCCCTTGAGAGTGGTTTATTGGGAACAGCTTGAAGAGAGGAAAAGGAGTGAAAATATGTTTGGAATTCTTTGGGGAGTCGTTGTTGTACTCGTGATATTGTGGTTGCTTGGCTTCCTCTTCCATATTGCAGGTGGACTCATTCATCTGCTGTTGGTTCTGGCCGTCATTGTCCTTATATACAACCTGATTATGCGTAGCCGCTCACGAGGGACAGTTTAGCTTGTTCATTTAGT
>DASRHT010000102.1:0-96712 GCA_035650355.1 Ktedonobacteraceae bacterium
GATAGCCCTGGATGAATTTTATTTGCCCTTTGCACACCACTGTGACGTCTCTGTGTGAAAAAATCCCCCTCGTGTGATCTAGACGTGATAGTTGTGTTTTATACTCTCAACATGAAAGGAGAGGGAAACCTTCCAGACAGAATAAATGAGAGGAGGACATTGCTATTAGCGGTGAGGTTTCTGAAGTGGAGAGGCGGCGCTTTGATAGAACGCAGAAAATCCTCCATTGGCTGACCCGGGTGAATGGCGCCCCATAAGGACAAAGTACACGACAGATGGAATAGCAATTCCTGCGTAATGTCATCAAAATGACAGTCGTTATGCCGCCATCAAAACCGGAAAGTGAACTTATCCATTGTAGTATCCCCAGAAAGGAGTACTCCGTTGGACAGGTGATCAGGCGGGTGCCAGGAAAGGTACCCGCCTTTGTTATTGTTGTCTTAAAAATGCTTCCACCACTTTCGTCGCTTCCTGCTCCATTGTATCGCCGCCCTCGATCCAGACGATGCGTCCATCTTTGCGGAACCATGTGAGCTGTCGCCGCGTGAAGTCGTGAATGGCATATTTAAGGCGCTGCACCATTTCGGCTTCGCTACCATATTCGCCACGCAGCCAGCGACTGATAAAACGGTACTCCAACCCCAGCGCCTCTAAGCGTTCGTGGCCGATCCCCCGCTCGATAAGATGGCGCACCTCGTCTACCATCCCCTGATGCATACGCTCATCTACTCGCTCGTCAATGCGCCTGTAAAGCACTTCTCGCGGCCAATGTATCCCCAGCAGGAAGCAGCGATAAAGTGGAGCTGCTACGCCGCGTTGTTGCGAAAACGGTTTGCCGGTGACGAGACAGACCTCAAGGGCGCGAATCACGCGGCGCGGATTGCTGCGGTCAATCACCGCCGCGCTTTGCGGGTCCAGCTCTTCAAGCTGCGACAGGAGAGCGGCGAGAGGACGCTGCTCTAGCTGTATGCGCAGCTCCGACTGCGGGGGCACTGCGGGTATATCAAGGTGATCGACAACAGCCTGGATATAATGCGGCGAGCCCCCCACAAGCAACGGCTGGAGACCACGCCCTATGATATCATCAATGGCGGCGATGACTTGCTGCTGGTATTGCGCAACGGTGTAGATTTCCTGTGGATCAACCACGTCCAGCAAATAATGCGGCACGAGCGCTCTTTCTTCAGGAGTGACTTTAGCCGTGCCTACATCAAGGCCACGGTATACCTGGCGCGAGTCCGCAGAGATAATCTCACCATGAAAATGTCGAGCCAGGGCGATCCCCAGGGAGCTTTTACCTGATGCGGTCGGCCCAAGCACGACGATCAGGTCGGGTTGAGGCGACGGATATTCCTTCACTTGCGTACTTTCTACATTTAAGGCCGATTGCGTTTCACTAGCTGATCCACACGCAATACTAGAGCTACCATCACGCCGATCCCTATCAATATACCAAAAGGAGTAAAGCAATCTAAAGCCAGCCCCGCCGTCAGAAAATAGCCAAGTATGCCGCCAATAATCACTGCAACGGTGATAACAACGCCACGCATGCGTATTAATGCCTGCTCGGTCCTCTGAATGATAGTCTGGCTCACATTCGCATTGGTCCCCAGCGTTGCTCCCAGCGAGGCTACTGTAAGCATCAGGACGAGTTGGAGCAAGGGGAGGCTGTCATGGAAGAAAAGTTGCCAGATAAATTTGACAAGCGCCATGATAGCAAGAGCGCCTCCCATACCGGTGCAGACGCGATTAAGCCACTCTTTAAAAGATCGCGCTCCGCTGCCATTAACCAGGAGCGCGCCCAGCGTGGCTGCTGGCACTATGCCGGTAAGCACAAGAACGAACCAGGGACTGGGAGGGAGTGGTGGTGTTTGTTGAAGCTGTGTCAGTAACGTATAGATCAGGCTGGCAGCCATAAGCGCGGCGGCAAAAGCCAGCCCGCGCTGTTGCCACACACGTTGCTGTGGTGTGGCCTGTAAGGGGTCCCAGCCTTGAGAAATGTCGCTTGCTCCAGGCTGACCATATTTAGCTTTATGCTCGCTATCTCGCGTCTTTACCGTGGGAGGCAAAGCTGTAATATCATAATAATTTTTCTGGTTTGTCGCCGCAACCGTTTTAGTTCCTGGCGGCATCATCACCTGGCTTCCCATTGTCAGCGCATCGTCATCGTCATCGTCATCCAGATCAGCCCCGACCGTTTTCCCTCTGCGATTCACCTTATTCCCTTTGGTTGCATAGCCAAGCACGTCAACTTCCGCCGTGACCACGATCTCTTTCCCGTCATTATCAGGTGTGATCGCTATCGCGCCGGTGTAATGGGTAGCGCCGCGCAATTGTGTGCTATTGATGCGCACATTGACAATCGTGCTCATACCATCAAAGTGGGTCTGGTCAACCAGTATCCAGTGATGAGAGGGCTGGATGGTTCCACTCACAAGCAGCCCTTGATCGCCCGTGATAGTGATGGTCAATGGGGCGGAAATGCCTGGATAGACCTCTCCATAATCAAGTGTGCGCGGACTGACCTGGATCGGAGACGGCGCTTTGCGTGTAAGCCAGCTAAAGCTGCTATGAGATGAACCTGATTTGATTGCTGGCTGCGCGCCAGTCGAACTGGCTCCTGGAGTTTTTGGCATGGTGGAATTGCGTATGCGAGCATTGGGACCCATCGCAGTCTTTAAAAATCGTTCGACGGCCTCCATTGGATCGCTAATAGTCATGCGTATGCGCTCTGCCGCCCGCGCCAGGTCCCTGGCACCTATTTCTTGCAGCCATAGCTCAACTTCGCCAGAGGCGATATAGTCCGAGGCTTCCTCGGGATAGCGAGCGCAGAGATCCGCCAGCTCGTGCGGCGTCGTGGCCACATCTCCATTCTCGAAGACGAACGTGCCATAACCCAGCAGCGCATTGCGAAACTCCGCTATCGTGCTGAATCGCTCCCCCTGCTCCAGGGCCGCCGCCTTCTCCAGAGCGCGCGCCACAACGGGCGAAATCTGCCGGTTGACAATACGCACGTCCTTTAGACCGAAACCCGTATCAGGGAGTGTATTGGTCAACAACTGGAAGAGCGTCATTGCCAATGAATAGATATCTGAACGTACATCGGTCTGGGCCTTGCCATACTGCTCTGGCGGCGCGAATCCAGGCGTTCCAAGTAGTTGCGTGTCCTGCGCCCCCGTTGGACGGAAGAAGCGGGCAATGCCGAAGTCAATCAGCTTGATATGTCCATTGCGCGTTAACATCACGTTGCCGGGCTTCATATCGCGAAAGATGATCGGCGGGCTCTGGCTGTGCAAATATTCCAGCACGTCGCAAAGTTGCCGTGCCCAGCCGAGCACGCGCCTCTCAGAAAAAGGACCGTTATTGCGTTCAAGCAACTCTTCAAGCGTGTAGCCGTCGATATATTCCATGACCAGGAAGTAGCGCTGGTTTTCGGCGAAAAAGCCGGTGAAGGAGGGAAGATTTGGATGGTTCAATCCCCATAAAATCTTGGCCTCGATCTTGAAATTCTGGATAGCCTGAGGTCGTTCCGCTGGCGGCACCATCGAAAGGCTCATCTCTTTGATCGCGCAGATCATCCCCTGGCGTTTCAGGTCTTTTGCCTGATACACGGCTCCCATGCCACCCTGCCCAATAATGCGCTGAATCACGTATCGTCGGTGAAGCAGGGTGCGGCGGTCCAATTGTCCCGTTTGTGTATTCCATTGACCGCTGTGCTGGCTAATAGCGAACCCCCCATCTTTTCTCTTGATAGCCCTGATCTGACAAGTGCATCTCAGTATAACATACCACCGTGGGACATACTACCTATTAAAAACGTGTTTCCTGCGTCAAGATCACATATCATGGTACAATTTAGAAAAATATCGATGTGACATGACCGTTCATACATATACTTTGACGTACGGAACGGTCCATTATGCAATTACTCTTTCACCTAGTTTCGATCCTGCTACGTCCTTAATCATACAAGCAGGCGTATAATGAAGTAAAGATGGTGAAGTTGTAATGATGAGAGATCAGGATTGTTTATGGAGAAGATGCGAGCGGTCCTTGTACAGCGGCGTTCATACGTATTTCTGCTGATCAGTACGTTACTGGTTCTGGTCGCCGGTAGTTTGACGATAGTATGGCAAGTAGAGCAGCATGATAGTACCAGAGCAGATGGCTCGAATGTGATTGGTTCCCCTTCTCTGCCCGCTGCTACTGTTAACACAATCCTGGCTCGTGCAGGCAGTCCGATGGCTGGCACTGGCGCTGTCATCGAGCAGGCCGCGCGTCAGGCGAATATTGACGACGCCTTCGCGCTCGCCGTCTGGTGGACTGAGACAAACGATGGGGCCGCCGGCGTAGGGAGGGCTGATCACAATCCTGGTGGCGTGCGCGCCCGTCCGGCTTACCCGGCTGCCGCAGACGGCTATACCGTCTATCCATCCTATGCAGCCGGTATTAGCGACTGGTTCAATGTCGTGAAAAGCCGCTATACCAGCCGTGGGCTGACCACGGTCTATGCCATCAGCTATCCTTACGTGGGCACCTCCAGCTCCGGCAACTGGGCAAACAAAGTGGTCAATCTGATGCTGCGTTATCGAGGCGAGGCCCCTGTACCGACGCCTATACCGACTGCGAAGCCAAAGCCTGTTCCGCACAGCCATGTGCAGGTTCAACCCGAATCCGGTTTTGCCACAAGCCAGCATAGCCCATCTCAAACGACCAGAAAAGTGCAGGCTGCCACTAACTCCCAGCCCTCATCTTTCGTTGCCAGGATAGGCCAGATGATGCTGGTCATGCTTGGTCTGGTAATTGCTCTGCTGCTCTTCCTATGGGGCAAACGAACAAGACAAACTATCGGTCTGTCGGGAACTCCATTGACCACATGGCATGCCCAGATGGGAAGTTCGGCCTCACCTGCGTTAAAAACTATTACTCCTTCAGATGGAGTCGTGCAGTGGTTTGAGCCAATAAGTCCCTATGTCTCATCACCGTTGACGGATTTATCGCCGATGGCTCCACTGCTTCGACAATCGCCATCATCGGTTGAGCTACAGCCGACGGCTCCTATGCCCGTAGCTTCTGTTGCGTCATATAGCCCCGATACAGATCTATCGCTGTCATCGCGCACTACAGAGGTGCGGTTACGTCGAGTCACGCTCTTAGGACGCAAGGGTGCAGCAGTCAAAACTCCTGTCACAAACGCAGCCAGCGGGCAACCTGCTGAAGCTATGCGAGAGCAGGAACCGCAGCTTGTGCCCGATCCCTTTGTTACAGCAGGTGCGCCGGGTGCCAGGAAGGGCTTGTTATCCGCGTATAAGGGGAGCTGAAAAAGCGTCCATTGCACTCAAGGAGAAACGCCAGAAAACTCTTCAAAAAAGGCGCAATGGAGCCAATAAACCCGTTGACAAACCGGGGGGATAGGTGTAATATGGTTGCGTAATCCGTTGGCAAGCAATGCCCTCGTGGCGGAATGGTATACGCAGCAGGTTGAGGGCCTGTGCCGAAAGGCGTGGTGGTTCGAGTCCACTCGAGGGCACCCAGAGGCGGCATCCCAAGTAGTATAGTACGCAGGATGCCCATTTTTATCTGGCAACATCGCGGGCGACTAGCTCAGCTGGTTAGAGCGGCTGCTTTACACGCAGTAGGTCAGGGGTTCGAATCCCTTGTCGCCCACCTAAAACGGCTTCTGGACTGGCTCTGGAAGCCTTTTTGTTTGCCTCTTTCAACTGAGCTAATCATCTGTAAGTCTCCAAAGAAACCGACGTGAGAACAACTGTGTCACTAGAACAACTGCCTCTATTCTGCTTTACTGATTATTCGTTTTACGATGCGCTGATACTTGCTAAATAGTGGGTTTTTTGTTGTTTCGAGGTCCAGTTCAAAGCGTTGTAAATCATCATCTTCTAGGGTAGGTATTACTTGCTTAAAGCCCATTCCTTTAGCTAGTCTAATACCGTCCTGTGTGTGACTGGTGCCATAAAGCTTTTTTATGGTGATGCCCTTCCGTGCGAACTGTTCTAATGTTTCGATGGTGCCAGATACTAACCTGGCTCCGTATATCCTGCTTCTTGGTAAACCTTGACGCACTCCTAATGAAACGAATACATTGTCGGCTTCTCCTGGCTTGAATTGGGTGATGTATTTGGGAGCTAGGATATCAGTTCTGAATGTTGACTCCTCCGCACCTGACATAATTATGTTGATGGCTTCCTGTTTTAGAGGGGCTATCATTACATATCCTACGATCAGGTTTTCTTGTTTGAGTGTATAAAAGATATTGGGGTTAGTATGAAATCGGGCAAGGCGTTTTTCATGGCTAGCCGTGCCGTTTTTGCCGAATAGCTCTATGCATAAGTTGGTGATACCCTCAATATCTTCTTCCTGGGCCTTCTCAAAAGTCGTTGCATCGGTTGCATACTGGAGTATAAAAATTTCTCTCTCCCGTAAGATTTTGTCAACCTCAGATTTAAGGTAGTATCCTTCTTTTCTTCCTGGCTCTATCACCTTCTTGATTTTTCCAGTGTCAACATAGTGATACAGCGTAGAGTTTGCTATCCCTAGCTTTTGCATGACCTCTTTTGCTGAATAGAAGCCCGGCGGGGCTTTAGCTGATTTTGCCATTTTTATCTCCGGTGTATAAAACTTCGCTTTAGCATATTATAACATGTTTGGGTACTTATGGGTAGTTTGGTGTCTTTGGTATTGACAAAAGTAGTTGTTCTCGGTTACAATACTATTGTATTCTATTGGATACTTTGAAATTCTTTAGAATTCTATAGTTGTCTAATAGCTAGACATGGGAAGGAGCCGCGCATGAGTTGGAAAAGGTCGCACTACAAAAAAGAGCGCAAACAGGTTCGCCATGCACGCGTTAGCCTGTGTTCCGTTCAGTGCCTCGATTGTCGCCGTGAACTTCGGGCAACCTATCTGGTCGTTCGGTTCCAGGGCCGTTGTCGTGCTTGCTGGGATGGGTTTGTGGCTGGGGTGGCAGAAATGGCAAGCCATTATGAAAGAAGCTAGTTGGGTGTTCGCAGCACCTAACTAGCTTTTTTGAGTTTCTAAGCCCGTGATTAGCGTTGCTAGGTCCTCATGTCAAGTATGCCTGGATGGGGTCTAGCTTGTCAACTGCAAGGAGGCTGCCTATGGAATACAGACAGGAACAATATAATCCACATGCTTCTTTGATGGCACAAGACCAATACTTGCGTGAGGTGCGTTGGTTCGAGAAATTGACAAGGCAGGAGGAAGAGGTCCTTGTACAACGGATTGTCCGGGCAAAAGCGGAACGGAAGAAGGAAAAGCCGGATCAATGGGTCCTCAGTCTGGCGAAGCACGCTCGTTCAGAACTGGTCGAGAACTATCAGGGGTTGGTCTCAAGTCTTGCGCGAAGATATGTACGCTGGTGCCAAAGTATGGATTTTCTTGATCTCGTGCAAGAGGGCAATGTGGCGCTTGTACGTGCAATTGATGAGGCTGAGTTTACAACAGGAAAGCAGCTTTGTGCTGTCGTGGTCGTCCGTGTCAAGGGAGCAATACGCAATGCGATACGTGATCGTGATGGATTGGTGCGTATGGCGGCCTGGGTGTATGAAGCGTTGCAAAAGATATGCTCGGCGAAACGGGACTTAGAGACGCGCCTGGGGCATGAGCCATCCCTGATTGAGATTGCGCAGAAGCTCGGAATGACGCAAGAGAGAGTCCTTGAGGTAACAGAGTTGGGGTTTCGTGCGCAACAAGTGGGGAGTATTCAGCAATTGCTTTTGGAGGATCAGGAAGAGGATTGTGTGAACTTTGTCAGCCTGTTTCAAGAAGCATGTGTGGCTGATCGAGAACGATCTCAGGAACTTGAAAACATCCTCCAAGAAGCACTGACCTGTTTGACGGAGAAGCAGCGTGAGGTGGTTGGGTTGCGTTATGGGCTTGGGGAGCATGCTGGATGTGAGTATGCTTTGTCTGATGTGGCGGGGATGCTTGGGAAGCATCCTGAGAGTGTGCGGAAAACGGAGGCCAAAGCAAAGCAGAAATTATGTCAAGTGATTGATATTGCCAGTATGTATGGGCAAGAAGAGTTAAGTGCCTGATGGCAAGCCGTTAGGGGGATAGGAGGTGCCTATGGGACATGTGATTTTATTGGTGGTTTTGCCTGTGATGGTGGTCCTTGCGTGTAAGTTGTTTTTGTTTTCTGTTCGAGAGATACGCAGTGCGCAGACAGGGCGGTTTCTGAGGGCGTTGCATGCGGTGTTGCTTGCCGTACATGTGGTGTTGATGGTCACGGCTACGCTCTGGTTTCTCCAAGAGGTGGGGCTGTTCCCTCGGTTGTTTTCTTAGTAGAGAGTTTATCCAGCCGTAGTACTGGTCGGGTGCTGCGGCTGGGTGGTGGGTGGAGCCGCAGGCTACGAGCATCCTTGAGAGCAGAGGCCCGCCGGAGGCTCCATCGTTATGCAGGATGTTGGCTCCCGAAGGGCTGGGAGAGCAAGCGATGCCGCCAGGCCCGACCCTTGACGCAGCGGGTACGCTCGAAGTGCGAAAGCGACCTGCTGGGCTACGAGCTACGATGCAGTACCAGGTCGCTTTCGGCACGCAGTGCCTACCCCGCCAGCGTCAAGGGCGGCATCGCCTCCCAGCCCGCCGGAGTGCTCCCTCCGGTTTGCGTCAGCTTCCAATTCCCGCGTAGCGGTTCCTTGATGGGTGGGGCTGGGTGGTACAAGGATGTGGGGGGTGCGGCTGTACGCGCCGTCCGACTCGGTGGGGCCTCCGGTTCCACCCCGTCGGACGGACGACGTACCAGCCGCCACAGGCGCGAGGCAAGTATATCGCGCCTATAAAAGTCCAAAGGGGAAAGAGCGTAGGCGGTTCTATGGGAAATGGATGGATGGTGGATAGGAAGAAAGTGAGGTGTCTATGGATAAAGAAAAAGCAGTCAATCATGGCATGGATACGCTGGTGGTCAATGCGTATCATACCGATCATGCGGGCAATAAGGTCAAGCGAGAACTTGACAACGCGCTGCGGGTGCAATTGGAGGAATGGAAACGGGCAGCACAAGCGGTTGGTGAGGCGGTTCCGACCTCCTACACCTTTAATGGCTTGACATTGTTGATGCAACCCAACGGGGCGTTACACGGACAATTTCCCTGGATGCTCAAATCACGCGATATCACGCTCTATGTCTCGTCGGGGTCGTGGAACGGGATAGGGGCGGTACGCTTCAACAGTGATTTTCTCTGGTCGTCTCAAGGCGTGCTACATGCGGTGATCTTGGTGCAGGAATTTGTGGATGCTTTCTTTCAGGATGAGATGTACTTGCAAGCCTCGGCAGTAGATTTATGTGTGGATATTGCGGGCTGGCAAGGAATAGAACGGCTGGATAAAAAGCAGGATTTTGTGTCCCGCTCGTTCAAGCGGCGCAGTCACGTCGAGCCAGATTGGGGCTATAACACGGATGCAACGGACTATTCCTATGGGCTGCAAGAAACGGGGCTGGATTTCTCGCGTGGGGGTGCCTTATCCCTGACCATCTATGATAAGTCCCGCGAAATAAAAAAGTCGGGAAAAGAGTGGTTTGAGGATTTGTGGCGGGCGAATGGCTGGTCAGAAGCCGATGGGCGTGTGTGGCGGGTGGAACTGAAGTACAAGCGTGAGGCTCTGCATGAACTGTGTCAAGAGGTCGATGGGCAAGAGGTGTTTCACGGCATCGAGGATGTCTATGTGCTGCTAGATCGGCTGCCGCTCCTGTGGGCGTATGGCGTGGGGAGTGTGCAGGATGGTGGCTTACCTGGGTGGCTGCGCTACGTGGTTCCTGGCAATGACAGAAGGCGGACACGGTGGCCGACACACCCTGTTTGGAGAGTGGTACAAGGGGCGTTCTCATCGCCTCATGCGCGTCCTGAGCAGTTTGGCAGGGTGGTCCGCAAGCGGCATAGAGACCGCAATGTAGATCGCATGTTAGAGGCGATTGTGGGCTATGCCTCGTCTCTGGCGGCCTACCTGGGTGAAGAGTACGCCACAGAAATGACGGACCTTTCATTAGTGCTGCATTGGATAGCGCAAGCGGGGCCAGCGTACTTAGAGCGGATTGACCGTGATTTTGCTCAGGAGGTCCAGCGCAAGCGGATACAATTTGGGACCAGTGGAGAAGGTGACGCGATAGCATAAGGAGGTGGGCCGATGGGAAAGCAGGGAAAGCAAAAGAGTAGCTGGGTGTTGGTACATGAGGATGATCTTCCGGTTCCTTCTCCTGAGTTACTAGAGATACTACGGCGTAGATGGGTTGATATGCAAGTGTGGTTTCTGGCGGCGCCTGGGTGCTGGCGGAGAGGGAAAGTGTGCAAAATTACTGGGAAGGGGGATGTGAAGATTGCAGTAAAGTGTGGTAGTGCCTGGGTTCATAGTCGTGTGATACGGTTTGAGTATATTCCCCGTGTTTTACGGCTTGCCAGTGAGGGATAGGGGGTGTGTCTATGGAACTTCAAAAAGCTATAAAAGAGTTCTTAGAACTGCATGAGTTGGATAACTGCACTCCTAAGACACTCAGGACATATGAGCAACGTCTGCGATACTTTTCAACTTGGCTTAGTGTCGCCCATAATGTTGTTGATGTTGAAGATTTAAAGCTTGAACACTTGCGGGGCTGGATGGCTTACCTGAAAAAGACTCCTACCTATAGAGGTAAGCCTCTTAGTGATGAGTCGATTTATAGCTATGGTCAATCGTTGCTTGCCTTCTGTCACTGGCTGGAACGGGAAGAAAAGATTGATAAGCCTATTACTCCTCGCTTTAAGCTTCCGCGTAGAGAGAAAAAGTTTGTCCCGACGTTTGACAACGATGATATTAAGCGGCTGCTTGCTGCGTGTGAAGAGGGCGATATTAATAAGCCTGATCTTCGACGTGCTCTTACTGCTCGTAACAGGGCTATAGTTTCTTTGTTCGTTGATACGGGCATACGGTTAAATGAGCTTGTAGGGTTGCGCCTGGGTGATGTGGACAAGGGTACACGGTTGCTTTTGGTTCACCGTAAGGGTAACAAGTGGCAGCAAGTACCCGTTTCCCGTGATGGCTTTAAGCCGCTTCATCAGTACTTGAGTAGTCATAGAGCCATCTTAGCGCGTGGTGAGCAAGCTCGTAGAGATGACCCCGTATTCCTGGCTGATGATGGTGAGCCTCTTACTTATTGGGGGGTCTCCATGCTTTTTAAGAGGCTAAAAAAACGTACGGAGATAACTGGTAAGCGTGTCTCTCCGCATCAATGCAGGCGTTATATGGCAACGACACAATTAGCTATGGGGCGTAGTCCTTTAGATGTTCAGCGTCAAATGGGTCATACTACTTTGACTATGACTAATCATTATGCTTCTCTCACGTCTGAACATTTGCGTAGGTCACATGAGAAGTACTCGCCTTTGAGGAGCGAAAATAAGCCTGAGGAAGGTGGGTTTGGTAGTGGTTATTGGAAGGAGTAGGGTAGTAACTGTTTCCTGAGTAAGAAAATAGTTGCTTGTTTGCTTTATAAAAGAATTCTGCTCGTCTTGATATATAGGCGGGCAGATAAAGCTGGTTAGTGTGATTACACGCCTAGTTTGGGGTGATTTGGAGAGGAAAGAAAAGTAGGGGTCTTTCCTTCTAGAACCGGCAATTTACAAATGGATTCGTGCGTAATATACTTTACATTAGTAAAAAAGATAAGGAGATCTGGATCTATGATGGGTCCTATAGATCTGGAAAAAGTTCTTAGTGCTTCTGACGGGAAAGTCCATCGTCGGAAATTGGAGATGTTGAAACAAAAACTTGAGGATGCATTAGGGGGTTCCTTATCAACTCAAGTGGTAGACGACCCAATGTTTATCCGATTTCGCCTCGTAGAATATATGCGAAGCCAGGGAACAAGCTCTGGTGTGATGCAGTCTGTTGAACAGCTATTTATGGGTGTTGTTCGACGGGCCGCCGTTGAGGGATTACTACCCGCACCTCCAGAAGGCCCTTGGACACGATTATGGCAAGCAGCACTTGATGCATCCAAAGAGCATAAAGTCTCTAAGGCAATGCTTAGGTCTTTAGCAAGTTGGTCCACTGCTCGGAACTTATCTCCGTTAGAAATAGAGATGAAGCATTTGATTATGTGGAGCGATGACTTGAAGATATCTAAAAAGGAACTATCTTTTATTGAGCAATTTCTAAAAAGATTGTCGTCACTCCCGAAAAGTGCTGTGTTACCAAGCGATACCTTTCTAATGGACCGGTTACGGAAAAAGGCTCTGCAAGGTTCGGTTAACACAAAAAAGCATTTTCAAGTCAATGACAGGATTGATGGGGTATAGGATTTAGTTTGTGAGGTGATGTATGACTTTGAAGGTAGCAGATTTGTTTTGCGGGACAGGTGGATTCTCTTATGGCTTTGCGCAAGTCGGTCAATTTGAGGTTGTTTTTGGTGTTGATATTAAATCATCGAGCGTTAAAACTTTTTCGGCTAATCACCAACATGCATATGCGGTTTGTCAGGATATTCGTCAGATTCGTGTAAGAGAAATCGCGGAAAAATTAGGGGTTGGGCCTGGTGGTATTGATGTTGTGATTGCAGGTCCTCCATGTCAGGGTTTCTCCTCTATTCGACCCTATCGTTCGATCAATGAAGATGATCAAAGAAATAACCTTTTTGAGCAACTTACGATTTTCGTTGATTTCTTCCGGCCTCGATTTGTCGTCTTCGAGAATGTTGTAGGACTTTTTCATCATAAAGGCGGCCAAATTTTGGAAGGAATAAAGCAGGCTTTCGAGGCTCTGGGATATAGCGTCAATGTTGATGTGCTGAGTGCTGTTAGTTTTGGTGTTCCGCAAAAACGAGAACGTGTTATTTTATTAGCTCGGCGAGGAACTAGAAAGTCGTCCTTTCCTCTACCGACTCATCATTATAATGGTCGAAGTATGGCTGGACGACTTTCTAGTGCTCCTCCGCTGTTATTTACGTCAGATTTACCTCTGGCTGTAACTGTAGCCGAAGCTATTTCTGATTTACCTCCTATAGAAGCTGGAGAGGCTTCTACAGAGTATCTCAGTGATGTGAAGCTTACTGATTATGAGCAAGAAAGGCGTAAAAATAGCGCAACTCTCACTCTTCACTCAGCCACAAAGCATACCCCTCGAATGCTGGAGATTATTCGTCAGGCAGGGACGAACAGGTGGGCCTTGCCTGATGGACTGACTACTAGTGGCTTTAGTACTTGTTATTCTCGTCTAGATGCTGATGAACCCTCTAGTACTATTACTGTGAACTTTGTTCACCCAGCTTCAAACCGCTGTATTCATCCGACACAAAACCGAGCTCTTACACCTAGAGAAGGAGCCCGGCTTCAGAGTTTTGATGATAATTTTAAATTTTGTGGTTCCCGTACAGAGATCGTTAAACAGATTGGTGAAGCTGTTCCTCCATTGCTTGGTAAAGCTCTTGCGTATGCTGTATTAGAGCAGTGGGAATGAAAACTGATACTCCTTTATAATGCCATAAAAATTAAATGGCATTATAAAGGGTCAAGATAAATGGTGCGTTAGAACTGAAAGCCTATTTGCTTAATCGGGCTTTCTTTCTTTTTTCGTAAGTACTGGCTTTTTGGACCATATGGACAGTAGGCGTCGTTAAAGTAGATCACCTCTAACTGTTCCATTCCACTCTTGTTAACCACTGCTGTTTTGCCGGAATCGCCCTCTGTGTTGCTAATATTAAAATGATGTAGTTCAAGGCCACCAAAGCGAAGTTCCCATATTAGTACTACTTCGCCCCGCTGTCCTTTGATATAGCGTCCATCGGCGTTTCCTAAAACATAGCGACATGTTAGATAATAACCAGCTTTGGGTAAATGGCCCTTGGGGGTATTGGTTTCTAATGCCACTTTAATTTCTATATTAGTTGCAGTTGGATTAACTCCAGTGGTTCGTAAATCCTGGTACTTATGGGGTCCAGCACGTTCAAAAACCCCATTGGATGCTTTGATAATACCAATGTTAAAAAGATTGCCTATAATAGTAGAGAGGTTTGCAAGTTCAACTAAACCGGATAATCTAGGGGAATCTCTCTCAAGGAGTTTTTCGTCTATTGTATCAAGAGTGCTATAAACGTATTCTATTCCAGCAGAGAGCATCTCTCTAGTTAATCCGCTTGTTAGTGGATTTTCATTGCAAAAATGTTGCTCGATTTGGGAACGGCGTACCATAGTTACTATCCTCTGCAATCTTTCCGTTTATCTGGAAACTTCTCATGCCATGCCATGATAGCATAGAAGAGTTATATGGGGAAGTATAATTCTTGTCTCTTTTTGTAGGAGTAAGTGGTAGTAGTGTTAGGAGTCGTTGAAACGGTGAGTGTTGAGAACAACTGATTTTTGGTTTGTGAACAACTAAGACTCCAAAGTAGGCAGTAGTTCCGGTGGGCGTGGGTTGCCTCTACAGGCTAATTTATAGGGGTTCTGATAACCACTAGTTTACACGCAGTAGGTCAGGGGTTCGAATCCCTTGTCGCCCACTTAAAACGGCTTCTAGATTGGCTCTGGAAGCCTTTTTGTTGTTCGTTGATACAGGTATACGACTAAATGAGCTTGTAGGGCTATGTCTGAGTGATGTGGACAAGGGTACAAGGTTACTCCTTTAGAGGTTCAGCGTCAAATGGGTCATACTACTTTGACTGTGACTAATCATTATGCTTCTCTCACGTCTGAATATTTGCGTAAGCCGCATGAGCGGTATTATCCGTTAAAAAATGATGACAAGCCATCTATTGATGAAACCTTTGGTACTGGCTACTGGAATGAGTAGCTGAATGGGGGGTGAGTATGGATGCTAAGGATATCCTGGTTTACCTGAAGCTGGTTGGTAAGGAGTTAGAGGGCATGAGTTTGCGTGAACCCATTCAGTTGCTTATGATTGGGGGAGGGTATATGCTTACGCAAATAAAAAATAGGGATGTGACTGGGGATATTGATGCTGTATGGGTTTCCCCAGCGTTCCATGTAGACTCAGAGACTTACTGGCTTTTTGAGGAAGCAGTTCAGGCTATAGGAGATCGTGAGAACCTGGGGCCATCCTGGCTAAATGTGACAGGCAGTGATTTTGTGCGTGAAGCTGGTTTGCCGAAAATGAAGCGGTGGAAAAAGTTCGGGCCGATACATGTGTACCTTCCTCCGAAAGATTTTATTCTAGCACATAAGTTTGTGGCTAGCCGTAGGAAAGATAGGGCTGATATTGATGCTCTCTGCAAGCAGCTTCGTGTTAACACGCGTGATAAAGCACAGAAGATCATTGATAGGTATATTAGTCGAGATCTTCAGCATATGAGTCATATTGCTGAGAAGTTAGATAGATACTTCGGATAGCTGTTAGTGGGGAATGGTTCCGCTTCCCCATTCCCCATTGATTATTCCATATATCTGATATAATGGGGCTAAAGTTAAGATCAAAAGAGAGGGGCTGCTTTTCATGAAAAGGGACCAGTTACAGACTATGAGCATTGCGTTTCAACAGATTTGTGCTGGTGAGCGGGATTGGACAGCGTTGGGTAACTTTATGAATTACTGGTATGCCTATGCTAAAGATCGGCGTGAGGCGTTAGTGGCTGAGCCTCTGCCTGCGTACGATGAGCAATCTCTTTATCAGCACCGATGGGCGGTGTTTTGTGCGGCTTCGGTTGAGTGGTTTTGTAACAAGTACGAAGTACCTTGTCCAGAATGGGTACATGATTTGAAGTATAGATTATCTGAGCCGTGGTTTTTTGATCTTCATGAGCCTGCTAAATCCTGGTTGCTCCAAACGACGCCGGAAGAGTTTAGATGTCGTAACGTTTTTTGTGGGGGAGACATCTACGCGAACAAATGGGAGTGGGCTGAACAATACCGTCAGTATCGACAGCAACGGCAGTATGCTGGTGTATTGCTTGAGGAGGTGTCTGAGAACAACTGATTTTTGTTTTGTGAACAAATAAGAGTCCAAGTTAAGCAGTAGTTCCGGTGGGCGTGAACTGGCTCTACAGGACGATTTACGGGGCTTCTTTTCCATTAGATTTCCTTTCCACATATTATCTGTATCTCATTATATCTCTTCTTTTATAACATAGCTTAATCAGAAGTTCAAGCATCTTTAATTGTAATTTGAGCTAATACTACGCCCCATGAACGCTAATTGCTTTATCACGAGCGTAGCACCAGATCGCGCCAGGGTCCGTTATGCCCTTAGCCCTTGCCTCTTGAGTCCATTCAAACATCTCGTATTTGTTCTGGAAAAGACGGTTCGTACAGAAGATATTTCGTCGTGCAAAAGGCGGTGGCGTGATTTTTGTTAGTTCTTCGCGTATAGAGGGACTATCGGCCTGCTTTGTATGCCACCAGGGAGCCTCTAAGGTGTAATAGGGTTCGTGAACCCAATCAGGGCAAGGAACTTGATAGCGTTCACAAAGAAATTCGACAGAAGCGGCACAGAAGGTTCCCCAACGCCTGGTATATTCTGTCTCCTTTTCTGGCTTTATGAGAGGGTCTTTGACCAACTCTACTCGTTTATCTTTTGCATAACCATACCATGCGTGGCTAAAGTTACCTAAGCCTGTCCAGGGGTTCTCTCCTGAGCAAATTTGCTGATAAGCCCATCTGATCGTTTCAAGCGGTCTAGGTGATGTCGAAGAGTCCCGCATCAGTTCTTCATGCATTTGTGCTAGTAACTTTATCGTTTCAGGCTTCATTTTGCTGGGTCTTTCTTCAGGAAAACCATCAATTCTTAATTGGAGTGCGTCCTCTTCGAGCCAGAAAATATCAATATTATTTGTGGTTCGAACCACATTTTTTAAGAGCAGCATGTAAGCTCCTCCTAGTAATCATTATACGAACAGGCTTCTTGACGCCACGTTTTTTTAGCTCTGTTCCCAACTCGGTAAGGTATTTTTCTATTTCATGAGCATCCTTGTTAGCCTACTTTCGGAATACCGGGTGCTTGATGCCTTCGCTTTTAGCAAATAATAGTGTACTACACATGCAAGCACAGAAGAAAGAGGAAAATTCCAGTATTCATCTTTTGCTTCTGGAGGAGCAGCGTGGCCCTGATTGCTTGCTGGGGCTACTTATTTCCTCTACAATAAAAAGAGATCGCGTTTAAAGAAAAATAAAGGGAGCGCTTGATGTTGACTCTGCGCCGCTATACTGCCGCCGATCAGGAAGCAGTCGAACATCTCCATACGTTTGTTCTTCAGCAGACCGGGGCCTATCTGGGGCGTGGTCCCTGGGATAATGATATCAATGCTATCGAGGAAGTGTATCTCAAGAATCAGGGAGAATTTTTGGTTGGCGAATGCGACGGTCTGATTGTGGCAATGGGAGCTTTGAGGCGCACTAGCTCGGAGCGGGCTGAGATCAAACGTATGCGCGTTCATCCTGATTATCAAGGGCGCGGTTATGGTCAGCTCATTCTGGATGAACTTGAGGCCCACGCCCGCGCTCTCGGCTATCAGGTCTTGCATCTTGATACCTCCATCCTCCAGATTCCAGCCCAGCGACTCTACGAAAAAAACGGTTTCAGCGAAGTCGGAAGAGCCACCTACCAGCAGCTTGAAGTCATCCTGTATGAAAAGCAATTAGTATAAAATAGTGAGAAACGTCAAATAATGCGTCGGAAATATATTGATGGAGATTCCTGTCCAGCCGATGATTTGTGGCGCAAAATGTGAGTGGAGGGGATTTTATCCCTCCCACCCATGCAAAAAACCATCTCGCCAAACTTCGCCCCCCTTTTATACTGAAATAGAGACAGGGATTGTGGATAACTATGTGGACAAATGTTCTATTTTGTGGATAACGTTGGGGAATTTGCCGCTAGAGATCGCTATGCGAATTTTGCCTGCGTAGAGCGTTTTTTCACTGGATAATCTCTCCAGACTCTGATGCCTGGGAGAATACCGCAAATTCTGATGAGATTAGTAATTTAGCATGTTGAAAAAGGAGTGGTAAGTTATGGTGTCGCAGAATGCAGAGCCTAATCTGTTTGAGCTTCATGGGCATGAAACCCACATTACCTATTCGACGACCAGCGTCGCGGGCAAACCTCAGTTGGTTTATCGTGATAATGGACAGAGCTATAGCTTTTCCGGCGATGAGATTCGCACGCAGGATAGCGAGCTTGGCACCCTGGTCAGCGTTTCCCTGATGAAAACTGTCGATCAAGGTTCCACTTCCCTTACCCTGGTGGTGCCCAGTGTCAATCTCGCTGGGGCACAGCAACAGCACATTAAGACACTGGCCGTCGTCACGAAGCATCTCGTCGGCGTCCAGCCACTGCAAAAGGGGGCTAGAGAGCTTTATCACGAGGTGAGCCTCGAAGGAAAAGCAGAGTCGGTCCAGTTCTAAACAACTCAGGGTACCCTTACAGGTACCCTGATCTTCCTATACGATAAATTCTCCTCTGTTTAGGATACCATCGGGGTCCCAGCGAGCTTTCAACCGTCTCATTATGTCCAGCGCCTGAGGTTGATAGCCCCAACGATCAAGCTTCCCTTGTAGCAATATGGGTGCGTCCATAATACTGGCATAGCCTTCGATAGCCAGGGCGGGCCTTCTCAGCTTTCCCAGCCATGTTTGAGCATCTTGCACTGTTATACACTCATTGAGCGCATAAACTAGACCGTTGCCGATATCGGCGATAAAATTGCCTTCGTTCAGGACCTGCGCTTGATCTTGCACGTAAGCTGGCAGCTCTCTAACAGGGATGCCCACGCGCACTTGCAGGGATGCGCCGAGTCCGCTTCTCAACGTCTCCACCCAGATATCGGTGCCGCTGATCGATTCGCTCTCGACCGGCTCAGGCGCCCCCGCCGCCTGTAAGGTCTGGCGAACCTGGGACAGTTCCGCCTGGACATCTTCGGGCAAGCCTTCAGCAGTGTAGGCCAGTATGTAGTTGCTCTCCGGTATGCCAGTTCCTGAGTAGCCTTTGCTCAGCACAAGGGCTGAGGCGGTTAGAGCCAGTGACAGGAGCTGCCTCGCCCAGATCAGGCCGTAGCGCATATCATCAACAGGTATCAACAAGGTGCGCTTTGTTCGGGGTTGCGCGACGATTTTGAGCGTGATATCCGTGAGTAGTCCCAGCGTGCCATGCGAGCCGATGAAGGCTTTGGTCAGGTCGTAGCCAGCCACGTTTTTGACGATAGGACGGCCTGTGCGAATGATCCGACCGTCGGCCAATATGACTGTGGCGCACAGCACAAGGTCACGCAGCGAGCCGTAACGTATACGCAAGGGCGCGTTGATGTTGGCAGCAACCAGTCCCCCGATGGTTGCATCCGGCCAGGGAGCTGCCAGCGCGACTTGATAGCCAGCTTGAGCCAGGAAGGATTGTACTTCGCTCAACGACGTTCCCGCTGCTACCGTAATGTACAGGTCGTCCGGCGCATACATTTTGATCCCGTTCAGTTCATTGGTGCGCAGAAGGCATGCTGGCGTTGGTTCGCTTTGTTGTGGCCTGGAGTTGCTAATGCGAACGGCATGTCCTGATTTTGCCAGGGAGAGCAGCCCTTGAGCTGCCTCTTCTGTCGTTGCCGGAGTAAATATTTTCTTTGAAGAGAATTGCTTGCTATCTTGGAGTAATAGCTTGCTATCGGCTTGAGCCTCGGCTGGTTGATACAAGCTATAACCTGCGAAAGGACCTGTCTCATTCTCAGGTGGCAGAGGAAATAATTTCCCTGGATTGAGGATGTTAGCGGGGTCGAATGCTTGCTTGATATCCCACATCGCCAGCAGTTCAGCAGAGCTGTGCATCAGAGGCATATATTGCCGTTTTTCAGTGCCGACGCCATGCTCTCCTGAAAGGCTGCCATCCATCTCGATGCAGCATTTGACCAGTTCCCAGGCTGCCGTGTGGACATGTTCCATCAATTCGGGATCGTGTGGATTGGGGATAAGGATGATGGGGTGAAGATTGCCATCACCGGCATGGAAGACGTGGCCGACGCGCAAGCCGTGAGACGCGCAGATTTGATTGACCACAGCCAGCATTTCAGCCAGGCGGCTACGCGGAACGGTTACATCTACTGTATAGAGAGCGCGACTGAGATGCGCCATCGCTCCAGCGGCGCTCTTGCGCGCCAGCCAGATCTTCGCTCGCTCTTCCTCGTCGCGGGCAGTGCGCATATTGTATCCGCCGTGCCGCTGAAGGATGTGGATGATTTCCTGCGCCTGGGTGTCCAGACTTTCTGGATAGCCATCGACTTCAATGATGAGCACAGCACCGGCATCCTGTGGGAGGCCCGCGTGCGCAAACGGCTCGGTAATACTCACGATCTTCTGATCCATCATCTCCATTGTCGCGGGTACCAGACCAGCCGCAATGACGGCGGAGACCGCCTCGCCCGCTTGCTCAACGGAGTCGAAGACGGCGAGCATGGTCCTGATCCCGGGAGGATTGCGTACCAGCCGCGCAATAATGGAGGTCATGATCGCTAGCATGCCCTCGCTGCCGGTAATCAACCCGCACAAATCGTACTCGGGATAGTCCCGCGCATGACCGCCCACGCGTGCGTGCCGCCCATCGGCCAGGACGACCTCTATGCCGGTGATGTAGTTGGTGGTGACGCCGTATTTGAAGCAGTGCGGACCGCCCGAGTTTTCGGCCACATTGCCCCCGATAGTTGAGGCCCGCTGGCTTGCCGGATCTGGTGGGAAGTATAGTCCGTGCATTTTGACGCGCTCATCCAGATGTAGATTGATCAGAGCTGGCTCAACGACCGCGCTTCGCCCATCCACGTCAACGTCGAGAACCTGATTCATCTGCGAAAACTCGATGATGATCCCCCCTCTGTCGGCTACAGCTCCGCCAGACAGCCCCGTACCAGCTCCCCGCGCGACGAGTGGGACGTTATGTTCAGCCGCCCAGCACACTACGCGGGCAACCTCGTCGGGTGTACGCGGAAATACCACACCCTCGGGCATGCCCTTATCTCCTCCAGCGTCAACTTCATAAGCCACAAGAGAGGCCCGGTCAGTAAATACCTGTCCTTTGGGGAGTAATGTTTTTAACGTATGGAGTGCCGCCTCTTTTATCATTGCTCGTACCTTTCTTTCCTACAGGGACCCATCCGTTTCGTTAACTTGACATCCCATTATGAGCGCCATATACTCCAGTTATAAATTTGACTCTGCCCATTTGGAGATTAAAAAGCATGCCTACAGGTCAAAATGGTAAGCTCGCTCATGTTTCTTCGCCCCCTCATCCCGATTCCTTTTTCCAGACGGCATCCGGTCATGAGGTACAACTCAAGGTTCACCGTTGTCTCTGGAGCGGTGACTATCCCGAAAACTCGCTGGCAGCCCTTGAAGAATGTTTACGCGCGCCCGTTGCTCGTACAGAGATCGATCTTTATATGCTGCAAGATAGCGATTTTCTGATTGTTCACGATGCCAGCGCTCTCTCCAACGCCGAGGACATCGGCTCTTTCCGCGACACGACTCGCCAGGAGGTGAGCGATCTGCGCTTGACGCATCGGGGCGAGCCATCATCTCATCAGCCCATGCTCTTTAGCGAAGCTGCCGACGCAATTGCCCGCATGCCATCTCCGACGCTGATCGAGTTGGATATGAAAGATCTACAGCCACTTCCCTGGTCGCGCGTTGAAGAACTGGCTCGCCTGGCCCAACCGGTGAAGGATCGAGTGATCTTCAGCTCCACCGACTGGAACCTGCGCCGCCTGCTGACCGTTGATTCGAGCCTGCTGGTAGGCTTTAATCCCGCCGCTTACCTGGACTGGCTGCCCGAAGACCACGATGCCAGACTTCCGCGCGGCGCCTACGGCTATCTTGACCGTCACCCTCTGGCCTGGTGGCGGCTGACATCCGTGGATGACTACCTCTCCGACCGACTGGGCGGTATTCTGCGACTGGTATCGGGCTTACGCGAAGCCCACCTGCGGCTGGATGCCTTTGAGCGGATGCTTGCCGATGGCGTTGCTCATGCCGCAGAGCTGTTTCATCGCGAAGGCGTTATGCTTGATGTCTGGACGCTCGATGCTGGAACGCCGCACTGGCGCGAACGCCTGGCCCGCGCGGTCGCCGCCGGCGTCGATATGATCACGACCAACACCGCCCGCGAGATGGCAGAAGCCGGACGCGCATTATAGCGCCCAGCCGTCTGCACAATATCCTACCTGCTAACCGACGCGCCCACCAGTCCTGGAAACGCAGCGATTATTGCTGGAGCCGCAAGCCCTTCTCATCTGTTAAGATTGTCAGCGTGGACTTATCACACAGCTCGCCCGCCTGTGACTTCTAGCACATGACCGGAGACATAATCCGAGAGGGAAGAAGCCAGGAAGAGCATAGGACCGGCAGCCTCTTCAGGCGTGCCCGGGCGACCGAGCGGGATGAGCATCGGCGCCATTGATCGCATGGCGTCGGGTACGCCCAGAGCGATCTCTTCACCGTCGCGCTCAATCTTCTCCGCGCTCTCTTTCGCTGCTGTGAGCCGTGTATCAATAAAGCCATAGCAGACGGCGTTTGCCTGAACATTATATCGCCCCCATTCTTTGGCCAGGGTCAGCGTTACCCCTACAATTCCTGCTTTGGCCGCTGAGTAGTTCACCTGTCCGGCGTTCCCATAGACGCCCGAAACAGAGGAGACATTCACAATCTTACGAGCGTTGGCACGTCCATTGGCTGCTTGCTCGCGTTTCGATGCATCTCTGATATATGTGGCGGCCTCGCGTAAGATACGAAAAGGGGCGGTGAGGTGAACATCGATCATGGCGTACCACTGCTTATCGGTCATGTTCTGGATCACGGCGTCCCAGGTGTAGCCAGCGTTGTTGACGATAATATCAAAACCGCCGAAGGTGTCGAGCGTTGCTGAAATAAGCTGTTTGGGGAATGCCGGGTTAGTGACATCGCCAGGAACGACGATGGCTTTTCCACCAGCATTGCGAATAGTCGTAGCGGTCTCCTCTGCTGGAGCGGGATCGAGGTCGCTCACGACCACGGCGGCCCCATGCTCGGCAAATAGTTTTGCTGTCGCAGCCCCGATGCCCCGCCCAGATCCTGTCAAAATAGCGACTTTTCCATCAAGTAAACCCATGTTTTTTCCTTTCCTCTCCTGGGGGAGAAAGTTTCTAGCTCGCTAGAAAACATGCTTCTATTCTACAATAGAAAGCGGGAGAATGGGAAAGCAATGTTTTGCCTCGTCTTCAGTGGGCACCGCCCGCGTATCACAAAAGCTCCTCGCAGCGCCAGTCTCGAAAAGCTGCCACCAGGCACTGCATCTTGGGCCACCAGTAATCGTTGGGCGAGCCATCGGCGGCGTCCTGAATAGGTACAAGTAGCCAGTCAACAAGGCTTGCTCGATAGTCCGTGATGAGATCATCCCACGAGTAGCCAGTTACCCCTTGCGCCTGTAATACGCTATAATAGCGCCGCAGGATGTTATCTTCACGTTGTTCCTCATGGCGCTGCTCAGAGGTCCAGAAGGGCGCGATCAAATTGACAAGGTCATACCCTGTGAGATCGAAACTGGCCGACTGCCAATCTAGCAAGTACGCCGTACCCGTTGCGGACTCCTTTGGACAGAGAAAATTGGCAAAGTAGCTATCTCCATGAGTGAGTGTGAGATGCGTGCGGGCGCGGAAATGTGGCTCCATATATTGCTCCCAGTGGCGGTGCAAGTTCGCAAAAATTTGCTCGTATAGCTGGCGCAAATCAGCCGGAAACCACGCTTCCTCACGCTCAATAACGCGCTTCCAGGAGTTTGTGCGTCGCTGTAGATAGAGTCCAAAGCGTTCTTCGTTGCGAGACCAGTAGCCGACCTCGAATGTTGCTGTATGCAGCAGGGGATGCTCCCACCAGTAAGCATGCAGTTGGGCAAGCGCGTCAACAACCAGCTCTATATGCAGAGCGGAAGGGACAGCGTCTTTGATGCTGATCTGCTGGTCGCGGGTGACGGGAGGTTGATGGGTTTCTGAAAGATCCTGCAAGAGCAGATACGAATTGCCGCTCGCCTCATCATAAGCGGCAGCATAACAGGGAATAAGGATCGGAGGGTGATCCGGCAGCGAAGCCGCAACCTGATAGAATTTTACCTCATCTGCGCCCGCCTCTTTTCCCCTCTCACTTTCATTGTTTCGTTTTAAAATCAGGCTTGCTGGCAGCCCAGGATCTGCATTAGCAGAATAGTGAAGGACAAGGCGATGGGTTTCGGAATTAAATGCACCCATCGTATTTTGCTCGACAGCCGTCACCTCTCCCTGTCGCAGCAGTCCCGACTGGCGAAAAACGGCTGTGAGCCATGCAGGCGTGGCCGGCTCGGGAATGGCAATATAGGTGGTCATAGGTTTTTCCTTTGAGATATTTTAGCGCAATTGAGACTATTTTATCATAACAGTTGCAGCATTTATCCCGCAAACTGGCCTCTTCGCGACTGTTGTGGTATACTTTGATTAGAACATATTTTCATGGAGGATGCAATGAAGGTAAAGCAGCAGCTTGCAGATATGTGGGATCGGCAGCACCGTTGCCCGGATGGCATTGTGGGATGGCTGGTCGGCGAGCGGATGGGGCGCCAGCACAGGCCAGAGACGACCTGGACCGTTGATCTTCTGGATATACAGCCCACAGATACAGTGCTGGAGATTGGTTTCGGCGCCGGGCAGGGCATCAAGCTGGCGGCTGCGCAAGCCTGTGAAGGGCATGTCATGGGAATCGATCTTTCGGAGGATATGGTGCGAGTGGCGAGGAGACGCAACGCGCAGGCGGCGAGGGCCGGACGCGTCATGTTATCGCAAGGCAGCATTACTGCTCTCCCTTTTGAGGATCAACAATTTGACAAGATCATGACCATCCACACCGTGTATTTCTGGTCAGAGTCTCTACAGGCATTTAGCGAGCTGTATCGCGTCCTCAAGCCCGGTGGAAGGGCAGTCATCACGCTTTGCACCGGAAAAATCAATGAGCGGGGCGAGGTAGAGGTCTGGTCGTCATTTCAGTCAATGCTCGAAGAGCGGGTGATACCGGGTATGCAGCAAGTAGGATTTAAGGACGTGCGCCAGGAACGCGGGCCGGATTCCCGACAGTATACGAACGTGGCGGTTATTGGCGAGAAGTAGTGAGGACAGTGACGGCGTGGCTAGAAATAGCTACGCCGTCTGATGAAAAAGATCGTATTTTTAGGAAAAAGTCATCTATGTCCCATAGGCTATTTCAAGCTAGCTGGCTAGCTGGATGACAATAACTTCAACCTGGACACAGTCGGGAACGGCACCAAGAGGGGAGGGAACGACACAAATATTGGGATGGAAAAAACCGACCTTTGCATAACTATGTGTCGCGTTGACCACAATCGGAGGGACTGGGCAGACATCCACACAAAGGGGATACTCGCTGACTGTCTGATCCCCCCACGCGACATCGACAAAGGATCTAAGGGCGTGGGGAACACAAATCACCGTGATTTGCACTCTGGCAAGCTGATTCACTCCCACCGTCTGGGTAGCTGGGGCTGCCGCAAGACAATGTGCCACATCTGTAGGAGCTGGAGAGGAAGCACTGGCTACCCCGGTGATGCTCAGCATCAGAAGCAGTGCCAGCAGAAGCGCGGAGGCAATAGAACGACGGGCTCTGGTGAGAAATTTCATTGCGACTGAACCGTCCTTTCATTATAGTGGATAAGCTCACAAATACTGGGGCACCAGGAGTAATCTGCATGTTAGAGAAGCTTATATGATTTTTCCTGCTTATACCCAATTTTTGCTTAAAATTATTGTAACACGCATCAAATGATATTACTGCTAATAAGTACTATTCGGCTGTTCATCGCACCAGGAGAATTTGAGAGTCATATCAGGGTTTCTCAAACGTCGCTGCACGCTTTGACTGCTCGCGCCAAAGGCGTTCACAGGGAGAGGAAGGTGCTGGCGGTGGGCTGCGCCCACCGCCAGCACCTTCCTCTCGAACGGCTCGCTTGCGAGCCGTTCTGTCTGCAAAAACCACTTTTGAGAAACCCTGAGAGTCATATTGATCTCTGTTGACAGTGTCCCGCCTCTGGTGATACGCTAACAAAATGAAAGTGACTATTCTCAGATAAGAGAGCTTCCAGGGGAGGTACTGATGGAGAGCAGCGTTCTTGGCATTCATCATGTGACGGCGATCACCGATGATCCCCAACGCAATATTAATTTTTACGCGGGCATTTTAGGGTTGCGCTTTGTGAAGAAGACGGTCAATTTTGATGCGCCGGATACCTATCATTTCTACTACGGCGATGATCTGGGGCGTCCTGGCACGATCCTGACGTTCTTCTCCTGGCTCGGCTATCCCAGAGGAAGAGGCGGCACGGGGCAGATTACGGCCATCTCGTTCTCCATTCCCGAAAGCGCACTGGATTACTGGCAGAAGCGTTTGACCGAGCATGGGACCGATGTGTCGGGACCGATTCCGCGCTTCGGTGAGCAGGTGCTTTCTTTTACCGATCACGAGGGGCAGCGGCTCGAACTGGTGGCCCATCACGGGGCTGAGCAAGGCAGCGCCTGGAAAGATGGCCCCGTCCCTGTAGAATATGCCATTCACGGCTTCCATAGCGTCACCCTTTCGGTCGCAAGGTTTGAGCGCACGGCTTCGGTACTGACGGAGCAGCTTGGCTTCCAGTCGGTCGGCAAGCAGGGCAATCGTTCCCGTTATGGCATCGGTGGAGGTGGCATGGGTACGCTGGTCGATGTACTGGACCTGCCGAACGGGGAGCGCGGCATGCAGGCAGTCGGAACGGTGCATCATGTTGCCTGGCGTACAGCCAGTGATGAGAATCAACTGCTATGGCAGCGCAAGTTACTCAACGCTGGCTTACATGTAACCCAGATAATGGACCGCGTCTACTTCCACTCGATCTATTTTAGAGAGCCGAGCGGTATCCTCTTCGAGATCGCCACCGACGAGCCAGGTTTCGCGGTGGACGAGTCGCCGGAAGATCTGGGCTCGCATCTCAAGCTACCGCCCTGGCTGGAGTCAACGCGACCCGTAGTGGAGGAGAGCTTGCCAAAAGTCCACTTGCCCGGCGCAGTAACGCCGTAGGGGTTTGCTAATTCGCTTTGACGCATTCGTTTGGGAATTGTCAAGGCAAGCGCGAGGCCCCCTCACCGCCTCTTCCAGCCCCTTGCTCCTACCGGCCACCCAATATTGCACCTTTCCGCAAAACAAAACCGAACGGTATGCACGATGTTGGGCCAAAGGGGTAGGGGCAAGGGGAGGTGTGGAGATGGGTGGGGGCCTCGCGCTTGCCCTGGTGGGGGCTGATATGATTTGGAGAAAAGATGCCATTATCTAGTGCATTATGATAGCAAAAAGGAGTTATACTACGGAACAACCATTTTGAAGAAGTCATCCATATAATTTGCAAGGCTGGCAAGCATGCTCTCGTCAAACGGCGTATCTGGACGCTGCCCACGATACATCTCTAGCGCCTGACTGATAAGATCATGAAATTCTGCGGGGAGCGTTTTGAGACCGTAAACGCCGCCCTCATCCTTTGAGAGGATTTGCTGCCCGTTGAGATAGGCATGCACGCGACAGGCGTTGAGAATGAAGTATACCGGGAAGTGTTTGCATAATTCGCGCGCATCGATGTAATCCCCGACAATTGATTTGATATAATGCTCGGCAGGCACTTGAGGCAAAATATCAGTGGCAGCGGGTCCGTAGAGCGTGATGCCACGATGGTGAATAATGGTGAGGTGAGCTGACAGATCAGGATCGTATCGTTGAACCTCATTCCAGCGTCGCCAGGAGCCGTTCGCCAGTTCGTCGCTCATTTTCTGTCGCCACGATTCGCTGTAATGCAGGTGATAGGGCAGGGGATGCTGGAAGGGGTGAAGCTCTGGCGCTACCAGAAAGCTGGTTTCGATGGGACAGGGCGCGTTTGAGATCTCCAGGAGCGCTTCCATGATCTGGCGTTGTGTCTCGATAGGGAGTTGATGCTGAATGATTACCAGGAGATCAAAATCGCTGCGATCAGGGTTGAAGCAGCCCATCGCGAGCGAGCCGTGCAGATAGATGGCGACTAACTCATTCCCAAGAATACCCCGCATCTGCTCGCAAAACGCCTGCACCTGCTCACGTACAGGATCGGGGCATGATGACCAGTTATATTGAGCCAACTTGTTTTTTCCTTCAGTATTTATTCTTTGATTATCCCAAGCCGCTACCAGGGCAACCGCAAGGGATTGCCCCTACAGAGCCTCACCTCGTATCTTCATCAACACATATCCAAACGGTGTTTCTAGTATTCGACCGAATAGGTAGGGGCAATAGGCGGTGGCATAGGGGTGGATGGGGCCTTGCGCTTGCCCTGCGGCGGCTTGGTACGACTTCGGTTTTATCGCCTTCCTCGCTCCTGATAATGTTTCTTCACCGCCTCCACGATCAAGCGGTGTTCTGCCTGCTTGACCCGTTTTTGCAGCGTCTCTTCGGTATCGCCGGGCTCGATAGGGACTTCGCGACGGCATAGCACTGGCCCGGCATCGAGTTCAGGGATGACGTAATGGACGGTGCTGCCGGTCACTTTTAGCCCGGCATCGAGCGCGTGCTGAAGGACGTGCAGGCCACGAAAAACGGGGATGGTTGTGCCATCGCTGGTGACGAAGGTATCGCCCATGCCGCTATCGGGAAGGAGCGCCGGATGCAGGTTGATGATGCGCCTGGGAAATTGATCGACAAAGCCGGGACTGAAGATGCGCATAAAGCCTGCCAGCACTAGTAAGTCAATTTCGAACAGGCGTAGCAGGGCCAGCGTTCGGGCTTCCGCCTCCAATCGCTGGCTCCGATTCCACGGCAAATAGACCGTCGGGATTCTGTGCTTGAGCGCGCGCTGCAACCCGTATGCGTCGGCCCGGCTGCTGATCACCAGGGCGATCTCGGCCTCCGGCAGTTGCTGCCGTTCAATGGCATCGATCAATGCCTGAAGGTTGCTGCCGCTGCCGGAGACGAGCACCGCGAGACGCAATGGCGCTTGTTGGCTATCCATAAATTCTTCCTGTTATATCGTCTCTCCGCGTGAAGTTTACCCCTGCTGCACCTCTTCATCCGCCTGGGCCAGTTCCGCCACGAAGCGCTGCTTGTACTGCTCAACGCGGCGGCGCAACGCGGCATCCGAGAGCGCGAGCATTTTAGCCGCAAGCAGCGCGGCTCCCTCCGGCTCCAGGATGGTAGGCGAAGCGATGCCGGACGGGAGGCGCAGGGATGAGAGCAGGTCCATACCGCCGAAACGGTCGCTATAGGGAGGGCAGGCTATCACGGGGAAGCGCGTATTGGCGTCGATTACCGCCGAGAGCGCGTTTGAGCGGCCCGCGATGGTGATATAGACCAGTGGCTCGCTCTGCTGCTCGTATTCCTGCAATATTTCAAGCAGGCGTGCAGTCGCCTTGTGGGCCGAACAGACGCGCATCTGATAGCTCAATTCCAGCGTTTTGAGCGTTTTAGCTACTGCCTGGGCATGGCTAAGGTCGCCCTTGCTGCCCATAATAATTACAACCTGTGTTGTCATAAAATCCTCCTAAATATTTATTTATGAGACCCGCAGTCCACGATGGGCAATATCTTTGCGATAGTGCATGCCTTCAAAAGAAATCATGGCTGCGGCTTCGTATACTTTCTGCACCGCCTGCTCCAATGTTGCGCCGCGTGCGGCCACGCTGAGCACGCGCCCGCCCATAGTGACCAGTTGCCGCTGCTTGAGCGCGGTGCCTGCATGAAACACCTGGACGCCCTCCAGTCGCTCGGCCTCCTCTATCCCTGTGATGGGGAAGCCTGTGCGGTACTTGCCAGGGTAGCCGCCGGATGCCAGCGTCAGGCTAACGGCATAGCCAGGGTGCCAGAGGTCCGACGAGTCTACCTGTACCCCTTCTGTGTATTCCAGCACGTCTACCAAGTCCCTGCGCAATAGCAGTATCAACGCCTGCGCCTCCGGGTCGCCAAAGCGTATATTATGCTCCAGCACTACCGGTCCGCGTTCGGTCAGCATGATATTGGAATAGAGTACGCCGGTAAAGAGGATGCCGCGCTTCACCAGAGCTTGCAGTGTAGGCGCGATAATCTGCTGCCGAATCTGCTGCTCCTGCTCCCAGCTCACAAAAGGCAAGGGGGTAAATGCTCCCATGCCGCCGGTATTCAGGCCCTCGTCATTGTCGAGAGCGCGTTTATGGTCCTGCGTTAGCAGCAGTGGGAGAAAGTCGAAGCCCCGACAGATAGCGGTTGAACTGATCTCAATCCCTTGCAGGTATTCCTCAATCACCACTGTATCGCCAGCAGCCCCAAAGACATGATCCACCATCATTTGCTTTAAGGTATCGCGCGCGGTCGCCATATCGTCTGCAATGATCGCTCCCTTGCCCGCAGCATTGCCATCGGCTTTGATCACGACAGGCGCGCCATGCTCTTCCAGATAGGCCTGGGCCTCCTTATAATTGGTGAAGGAGCGATACTGAGCAGTGGGGATGCCAGCCTTCACCATTAACGTTTTAGCGAAGGCTTTGCTGCCCTCTAAAGCCGCTCCGGCCAGACAGGGGCCAAAGGTGGGGAGGTCGCGGCGCTGAAAAACGTTGACGATTCCTTCAACGAGGGGAACCTCGGGACCAATTACCGTGAGATCCACCCGATTATGCTCAACAAAATCGGCCAGTTCGGTGAACTGGTTGATGCCAATCGATCTGCATTCTGCGTATGGCAGCATGCCAGGATTGCCTGGGGCTGCAAAAATATGGTTGACACGCGGGCTTTGAGCAAGCTTCCACACTAATGCATGCTCTCTTGCTCCTGACCCAATAACAAGTACACGCACCTTCACACCTCCGGTAATAGGTCCTTCTGTTGGTCATTTCGTAGGGACCTCCCACGATGAATCGGGGAGCTACAACGCGCCCTGTCTTGCAATTCCGAGCGACAACGCTGCTGGCGCGCTAGCTGCGCTCAGTCGCTCGGCAAGGAAGGCGCAATTTATTGCGTTCCTATCGCTTTCCCCTCAGTGCCACATCTCGTGGCAAGATCGTAACGAGCTTCGGCGTGCGTACTGCGTCGCTCTGGGGATCAAAGGGCCAGCCCTTCTTCTCCATGCAGCCGTAACAGAACTCGCCGTGTAAAAACTGAAACGCATCCTGATCGTCCAGCGCCTCCTGACCCGGGCGAGCGGCATGAATGGCGCGCCCCAATCCCTCCAGGCTTAGATACCCCAGACTATCGACGCCGATATAGTCCGCGACCTCCTGGATACTGCGCCCGGCGGCAATCAGCTCGTTTTCCTGCGGAATGTCGATGCCAAAGTAGCATGGGTGGCGCAGCGGCGGCGAACTGGAGCGCAGGTGGATCTCCTTGACGCCGCGATGACGCAAGGCCGAGACCAGGCGCTTGACCGTGTTGCCGCGCACAATTGAGTCATCGACAATTACCAGGCGCGCACCCTCGATTTTGGGCTGGACAAAGTTAAATTTTAGATCAACCTCTAATTCGCGCAGACGTTGATCTGGCTTAATAAATGTACGATCACTGTAGCGATTTTTGATGATGGCCTGTCCGTAGGGTATGCCCGAAACTTCAGCATAGCCAAGCGCGGCAGGAATGGACGAATCGGGAACGGGCACAACAAGATCGGCCTCAACAGGATATTCGCGTGCCAGCTCGCGCCCCAGGGCTTCGCGCACATCATAGGTGTAGCGGCCATTGAGCCGGCTGGTGGCATCGGCAAAATAAATATACTCGAAGACGCAGAGCGCGCTGCGTGGCATTTTAACCAGTATCTCCGAGTGCAAACCGTCTTCGTCGATAGTGATTAATTCGCCGGGCTCGACCTTGCGCACAAAGGTCGCTCCGGTACGGTCCAGCGCACACGATTCGGACGCGATGATCCAGTTATTGTCGATGCGACCTATGCATAATGGCCGCATGCCCCAGGGATCGCGCATAGCATAAAGTTTGCCTTCTGCCAGGAATACCAGACTATAGGCGCCACGCAATAAAGGGAACGTGGCAATGATCCTATCGCGTAAAGTTTTGCCAGTGGCATGCAGGAGGAGAAATGCGATCACTTCGCTATCGGTCGTTGACTCCAGCACATCTAAGACATCCTGCGGTAGCTGTTCGCGCAGCATCATACCGTTTGCCAGGTTGCCATTGTGAGCCAGGGCGATGCTCTCTTGCCGGTTACGCGAACCGACAATAAACGGCCCCGCGTTCTCAACGCAGCTAGAGCCGGTTGTGGAGTAACGCGCGTGACCTATACCGCAATGAGTGAAGGGCAGGCTTGTTCCCGAATCATGGAATACTTCGCGCACTTTCCCCATGCCGATACGGTGGCTGATGCCACCTTCACTATTGTATACTGCCATGCCCGCGCTCTCTTGCCCCCGGTGCTGTAATGCGGTGAGGGCCAGCGTGAGATAATGGCGCACGTCAAAACTCTGGTCGCGTTTCTGGGCATAGATGCCTACCACTCCACATGCGTCCCGTAGTCGCTCCATGCTCATGCTCCTCTCTGGGTTTGCTCTTTATGCTATGGCTGAACGCGCTGAAAGGATTCGATCTACGTTGAAACTTTCCGCGCTCCAACTCTGTATGGGCGCGGTAAATCTGACCCCTACGAAGCTCAGAAGTGCGGTTGAGAAGGATCGCCTGACCGGGTCGGGCGATCCAGGCGCCTGATTACAAAGCGAGATAGTGATAGCATTGGCTACGCATGCAGCTTCCCCGTGAGGTCGGCCACCAGGGCGTAGCGGTCCGCAATATTTTGCAGGTCCGCGTCTGTGACGTTTTGCAAGTTGCGATATACCTGCTTGTCGAGCATGCGATTTTTATCACCTCCAGGCCAGAGCCGCCAGCTATCGTTGTCGATGACGTCCGCGACCAGCAGATTGCCCTGCTGATCGCGCCCGAATTCGATTTTCAGATCGACCAGCGTGACATCAACAGAGGCCCAGGCTCGTTCGAGGACCTCAAAGACCCTTCGCCCCTGAGCTGCCATCCACTCAATTTCTGTTGCTGAGGCTAACCCCATACTAATGATGTCTTTTTCCCATATTTGCGGGTCATGATTGGCATCATCCTTTAAAAAAGTCTCAACCATTACCGGCTCGAAGCGCGTCCCCTCGCTGACCTCAGGATTGCGCTTGAGATAAGAGCCGGTGGCGATTCGCCTCATTACCTCTTCAACCGGCAGCATAGCGCAACGACGCACCAGCAGCGTTGTGTCGTTGATCTGCTCCACCAGGTGAGTCGCAATACCTTCGCGGTTCAGCAAGCGGAAGACGTTGGCGGTGGTGATGGTGCTCCAGCGCGACTTCCCGACCAGCTCGTTGCGCCTGGCTCCGTCTCCTGCCGTAATCTGATCCTTACTGACCATGTACGCCAGTTCACTATTATCCGGGTCTGCATAAATAATCTTTGTTTTCCCTTCGGAAAGCAAAGGGCCAAATGACGGGTTATCTATCATTGTTCCGTTAACTCCTGACTATCATCAACGTTGACTAGAGCATCCCTGCAACATTTGAGCATGCTTTGTTAGTGCAACACCACTCCTTCCCCCTCAGCGATATGCCCGATTGTCAGCAGCTCAGGGAGCAGGCTGCGCGCCTCTAACGCTGCTTTGGGGGAGAGTACGATGACCATACCGATCCCCATATTGAGAGTACGATACAGTTCGTCACGCGTTACATTACCTGAGCGAGCAAGCAACTGGAAAAGGGCCGGAACCTTCCACGATTGCGTTTCGATCACGGCCTGCATCCCTCTGGGGAGAATACGCGAGACATTGCCCTCGAAGCCGCCGCCCGTGATATGGGCGATGCCTTTGATGAAGCGCCCGCGGTCCGCTAAGTACTCGCGGATCTGCCTAATCTCATTCAGGTAACAGCGGTGAGGGCGCAACAGGGCATCGACCAGAGGCTCTCCCAGCTCGGGAAAAACGGTGTCGAGCGGATACGAGGCGAAGACGCGCCGGGCCAGCGAGTAGCCATTGGTGTGCAGACCGCTGGATGGCAGGCCAAGCAGCACATCACCGGTGCCAATGGTAGAGCCGTTGATGGCTTCCTCTTGTTCGACCACGCCGACTATCGTACCTGCGAGATCAAACGCGCCCGGCAGGTAGACATCTGGCATTTCCGCCGTCTCACCGCCCAGCAGCGTGCAGCCAATTCCCTGGCAGGCGCAAGCCACGCTCTGCACGATCAGGGCAGCCTGCACAGGATCGAGTCTGCCCGTTGCCAGGTAATCCATAAAGAAGAGCGGCCTCGCTCCCTGAGTCAACAGGTCGTTGGCGGAATGGTGGACCAGATCGTGCCCGATGGTATCATAGCGCCTGGCCTGCGCCGCGATCAGCGTCTTCGTGCCCACACCATCGGTAGAAGCGACGAGCGCGGGACGCTGCATCTTCTGGAGGGCGTGCGCGTTAAAGACGCCCGCGAACGCTCCCATGCCTGCCAGGACATCCGCACCCTGCGCCCGGCGTACGGCCTTTTGCATTAGACGTTTGGCCTGGTCGGCGGCGATAATATTCACCCCGCTTTCGGCATAGGAGGTTGACGCTTTTACCTGCTGCTGAACGGGAGCGATTGGTCCTGAATGGTCCGCCAATCGCTGCGCATAGCGATAGGCATTTTTAAAGATCAGTAGACCATCGCCTTCGCCATTTGCCGTTGCGCGCCGCTGCGGATGCTGGAGCGCATGCACGTATCGCTCGGGATGCGGCATCAAGCCAAAAACATTGCCGCGCGCGTTGCAGATGCCCGCGATATTGCCCATCGAGCCGTTCGGGTTATCGGGATACGCGATGCCTTCCGTGGCCCGCTCGTCGCTGGCTGCATAGGTGAGCGCAATCTGGCCGTTGGCTCGCAATGCGTCAAGATCTCCCTTGAAAACAAACTGTCCTTCGCCGTGTGCGACAGGCAACTCAATAGGATGCTCTATCCCGCGAGTGAAGACGCAGACGCCGGGTTGTGGGCTGAGCGTCACCCAGCGACACTCGAACTGTCCCGAGCCATTCTCGGTCAGCGTGGCGGCTGAGTCATTCCAGGAGCAGCTTTGCTCTTGCGCCTGCTCTACGTCGGCTAAGGATGTCGCCTCAGCAGTATCCGGCAGGAGGCCCGCGCGCACAAGCACCTGGAAGCCGTTACAGATGCCAAGCATAGGGCGACCTTCATCAATAAACCGCCGGAGCTGCGGGCCGAGATGGGTCAGCAGGTTGATCTCCAGCAGCTTGCCCGCTCCCAGGTCATCGCCATAAGAGAAACCTCCGGGGAAGACCAGAAAGTGGTAATCCAGCAGCTTTTCAGGCGACTTAATGAGCTGATTGATGTGGACCAGCTCCGTCTCAAAGCCAACTATGCGACAGGCTTGAGCAGTTTCGCGGTCACAATTGATGCCTGGAGCGCGTAAAACGAGAGCGCGAGTCATGCCTGAACCCCTTTCCATGCCTGCTGTAACTCCGCCACACTAAGGTTGAGCAGTTCAGTATCCCCATCCCGTATGATTAACCGTTCGCTTGCGGTAACGGTGCCAATGTACGCGATATCGTTGATACCGTTGGAGCGCATATGCCGCTCGAAGGCCCCCAGTTGTTCGGGCGCGATCTCGACCAGGAAGCGCGAGGGCGATTCGCTGAACAGCCGGACAATATTTTTTAAGCCAGATAGCCTCTGGATCGGCACGCCTTGCGCAAGCACGATGTGGCTGGCATCAACCGTGACTCCCTGCATACTTGCTAACGCCATTTCGGCCACAGCCACGGCTGCCCCGCCTTCGGAGAGGTCATGACAGGCTCGCACCAGCCCCAGACGGATGGCTTTCCCCAATGCCTTCATGGTGAGAAGGGCATGCTCAATATCTACTTGAGGCAGGGTAGTCTGGGGGAAAATTTGCGTAAATGAATGCTGATCCACGATCTCTGTATAATGCGAACCCGCCAGTTCATTGCGCGTCCTGCCAATCAGGTAGAGCAGGTCGCCGGGGGTTTTAAGCGCCATATCAATCGTCTGGGCGGCATCGTCAATCACCCCTACGGCTGAGATCAGCAAGGTGGGAATAACGGGAATGCGGCGTCCATCGGAGCGATACTCGTTGTTGAGGCTATCCTTGCCCGAAATAAAGGGGACGCGGAAGCCAATTGAGGCATCATAGCACCCTTTGACGGCGCGAACCAGCAGGCCCAGTTGCTCGGGATCGGCAGGGTTGCCCCAGCAGAAGTTGTCCAGGATGGCGGCATGCGTGACGTCGCCGCCGACGGCTGTCAGGTTGCGCAACGCCTCGTCCACAGCATTGATCGCCATGTGATAGGGATCGATCTGACCGTAAAGCGGATTGAGGCCATTGGAGATGACAATGCCCGCCTGCGATGGCTCTGGAAGAATGGGTTGCAGCACAGCCGCGTCCCCTGGCCCATTGCCGGCTCGCCCAACCAGCGGCTTGAGGACGGTCGCGCCCTGCACTTCGAAGTCGTAACGCCGCACCACATCTTCTTTTGAGGCTATCGAAGGATGGCGCAACAGCGCCAGCAAGGTAGGTTCCAGCGATTGCGTTAGTGCGGGCAGGGGCAGCGAACTCGCCTGTAAAGAAGGGCTAATCTGGATGGGCTGGCGCTTCCAAACGGCCTCAAGCGTGCGAGGCGGCCTGCCATGATGCAGGAAGTCCATATCCAGGTCGGCAATCACCTCGCTGCGATAGGTCACGGTCAAACAACGGTCGTCGGTGAAGGTGCCGAGAATGCTGGCCTCGACATCTTCGATAGCACAGATGGCTAGCAGCTCGTCCAGGCTGGCCGGAGGAACGGCGAGCACCATGCGCTCTTGCGCCTCGGAGAGCCAGATCTCCCAGGGGGCCAATCCCTGATATTTGAGCGGGGCATGGGCGAGTTCGACGCAGGCGCCCGTTTCGGCTCCCATCTCGCCAATGGCTGAAGAGAAGCCGCCCGCGCCACAATCCGTAATGGCGTGGTAGAGCTGGCGGTCGCGGGCCTGCATAATCACGTCCGTGACCTTCTTCTCTGTGATGGGCGCGCCTATCTGGACGGCGCTCCCCGCCTGTGCGTTAATCTCGCTGCTCATCTCGCCCGACGAGAACGTCGCGCCATGCACGCCGTCGCGTCCGGTGCGGCCTCCGAGGGCCACGATCTTATCTCCAGGCTCGACCGCGCGTGGATGGCTCCCTCGCGGCAGGATGCCCAGGCAGCCACAGTAGACCAGCGGATTGTAAATATAGCCGGGGTGATACAGGATGGCTCCGTTCACTATGGGAATGCCCATCTTGTTACCATAATCGCGTATGCCATTGACCACACCATCGGCGATGCGCTGTGGCGAAAGGATGCCAGGGGCCAGCTCGTCCACCGGGGTGTCGGGCGGACCGAAACAGAGCACATCGGTACAGGCAATCGGCTGAGCAGAGACGCCGAGCACATCACGTATCACGCCGCCCACGCCCGTATTCGCGCCGCCAAACGGCTCTATCGCCGAAGGATGGTTATGTGTCTCCACCTTGAAAGCGAGATCGTGCGCAGTGGTAAAGCGAATAATGCCCGCGTTATCGCTAAAGGCTGAAACCAGCCAGGACGGCCTGATCTCTTCGGTGGCGCGCATAATATAGCGTTTGAGCAAGCTATCAATCTGCTCTGTTTCAAGCTCGTTGCCTTTGCTATCCAGCTCGCGATAGTGGATGGTTGCCTTGAACGTCTTATGCGAGCAATGTTCCGACCAGGTCTGGGCCAGCGTTTCCAGCTCGACATCGGTCGGCTCGCGTCCCATCGCGCGATAATGACGCTGGATCGCCCGCATCTCATCCAGGTTTAAGGCCAGCAGCCCCTGTTTGCTGGTAGCGAGCAATTGCTCGTCGGTCATCTGCGAAAGGGGAATAAAAGCTGTATGGGCGACCCTACCGGTCGCCCGCTCATCTATAGTGATTCCTTCCGCTACGACTTTTGAGGTCTGTGCAACCCCCTGCGGCACGGCACTCTCCCTCTGGTCTACGCAAGCAAGTAATCTATATTCTTGAATGACCGGGTTATACAATGCCGCTTGAGTAATGGCCCGGACGTCTTCTGTGCTTAAACGTAGGTCCAGCACAAAACGATGGCCGGTCTCGACCTGCTCAAGCCCTGTAATCCCCACGATCCTGGCGCCCGCCAGCACGCTCTCCGCCAGCGTATCCGTCACGCCTGGATGATAGTATACATCAACGATATGACTTGATGGAGCATACGCCGGCTCTGTCTCCGTCCACACCTGAGCTTCCTGTACAACTGGATCAACGAGCAGTTGCTTGATAAGCTGACCGAGCTGAGAGGAGCTAAGATTACCGGAAATACGATAAAGCTGAGCGGTATGGAGAACAAAAGGCTCTTTATCTTGAACGGCGATGATCTGCGCCAGCGAGGACAGATGTTTTGCCGGTAAGTGTAATATTTCGCGAGCAAGCTTACGGGCATAGATATCATGCCGCTGTGAGCTTGCTCGTATCTCGATGAGATATGATGTCACGTTCTTGATTCCTGTGGCTGCACTTCGATTCTGCGCTCCTGAGCTTCGTAGGGACCCTCCTTTCCGATCAACTGAGCGGTAGCTAGCTGCGCGGCAGCGTTGTTGATCGGAATTTCAAGACCAGATTTATCGCGTCCAGCAGTGTTGGAGCGCGGAAGCTATCAAAGTACGTCTATTGAACTGCTAAGAGGACTGGCCGCTCCTTTGCCTCATCCAATAGGACCTCTTCATTGTAACACCTTTTTCCAGACGATGGCAAGTTACCGGATTTTTTTATCTGGCTGCTTGCAATGCTATCTGGATGAGCGCGGAGCAGATAGTTCGCTTGACATTGAGCTAGCCCTATGGTATATTCAGCGTAATACGAGATAGAAAAGCGATGATAGGGACACATCATGCAGCTATCCGGCATACAGAGAGTGATGCGCTCGCTGCAAGCATCATTGCCGCCCCTGCTTGATAACACCCTTGAGCTAACCGGCGAAACGCAGAAATGTAGGGGCAATCCCTTGCGGTTGCCCTCTGGCTCCCCAATTGATCATGGGAACGCGGAACGCTTCAAAGTAGCCGGTTTTCGGGACGCGCCCGTTATAGCGCGGCGGTTTGCGCCTGATCTCACTCTAAGATTATTATACACGGAGAAAGGCAAGAACCGGCAAAGGTCTCCATAGCGAGATAAATGGTGGTGGTACCACGACAGGCATAATTCGCCCTCGTCCTCCAAAGGATGAGGGCTTTTTTTATTGTATTAAAGGAGTTTACCTATGCAAAGAACATTGACGACGGAAATTACAGCGCATGTGGGCGAGCGTGTGCGCATCGCCGGTTGGTTACACTCGTTACGTTTGCTGGGCAGTATCAATTTTCTTGTGCTTCGCGATGGCTGGGGGCTGGTCCAGGCGGTTGCTGAAACCGAGGCTGAAATGGCTCCGTTGAGCGAGTGCCATGCTGGCGTTGAAAGCGTTATCGCGGTTGAAGGGCTGGTCGTGAGCGAGCCGCAGGCGCCTGGCGGCTACGAGCTGCACGATCTACGGATCGAAGTCATCACGCCTGTGAGCGAGGTGCCGCCAATCTCGCTCAACAAGCGCAAGATCACGGCTGGCCTCAGCACACTGCTCGATCATGCCGTTGTCGCCAACCGCCACCCGGCGCGGCGGGCCATTCTGCGCCTCGCCAGCGGGACAATGGCTGGTTTTCGCAGCACTCTTGCGGCTCGTGGCTTTACCGAGATCCAGACCCCCAAGATCGTCGCAGCAGCCACTGAGAGCGGAGCGAACGTGTTCAAACTGGATTACTTTGACCGCCCGGCCTACCTGGCTCAGAGTCCGCAGTTCTATAAGCAGATCATGGTTGGCGTTTTTGAGCGCGTTTTTGAGGTCGGACCCGTGTTCAGAGCCGAGCCACACGATACGGCCAGACATTTGAACGAGTACGTTAGCCTGGACGCAGAATTTGGCTTTATCAAAGACCATTTCACCGTGATGGGCCTGTTACGCGACGTGATTGCAGGCATCCTGGCTACATTTGACGAGCAATACAGGGCGGAACTGGAGCTGCTACGCGTGCAAATGCCAGTCGTGCCAGCAGAGATCCCGCATATTCACTTCGCCGACGCGCAGGAGTTGATCCTCAAGCGTCATAAAGTGGATGTGCGCGGGGAGCCGGACCTGTCGCCGCAGGACGAACGCTGGCTGGGCGAGTGGGCGCAGCAGGAATTCGGGAGCGATTTTCTCTACGTCACGGGCTATCCTATGGTGAAACGTCCGTTTTACACGTATCCAGAGCCGGGCAGACCACAATATTCGAACTCGTTTGACCTGATCTTTCGTGGCACCGAGCTGGTCACGGGCGGGCAACGCCTGCATCGCTACGAGGATTATGTGGCCGCGCTGGAGAAAGCGCGCCTCCCCTTAGAGCCATTTGCAGCATACCTTGAAGCGTTCAAATATGGCATGCCACCGCATGGCGGCTTCGCCATCGGGTCTGAGCGGCTTTTGATGCAGCTCATTGGAACATCCAATGTCAAGCTTACCGCGCTCTTCCCACGCGATATGGCGAGGCTGACGCCATGACGGTCAGACGTCCAGTTGATCGTCCGCAAGATCGTTCTGGATATTTTGGCTCTAGACCGTTTTTGCTATATACTAATGGAAAGAACGATAGCAATCGCCCGATACCAGAACCATCCAGGAGGGAATTCCGTATGCCACAGCATGATGCACCCGACCTAGCCGAGAAGCGTTCAACACCAAAACGGCCCATCAGCATTGGCGCGGGAGCCATTGTGATGCACGATGATCGTGTTTTGCTGGTACGCAATATCTACGGCGTGACGAAGGGCCGCTACCTGTTGCCGGCGGGGCGCGTCAATCTGGGAGAGATGCCCGATGATGCGGCAGTACGCGAAACCTTCGAAGAGACGAATCTGCGGGTAGAGATTGAGGGGCTACTGGGGATTCGCCTGCTGGTCACGGATGAGGGGGAACACAACTACTTTTTTATGTTTCGCGCTAGACTGCTCTCGCCCATCAGCGAACTGCGTCCTAACCTCGCCGAGATTGACGATGCCCGCTTCTTTTCCCGTGCAGAAATGGACGCGCTCGGCGTAGATGAAACCTGGGCTGGAGCAATCGCGATTGCCTACAAAGGACTGGATGCGCAGGCGAGCCTCTGGCCCAACCACTACGACTTATCCAGCAATTCAGGCGTGGACAGGACTGACCGCTGGCGTATCTGGCTATAAATTTTTCAATCCCTCAAGCGGGTCGAGATAGCCATCAACTTGCGCTGCTCTTCTTGAGGGAGTATAGATATCAAACACGAAGACGTCAAGTGGAACTGCAATAAGGAGGAACCAGCTATGACCTCACAATCCGGCAATGGACAGCAGGGCGCGACTAACAAGGAAACATCCACATTCAAGCAGCTCCTATCGACGGAAGTGCGCATTCCGCCCAATCCCGACCTGCTCGCCACCCTGGCGGTCAAAGACTACCAGGCGCTCTACGACGAGGCCGCGCGCGACCTGGAGGGCTTCTGGGATAAGATTGCCAGGGAATTCACCTGGGTCAAGCCCTGGGAGCGCGTAGTGGAGGGGCAGGTACCCAAAACGCGCTGGTTTAGCGGCGGCCAACTCAACATCACCACCAACTGTCTTGATCGTCACGCTCACGGCAGCCGTGCCAACAAAAAGGCGTTGCTCTGGGTTAGCGAAGAGGGCGAGGAGCGTACCTATACGTTTAGCGAACTACTCGCGCTCACCTGCCAGATTGCCAACGGCTTGAAGTCGCTGGGCGTCAAGAAGGGAGATCGGGTCTGTATCTACCTGCCGCTCACACCTGAAGGCGTCGCCACCATGCTGGCCTGCGCGCGCCTGGGAGCAATCCACTCGGTCGTTTATGCAGGGCTGGGCAGTGGCGCGCTGCGCGCCCGCATTGAAGACGCCCAGGCTCATGTAGTGGTGACCGCCGATGCTGGCTACCGACGAGGTAAAGCCATCAACCTGAAAGCTATCGTTGATGAAGCCGTCGAGGGTCTGGATGTCGTCGAAAAAGTCGTCGTCTACCGGCGAGCCACACCTGCCATTCCTTTAAAGAGTAGCCGCGAAATTGATTTCTACGAACTTTGCAGCAATCAGCCAACCACCTATGCAGCCGAAGTGATGGAATCAGAAGATCCCCTATTTACCCTCTACACTTCAGGTTCTACAGGTGCGCCAAAGGGCTGCATGTATGTTCATGGCGGCTACATGGTCGGCACGGCGTATTACATCAAGTTGGCTTTCGACCTGAAAGAAGACGATATCTACTGGTGCATGTCGGACATTGGCTGGATCGTTGGTCACACGGCGATGGTTTACGGTCCCTGGGCTAACGGTACCACCATTCTAGTGCGCGAGGGCGCGCCCGACTATCCCGATCCAGGCATTGTCTGGGCCACTATCGAGAAATACGGCGTGACCAAGCTTTTTACCGCGCCGACGACTTTGCGCATGTTTATGAAGTTCGGGCCGCAATATCCCAAAGCACATAATATCGAGAGCCTGCGCCTCGTCATTTGCGCGGGGGAGCCGCTCAATCCCGAAGCATACCTGTGGGCAAAGGAACATATCGGCAATGGCAGGCTGACCATCTGCGATAACTGGTGGCAGACCGAGACATCGGCTCCCACCGTTGGCACGCTACCATGCATGGAGGTGCGCGTCGGGCGTGCGGGCAAGCCTTTCCCCGGCTATACCGTTAAGGTATTGGATCGTCTGGGGCAGCCCGCGGAGCCGCATCATGGTGGTTTGCTGGTGATAGAGGGAACGTGGCCGCAGATGTTCCGCACTATCTGGGGCAACGAAGAACGCTACCTCGAATACTGGAAGACCTTCCCACCATATTACACCGCGGGCGATGTTGCCACCATCGACGAGGATGGCTATATCGCCGTCATCGGGCGTTACGATGATGTGTTGAACGTCGCGGGTCATCGCATCGGCACGGCTGATGTCGAAAGCGCGCTGGTCAGCCATCCCGCCGTTGCCGAAGCGGGCGTCATCGGCAAGCCCGATCCGGTCAAGGGAGAGGCCATCAAAGCCTTCGTGACGCTCAAAGTGGGGAAAAATCCCAGCGAAGAACTCAAGGGGCAGTTGATCGAGCACGTTCGCCACGAACTCGGTCCCATCGCTACCCCTTCCGAACTGGAATTTGTAGCTGGCCTGCCCAAGACGCGCTCAGGAAAAATCATGCGCCGCGTCCTCAAGGCGCGCGAACTCGGCACCGAACTGGGCGACCTTACCACGATTGAGGAATAACCGGCTGTAGGGGCCTTCGTTTCAGGCGGTCTGAGCGTAGCTAGCTATGTAGCTCCCCGATTCATCGTGGGAGCGTTGACCGCCTGAATACAAAGACTGGGCTTGCCTCCGCCCTGCAAGCCCCATCCTGCGCTATTGGAGGGCTCCAATGGGACCTTTTTTTGCTCTCCTGGGTCTTCTTTCATTCGCTACCTGCATAGTGGCGCTGCTTGTTGGTGGCGGGCTGCTCTTTGCCTTGATCGGCTTCTGGGCTTTATGGAGGGAGTTCCACTTCAGCAAATATGGCCTGACTGTTCCAGGCGAAGTAATCGCAATCGACGTTCGACAGGAGAGAACGCGGAAGGGTAGAGGATATACCACCGTATATGATGCCGTGGTCCGTTTTCAGACATTTGAAAACGCTGATCCCGTTACCTTTATCGTCAATACTGGTTCCTTTCGGGTGTACCAGGCTGACCAGCAGGTCAGGGTCATCTATCTGCCAGCAGATCCACAGCAGGCGCGCATTGAGGGCCGCCACCGCTGGGTGGGTCCCTGGCTATTAATCGGCTTTAGCCTCTTCTTTGTGGCATGCACTATAGAGCTCGCCCAGGGGATACTCAAATAAGCGATTTAGAACAGCACATCAAACCAGGTGGGAACGAAGGGGATATCCACGACAAAATAGCGGGGATGTTTGGGGCTGAAGAGGACGGGGAGATGGGCGCCGGAACGGTAATCGCTGAAAAACTGCTGTCTTTGCTTCCTCGAAAGTCCGAATATAAAGATATACGTACATATATATTCGCAGGTCTGACCAGTCTCAGGATGTTGCCAGCGCAGCATCAGGTCAAATAGATCGCCAGAAGGTCCCTTTGGGTTGAAAAGGCTCGTCCATTCCTGATGGATCACTGTTGCCTCAGCCGTGAGTCCATGACGCCGCAAATACCGCCGCTTCAAACGATAGCAGAGATGAACAAGCAGCGGGTTTGCGGAGAACAGACAGCAAAAACCCAACCCGATGATAGGTAGGGCAACAAACGTGTACCACGACACGGTTGGGATGGCTTGCTGGAGGGCGTAGAAGAGCAGGCCAGCCGCGAACGCTCCAACCAAAAAGCCTGCAACTGCGACACAAAGCGTCAGCAGACAACCAAACCCCTGCTTGAGGAAATGTGAACGGTGTCGCGCTTGTTGGGCTTGCCTTGAGGATTGTGTATCAGGTCGTCGCGGCATGATAATCTCTGTTCCTGCATCTCCTCCAGTAGGGGCAGGGGCGAGCCCTGCCCCTACGGGTTGTTTTTACCCTCCGGCGGGTCCGCCATCAAGGCCGGGACGGGTCATGTTTTCGGGGTTGAGGATGCGGTCGAGCTCCTCTTCCGAGAGTTGCGTGCGCTCGCGGGCCACTTCGCGGACGGTTTTTCCGGTTTTGTGAGCCTCCTTTGAGATATCGGCGGCGGCATCGTAGCCGATCACGGGAGCAAGCGAGGTGCAGATTGCCAGGCCGCGCTCGACCATCTCCGGCCCCTTTGTGGTCGCCTTCAAGCCCTTGATGCACTGTTCGGTGAAGTTGTGCGCGACGGCTGCCAGCAGGCGAATCGATTGCAGCAGGTTGTATGCCACAACCGGCATCATCACGTTGATCTCGAAGTTGCCCGATTGGCCACCAACCGTGATGGTTGTATGATTGCCCATGACCTGCGCGCAGACCATACAGACCGATTCCGCGATCACCGGATTGACTTTGCCGGGCATAATCGAGCTACCGGGCTGCACAGCGGGCAGTTCAATCTCGCCGATGCCTGCGCGCGGACCGGAGCCAAGCCAGCGGATATCGTTGGCGATCTTCATCAGGCTCGCCGCCAGCGTGTTAAGTGAGCCGCTGGCCTCCACCGCCTGATCCAGTGTGCTCTGCGCCTGGAAATGGTTGCTCGTTTCGCGAACCGTCACGTTATTCATGCGTGAGAGGCGCTGGCAGACGAGGGCCGCGAACTCGGGATGGGTATTGACGCCGGTTCCGACGGCGGTACCGCCCAGCGCCACTTCCGAGAGTTCCTGTTGCGCGTGACGCACGCGGGCAATACCTCGTTCGATCTGACCGGCGTAGCCCAAAAACTCCTGCCCCAGACGGATAGGGGTTGCATCCTGGAGATGGGTGCGTCCGGTTTTGATAATGGGCATGAATTCTTCCGCCTTCTGCGCCAGAGCCTGCTGCAACTCCTGGAGCGCCGGGATCAGGTCGTGTTCGATGCTCACCAGTGCCGACAGGTGGATCGCAGTCGGAATCACATCGTTTGACGATTGACCGAAGTTTACATGGTCGTTGGGGTGAACTTTGCGCGAGCCGCGAGAGCCGCCCAGCAGCTCATTAGCGCGATTGGCAATCACCTCGTTGGCGTTCATATTGGTGGAGGTGCCGGAGCCTGTTTGAAATATGTCAAGCACGAAATGATCGTCCAGCTTGCCATCGATCACTTCCTGGGCGGCCTGAATAATGGCCGAGGCAATTTTGGGATCGACGGTTTCCAGTGTGATGTTTGCCTCTGCCGCCGCCTGCTTGATCTGTCCCAGGGCGCGGATAAACTCGCGCGGGAAATGGAGATCGCTGATCGGGAAATTGAGCACGGCTCGTTGTGTGCTCGCGCCGTAATATGCGTTTATGGGAACCCGCATCTCGCCCATCGAATCGCGTTCGATGCGAGTTTCTTCGGTGGTATTCTGCATGCATCCTCCTCTTTGAGCGTGTTCTTACGCTGGTATTATACCACTACAGCCGATAAAGCAACTGATTAGACCCACTTAATCACGTAGAACCAACGTTATGGACCATTCGTACTCAGGGCACCTCTGTCCAATATTGTTAATTGACTTGTTGAGAATAGAGCACTTCGGCTATAATCTATTCCATAAACGTTGCTGACTTGCCCGTACAAAGAGGGATATTTTATGTTATTAGAGGCAGACATTCGCAAAATGCTGGTGAACGGCGATCAATGGGCCTGCTGGCGCGGTTACCAGCTCCCGATCAGCGAGCAATATGTCGCAATCTGGACGCCGATGGGGACGGAGATGCATTGGAAGCCAGGAACGTGGATCGCTCATAAGCACCAGATTTCCTACTTCTGGCCGGGAGCGTGGTATACCATTCATATCGGGTACAACGAAGACGGCAGCTTCGTCAGCGGCTACTGCGATGTTGTCCTACCGACGCCATCCTATACCAGCACATCGCGCGAGCTTATCTATACCGATTTGTATATAGACGTAGTGGTACGCGAAGATTACAGTGTCTATACCAAAGATCAGGAGGTCTTTGATCGCGCGGCCCAACGCTATCCCATAGTGGAGGAGGCGCGGGCAAAATCTTTTGCCGTGCTGGACTGGCTAGAGGAGCAGGCTAAGAGCTGGAGCGGACCCTTTACTATCATGCCCAGACGCCTCCCACGAACGGATTTCGAGTCGCTCACGCCCGAAGAAGCGGGAGCCGTGATGCGCTCAATTAGCGGGTAAGCAGCATGATCCCTGAAACGTTACAAAAGCAACTGGCCGCCTACGGCATGAGCGATTTCGACGAGACCGCGCTACGCGAGGCATTGGAGCGCGAGGTTGAGACATACACACTGATAAAGCTCGCTCCCTGGCCCGCCCGGCGCTGGAAGTGTCGCTACCGCCTGCTCATGGGCGCTGCCATCTACGACGCGCAGAGCGTGGCCGAGGCGTACGCCGTGGGACTACTGGCAACCTCAAAAAGCGACCAGCCCAAAAGTCCCACCAGAGATGGAGCGCAGCAAAATAGCTCTTGATAGCATACAAGCAGTAATAACAAGCAATATTCTGGAGCCATAAGCTGATCATGTTACTTTTTTCACATTTCATTTCCAGATTGTTACATGCCTGTTCCCAATTACCCCATTGGGTCGTTACTATAGTATGATGGGAAATGAGCCTGCTATACCAGTCGTTAGACTGATACAAGCACGCTCCCAGCTATACTTATATATATCAGGTTAAAAATTCTATCCGGGAAAGGAACCACTATTACTATGCAGAGAACCATGTGCAAGGGAAAGATCCACCGTGCTACCGTCACCCAGGCCAACCTGAATTACATCGGCAGCATCACGATTGACCAGGACCTCCTCGATGCGGCCAACATTTACCCTTACGAAAAGGTCCAGGTGGTTAATATCACTAATGGCTCTCGCCTGGAGACGTACACCATCGCCGGTGCGCGAGGCTCTGGCGTCATTTGCCTCAACGGCGCCGCCGCCCGCCTGACCGCTGAGGGAGACCTGGTGATCATCATCAGCTATGGCCAGTACACCGACGAGGAAGTTCGCTCGCTGGTGCCGCAGATCGTTTTTGTGGATGAGAACAACCGTATGACCGAGAAAAAGAACGTTCCGTTAATTGAGATGTTGCCCGATTTTATCGTCGAATCAGAACCTGAAGTTGTGCTCCAATAACTTCAAGTAGTCCCTTTCATTCGGCCAGCCGGTTGAATGAAAAACTGCTTCCCCGCTCCCTACCAAACGTTTGTAAGGCGACTCAATTCCCCCTTTTCTAGAGATATTCCCTTTTATTTTTCTACTTGTTTCAGCGCCTTCGGTGCTGAAACATAATGACGCGTGTTAAGTGGATTGCCTGTTTTGCTCCGCAAAACAGGCAATCCACTTAACACGCGTCAAAAGTTTGATGAGCTGCTTATGGCAAGTGTCAACACGCGTCAAAAGTTTGATGAGCTGCTTATGGCGAGCAGTTAAGCCAGAAACTTCTGAATTGTTGGCTGCAAAGGCTTGGGCGAGCTAAATGATAAACTTTCCATTCTCATAGCATAACTGGCCATCAGCATAGACCTTCCCTTCGTGGAGATCGCACACCATATCCCAGTGGATGCCCGACTTATTCACGCCGCCAGCCTCGGGTAAAGAGGCGCCCAGCGCCATATGCATGGTGCCGCCGATTTTCTCGTCGAAGAGCACCTCGCTTGTAAATTCCTTGATATTGTAGTTAAGGCCGAAGGCAACTTCTCCTAGAAAGCGCGCCCCGATATCTGTATCGAGCATCGCGGAGAGAAAATCCTGGCCCCGCCCGGCGCTGCTCTCCACCACCTTGCCGGAAGAGAAGGTAAGCCGCACATCTTCAACCGACTTGCCATCGTAGACAGCGGGATAGCTAAAGAGCACTGTGCCGTTTACTGTATTCTCGATGGGGCTGCTAAAGATCTCGCCATCGGGGAAGTTCTCGGTCCCGGCGCAATTGATCCACTTGCGCCCACCGACGTGATAGGTGATATCCGTTCCCGGCGCGACAATGTGGATTTCATCGTGCAAACTGAGAAAGTCGGCAATGCGCTGCTGTTCCTCATGAACTTTGCGCCAGGCCGAGATCGGGTCATCGAGGTCAAGCAGGCACGCACTATACATAAAATCTTCAAAATCGTGCAGAGACATTCCAGCATCCTGGGCATAGGCGTTCGTCGGAAAGAGCGTCCCACACCAGCGCATCTCGCCTTTGCCCAACCGCTCTAATGAACGATTAAAAAGAGGCGCCTGCGCTTCCCTTTTTTTCGCCATCCGCCGCGGATCTATTTTTCCCATATTTTTCGTATTTTGCTCAGACCAGATACTTAGCTCGGCATCGAAGTAGTCACTGAGAAATACGTCATATTCTGAAACATAGGTAAGCTGTTCATCTGTACCTTCTTGTAATTCAATCTGTCTTAGACCATTGATAGCGATACGGGGGAAGACATGTGCTCCGGCTCGAATAGCCTCGCGATACACCTCGCGGACCAGAGGCGCTGCCACATCATAGGCTGTGATAGAAAGCTTATCGCCGGGCTGGATTTTGAGGGAGTAGTGTACAAGCACTTGAGCCATTTTTCGCAGTCGAGAATCCGCCATGTTATTTGTTCCTTTCTACGACTAAATTAAGCATCCTGATGCAGTGGCACCGTGGAGTAGCGCAACAGGATTGAGCAGGTAGGCTGCTAGCCCAGGCAAATGTTTGCAGGGAGAGTTACAAACAGGACAAGGTATATTGCCCAAATATCTGTTCTCTTATGCTTAATAACAACATTGTATAACAGTTGTGACCTGCTTGTAAGCATAAAGTTATGCTCAATCCGGGATAATTTTGTTAACGAATGCCTGTTATTCACAACATAATAAACAGAAAACAGGCACTAGCTGTTCCTGTTTTGTGATACAATTGTATACCTTATGCTAAAGGAACTATACGTTAAAAAAGTGAAAAAGTAAAGACTAGCGATAAGTTTCGTACTCATCCTCTTTTTCACTTTAAAACATGTGCTACTAGCATCTATTGCCATATTACGGTAAAGAGGGCAGAGCATAGAAGGGGCAAATGACCTATTTCGGACCGGCATCTTAAAAACCCTGTTTTGGATAATTATAATTTCCTACTTTCTGAAAAAGAGCCTGCACTTTTATTGACTTTTTCAAAAGGGGCAGTTACAATTGAAAAAGGTGGCGTCGCGATATAAATAGGAGGCAACTTCATGGCTGTCGCGCATACAGACTTTTATCGTCATGAGAACCTCGTCCGTAAATCCATCCAGATTCCTTCGAACCAACATAAAGAGCTAAAAGCTCTTGCGGTCGAGCTTGACTCTTCTTTAGGCGATGTAGTGGAGACGATTATGGAGCTTATGAGACAAGATAATTACCAGCAAGTAAAATCCGCGATCATCCAGAAACGTGAACTTGAACTCTCCTCCCTCAACAGATCCCTCGACGAAGCTTATGCTTATCTCGGCTCAATCCCAGAAACTCTCGAAGATGCCCGCTTCTTTTTTGATGCTGGGCGCGAAGGTATAGTCGCATGAGTGATGAGGCCAGGCAGACATTGCCCAGCCCGAAGCAACAAGAGGTATCGTCGATCCCCAGTCCTCGTCGTGGAGAGATCTGGGATGTGAACTGGTCGCCAGGTCGTGGCGCCGAACAGCAGGGCACGCGCCCGGCGTTAATTATTCAGAATGATCGTGGGAATAGTTCGATCTCCTATCCCCTAACCGTTGTTGCCTCGATGAGTCGCACGGAGCGTGAACTCTCCCTCCATGTGCGTATCTCTCCCTCGGAAGAGAACGGGCTAACCGATTACACCGATGTCAAGTGTGAACAGATTATGACTATCGAAAAGTCGCGCCTGCTTCGCCGCCGGGGCATGATTACGTCCGAAGAGCTGCACCAGGTCGATAATGCCTTGCGTTTGAGCCTGGGCTTAAACTAGACTGCTTCTGGCTCATTCTATAAAGAACTGCTTTACCTGCACAGGGAAATGCGGCACGATCAGCGAACGTATCGTATCTTCGCCGCTATAGGTGCCTGCCAGATAGTAGCCATCGGTCTCCAGGAAAAACACCGCCAGCACCTCCTCTCGAACGGCTCGCTTGCGAGCCATTCTGTCTGAAAAAACCACGTTTGAGAAGCCCTGTTACGTATATTTGGATTTTTCAGCAATAACCCTGGCAGAAGCCAACAGCTATGGCTGGGCAGCGTACAGACAAGTGCGCTGCCCAGCCATTGTAAGATTTCACGTTTCCTTAGCAGGAATGCCTGATAAGAGCTTACGGGCCAGAGATGGTGCAGCCACCGATAGCGTTGTCCCATTCCTCCTGGACGATGTACTCGTCGCCGTTCCAGTTCACGTCGCCGCCCTGGGCATCAAGGGGACCAAAGGTGAAGTTGCACTTGTCGCCGATTTCCTGACCACTGCTGTCGAACCAGGCATTGAGGAGAGGATCAGTTGCAGCCTCCATCTGCTCATGCGAAGTCACATTGATGGTCTGGTCGGCATCGTCGCCGTTGGGGCTGGAGCCAGGATTGCAGGAGAAGCTCGCCGCGTATGGCATCGCCGCATAAATGGTGTTGGTGCCGAAGAAGCTATGGTACGCACAGAATGTATTTGAAGCGCACTGGGAGAATGTGTTATCGAAACAGAGGTCCTGCCCGGCTTCCAGGAAGACAAAGAAGATATTATCGATGCTCGATGACCAGCCGTTTGCATTCTGAGCGTTGGTCACTTCATTCTGGATATCACTATCCAGCAAGGGACTCTCCGGGAAAGGGCTGTTGTCCACAAACACTCCCGCCAGTTGCGTGTTCGTCGGGACCGCGCCGGTGGAGTCGTTATACTGGCTGTTGTTGTTGTAGATCCCATTGCCGCCAACATCGCCAAAGTAGCGCTGTATCAAGCTTTGATAGTTAGCGGAAACATTGCCGGTGGGTTCCCAGAAAATGGCGAAGACATTCGTCGTACCACCCATGACCGGGCCGCCATTATAGTTCAAATTGTTGCCTGCAAACTGATGCACTTTTGACACAGCACTGTGCGACTGCTTGTTTGGATGCAGGAAAAAATGGACTTTCTGATGAGATCGAGCCACTTTGGGGGGAGCCGCCGAAGCCGCCGTTGGCATCATAGCCATCGCAATCAGCGCCAGCACCACCATTGGGAGCGCGATTGCAGGAAAGAGTGAAACGCGTTGTTTCATGCAAGAAACTCCTTTAAGATGATTCGAGAGAGAGTTGTTCAATAGAGAGCAGCTTCGGTCGCAGGATAGCAAAGCGGATGCGCTCTCTACTATGGAAAAAAGTATACATTGACAGCCTTTCCAACTAATTTAGGCAAAATTTCTTTGAAGCAGCAACAAGATCATATTTTTGGCTGAGCTAATATGTTGCTTTAGGAGCGTAAAAAGATTAAAAGATTCCAATGATATTCAATGACATACTGTGAAATGTTATAAGACTATCTTATCTAATTTTCTAACTTTAGAGAAGACAGGAGCGAAAGATGTATTACAGCCTGACCAAAACAATTTGGAGAGAAAGGACGAAGGGTTAACTGATGGCTGGCCTCCCCCGAAGCGATTGGCTCTAGCGGGAGACACTCGATATGTGATAGAATTTCAGTACAATCACTATCACCACACGCCAGGAGATAATTATTCATGCAAAAAACAGGAACAACACAGATTAAACGCAGTTTTCCCGAAATGCTCAAGGGTGGAGTGATCTGCGACGTGGTTAATGCAGATCAGGCCAAAATCGCCGAAGAAGCCGGAGCGGCGGCAGTGATGGCATTGGAGCGTGTGCCAGCCGATATTCGCGCCCACGGCGGAGTCGCGCGTATGAGCGACCCGGAACTTATTATCCAGATTAAAGAGGGCGTGACGATCCCAGTAATGGCAAAATGTCGCATTGGTCACTTTATCGAAGCCGAGATACTGCAAGCAATCGGCGTAGATTGTATCGACGAGTCTGAGGTGCTGACGCCAGCCGACGAGCACTTTCATGTCAACAAACATCTCTTCTCCGTGCCGTTTGTCTGCGGAGCGCGCGACCTGGGCGAGGCGCTGCGGCGCATCGGAGAGGGTGCGGCCATGCTGCGCACAAAGGGAGAGGCAGGCACGGGCAATATCGTCGAGGCCGTACGTCATATGCGCACCATCATGGACGGCATTCGCCGGCTGCAAATGCTGCCCGAAGAAGAATTGATGAGCGAGGCCAAGAATCTGGGCGCGCCGTATGATCTGGTATGCGAGATCGCGCGCACGGGCAAGCTTCCCGTCGTCAACTTCTCCGCTGGTGGAGTCGCAACCCCCGCCGATGCAGCCTTGATGATGCGCCTGGGGGCTGAAGGAATTTTCGTGGGATCGGGCATTTTCAAGTCCGGCAATCCGCTGGAGCGCGCCAAAGCTATTGTAAAAGCCACTACCCATTATCAGGACCCCGAAATTTTAGCGGAAGTATCACGCAACCTGGGCGAGCCAATGGTCGGCATTAACCTGGATACGCTGCCGGAGCAGGAGCTGATGGCGCGCCGTGGCTGGTAAGGGATTCACATGGACAACGCAAACAGACGCAACCAGAAGCCCCGTATCGGCGTATTAGCATTACAAGGAGATTTCGAAGCGCACCTGAAAATGCTGGCGGGGCTGGGAGCGGAGGGTATAGCGATCCGACTTCCCGAGCAATTAACAGAAATAGATGGTATAATTATACCAGGAGGTGAAAGTACTACTATAGGAAAACTGATGGTAGTCTACAATCTCCAAGAGGTGTTGCAAAGAAAAATACAGGAAGGCGTTCCCATCTGGGGAACGTGCGCAGGATTAATTTTATTGGCGAAGGAGACGGATAACGCGCTTGCGGGCCAGCCATTACTGGCTTCGATGAACATACGCATCCGTCGTAATGCGTTTGGCAGTCAGCGGGAAAGTTTTGAGACAGATCTGTCGGTGCCTGTATTGGGAGAAGCGCCATTCCACGCCTTCTTCATCCGAGGACCGGTTGTTGAGTCAACTGGCCCGAATGTAGAAGTGCTGGCAACGCTCGACGATGGGAGCATCGTCGCCGTCCGAGAAGGAGCTTTACTGGGCACGGCCTTTCACCCGGAGGTTTCAGGAGACCCACGTTTTCATCAATACTTTCTCCGCATTGTAGAGAGCGTCAAACAGTAGGGAGTAGGGGCTATCCTTCACGGTCGCCCTTGCGTCCCAGCAGACGCAGGAGCACTGGATGATACGACCGGTATTATATGTTGACCTGCCGGGAATCATCTACGCCATTGACCACCGCGCTCGTAGCCGTCAGCACGAGTTTGCAAACTTCGTGTGCTGGCTGGAGCCTGTTGAGAATCACCTTCCTCCGCCATCGATCCTGAGGAACATTCTTCCTCTCCATCCCACGGCGCGCACCTGGATCTGTGAAGACCACTGGCGCATGCTCGGCTTCGCGCAGGTACGCGAGCGCCCGGCGCATAAAGCATGGGATTTATCCTATCTGGCCTCAATGGTACGCAGCAGCGTTGCCAGCGAAGATGTGCTGGCCGCTTTGCTCGAATATATGCTCGAAATGGCAGCCGTACACGGCATTCTCCGTATTTTTGCGAAGGTCGAGGACGAAGTACCAGAGTTGGAGCTATTCCAGCGCACCGGTTTTCAGCGCTATGCCCGCGAGCTAACGTACATCCTTGACCCCGGCTCGACCGGGCTACCAGCCGAGCCTGATCTGCCATCGCTGCGTCGCTGGAGCCGTCACCATGTATGGGGGCTGCACCAGCTCTACCGCGCCGTCACGCCGCAGCGCGTGCAGACGGCGGAACTGCTGGAAAACAGCGAAGAATATGCAAAACTTCACGTCGGGTCGCTTACTCCGGTACCCGCCCCATTCTCACGAGGGAGCGAGAACTTCGTTTGTGACGTTGGCGTGCGTTTAGGGGCGTGGCTGAGAATCTGTCGTGGTCACGGCGCGACAGCTCACCGCATCTCGCTTATTGTCCATCCAGAGCATACTGATCTGGCGGAGCCGCTGCTGGCCTTTGCCGTTAGAAGGCTTATGGAGACAGACGTGCGGCGCATCTATTGCCTGGTGCGCGAGTACGATTCTTTCGTTATCACCGCTCTACGTAACAGTGGATTTGTGCAGACTTCCACGCGGGTTCTGCTCGTGCGACATGTGGCATTACTTGCCACGAGGCAGAGCACAGTCCCCCTGCTGGAGCCACGAGCGGTCTATGGCTTGAAGGGCCTGGGGACGGTCAATTCTCGCCAAAAAACTATGAGGTGATAGAACTGCCTATGCAACATGTGATCACTGACGATCTTGAGGCTCTGCTGGCAACCTTACCGCCAGACATCCACGACGCGGTCAATCGGCTAGAGAACCGAAGCGAACTGCTGGAGATCGTGATGGACCTCGGGCGACTTGCCGAGGGCCGCTTCCCAGATGGGGAGGTGATCCTGAGTACCCAGCCAGTGACCTACGCCGACATCGAATACGTGGTCGAGCGGATTGGCGCTTTTGGCGACGATAACCGCGCTGGTATCGAGCGAACGCTGCACCGTATTAGCGCGTTACGCAACAGAAAGGGGAAAATCGTCGGCTTGACCTGCCGTATTGGTCGAGCGGTGCTTGGCAGTATTGCCCTGATCCGAGATATTGTTGACCAGGGCCAATCCATCTTGATTCTTGGTCGCCCAGGCGTGGGAAAAACCACCCTGCTGCGTGAAATAGCTCGCGTCCTCGCGGACGAAGCCAATAAACGGGTGGTGGTGGTTGATACCTCTAATGAGATTGCTGGCGATGGCGATATTCCCCATCCCGGCATTGGACGCGCGCGCCGCATGCAGGTTGCGCGAACGGCGGAACAACATGCGGTGATGATCGAAGCGGTCGAAAACCATATGCCACAGGTGATCGTGATTGACGAGATTGGGACGGAATTGGAGGCCGCAGCGGCCCGCACCATCGCGGAACGCGGCGTACAACTGGTGGCGACGGCTCATGGCAATTCGCTGGGCAACTTACTAGTTAATCCGACGCTCTCGGATCTGGTGGGCGGCATCCAGACCGTCACGCTGGGTGACGAGGAGGCGCGGCGACGCCATACGCAGAAGAGTATTCAGGAGCGCAAATCTCCTCCCACCTTCGATGTGGTGGTCGAGCAGCAGAGCTGGGAAGAGGTGACCGTCCATCGCGACGTTGCCGACACCGTGGACAGCATGCTGCGCGGACAGCCCATCGTCGCAGAGGAGCGCACTCGCGACGAGGAAACCGGCCAGGTCTCGATGCGCCGCATCACGGTCGGCGGCGTCGAGCTGCCAGGCTGGGGCACCGGTAGCTCCTCCTCGTCTGGAGCGCGCCAGGGGTTTACCGCTAATATGTTTGAGCGGGGCGAGCGCAACCCCTCCGGGAGTTGGCGGCAGATTCGCCATGTGGGAGCGCAGGAGACGCGTCCCGAGAGCAAAGAGCGCACTCGCAATCAGCCTCCAACCAGGCTGCCGTCTCCGCCAATGAGGGCGCTGGCTCCTACAGGGACCGCGCCGGGCTATGTCGAGGCCCCCAGCACGCTGATCCCGGCGAACCGTCAGGCCATTCCTGAAGGAATCTACCAGGCGGCGGACAAAGTGCCTGAACTGCATGCGCCTAAAACGTTGCGCATCTACCCGTTCGGCGTCAATCGGGACCGCCTGGCAGAATCCGCACGCCAGTTACATGTGCCGATTGTGATCACAAAAAATGAAAACGATGCCGATGCCGTCATCACGCTGAAAAATTACTATCGCCGCCAGCCCGAAAGGTTGCAGCAGGCGGAACAGGATGGCAGGCTGGTTATCATTCTCAAAAATAACACCATTGCGCAGATGCAGCATGCGCTGGCTCGCATCTTCGACATTCCGTCAATCCCTTCTGACGAGGAGCAAACGGAACATGATGGCGAAAACGATGATAACTCGCATGGCCTCCAATTCGATGATCCAACCAAACAAGCCCTGTTAGAGACGGAAGATGCTATTCACCAGGTGCTCAATAAAGGTTTGACGACGGCGGAACTGGCGCCCGCCAACGCCTACATTAGACGCTTGCAGCATCAGATGGCAACCCGCTATAATCTGGCCTCACGCAGCCGGGGAAAGGAACCACATCGCCGCGTGAAAATTTATCGCGACCGCAGCTAAACAAGACAGTGCGAGGCTTTGCGGAGCCTCGCACCATTAGCCGAGCATGTGTTTGATTCTGAGCGTCTTTGTCCTTTCGTAGCGGGGTTCACGCAGCTTCGCCGCAAGGTGTTTTGGAGGAGTTGTAGAAACATGCGCTTCGCGCATGTTTCTACAACTCCTCCAAAACAAGCGAGCGTCGCAGACGCGAGCACGCGCTGATGCAGAGAATGAGACACACTAAGACTTCATGTTATAAGGGCATGTGCTATAATCCTCTCTATAACACCCTGCAAGGATGCATGGGATTTTGTAGCCACGGCGACCGTGGTCTCGTCCTACGATGGACTGAAAGGAGTCGTAGCGCATCATGCATATTATCGATGATAATTCAACTTTTGAAGCCTCCACCCGCGAGACCCATACGCCCGCTTATCCCCATCAGCCCGTGACTATTGCTGACATCTGGAAAGCGTATAAATATCTCAAGCCTATTATGCACCATACCTTGCTCGCACCATCGCATACCCTCCAGGCCATGACGGGCGCCGAGATCTATCTCAAGCACGAAAATATGCAGCGCGGAGGCTCGTTCAAGACCCGTGGGGCCAGCTATAAAATATCGCAGCTTTCCGCAGAGCAGCGCCAGGCTGGCGTCATCGCGGCCTCTGCGGGCAACCATGCGCAGGGAGTAGCCATCGCGGCGACGCAGCAGCACATTCCCTGCACCATTGTCATGCCGGAAAACGCTCCCCTGGCGAAGGTCACTGCCACCCAGCAATATGGGGCGCAGGTAGAATTGTATGGCATCACTTATGACGACGCTTATCAACGTTGCTGCGAACTGCAACAACAATCGGGCGCGACCTTCGTACATGCCTTCGACGATCCCGATATCATCGCGGGCCAGGGCACACTCGGCCTGGAGATGCTCAATGATCTGCCTGAGGCCGAGGCTATCGTCGTTCCCATCGGCGGAGGCGGCCTTATCTCCGGCATCGCTATCGCCGCGCGTGCGCTCAAACCTGATATTACCATCATCGGCGTACAGGCGGAGGGCGCTGCCAGTTGCCGCGCATCACTGAATGCCGGTACGTTACAAACGCTCCCATCGATTATGACCATTGCCGATGGCATCGCCGTCAAGCGTACAGGCGAACTGACCTTCTCCATCATCCAGCATCTAGTAGATGAAGTGGTCACAGTAGACGACGAGGCCATCATTAACGCTGTTCTGCTTCTGATGGAGCGCTGCAAAATCGTTGTGGAGGGAGCTGGGGCTGTTGGACTGGCGGCCCTGTTAAGTGGAGTCATTAAGCTCAAAGACAAAAAAGTGCTTGTTCCTCTCACCGGGGGCAATATTGATATCAATCTCGTCGGACGCTTTATCGAACATGGGTTAGCAGCAGCCGGTCGTTACTTCGTCATTCATACGCGACTGAGCGACCGTCCTGGTGAGCTGATGCGCTTGCTCAGCGTCATCGCGGAGATGCGCATCAACGTGATAGACGTGCGCTACCAGCGCATCTCCAACCGCCTACCTATTATGCAGCGCGAAGAGACTATCACGCTGGAGACGCGAGATCGCGCCCAATGCGAAGAACTGCTGCAACGCCTGCGCGGCACTGGCTACATGGTGGAAGAAGCGCACTCGTTTGAGTATTAGCGGATAAAATAGTAGCGCCGCTATCCTTTCACTGTTGAAATGCGCTAAACCGGCTCGACGCGCAACAACACATCGCCCTTCTGCACAACATCGCCATTTTTGCCGACCAGGGCGATAACGCGGCCCGTGACCTCTGCCATGACCTCGTTAAAGACCTTCATCGACTCGATCAGGGCCACGACCTGGCCGGTCTGGACGACATCGCCGACGTTAACAAATGGAGGCGTTGAGGGCGAGGCCGCGGCATAATAAACGCCCGTCAAAGGCGCAATAATCGGCACACCTTGCGGTTCTAATCGCCCTTTACGGGCTGTGGGCATGTTAGAGCTAGTGATGCCCACCGTCATCAACTGCTCGGCGGCAGCGGTTATCACTATCCCCGGATTGCGCCGGATGACGATCTCCGTGCCCCCCTCAATTAGTTCCAGCTCTCCAATAGTGCTACCCTCAAGGATGCCGATAAGCTCCTCGACTCGCTCTAGCCAGGGTGCGCTCTTCTGTATACTCATGCTGCACTACTCTTCATATCGTTTGAATATCAGGCAGGTGTTATGACCACCAAAGCCCATCGAATTCGATAAAGCAACATTTACCGTTGCGTGACGAGCCTCATTCGGTACGTAATCGAGATCGCATTCAGGGTCGGGGTTGTGGAGATTGATCGTCGGCGGAATAACCCCTGTCAGAATGGTCTGCAATGAGATGACGGCCTCGACGGCCCCCGCCGCGCCAAGCGTGTGACCAAGCATTGATTTGGTAGAGCTGATCGCCACACGATAGGCATGCTCGCCGAAGCAGTCCTTAATCGCCTGTGTTTCCGTGCGGTCGTTAGGAGGGGTTGATGTGCCATGAGCATTAATGTAATCGATCTGTTCGGGACGCAGATTTGCTTTTTGCAGCGCGCGACGCATAGCGCGCACCAATCCCGTCCCCTTAGGCGCTGGCTCGGTCACATGATAGGCATCGGCGGTACTGCCATAGCCAACCAGTTCTGCCAGGATCTGCGCGCCGCGCGCTTTAGCAAATTCCAGGTCCTCCAGGATCAACACAGCGGACCCTTCACCCATCACGAAGCCATCACGTAGAGCATCAAAGGGACGGCTGGCTCCCTGAGGATCATCGTTGCGCCGTGAGAGGGCATGCATATTATCGAAAGCGGCCATTGCGATGGGCGTAATTGCCTTCTCGGCGCCGCCCGCAATCATTACTTTGGCATCACCGCGGCGGATCGTCTCCCATGCTTCACCAATAGTATTGCCGCTGGTCGCACAGGCTGAGACCGCGGCCCAGTTGGGTCCTCTGGCTCCGGTTAGAATCGAGATCACGCCGGGAGCGCCATCAACGATCATCATGCTAATAAAAAATGGGCTGATGCGGCCTGGCCCCTTTTCATAGAGCACCTTGAACTGTTCGTGCAGTGTTGTGAGACCACCAATACCACTACCAACGTAGACGCCCACATCATCTGCAATATCGTCTGTGATCTGCAAATTCGCCTGTTGGATAGCTTGCTTCGTGGTAGCAATGGCGAGATGTTCATAGGGATCGTTGCGCCGTATCTCTTTGGAGTCCATATAGAGTGCGGGATCAAAATCCTTGATCTGGGCGCCAAAGTGAACGCGGAACTGGCTGGTATCGTACGACGTAATCTCGTTCACTCCAGACTTTCCCTGGCACAGCGCCTCCCATGTGGTTGCAAGGTCGTTGCCCAACGAGGTAACCAGTCCCAATCCGGTTACAACTACGCGAGACATAAAGTCACCTCCTGATATCCTTCAAATGCCTACGTTTTATTTGATATATTCAGCGTGTCCAGTCATCGTCTACACACCCAGAGCCGCAGCTTCTTCCTGTATAAAGCGCGTATAGGTATCGCCGCTGACGAAACCGGGATGCTTGAGCAGACGCTGGTGGAACGGTATCGTCGTCGTGATCCCTTCAATGACATACTCATCCAGCGCGCGCTGCATGCGCGAGATGGCCTCGTCGCGATTATCAGCCCAGACAATGAGCTTGGACAGTAGCGAATCGTAATGCGGCGGAACCTCGTAGCCGGAGAAAAGGTGACTATCCACCCGCACACCAGGCCCACCCGGCGGCAAATATTGCTCTATCCTGCCGGTCTGGGGCCGGAAATCGGCTTCGGAATCCTCCGCAGTGATGCGACACTCGATGGCATGACCTCGCAATTGGATGTCCTGCTGGCGAAGCCGCAAGGGCAGGTTAGCCGCGATCCGTATCTGCTCTTTAACAAGGTCAAGCCCGGTAACCATCTCTGTCACAGGATGCTCGACTTGCAAGCGCGTGTTCATCTCCATAAAATAATAGCGATTCTGCTCATCCACCAGAAATTCGAGCGTGCCCGCGTTACGATAGCCCACCGCCTGCACCGCCTGGATTGCCTTCATGCCGATTTCATTCGCCAGTTTACGCGATAACAACGGGCTGGGCGATTCCTCCAGCACCTTCTGGTTGCGACGCTGGCAGGAGCAATTGCGCTCCCCCAGATGCAGACCATTGCCATAATTGTCAACCAGCACCTGAATCTCAATATGGCGTGCGCGTTCCACATAGCGTTCGAGATAGATGCCATCATCACGAAAAGCCTCGCGTACTTCATTTTGCGCCACAGTAAAAACACGTTCAAATTCTTCCTGGCTCCTCACCAGGCGAATACCACGCCCCCCGCCTCCGGCCACCGCTTTGAGCATCAGCGGAAAGCCGACTTCTCCGGCAACTTCCTGCGCCTCGGCCAATGTGCGTAAAACGGGTGTGCCTGAGAGAGTTGGCAACCCCGCCTTCTCCATTGCTTCGCGAGCCGAGACCTTATCACCCATCACCGACATAACCTTATCGGAGGGACCAATAAAAGTAATATTGACATCTTTACAGATTTCGGCGAAGCTGGTATTCTCGGAGAGGAAGCCATACCCCGGATGAATGGCTTCCGCGTTAGAAATAAGGGCGGCGCTAATAATATTGGGAATATTTAAATAACTTTTCCCGCTGGACCCCGGTCCGATACATATGCGTTCATCGGCCATGCGTACCGGGAGCGAGTTGCGATCAGCTTCCGAGTGGGCAATCACGCTGCGAATACCCATCTCGCGGCAAGCCCGAATGACGCGCAACGCGATTTCACCACGATTGGCAATCAAAATCCTACTAAACATTATTTTCTAGGCAAAGCTAGTGCCTTGCTATACTCCTCTCGCCATCTGCCCTTATGAGGGGTGTTGTTACGCAAATTATATCACAATGGTAAAGACGCAGAAGATAATTTATTAGAGACTTCCTCTGTGGGTTCAGCACCACAGGGTTTCTCAAACGTCGTCGCAGGCTCTGACTGCTCGCGCCTTCGGTGCTCACTGGAAGAGGAAGGTGCCAGGGGTGGGCCACGGCCCACCCCTGGCACCTTCCTCTTCAGAACGGCTCGCTTGCGAGCCGTTTTGCATAAAAAGACCACGTTTGAGAAGCCCTGGTCGGCCTCACGGGGCTGTTTACTGTTCAGAAAAAAGCGGGGCTGTCAGGGGCAGCCGCCCCTGACCGGAGCGCGAGGGGTCCTCGCCTCCTCTTCCCCTCCCCCCGCCGCAGGCGGGAACAAGGGAAAATTAAATAGTTCTGGGCCTCATAACTCAGTAGAGTTTACACGCGTTTCCAGGTATAATAGCAGTTAATTATTATTATCTTTAATGAAGGAGAAAAAATATATGCTCTGCCCCTCTTGTGGAACACAGCTTCCTTCAGAAGCAAGCTTCTGTTCTAATTGTGGCACCACTATAAACACTAACGAATCGTTGCGCGATGAACCTCTGATCCTGTATGCAAGCCAGCAACCACCTGTGCCTCCTCCGAACGCAGCGCCACTTCCTTATCCTCCCTATCCATACGCAACACCGCCACAGGTGGACTATCCTGCTCCAGGGCCGCAACCAGCGCCGCCGCCACCAAGAAAGAGTAGAGCGGGTCTTACTATTGGCATTGTGATAGTACTGTTTGTCCTTATTGGCGCCAGCGGCTGCGTTTACTTTGGCATGGCTTTTGGAAATCTTATGACAACAACCGTAAACAACGTTGATGCCACAGCCACTGTTGATAGCGCCAGTCCGACCCCGATAACCGACAACACCACGCCAACCCCGACGGTGCCGCTCTCCACGCAACCAAATCCCTATGCCCCGTTTACTGGCAATGTCGTACTGGACGATCCGATGAGCGACAACTCGCGGGGAAACCAGTGGATCGAAGGAAGCGCCACGGGAAGCTGCCAGTTTACCGGCAACGCCTATCATGTTACTATACCAGGAACTGCCGACCCGATCACAGAAAGCTGTCCCGCCAATAACACCAGCTTTAGCAACCTTGCTTTTCAAGTAGAAATGACGATTATCAAAGGTCACGCCGGTGGCATCACTTTTCGCAATATAAAGAAGTCGCAGTCTTATTACTTTTATATCACCGTTACTGGTAACTATGGCCTCACCGTTTTTTCGTTAAGCAGCAGCGATCAGTCAGTTGGCAACACCTTAACAAGCGGCTTTAGCGCGGCAATTCATGCGGGGCCGGGTCAGACCAATCTGCTCGCAGCAGTGGCGCACGGTAACACTATCGATCTTTACGTCAATAAGACGCAAGTTGGCAGTGTGATTGATAGCACTTATACCACCGGTCGCATTGGCGTGGCCGCTCATATAACGGCCAGTACCCGCATTGATACCGATGTGATGTTTAAGAACGCCAGGGTATGGGAGCTATAGAATCTCAAGATGTTCCATGTGAAACACAAGAGTTTAGATTACTCATTCCCGCTCCCCATGAATCCTGCCAGTTGCAAGGCAAGATCATGGGGGATAATGTTGTATTTCAGCTTCAGGGCGATGATTCGCGTCACAGAGGCATCAATCTGGCTCATAGCAATCTGCCCGTTCTGGACCGCCTGACGCAGGCCGAAAAGCATCGTTTGCGTCTCGGCCAGGCCACGGGGACCGAGCAGTAAGTCTATACCAGCTTTGACCGCCATCACTGCTGCTTGAGACAGGGTGTAGGTATTGCTGATGCCGCCCATCCAGAGCGTATCGCTAATAATGACGCCTTTGAAATTAAGAGTGTCACGCAACAGCCTGGTGACGACATTGGGCGAGAGAGAAGTGGGCAGGTTCGGATCGAGTTGCGGGTTGAGGATGTGCGTCACCATCACCATAGGCACGATCCCCTCGTTAATCATCGTACGATATGGTACAAGATCGACAGCGTTTAGCGTGGCAAGGCTGCGATTCATCGTGGGGAGAGCGAAGTGCGGGTCAAGATTGGCGCTGCCCAGGCCCGGAAAGTGTTTCAGGCAGCCGACGATGCCGCCATCGGTTAACCCTTTGAGGTAGGCCCGTCCCATGTTAGTGACCAGTGTGGCATCGCTGCCAAAGGTGCGCTGGGGCAGGCCGGGATTTTTAGGATTGGTCAAAACATCGACAATCGGCATAAAATTGACGTTCAGTCCCAACCCCGTCAGGTCGCTGGCAGCACTATGCCCTGCCGCGTAAGCCTTTTGCGGATCATTAGTCGCGCCGATAGCGGCTTCGGATGGGCGCTCGCCGGTGATAAGGCGCAGCTCGTTGACGATCCCACCCTCGTAATCGGTACTGATAAAGAGGGGAACGTGCGCTTTACTTTGCATCGCTTTATTCAGGGCAATCAATTGATCGCGCGTCTGAGCATTGCCGTTTTTATTCTCAATCAACACACCGCTAATATTATCACCCTGGATCATCTGCTGGAGATCATTATTGAAGGTGCCGGTATAAAATTCGGAAATGACCATCTGCCCAAGCTTTTGATCGAGCGTTAGATTATGCACCATACGAGCCACCAGCACATCATCGGAGGGTGGCGGCTGGGTCGGTACGGCGGTGGGAGATACGGACCGCGTGGCGGTGGGAGGTATGGCAGATGTGGTCGTTGATGAGCAGCTTGTGATGATAAAGAGCAGCCCGCAAAAGAAAGCGATCAATCGCGATGGGTGGCTACGGACAACCGCATGCCCGGCTTCTCGTTTTTTATCATTAGTGGGAAATACATCCCGTCCAATTTTACCCATATCGTTCACCATTTTCCCATACCTCAGGCAATCTATCCTGGTTCGTCGTATTTTCGGCAAAATAAAGTACACCCCTACATCATACAACGATGTATGAGGGGTAGAGGTGCAAATTGTCGCTTTTTAGCTAAAAGTCATGCCGTTTTCGTCTGTGCTATCACTTCCAGCCCCAGTTGCTTGATTGCATTCTCCCGTAAAACGAACTTCTGGACTTTGCCGCTAGCTGTGAGGGGAAAGCTATCAACAAACTGGAAGTAGCGCGGGACCTTCTGGTGGCTAATCTGGCCTTTGCAGTAGGCGCGGAGTTCCTCTTCACTCAACTCTGCTCCCGTCTCAAGACGCACTACGGCCAGCAGTTCCTCGCCAAAGAACCTGTCAGGCACCCCCAGTACATGTACATCAGCCACTTTGGGATGACGCACCAGGAATTCCTCTATTTCACGGGGAAAGATATTCTCGCCACCGCGAATGACCATCTCTTTGAGACGCCCCACAATATTCACGTAGCCGCGAGCGTCCATCGTCGCCAGATCGCCGGTATGCAGCCAGCCTTCGCTATCAACCGTCTCAGCAGTTTTTTCGGGCATCTTATAATAGCCCTTCATCACAAGATAGCCCCGGCAACAGAGTTCGCCACGTTCCCCACAGGGTACTGTCTTGCCTGTGGCGGGATCGACAACCTTTGTCTCAACATGTCCCAGCGGGACACCCACCGTTGCCGACTTTAACTCAAACGGATCGTCAGCAAGCGTCAATGTTATTGCTGCGCTGGCCTCCGTTTGTCCAAAGACGATGGCAACGTCGGCGCCCATCAGCTTCTTCACCTGTTCCATCAAATAGACCGGCACTGGCGCGCCTCCACTGATGACCGCTCGCAAGGACGAGAGATCGAAGCGCGAAAACTCTGGATGCTGCGTCATCGCGAAAAGCATTGTAGGAACTGCGCCATAGGTTGTACAATGCTCGGTACTGATGACCTGTAGTACTTTGCGGGCGTCGAAGGCAATTAATGGATGCAGGGTTGCGCCGGGATAGAGTGAGCCAAGCACCCCCAGAACGCAGCCACCCACATGGAAGAATGGCATGGCCGAGCAGCCCCGGTCGCCCTGTTTTGTGCCCCATTGATGGGCAAAGCCTGCCGCATTATTCAGAATGCTGTGATGCGAGAGCACAACGCCTTTGGGAAAGCCTGTCGTACCCGATGTGTACTGCATCATCGCTGCATCCCCCGGTTTGACCGCCGCCTGTCGTTCGCGCAAAGCCTCGCCGCTGACAGTTGCGCCTCCCGCGACCATCTCATAGAAGAAGTGAGGCCGCCAGCCGCCGTTTTCCTGCGTATCAGTAGGGACTGCGCCAAGCAGGCAGACGTAGCGTAAATATGGCAAATGTTCGCCTGTCACCTCGCCATTGTTTTTGCCAGGAGTAATCAGGGAGCTGACGGTCTCCAGGCAATTGTGATCGCGTACACGGTTCATAAAGAATAAGGCTGAAACGTCACCTTGCTTCAGTACATACTCCAGTTCGGCAACCCAGTAAGCTGGATTGATCGTAACCAGGACCAGGCCAGCTTTGGCAGCCGCCATCTGCAAGAGCAACCATTCGGGCAGATTGATTGCCCAGACAGCGATATGCTCCCCTTTTTGCAGTCCCAGTGCCATCAGTCCGCGTGCAACATCATTAGCGCGGTCACGATAATCCTGGTAGGTCCAGCGAAAGTCGAGCGCGCTGCCGAACTCGGGGTAGCAGGAATAGACCACCGCTTCCTGCGTGGGGATCTCCGTGGCCCGCTGGTCTAGCAGGTCGCCAATAGTTGTTTCAAGGAGCGGGAAATCGGCAGTTTCTTCAGCTAACCAGTGGGACAGGCCATCATTCGTCATGCCCATAGTAAACCCTCCGTGAAAAAAAGAAAGAAGGGACACGCTATCCATTCAGATGCATGACCGAATCAATAAAACGACAGGGACGATTGAAATGTTACATAATTATTGCTCTAGCTTACCGTTCTATCAGGTGTACTGTCAAGCATTATCATAAGTCGTTCCCTTGACAAGGCTATGCCTCAGGTCAGATACTGATGGCACGATAAGCCTCCAGGCATCATAAATATATCTGGTAGGGGCTGTGCCTTGCGCCTGCCCTGCGAATGCTCCAAGGGCAGGCGCAAGGCACAGCCCCTACCGGTCATAGAGACGTGCGAAGGAGTACTTTAATGTTTGACACAAGTAAGATCGGCCAGAGCTTTCCTCCCTTCACTATTGAGGTTGAGCGTTGCAAAATCCACGAACTGGCCCTTGCCATTGGTGACGATAACCCTATTTATCATAGCCGGGAAGCGGCGCAGGCCGCCGGGTACAAGGATGTGCCGCTCTCTCCTACGGCACCGACCATGTTCTCTTTCTGGGGCAATACGCGCCTGGGCAGTCAGCTTATGAGCGTTGGCATCCAGGTCATGCGCATTCTGCATGGCGAAGAGGAGTACGAGTATCTCGGCCCGGTCTATCCCGGCGATACGCTGACAGGCGTGACCACGATCATCGAAGGTAAATCGCGCCAGGGGAGGGATGGCTCCTCGATGGACATTCTCACCACTGAGACACGCTATACCAACCAGCACGACCAGGCAGTATTGAATGCCAGGACAACGATTGTGGTGCGCGGCTAACAGCGCCGTACTCAGGTATGATAAGGAGATATGTTATGACAACCCACGCTCAGCCTCAATCCAAACTCTACTTCGAAGATGTACAGGTTGGGGATACCATTCCCAAATTGATTACATCGCCCGTGACGCATCTGCAACTGGTACGGTACGCGGGCGCATCGGGTGATTTCAATCCGCTGCATACCGATCCTAAAATTGGCGAGATGATCGGCACCGGCGGCATTATCGCACATGGTATGCTCATTATGGGCTTCGTCGGACGGTTGGTGAGCGATTATGTCGGGCCTGCTGCGCTCCGTAAATTTGGCGTGCGCTTCAAAGGGATGACGCACCTTGATGATGTCATCACCTGCACAGGCACCATTACCGAAAAATACGAGGTCGATGGCGAAGCGCGCATCGCGGGCAAAGTGCAGGCTGAGGACCAGAACGGCGATCTAAAGGTAGCAGGTACGTTTGTCGCCGCGCTCCCGAAGCGTTCGTAAAGCCTGGCCTTTAGCCAATAGTCATAGAGCATAATTGAATATGGTCAACCTGGTCGCTGCGAAGGGAAACGACGAGGGGCGCGCGCGTTCTCTTTTTTATGGTAAAATACCCTCAAGATGAACTTATGGGCCGATCTGGAAAACAACCGCTTATCGCCGCATGATACGATGGAGCAGGGACGCCGGCAACGCGCGCGCCGCCCCACCGAACAGACCATCCTGTCCTCGCTCCGTGAATGGCTGTTACAAGACTATGCCGCCTCCTATTGCCGCTCGCTCGGCGCTACCCGCATTTATCGCCGTTGCTACTGGATTGATGGGCTAGGGGTTGATAGCAAGATCACCGGGGCCGCCCAGATATCCATTGAACCCGAACAACAGAACGGCTCTCGAACGGGCAAAGGACGCAAAAAAGGAGCGGCCCCGGTCGTTCCTCCCATGCTTCAACCGGTGGTGACGCTCTCCCAGGCGCTTGAGCAGGAAAGTAAGCCGATTACCCTTTGCGGGCTGATGACGGAGGCGGGCAGTAGTAAGCGGAGAAGCGCGCGTGAAAAGAAAAACGGGGTGGTCAGAGAGATTGCCTTACCCAAAGAAAGCGGTATTGTGCAGGCAAGCTGGCTTGAAGTGGCTCCGCTGCTGCTGAAAGAGATTGAGCAATCGCCCGCTATCTTCCTGCTCAACCCGTTCGGACCCGCGACCTTTACCCAGGACAACCTGACAGCCCTCTACCAGCGTACCGTCCCCACCGAACTTTGCCTGCTGCTCTCGTATAAACAGATAGAGGCGTGCTTGCTGCTGGCCCGCCGCTCGTCCGAGCAGGCTGCCACGCTGACCGGATTGCTGCGCACTGACCGCTGGAAGGCTCTACCAACAGCAGAAGAGGAGCGAGAGCAGGCAGTTGATGGCTTTGTCACGTTATTCATAGCAGGAATGCAGCGTCACTTTCAGTTTCCGGTGCAATCTATCACGCTGCCGATGCAGACGCGTCCTGCCGTTGTGGAAGAGGCTCCATATTTGCTGCTCTTTGCCACGCGTCGCCAGGATAGCCTGTTGAGCATGAATGATGCCGTTTATCGCGAGTACCGCCGCGTCAATGAGCAGAGCCATCAGGGAGTGCTGGGCGCGGAATGGTTCGCGGCGCAGCAACGGGAACGCGCCGATGAGGATCTGGAGCAGCTCTATCAACGTACGTTGCAGCAGGGGCGCGCCCAGCGTATCCGCCGCTGGCCCGATCTCCGCCAGCAGCTATTGCTCGCTAATTTTGGCCGGTGCAGCGTTTACGATTATGATATGATTATGCGCAAGTTATTACTGAATAAAGAGGTGCGCTGCGAATGGAGACGCGCTCCCATTGATCCCGCAGAGGATCGCATTCCGGGAAGCGATGACACCCTGCTATGGCGCTAGTATCTTCCCACCCTCGGACACGATCAATCGTTGCTTGAAATTCCGATCAACAACGCCGCTCCCGTGGCCTGTAGCTCCCCGATTCATCGTGGGAGCGCTCAGTTGATCGGTAAAGAGGGTCCCTATAAGGAGTGAGAAAGAGGTGTCACCAGGGGGAAACGTCAAGTATGGGGGTACTAAACGTTTTGGCAACACCTCTAACATCAGTATACGTTGAAATTATGTATCCAGTAGCATAATTTTAACTGGAAGCTTTCGATTTTTGAGAAAGAAAAACTGCATCTAAGAACTGTATTATGGAGAAAGAAGGTAGCAAGGGGAAGCAAAAAATTACAATCTTTTCTCACTACCATAACGTCTATTTACCACGTATAATTAAAGGAAAACAAGGAAGATAGTATCAAGGATAAACGGAAGAATAGAGGCAAAAAATGCCACGTAAGCAGAAAAACGACGATCAGTATAATAATGGCCCCCACTATAACGGCGAATTGTCCAGGTTTGAACCCTCCCCGGATGCCCGGCATATTGAAGTGCGCCGTTCTGAAGATGAACTGCTTGATAATCAGAGGGCGAGAAACTCTACTATCCTGCCAAACATTGAGCATGGAGAGAAGTATCACGAGGCGGGCAAGCGCGACGTCGAAATGTACATTCGCACCTATAATACTCTGTTGCGCAGCTCTGGCGAGGTAAGCCTCAAAGCTCTGGTGCAGGCTCATTACAATATCGATTCCAGCCTGCATCCCGACGCACGTTCGCCCTATCCTGACATGTCGGCGTTCATCTATAGCGTCCTGCGTTTGCCTGCCGCGATCATTCATTGCGACCTGGTCCTGCTGGGGCAGTCCGAAGAAGTGTTTTTGCAGCAGGGCTTTCACGTCAATACCTGGGAGGCCGTAACGGCCCCAGCCCGGCGGCGCAAATGGTTCTACGACGGCAAGCAAACGCTGGCCGCTTACGTTGCCAGCGTGAGCGATACCGATGATATTGTTCCCATCCTGGTCGCCTTCCAGATCGAGTGGAACAAAATCTACTATCTGCTCAAAGCCGACCCGACCACCATGCAGCTTTTAGAAGCGCGCATGGATCGCAACTCGCCGGTATTCGCCGAAATCAACAAAGTCGTGCGCGAACGATTGCACATTGCGCCCGACGACTGGGAGCGCATGGAGGTGATCTGGGGCGATCTTCTCTGGGAGAACCTGCTGATGATCGGCAAGCAGCGCAAGAGCTTCGGCATGCGCATGTTGGGCGGGTCGCATGTAGGCTTTGTCAGGGCCACGCATCAATGGTGGACTCCGGTCAAAAGCTTGCTGGATACCCTGGGGCAGCCGGACCGCCCCATCTACTTCGTCTCCAGCAATACCCATAGCATGGTCAATCTTCTATCCGGCTCTATTCTCAATCACGAGAAAGATTTAGTCGATTTTGCGCTGCATGGGCATGATCCTTATCTTGCCGATGAATGTCGCAAGCTCCAGCAGGGACTGGTGCCGGGCAATTGGCAGAACTTCCTCTACTTTGTCGCTCGCGAATGGAGCCATACCCCGCAGGGCAGCGATTTCCTGATCAATCGTGCCCGCGAGGAGCAGGAGCGCGGCATCTGGCGCGTAGGGGCGCGTCACGGCCTGGAGATCGATGCCCAGATTTTCGAGCTGGCTAAACTGCACCAGATAGAGATCGATCCGCGCTGTCGCATGTCGAATATAGATCTGCTGGCTCAGAGCCAGGCCATTGTGCTGAACATCGATTATCCGCTGGGTATGGCGGCATACCGCATGATGCGCGAGATTATGGAAAATCAAACTCAGGTTCGCGGCATCTACATTCTTGGCAAGGCGGCCACGCTCAACGGCAGCATTGGCGACGTGATGATCTCTAACGTTGTCATGGATGAACATAGCCAGAACACGTATTGGCTGGATAACTGCTTTACGGCGCAAGAGGTGCAGCCCTACCTGATCTACGGCTCGGTCCTGGATAATCAGAAAGCCATCTCGGCCAAAGGAACCTTCCTGCAAAACCGCCAATATCTGGACTTCTACTACCAGGCCAATTTCACCGTTGTGGAGATGGAGAGCGGCCCTTACCTCAACGCCGTCTATGAAGATCAGTACCTGCTGCGTTATCCAACCGGGGAAAATATCAATTTCGCGCGCCTGCCTTACGAATTGGGCATCCTGCACTACGCGTCGGATACCCCCTACACGCGCGGCAAAAATCTCGGCGCGGGCAGCCTCTCCTACTTTGGCATGGACTCGACCTACGCCTGCACGGTCGCCATCGTACGCCGCATCCTGGAGAACGAGATCAGCAGGGTCCAGCAACAGAGCAAGGAAGAGCCTACCAGAAGGGAAGAAGAGCAGGCGCAGACGGAAGCAGTATAGCGGTTTTGCAAGAGACCGTCATATCTGCACTAACTGTTGCGATTTCTCGGGATGGTTCGCAGCATCGGATGGGTCTCGGTATGCACGACGAGTTCGAAGACATCGGGCCTGGCATAATGCCCCGCGACGTCGAGCATCCATTTGGGGCCGCGCATCTGTCGCGGGTCCAGCTCTGCATAGAGGATCTCTTCCTTGTGGCGCACCGGTCCGGCGATGAAGAAGCCATCGGGATTGACAATCGCGCTATCACCCACGTTGATCCATTCGGCGGACTCAGCATAGAATTTCTGCTTGACCGCGAAATGATCGGGGATATCGTTTTTGTGCATGACGATACAACACCCTAAGACATACACGCGCCCCTCTTTAGCAATGTGACGCAGCGTGGAGAGCCAGGGCTGCCCACGGTCCCAGGTCACGGCAACGTAGATCTGCGTTCCCCAGGCGTACATGGCGTAGCGAGCCAGCGGCATATAGTTTTCCCAGCAGATCAGGCCGCCCAGCTTCCCCAGTGGCGTATCGTACGCCTGCAACGTGCTACCATCGCCCTGCGCCCAGACCATGCGCTCCCCGCCCGTCGGTATGAGCTTGCGATGCTTGCCCATGATGTTGCCCTGATCGTCGATGTAGAGCAGTGTATTGTAGAGGCTGGCCCCGCTCGCCTCTGCGTTGCGCTCGCTCATACCTATGACAACATAGGCGTTAGCTTCCTGCGCAGCGCGACATAACGCATCAGTTGCATCGCCGGGGATCGTCACGGCGTTGGCAAGCAGCTCAGCATACAGTTCATTGAGCATCTGCTCTTCTCGCGGCGGAACGGCCCATATCCAGTCGGGATAGGCCGGAATGAACGACTCGGGGAAGACGATCAGGCGCGCGCCCTCGCGTCCCGCTGTAACGATCAAATCGCACGCTTTCTCGACCGTGGCGGCCCGATTGAGAAATACCGGCGTGGCCTGGACGACCGCAACCTTAAAGGGGGTATTGCCTTCGTTATACATAACGTCCTACCTATGTATGAGCATAATTTCACCGGTTAAAAATGTACCTGATTCTCAGGTAGCTGTGGACTTATGCCGACAGTGCTCGTTTTCGTGCTAGAGGTGGTGCAAAGCGCAAGCTTTGCACCACCTCTAGCAACTTTTTGCGCGACGAAGTTGCGTCCCGCTCTACGGGGCAAGCGTCAGGGTCGCCATCAACTGGGCGTGAATATAGCCGGTAATAGCTCCTGCCTCGCCCGGCACGGGATCAATACTTTCGTCATTATCAGTATCGACTCCGTTCAGGATGTGATCGGATAGCGTGGCAATCTCCTGAATTTTCGCGGTATCACCAGGATTTGTGAGCAATGCATGGTCATCCCGGTCAACGGTGGTCGCCCAGCCCTTGATATTGTCGGTGGCGATAATGACGTCTCTGGCCTGATTTTTGATAGTGTCCGTTGAGTCAGGCTGGGTTGCTGCCAGCGAGGCATGTATGGAGGCGGTCGCGGCGTATCCCTTTGGGCCAAGCAGGCCGAAGCCATCACCGCTCAACGTAATATTGAGCACCCCACACAGAGGAGGAAGCGCCCGCGGACGATTTTTTTGCGCACCTTCAATAATATCGATCATATTCTGTGCAATACACTGCACGATCAGAGGGGTGCCGCCGGTCGAGGCATTTTTGAGTAGCCCCGCCTGATTATTTAGCTGTCGTGCCTGTTCGCGTAATCCCACCATCAAGCCAATATTGCCGGGCGTACCCGGGAAACTGACGAGCAGGTGTTTAATATGGATAAAGGCCAGAGGTGGGAAAGTTGCCGAAAGTACTACTTTTCCGGTTGGCAATTTTGCATCGCCCTGCTCCTGCGTAATCTCGACCTTATCCCCCTGCGCCAGCAAATTCGTTCCCCTGGCGGTAAAGTTCAGCGTAAACTTCTGGTCCTGCGCGATCAGAATGCCCAGAGAGAGGATCTGCTCGGTCTGGTCATTAAGCAGCCAGGCGTGATATTGAGAGCCGGAAGGGAGCGCGCCCAGGCCGCTGACGTTGATATTGACGATATTGCTATGATCCTGACCGCCCTGGTTGTCGCTGAATGATACTTGGCCCTGGATACCGCCAGCGCCGCCGTTGTAGTTGTTTTTGATCAGAGCGATTAGTCCGCCTGTGATGACGATGACGAGCAGCGACAAAGTAATGAGCAAGACCGGACCATTATCGAAGCGGGGAGAACGTGGGGGCATCGCTGGAAATGGCGGTGTGCTACGCGGGGGCTGGTTAGCGGGGGAGGAAATAGGGAGCCGGGGAGGGGATTGAACCGGGAAATTTCTGCCCCTGTCTCCAGCCCTTGCCCTATTTGCTACGTTCCCAATAGTGGCGCCGCGAGCGTAAATGGGAGCGACCTGGTTACCACAATTTCCACAAAACGAAGCGCCCGCCTCCAGTGGCTCATTGCATTTTGGACAAAACATAGCTCCCCCGATTTTTCTACAGATAAGTGCCTCTGTAGCGCATCCTGCTTTCAAATATCTATGCCGAAAAAACTATCCTTGTGATCTTCATTCTCAGGGTAATTGCTTACTGCCAGCCCTCACTTGTGTTTCGACGTAGGGCGAAGCAACTCATTTTTTGTTAGACGATACCAGAGTGAGTATAGCACGGGAAATCACCCCATACAAGTTTTTGTGCGTTTTGGACCCAGTTGCTCCGGCAATCTTTACACTTTTTCTATGCCAGCCGCGAGGCGTATCTCGCGATCACCTGGAGTTCCTCTTCACCATCTAATCTCAGCCGCGCGAGGCTCCATCACACCACTGCCAGGCTCGCGCATCGCCCCTGGCTTCACAAGCCGTCTCAGATCAATCTGAATAGGAAAATGTCCTGATTGACTACTCCAAAAAGGCTGCTAAAAATGAGCCTTGCAGGGCTTTTCCGTGTTCGTCATGCTCGCAGGGCGAAGCCCTGCTCGCAAGGGGAGAGAGGTGCCGGCACCTCTCTCCCCTTGCTCTGCGCCCCGTTCGGGGCGCGAACCCCGGCAGCAGGAGTCAGAGGAGAGGACAACTGAAAAGCCCTGCGAGCCTTGCGCAACCCCTTTCATGAGGCGGCTTGTAATGTTATATTGTGAGGGTAGCCGTCTGAAAGGCAGGAGAGACCCGTTGGGGTTTGTAATATCGAGAATCGATGCCCAACAGCAGGGCAAGCGCGAGGCCCCCTCTCCATCTCCCCCAGCCCCTTGCCCCTACCGATCACCCAACGTCGCACCTTCCCGCAAAACAAAACCGAACGGTATGCACGATGTTGGACCGAAAGGGTAGGGGCAAGGGGTTGTGTGGAGAGGGGCGGGGGCCTCGCGCTTGCCCTGGTGCGGGTTCGTGGGTGTACGGTCGATAAATCGGACGCGCTGAAGCTGGTCGCTACGAAGCATACTGCTGTTGGGGAGAGCCCTCGCCGTCTCCCCAGCCTTTCCCGACCGCCCAACGTTGCATCTTACCTGGAATGAATCCGAACAGTATGCACGATATTGGACTGGAGGCGGTAGGGACCTCGCGCTTGCCCTGTGGATCGGTGCGATTTTGGGGCGGATGAGCGGTAAACCGGGCGCGATAAATCGGGTCGCTACGACATAGGTGGGATTTCCGATATATTGGGTGACATGGGCTATAGGGAGGAGGGCACTGAAGCGAACGCGATAAATCGGGTCGCTACGGCAGCTCAGGCATTTTATATTGGCTGTAGGGGCAACCCTTGCGGTTGCCCTGTTGGGGACGCGGATTGCCCTGGCTTACGCGGGCGTGATGACGTGCAGGACGTTCGCTAGCAGTTCCATGATGCTATGATAGGCGATGACGAGTAGGGCCAGACAGGCAAGGGCGATATGAAACGTGCGCCAGGCGCGAATGATGAATTGCGCCCGCTGCTGCCGCTTGAGCGATTTCACCAGGGCCAGGCGCGTGGTCAACGTCTCGACCGCCAGTTGAAAGTCTCTGCGCTCGGTAGGCATAATCATTGGGAACATAGCTGTGTGGCTCGATGGCTGGTACTTTGCTCCATCCTCGATGGCTGTCAGGCAGTATTGTTTGAGCGGCTCGGACTTGCCTGCACATAATCGCTCTACCGTATATTCCAGTTCCAGGATGCGCTCCTCCAGAGCCCGCATAATGCCCACTCCGTTCGTGCCAGCTTCGCTGGCGATTCTGTGCGCCTGCCACAGATCGAGCAAACGACCGATGATGCCGCTGGCAACCAGAAAGATCAGAGCGAAGAGCGCGCTGGTTGCCCAGTAGGTATCGGTCAGGCAGGAGAGATTGGTGCAATAGTCGTGGGTGATGCGGGTGTAGTTGTCGTGCATGAAGACGATCAGGATGGTGGCGATACCGATCCAAGTATGCATCCAGAGCCACCCCTGGACTTTGCCCAGCAATCCGCGCATAAAGCGACGACGCAGCGAGTAGGCGGCGGTGCTCACGATCATGATAAAAGCGATGATGCCGAAGATACGGAGCGGGTCGTTAATCGGCTCCGGGTCTTGCTGAGTCTTGACTGCGTAAAAGTACCACAGAAAGATGCCCAGGTAGAGCACCAGCGCGCAAACGAGCCAGAGCCAGCGCGTTGTTGACGAGGGCGTTTTCCAGAGGCGCCGCAACGTGCGCTTTTGTGCTGGCTGTGATGGTCTTGTGGCAATCGACATACGATTGTTCTCCTCTTCATATCTCTTCCTGATGAATGCATTTTCACTTGACATTCTCAGGTATAGCATATATATACTTCCTCAAAGGGAGACGGCGAAAACGTGTGCTAACCGACCTGCTTGCGGGCTTGAAACCACTACGTTGCGCGCTTGCGCAGTATTTCCTCGGTTGAACCGAAGAATGCGACGGGATTGACGCGAATAGCCGCTCCGGTTGGGCAAGCCTGCACACATGCTTGATTATTGTAGCCCGCGCAGAGATCGCATTTTATGGCGACCTTCTTGCGCATCTCTCCCAGAGGGCTTGCGGGCGGATGGATATTTAGTGGGCCGGGCGCGGCAGCCATCGGGAGGATTTTCTTGCCGCGCTCTTTCCCCGCGCCCTTTGTGAAAAAGCTGCCAAAGCGCCGCCAGCTCTGCTGCGCTGCTGTATCCTCTTCATCGTCCAGCGACATGATCGAGATATTATCATAAGGGCAGCGCTCGGCGCAGATGCCGCAGCCGATGCAGCTCTCAGTGATATACACTTCACCGCTCGGCATGCGCGCGATGCCTGCACGGCTACAGAGCATGCAGACGGGGTCCTGGCACTGGCGGCAGGCGGTGGCGATGCTCATGTTGCCCACAACCATCCCTTTGCGGTTCATGCGCGAGTGACCATGCCGCCGGGCACAGGCTTCTTCGCATTCATTGCAGTGGATGCACTTATCAAGGTCGATGACCAGTACTTCCGTCCCCTCAATCACGCCATCTTCGACCAGCGAGTGCAGTCCGGCGCGCGCGCCAGCATCCGAGACGGTATTGACCTTTTTTGAGTCGATATAGTTGAACGGCTCGAAGACGGCGCTATGGGCGGCGAGATTGGCCGTGTGATACAGGCGCAGCCGCTCCTGGAACCGCTGACTGACCTCGGGATAGCGAGCGAAAAGTGACATGAGGGCGTAGCGCGACACCTCTGCCAGGGTGGTACGAGTGATCGCGGTCACGGTGACGGCGCGCCGGTCGCCCAGCATATCCAGGCCGCCCGCGAAGTAATCGCCGCCCTGGCGATACGCAATAATGCGCTCGTCGGTTTTATCGCGCCCGGTTCCCGCCGCCGTACGACGTGCAACTTTGACGAAGCCGTCGAGCAGCACATGCAGCGATTCGCGGATCGGTTGCTCCTGGTCGCCTTCTGTGAAGAGGCGCTGGTCGCGGTCGTAACGCTTGATCTGCGCCTGCTCGGCAAGCTGGCGAATATCTACGCCGCTGATGCCCTGGAAAAGCGCCATATGCTTGAAGATCGCTTCGATGGCGCGAACAGTACTCAACTGTTCGAAGAAGGTTTGCACCGCGGGCACGATCTCCATCAGACGCTGCATGACCTGCTCTGGCACTTCCAGCACAATCGCCTCTGTTTGAGCGCGTGCGGTTGCGGTGCGCTGCTGTCCCGTGAGCATGCCGTGCTCGCCCATATACTCGCCTCGTCGCAGTACCGCGACGGGTAATTCCGCCCCATCAGGTCCAACCGAGGAAAGCTCAAAGTTTCCCTCCAGGACGAGATAGAGTTCGCGCCCAAACTCACCTTCGCGCATAATGACTGTACCAGGCATGAGCGTGAGCATCTTTGAGGTGGCGACAAAGTGCAGCAGGTAGTTATCCGGGACGATCTGCGGATCGCTAAACATCGGCTGCTCTCGCAGGCGGCTGAGCAGCATAGGGGGGGTCCAGCCCGGAGGGAGATAGTTCAGGAGGCGATTCATATCGACCTTGCCATCCCAGGAGATGCCCAGGCGCTGCTTGAGCGAAAGCATCAGCAGGTCGCGATGATCATCAACGGGGCAGACCGGCACGCAGGAGCCGCACATGACGCACTCATCGACAAAACGCGCGACATGCGGCGCTATTTCGTCCGAGACGGTGGCGCGGTTGAGATCGGCGATATTGATGATGGCGGAAAGTGGGACGGGGCAGGCGCGCATGCAGCGATCACAGCCGATGCACATGTCGATTTCGTAGCGTATCTCTTCTATAGTCAACGGCTGCACATCGGTGCGATGCGCGATGCCCACGGCAAAAGGTGATTTTGAAGATTGTACTTGCATATTGCTTCCCTGCAATCTTTCTACGACGAACCCAGCGGAGAGCTGCAACCGGCGCAGAAGCGTGCGACTTTGACGTTAGCGACTCCACAGCGAGGGCAGATCTTGATCTGAGGCATGGGCGCGCTCAGTTGCGGCGCTCGGGCAGCTTCTGTCGGCTCGCGCTTCGTACTGGCGCTTGCCACCTGTTTCTTTGGAGCGGGTGCGCTGCGCTCGTCTGCTGGCTGGCCCCGCTCGGCCCTGACCGGCTGCGTTTCCCGCCAGCCAGATTGCAGATCGATAAAATAGATTAAGGTGCTGCCCATCGCGATACGATCTCCGTGTCCAAGCAGGTAGGGATTATCAATCCTGGTCTGGTTGACCATCACACCGTTGCTGCTGCCCAGATCACGAATATAGTACCCCTGCGCACCCGGAAATACTTCGGCATGGCGACGCGACACTACCATGTCGGCAAGCTCGATATCGTTGTTTTTGTCGCGCCCGATCACGAAACGCTTGTTCTCCCTGAGCAGATAGACCAGCGGCGGGCGTTTCTTGCCCTTTTTTCCCGTTAGCACCACCAGGGCAGGGTAGCGTTTAAAAGCCTCGACAATAGAAGCCGGCACCGAATCGGTTGCGCCCGATAGTTGCAGCGAACCGTCAGGATTGACCATTGGCTGTCCCTGAGAAGCTCTCTCGTCGCTTGCCTCCATTTCGTTGAGCTTGCTAATGCCCGCCATTGAGGGACTCCCGATTACTGGTCGCTTCGTCTGCTCGCTGCTGGCAGGCCGTAAGAGGAATATGCATGTGACGACCTTGCCAAAGCGGATCTGGTCGTTGGGCTTGAGAATGTGCGCGTTGTCCTGTGAGAGGCGCGTCCCGTTAACAAAGGTGCCGTTGGTGCTGCCGAGGTCTTGTAGCATATATTTGCCGTTGGCATGGATGATCTCGGCGTGACGACGCGATACGGAACCCTCGTCGATCAGCATATAGACGCCGGGCTGGCGACCTATCTCCATCACTTTTGCCGGGTTCAGGCGTGTCTCCGAGAGACGAGGCCTGCCTTGAGGCTGATCCAGATAAATAAGCACTGCCTCTGTCAGCAGTTGCGCTCCGATAGCCTGATTGTCCTGTGTCCTGTTTTCCATTGGTTTCCCCCCCACTACTGTATTCTCACCTGCTTTCCCACTAAGCGCCCCCATCTGCCCCGTGATAATCGTTTTTACCTGCTCAATCGCCGCCTGCCTCGCGGTATAATTGTTAGGTGCGGCAGCTTTCGCCGTATTGTTGCCCGGAACTGCCTGCTTGAGCGTAATAGCCTGCTTCACTGTGTTCATGACAGGCACGGCCTGCTTTCCTGTACTGGCGCCGGGTAATGGCTGCTTGATGGCGATATTGCCGGTAGTTCTGCCCCCGGACTTGTTGACGCCCAGCAGCACCGGCGGCACTCCCTGTCTATCCAGCCAGTCATTGAGCTTAAAATCGCTGGCGAACAGGTATGAAGCGACCGGCAGCAGGTTGATCTGGTGATCGATGGCCCGCTTGAATGTCAGCGCCTGCTTGCGATCTCCCAGTGAGAGCATGCCTATCGGTATTCCATCTTTAAGTACGGCTTTGCGATACGTGCGCGGTTGCGGATCGGCGATAATTTCCTGGTAGCCGGGAAGATTGGTTACGCCCACCGAGGCGAAGTCGAGGCCATAGAGGAAGGTTGCATTGTAGAAGGTGCTGGCCTGAAGAGAAGCATCGCCTTCAAGCTGATCGAGCATGCTATATGCGGCGGCGCGTGCCTGCTGGATAGCTGGGTACCATTGCCCAATGATCCGCGTGCGTCCCGTCATCATATCGGTTGTTTCCAGCACATCGCCGGCAGCAAAAACGTCGCGTGCGCTGGTTCGCATTCTGGCATCGACCTGAACGCCGCGACCGCAGGTGATCCCGCTGGCCCTGATAAAATCAATATTTGGCTCAACCCCGATGGCAACAATCACCAGTTCGCAGGGGATGCGCGAGCCTTTTGTGGTGACGACGGCATTAACTTCGCCATCATTGCCTGTGATCTCGGCAATCTCTTCTTCCAGGAGCACATCGACGCCGTCGCGCCTCTCCTGTTGCAATACGAGGTCGGAGGCGGTGGCATCCAGCACTTCCGACCAGAGGATGCGGCGGCGCAAGAGATGCGTCACGGCATAGCCACGATGGCGCAGCGTCTCGATGGTCTCCAGCGCCAGGGTTCCGCTGCCGCTCACAACGACCCGCCGCACATTATTGAGGCGTTGCAGCACGGCCTGGTAATCGGCGATGGTGCGCAGCGTCGTTACGCCTTTAAGGTTGCTGCCAGGACACTTCAATCTGGCCGGGCGAGCGCCGCTGGCCAGTAGCAGGCGCTCATAGCGTATCTGGCGCTTGCTCTGGAGAAATACCGCGTGCTGCGCGGTACTGATGGCTGTAACGCGATCCGGCAGAAAATAGATATTATGATCCTGGTAAAAGCTGGTCGGGCGCGCCCATAGTTTATCTTCGTGTACGCGTCCCCCCAGGTAATCTTTCAGCGCGGGGCGGTAGTAGACAGGATAAGGATCGTCGGCAATCACGGCTATCGAGGCGGCAGGCGCTTCAGCCCGCAGGATCTCGGCGGCAGTCGCGCCCGCGATGCCGTTGCCGATGATCAGATAGGATAGCCGATCAGCCATGATACTACTCCAGACTTTCTACATGTATTTTCTTTAAACGGCGGTAATGGTGCCGTCTGCGTTAACAACAATCTTGATGGGAGGCAGCGGCGAAGGCGCCGGTCCCTGGACGACTGCCGCGTTTTTTGCCGGATCGAAAATTGCGTCGTGGCAAGGGCAGATTAGCATCTGGTCCTGCGCGCTATAATTGACCACGCAGCCCGCGTGTGTGCAAATGGCATCAAAAGCGACGAAGCGCTTATCGGGCAAATGGATCAGCAGGCCGGGATGCGCCTGATTGGGGAGCGAGAATTTTTTCGCGCTGTTGACCGGCAGGTCGGTTGCCAGAGCTATGAAATTCTTTTTCTGCGTCCCTGGCGCGGCCATCGTCTTCTTTGGGCCGGGATTCAGGGTGCTACCAGGGATGATACCCTTGAGAATATTCGTCTCGAAGATTGCTATGGTGGCAATGGCCGCTACTGCTCCCGCGCCAGCCAGTGCCATCAGGCGGCGACGTGAAACTCCTCGCCTGCGTGGTTGCATGGGGAGTGGGATAGAGGGAGCGCGCTGCACAGTCTTTGAGGGCGCTTTAATGGCGGCGGTTTTGGCAAGCACCATAGGCTTCGTGCTGGGAGCCACGATTTGATAGTACGCCTGTACCAGTTCGCCTGGGCTATGGTATCGCTCTAGAGGGTCCTTCGCCATCGCTTTGGCAATGATATGGTCGAGATCAACGGGCAGACCCGGGCGCCATGTGCTCAGTGACGGCACAGTAGCGTACAGGTGTTGCCGGATAATCTCATTGCGCGTCGCTCCTGAGAAAGGCGCCTGGCCTGTGAGCAGCCGATAGAGCACGGCGCCCATCGCATAGGTATCTGCGTACGTATCGATGGCCTTGCCGAGCAGTTGCTCCGGTGAGCTGGACTCGGTGCTGCCTTCAAAAGTATTCCCCTGGTACGATTCGATCTCCTGGAATTGCTTGCTTAATTCGACCATGCGGATCAGCCCAAATTCGCCGATGACGAGCTGGCTGTTTGCCATGACGAAAATGCAGTTGGTGGACAGGTTGCGGTGCAGGACAGCTCGCTCATGCGCGTACTCAAGCGCGGAAGCAATCTGCTCAAGGTACTGTCCGACCGAAAGAAGATCGGTGGCAGCATTCTGAGCCAGTACCGTGCGCAGCGACATATGCGAAACATCCGAGTAGACAAGATAGGGCATACCCCGGTAGCTGCCGTAGTCCAGCAGCGGCAAGATATGCGGATGTTGCAACATCGAAATTTGATTTGCCTCCTGCTGAAAGCGCCCCAGGTAGACAAGGCGAACGTCTGGCTTCAAGTCAGAGCCGGGCTCCAGCGGAGGCGTACTTATAAAGCGGATAATCGTTCCGGTTCTGGCCGTTGTATTGGTACTTGCTAAGAAGACTGCTCCCCATCTGTCCTGCTCTACCAGTTGTTCCAGGCGGTAATTTCCTAGCACCACTCCCACGATTCGCTCGAAGGATGATTGTCCAATCATAAATGACCTCCTGTTAATCCTAGATAGTAGCTATGATGATACAGCATGCTACAGTTTACCCCCTAATCTTATCAAAGTATATGCCAGAGGTCTTGTGAGGCTCATGAGAACATTACTCATTTCCTACAGGGAGGGCAAAACCATAACCGATAGGTCCTGTTATAAAATAAATGCTGTCCCCTTTATAAAGGGAACAGCGATGGGGAAAGCTTCGTTCCTGGCGCTCGAATGCATTGCTCTTGGAGTGAGAGGGGGATAGACCCCCTCTTTTATACATTGGCGAGGCGGTAGGCTGCCGGGGCGTCGTTGATGGCTCCGGTTTCTGTCATGATCTGGCGCAATTGCCTGGCATCGATGGTTTCGTGTAGCCGCAACTCCTGCGCGATGCGGTTTAACGTCTCGCGATGCTCTGTCAACAGCGTCAGCGCACGGTCATACGCTTTTTTGACCAGGCGATTGACCTCCTCGTCGATGATGCTGGCCGTTCGCTCGCTATAGTCGCGCGAGCCGGTGGCAAGGGAGGTACCGGCGAAGGGGTCCTCGCGCTCACTAAAGGAGATCGTGCCCAGCTTTTCGCTCATTCCCCAGCGAGCAACCATCTGGCGCGCAATGGCGGTGACGCGTTGGAGATCGTTCTCCGCTCCGGTGGTGATGCGCCCAATCGCAACCTGCTCGGCGGCACGTCCGCCAAGAGCCGTGACCATCTGCGCTTCAAGAAAGTCCTTAGGATAGTTATAGCGATCATCCAGGGGCGTATACTGCGTAACGCCCAGCGCCTGCCCACGCGGCACAATCGTGACTTTAGAGACCGGGTCAACGTGCTCCTCCAGCAGACCGGTGAGGGCATGCCCACCTTCGTGATAGGCAATCACGTTCAGATCCTCGTTGCTCAGGACCAGCGGGCGCTCCGCGCCAATCAGGATCTTGTCGAGGGCCTCGTCGAAGCAAACCTGAGTGACTGCATCCAGGTTGCGCCGGGCAGCCAGCAGAGCAGCTTCGTTGACCAGATTCGCCAGGTCCGCGCCGACCATACCAGGGGTGCCGCGGGCGATGGTGATCAGGTCAACATCGTTTGCCAGTGGCACGTTGCGCGTGTGGATCTTGAGGATTGCCAGGCGACCATTCCAGTCGGGACGTTCTACCGTGACGCGGCGATCAAAGCGTCCTGGTCGCAGCAACGCTTTGTCCAGCCCATCGGGGCGGTTCGTTGCGGCCAGCACAACGACTGCCTGGCGCGGATCAAAGCCATCCATTTCGACCAGCAACTGATTCAGTGTCTGCTCGCGCTCGTCGTTGCTATTAATGCTGGAGCCACGCTGTCGGCCCACGGCGTCGATTTCGTCGATAAAGATGATGCTGGGTGCAGCCTTCTTGGCCTGATCGAACAGATCGCGCACGCGACTGGCGCCGACGCCAACCAGCACTTCGACGAACTCTGAGCCGCTCATGGAGAAGAACGGAACGCTTGCTTCGCCCGCAACGGCTCGTGCCAGCAGCGTTTTACCTGTCCCCGGAGGTCCTACCAGCAGCACGCCACGCGGAATCTTGCCGCCCAGGCGCTGGAACTTCTGCGGCGTTTTCAGGAATTCGACCACTTCAACCAGATCGTTCTTGGCTTCATCCACTCCGGCCACATCGGCAAAGGTGGTCGTGGGGCGGTCCTCCAGCACCAGCTTGGCCCGGCTCTTGCCAAAACTGAAAATGTTCTGCTGGCTCTGGGTCGCGCGGCGAGCGATCAGGAAGAAGACGCCAAATAGGATCACCCAGGGGAGCAGGCTGAGTATGCTGAAGAGGAGGCTGTTATCGTTAGCTGGCTTGGCCTGGAATTTGACGTTATTCTTGATTAGTAGCGCGGTCAGTGTGGGATCGCCGTTCGGCATCTGCAAAAAATGATACTGGGTGCCGGTTTTGGGACTCCCGTTGGCATCGGTGATGGTAATGGCATTTTTAAAATTGCCGGTTACATCCTGCCCCTGGAAGACTGCGGTATCGACGTTTCCCTGTTGCACCTGCTGATAAAATGTGCTATATGGCACTTCAATCACATTGGGACCGCTGGTGCTGCTGTTGTTGCCCTGAGTGAAGTACTGGAAGAGATACCATCCAACCAGCACGACAACCATGATGAGGATCGAGCGGATCAGGATCGACGTTCCTGTATCGCGCGGACCTCCTCCATTGCTACCATTGCCCCCATTACCTGGCCTCTGCGGCCCCCCAGGCCCCTGATCGTTCGGGGTGTTCTGGTACATATATATAGCCTGAGCATCCATCTAGTTCAGACCTGCTTTCTTTAAGAAAGGCGTCCGCAGGAATCTCTCCTACAGACCTTCACATTGCAATACGGAATAAGTTACTTGCATATTACACGGATACTGGCCTCTTCGTCTACTCTTTTTCTGCCTTGCTTACAACCTTGCTATGAGGATATAAGTGAGGCGAAATGGAATACTGGCTGTATCCAGGATATACTAGTAAATACGTTTGAGATCGCTCAAAGTTAGACAGTTGAGCTTGGCCTATCCCTGCTCTGTAGGGGCGGGGCTTGCCCCCGCCCTTTACCAAAAACAATCAGTGCGAAAACAATCCAGCAAAGATCATGAGGTGGAATGTGGAACACCGCTATGCGCTAATAGTTGCTATAGATTACTACAATGATACACAGCATTTTATTCCTTTGCCCTTCGCTCAGGCCGATGCGCGTGCTCTTTACGAACTGCTGATTGACCCGGAGCGCGGCGGCTGGCAACCGGAAAATGTTGTGTATCTTGAAGGGCCGGCGGCGACGCGCGATGAGCTGGAGAGCCAGTTGCGCGAACTCCTGCTGGTGCGTGCGCGTGCGGGCGATCTGGCGCTGCTCTATTTCGCGGGCCACGCCTTCTTTGATCCGGCCACGCAGGATGGTTATCTGGCCTTGCAAGCCACGAAGGCGGATCGGCCCGTTACCGGCATGCGCATTCCCACGCTCGTTGACCACTATCTATACGATTCGCCCGCCGACCAGATTCTGATGCTGCTCGATATCGCTAGCACTGGTCCCGGCTGGCGGCAGGTGAAATTCGCTGAAGAGGCCCGTCGTCTCTCAGGTCAATCCCTGCTCGACCTGCCGCGTACGCATGGACGGGTGATCCTGACCACGCAGCGCGCAACGGCGGTCTCGCAGGGGCAGATGGAGCAGGGACACGGCGCTTTCATGACCTGCCTGCTGGACGCGCTTGATGGATCTGCCGCTAATCCGCGCACTGGGCGCGTGACCCTGGGGACGCTCTACGACTACTTCGATGAGCAGATTGGGCGCGACGAGCCGCACTATCCGTTGAAATTTGGTCATGAGCGTGGCTCTATGGTGCTGATCGAATGGGCAGAATGGCGCACGGCTCCCACGCCACTCCCGCTTGGACGAGGCCAGAGCGTGACCGGCGTCGAGGTCACTCCCCTGCATATCCTGGTGGGTCATCGCGGCCATTCCGATGATGTTGTGTTTTCGCCCGATGGTTCGCGGCTGGCGTCGTGCGGCGAAGATATGACGGTGCGCCTGTGGGACACACTCACGGGCCAGCCCCTGCACATGATGAGCGGCCACGAAGGCGCAGTCATGGGCGTCGATATCTCGCCCGACGGCAAGCTGATCGCCTCCTGCTCGGAAGATAAAACCGTGCGCCTGTGGGACGCGCATACGGGCCAGCGCCAGCGAACATTGCAGGGGCATCAGAGCGCGGTCTGGACGGTAGCCTTTGCTCTCGACCGTCCTCTGCTCGCCTCCTGCTCCAACGACGAGACAGTGCGCACCTGGAATCCCGCTAGCGGCGAACTGCTGCAAACGTTGCGCGGGCATAATAACGTCGTTGTGGGCGTCGATTTCTCCTATGACGGGCAATCGCTGGCTTCCTGCTCGTTTGACCGCACAATCTGTCTATGGGATACGAGCAGCGGAACCTTACAGCGACGATTGCGCTACACTGATATTGTCTATGGCGTGGCCTGGTCGCCGCGAGGGAACCTGCTCGCCTCCTGCTCATCCGATGGCACGATCTGTCTGTGGAACACGACCACGGGCCAGATCGTACATACCCTCACTGGACACGAGGGAGCCGTCTGGACCGTCGATTTCTCTGCCGATGGTCGCCTACTGGTATCCGGCTCGGAGGATGGCTCTCTAAAGTTATGGGACGTCTACCAGGGACGCGAGTTGCAGAGCATCAACCACCGCATCGAAATCTACGGCGTCGTCTTCGGCGCGCACGGACTGCTCGCCAACAGCGCCGAGGATGGAGCAGTTCGCGTCTGGAGAGCGGAAGTCGTCGATGGATGAGGTTCAGCAGCCAATTTGACGTCAAATCCAATCGTGGGCTATAATGGGCTACCTTTCAATCGGGTGAGTGAAACCGCTCCAGGGTAAAACAGAACTCCGCCGGAGCTAGCACGTTTCCTTACAGGAGCGGCGTTCCCGATTGTTTTTAAAGACTTGACAGGATAGAACGAATGTAGTATCCTATGCAAACTATCGCGGGATGGAGCAGTGGTCAGCTCGTCGGGCTCATAACCCGAAGGTCGGAGGTTCAAATCCTCCTCCCGCTACCAATCCTGTAGGGGCTGGCCTCGCGCCTGCCCTGACCAGGACATAACGCGACGCGGGGTGGAGCAGTGGTTAGCTCGTTGGGCTCATAACCCAAAGGTCGGAGGTTCAAGTCCTTCCCCCGCTACTTCTCTTGGAGGCTTGCCCCCGCCCAACCAGGGGCATCACGACGCGGGATAGAGCAGTGGTTAGCTCGTCGGGCTCATAACCCGGAGGTCGGAGGTTCAAATCCTCCTCCCGCTACTTTTGTTTTGAAAAGCCTTACCATAAAGATACACCAGAAAAAGCTCTTGACAATCTATGATATGATAATCCTAGATTAAAGGGTGTGATAAAGCCCAATTTCTGGCGGCGTAGCTCAGTTGGTAGAGCATCGGACTCATAAGCCGAGCGTCACAGGTTCGAGCCCTGTCGCCGCTATTACAACTCATAATCTCTCGCCCATTTCACCCCTTTTTCCTGGTTGTTTTTCGATGGCGCAAGGCGTAAACGCATTGTATTTCCTGTTGCCTGAGTGGCTGGAATAAGGTAGGTCTTACGCTGTTCGTGGCTGTACACTGCAAAATACTCTATTTGTCCTGTATACCTGGCTCTGCTATATTGCACTTTTCCATTAGTGGAACGTGATCGGAGTGATGTGGTTGCAAATTTGATATACCCATCATCTCCCCCTTCTATCCACGCAGTCTTACACTGAACGCGCCAGAATTTACCCTCACCGTCCTCAATCACCAGATCATAGCGAGAACTATCCCCATAAGGCGTAAGAACGGTATACCCCACCTCCAGCAATCGGGCAATGATATGCGCCTGACTCTGTTCCCCCAACTGTTTTTTTGTAGGTTCCAAAAGCCCCATTATTTCCACCTCACTCACTTGATATACATTAAAATATTGCCATTTTGAACTGCTGCATGTTTAGTACTTTTAAACATCTTAGAATGTTTCTGGCAGTACGTCAAGACGCTGATTGACAATAAATGAGATTAATGGTAAAAATATTGTAACTGTCTTCAGGGAAGCGTGTAGACGCAAATGCCAGGGCAGATACGACTTGCAAAAGCAAAATCCAGACTAACTCTCAAGCCGACAAAACCTGGCTCGGCTGTGCAACATGATCCAGGTGTCTTATCTAATTTTCTTATGTAAGACACGAAACAGTATACATTATCTCTATCTGAAAGTACTATGCCAGCAAAGCTGTTTCTCACAGAAATCGTGCATAACACGCACAAATTTTATCTTGCGCATCGTCTTTTGTTCATATTTTCGCTTTCTGGATGATATACTTCTTCCTGAGGCAATCAGCGAAGCGGCAGCGAAGTTGCGTCAGCTAAGCTCTACTAGCCATATACTCGTTGCACCGGTCCGATTTTTATATATTACATATGTATTTTCAGGAAGAAAAAGGAGTTTTTTCTTATGAAGAAGGGAATCTTCCCATTTGTTAGCCCATTGCTGCTCATGGTAATGTTGGTAGCGGCAGTGGGCTATGTTGCAGTTTCAGCGGGAGCTGCTCCGCTACACCATGGGGCTCATAATATCTTTTATGCAAAAGGCTCATCTCATCAGCCTGTTGGTACTGCCATTGCCAAAGCAGCCGTCGCCAGTTCCGTTGCTAATCCAAATCTTACCTACCAGGGTGGTCCAGTTGTCGATGGGACAATGAACGTGTTCCTCATTTTCTGGGAGCCAACAGGTTCTGCCAGCGTTTCTCCTAATTATCATAGCCTGATCCAGCGCTATTTTAATGATGTTGGGGGTAGTGCTCTTTACCAGAACAATCGGCAGTATAGTGACGGACAGGGGCGCTTTCCCTCAGGGAGCCAGTTGTCGGGTACTTTTATAGATACTACAACCGCCTATGCTCCCAATTTTTTAACTGATGCTAATATCCAGAACGAGGTGACGCACGCGCAGCAGGTCAATGGCTGGACGTCAGACATTCACAATGTCTTCTTCGTTTTCATTGCGCCGAGCGAAACTCTTTGTATGACTACCGATCAAACCGGTCCCAATTCTGCGTGTACCCCTGACGTATCGAGTGCGTCCGTCAAGTTTTGCGGCTATCACAACTTTTTCAATACCAATACCCTCTATGCTGCATTGCCGTATGCTGCTAGCCCAAGCTTTAATACACCCACTGGCAGTTGCGATGGCGAATTCAACAACGATTCTAAGGCCGGTCCTAATGCTGATGATGCGGACATGACCATTAATGTTGTATCGCACGAGCAGATGGAAACTGCTACCGATCCCTTGCTCAATGCCTGGTTCGACGGCACTGGCTTCGAGATCGGCGATAAGTGCAGCTTCAATTTTGGGCCGGTTGATAGCAAGGCTGGGGATACAGTCTTGAATAGCAATTCCTATCTGGTGCAGCAAGAGTGGGATAACGCGATTAGTGGCTGTAGCCTGAGTGGAACTGTTACGCCCCAGATCTACGAAATCACGAATTTGAACAGTAGTCTGGTAATGGATGTTTTCGGTGGTGGCTTCAATGCCGGAGCGAATGTGATCCAGTTTACCAATCATCATGGTGCCAATCAGCACTGGGCTCTGGTTCCTGACGGTCCTAACTTCCAGATTATGAATCTGAACAGCGGGCTGGTGCTGGATGTTTCCGGTGGCTCGACAACTGTTGCAGCACCGGTGATTCAGTTCACCAATCACAACGGTCTCAACCAGCAATGGTTCACGATTCCTGCTGGCGCCTCCAATATCATTGTGAATGTTAATTCGCTTCAGGTGATGGATGTCGATCATGGCGGGACGAATCCAGGAGCAAGAGTGCTCCAGTTCCCCTTCAAAGGCAGTCCCAATCAGTTGTGGAGTGTAGCGGCTGTTGATCAGTTCCATCAGATTGTGAACGTGAATAGCAAGCTGGCTATGGATGTCTTCGGGGGCGGGAAGAATGCTGGAGCGAAGGTAATCCAGTTCAGCTACCATAACGGTTTCAATCAGTTGTGGGCTTTCGTTCCTGATGGCGCCAACTTCCAGGTTATGAACTTCAATAGTGGGCTGGTGCTGGATGTTTCTGGTGGTTCGAAGGCTCCTGCTGCACCGGTGATCCAGTGGACGAACCACAATGGTCCCAATCAGCAATGGCAGTTGCTGCCCAGCGCTTCGTCTTGTTTCAGTGGCAGCGTCTGTCAGATTAGAAACGTGAATAGCGGGCTGGTGCTGGATGTCTCCGGCGGCTCTACCACTATGGCGGCACCGGTGATCCAGTTCACTAACCGTAACACCGTTAATCAGCAGTGGCTGATCATGGCTCCGTAGCAGGCAAGTAACATCATAACGCAATGGTTCAGAAGATGACTTCTGAACCATTGTTTTTTGTTTGCAGCGCAATTTTGTAAGGCAATATTTTGCGATTTTCAGGGATGCAGTAAACTGGACGCGATAAATCGGGTCGCTACGGTTGGATCTGGGGCTCGATCTCTTCTAGCGCCTGTTCTAGAGTGAGGAGGGGGAGGTCCCTAGCGCGGATGCTGGCGAGAACGGCTTCGAAGTTTTGCGGTGTCATGGCGTAGGGGCTGTTGCTGTTATCTATTTGGTGGAAGGTGAGTACGAGCCAGGTTTTCTGGCGCGCGGCCTGATCCAGCCACTGGTTGACTTCGGCGACGGTGGTGGAGTTGTAGATGTTCTGGCTGAAAATTTCATAGGGGTTGAAGTTTTCGCTATTATTAAAACCCAGTTCGGTGGTGCGGTCCGAAGAATAACTTTGCTGGACCTCCCTCGTGACCTGGTAATTAAAGGCTCCAAAGGGCGCGGCAAAGTTTTTGATTGGGCCGAACTGGGCTGCTAAAACCTGTTTTGATTGGGTCAGCTCCTGCGATATGTTGTCAGGGCTGAGCTGCGTCAGATTCATATGGTTCATGGTATGAGAACCTATTTCGTTTCCTGCCTGCTCTATCTGTTTAGCCTGATCGGCGGTCAGATAATGCGGCGTGTTGAGGAAGTTGGGGACGAGGTAGAAGGTGCCGTTGGCATTGTACCACTGCATGATCTGGAACGCTTGCGTATATTGGGATGCCCAGCCATCATCAAAGGTGAGGGTGACGATGGGACGCTGAAAACCTGCGGCAATGTAGTATTTGGGGCCAGGTGGTGTCTGCCCCTGGTAGTCTTTGAAGCTATTTGTAGCGTAATAGGCGCTTTTAATGGCCTGCGTGTACGCGCTGAGGGAGCCAGGTGACGAGTCGAGGCGCCAATCTCTATGGGTGATCTGATCGAACCAGATAACGGCTTTGACCTGGGTGAAATAGGAGGGGAGCAGATCGCTATACCCTTCGGTGATCCAGGCAGCCTTATCGCCACCGGCTTCGGCGCTGGCAACTTCGGCCAGCATAACGGGCTTGCCGGGAGCAAGTTTGATCATTTCCTGATAGGTGGGAGCGAAAACCTGCTTGAAGCTGGTCCAACTGTTATCTGGTCCCATGCCCCAATTAAAGCCATCCAGCGCAGTCCAGTCCACATATTTGTCTCCAGGGTAGGATTGCGCAATGGGAGTGCTCTGGCTGTAGTTCACGTTTGGACACCAGACCCAGGTGACGCCCGTTACATTGTTGGCTGTAAAAATATCGTGGACGTGCCGCCAGGCTTGGATAAACTCGCCTGGCTCATTGCCGTTGGCTCCTTCGGACCAGGGAGACCAGTTGCCATTCATCTCAGGCGCCAGGCGCAGGAAGAATGGATGATTCCATCTTCGGGCATCTCTGGCCCAGCGAGCGATATAGCTATCGAATTTCCCCTGGATGATGTTTTTGAGGCTATAATCGGGCTGATCGGCGAGCTGAGATTGTGGCTGCCAGGGCTCCCAGGTGACCATCGGGATAGAGCCATGTGTACGCACCGTATCCATCCAGGTGCGGTTGAAATTCTGCGCCCCGTTTGTGGCTCCCCAGGCTTGATAGAGGGTCAGAATGGACACCTTCTTACCGGTAATTTGTTCGAGATGGTCGGTGGCAGGAAGCTGGTCGGCGCGATCTTCAGGGAGAGAAAGGCCGGTGAGCACTTTGTTGGAGGGGGCGACAATTTTGCCGGCGGTCAGGGCCAGTGGCGGTGGCGCAGGCGCGTACATAGGCTCAAATTGTGTCTGGCCGCCGCTCTGTTTTGCCGTGACAAGATCGGGCGACTGAATAATCGTTTTCAACTGCATGGAAACAAGGTAGGGCAGTACGTAAAGGGTTGCTGCAACCATAAGAAAAACCAGAAAGATGCCGGCTCGTTGCAGCTTTTGCAGAGGCGATAAGCGAGACGATTGTGCTGGCCTGTAATACTTACCCGAAGCCAGGTGAAAGATATGTCGGTGATTGAATGGTTGCATGAAGTAGTCCTTCCTGGGAAAAGAGAGATGTTATGAATCGGCGACCCCGGTTCTTTTCCATTTTTGCCATTTCACTTCGCGCTTACAGAAAAATGTCCAGTACGCCATGAGGATGGCGTACTCTTCGGCGAAGATTACCAGGTTCATCAGGAACCAGCTAATTGGCAGCGTCACAAAGTAGATCGGTTTGCGGTACGACGCGTTTTCGATGAACAATAACGTGTAGATACCTGCACAAACGAACAAAACTGAGAGTAGGATGACGAAATTCAGAGTCAGGAAAGAGTAGATATAAAGCGCGATAGTAAAAAGAGCGCCACAGGTATAGGCGAAGTCCTCCAGGATCACCAGGGGCAGGATTAACCAGAACAGCGGACGATTCAGATTTTTTTGCAGGCCGAAGAAAAAGTTTTTATGTATCTGATACGCTTCAACGCGCCCACGTTTCCAGCGTAAGCGTTGCTTCAGGAGTGCGCGCAGCGTGGTCGGCCCCTCGGTGTGGACAAGCGAATCGGGGGCATAGATGATTTTCATGCCGGCTTCTTGGAGGCGGAAGGTCAGATCAATATCCTCGGTGAGCGTGCCGACGTGATACATCCCTAACTTTTCGAAAACCTCGCGGCGGAATGCCCCGAAGGCTCCTCCGATGACCACAACCGTACCCAGCAGGGCCTCTGCCCTTTTGGTATAGAAGGCGAACAGGTACTCCAGGTCCTGTACGGTGCCCAGGATCGTTCGCGTGTTGCCGACTTTAATATTGCCCGCCGCCGCCATCACCTGTGGGTCGGCAAAATAAGCGACCATACGCTCGATGGCGTTCTCATGCACGGCAGAATCGGCATCGAAGGTCATAATAATGTTGCCGCGGGCAAGAGCGATGCCGCGGTTGAGTGCGGACCCTTTGCCGCCGTTTTGTTGATAATAATAGTAAATGGGGACGTACTTGTATGAAGGGATATCGCTCATCAAGGCTTCGTATTTGCGCAGGAATGCCCGCATGATTTCGTCGGATCGGTCCGTTGAACCATCGTTCACGACCACAATTTCTAGCGGGCGATAATCATTGGCAAGGATCGTTTTTACCGTCGCTAACAGGCCCACTTCTTCGTTACAGGCAGGAATGATTACCGAGACTAGCGGTCTGTAGCTCCCGCTGGCGCAATGTTTTTTGCGCCGCTCCCACTGGAACGAATACCAGGGAGCAAGTACCAGAAAGAGTAATTGCTTCGGGGCGCCGACCCCGGAGATGACGAGCAAGGCATACATCAAATTGTAGCAGATTGGATGGTTGAATGGCCTGGGCTGAATGAAAATGGCTGAAAGCACCATCCCGATCAGTGACATGTAAAGCAAGATGTAGAGCAGACTTTTCTTCATTGAACGCCTTTTCTAGGAACTTTTGTTTTTAAAGCATACAGGTACGCAGCAGTATCCTGTTTAAGCAGGGAGAGATATTTTCGATCATCATACTTGCTCTCATTTTCGCAACCGGGGGGCTGTTTATAGACCATCTGCATCAACCGGGACGAGGTAAGCTGCCTGTGTTGTCTTGCCAGGTAGATGCGCTTTGCCTGTACACTGCTAAAGTAAGAAATGGAGATGATCAGGATTGTCAGCACACCGATCTTGAAAACGAAAAACGGCAATTCATCAAACAGCAAAATCAGTATGCTGAGAAAAAGCAAACTGGCTACGAAGAGCGCAAAATTGGTAACAAACGCGCTAATGCGGCTTTTTAAACAATTTTTATGAACAACATGAAGCGCCAGGGTCTCCAGCAGCGCAAAATCCCTCTCCACCCTCTGTTCCGATAGCCTGTTCGAGTACATCATATTCACGCTCTTTTTTGTATCAATTGTATCGTCTATCATAGAAGCATATTCCTTATTTTCTTTGATTTCATTATAATGGTGCATACATATGTCACAACAACAAATAGTACTTTTTGATATTTATCAAATATTGATATATTTATATAACTCCTTTTGTGATATGCTCAAAGTTATATGTGACTCGTTCTTGACTACTCCAAGACGTTCTTTTTCTTCTTTTGGCAGACTATACTTCTCCCAGGTATAAAAATGGACAAGCGAAAGGAAAAATATTCATGCGTGTAATCTTATATGGCTGCGGAGATTTCTCCTATGTGATCGAGTACTTGCAGGAGGCCCTGAACAAATTGGGCAAACCTGCGTTCACTTCATTCAACCCCAACGATACAACAGCAAAAATCACGGTAGATGTGGTGGCGACGGAGTTACGGTCAGAAGATCAGTTAGTGAAGCAGTATGGACAAAGGGTTAAGGACAATATTGCAGCACTGCAAAAAATGGGTATTCAAGTGCTGCTAGGAGTCGACGCCACCAATCATCCCTACTACGGGCCGTTTGATCTGGTGATTTTCCGTAATCCCCATACAGGTAATTATGGGAACAGCCAGGACCCGTCGATGCTCTCTTATGTAGAGAGCATAGGAAAGAACAACCAGCTCTTTGAAGGCGTGCTCAAGAAGACGGAGCAGACGGTTGTTCCTTATGGTGAGGTGCTGATAACCGTTGTTGGGTGGCCCTATGTTGGGAAAAACCCGAAAACCTCGCTGGAAATGAAGGGCCTTAATCTTGATAACCCGACATATGCCAAAGAATATGGAAGCCGTGCTGGATTGGAGTTTTTAAGCTATATTGATTTTGGGACCCATTGGATCGCCAGGAACTCCGGGGGGTCTTTTGAAGCTGGGGAGATAGGACTGCATTATCGGGATAACACGAAGTGGCGGGATGTGAAAGAGTTGGAGCATACCATGCGGGGATACGAAGAAAAGAATTGGCCCGCGTGGGTGTACAAGCATGACCAGTGGCAGGCCATCAAATACAAAATTAATAACAATCTCTGATCCCTTTGATTGGAACCCTTGCTACTCTCCTGGGGTGGCACCGATGACGAAGGCGTCGATCTGGTCGATACGGCCACGCCAGTAGGGGAGTTTAGTTTTATGGCCGCCGCTGATGATCGTGGCGTCGCGTAGGTGGGCGTAGCGGTAGAGGATGGGAAGCCCTTCCGGGCCAATTTCGGGCTGATCGGCAGGAGGAACCAGAGCCGTATAATATTCTAGCAAGAAATCAGCGGTTTCCGGCTCCTCCTGGCGATATATCTCTTCGTGCAGGTCGATGTAGAACTGAGCGTAGGCGCGGGTGCTGACCATGACTCCGAAAACGAGCAGGCCCTGCATCTGGAACATAACCTCGATCTCCAGGTTATGCTGTTCTACTAATCTGGCCCAGGATTGTAATGCAACGTCCTGCTCGCCGTATTCTTTGAGCCAGAGGTTGCGCCTTTCCGTCCGCGTCAGCGGACGGAAGCCCATATCGGAAGGCGTTGCTTCTGGCTCTGGTGTATCTGCCATGAGATAAGGTCTCCAAGGCTCACTCGCGTGTACAATTTACCCTGTTTGATCCCCCCCGGTCGGAGGTACACCGCCATCGCCACCATTGCCGCCGTTACCTCCGTTGCCTCCGCCAAAGGGTGGTATGATGGGCTGGCATCGTCTGCCGTGGCACCCTCTGAAATTCCCAGTGAAAGTGCTCTGCATGGTCGGCATCGTACCATCGATAAACCAGTCGGTGACGGTCGGTTCGCCCGGATTGGGGAGCAGACCGGTGAGCGCGGAAACCGTTCCGGCATGCACGTCGGCTGGCTTGACGAAATCATCCGCCGGGAAGTGGTAGTATTGCGTGGCGTACTGCAAGATGTCGTGCCAGATGGGACCGGCCCCAGTAATACCGATGACGTTATTCATGATACTATTATCGCTATTACCTGCCCAGACTCCCACCGTTAAATGCGGCGTGTACCCCATCGTCCAGTTATCGCGGAAGCTATCGGTTGTACCCGTTTTGGCCGCTGCCGGGAAATTCTGCTCAAGCGGGTTGCCAGGCGAGAATTCGTGGTAACGAGAAGTTTTATCCGATAGCACGCTGCTCATCAGGAAGGCGACATCCGCGCGCATAACACGTACGCCCTGAGGGTGCGCAGCATCAAATTTATAGAGTGGGTGTCCCTGATTATCGGTGATCTCTAAAACGGAAGTAGCTGGCTCACGCACTCCCTGATTGGCGAACGTGGCATAAGCGCCCGTCAGGTGGAGCAGTGAAACCTCAGTGGAGCCGATTGCCATTGATGGCCCCAGGTCTTTTAATGGCTTGCTGGCAACCTCAGTGAGGCCGAGCCTGGCAGCCATATTCAATACATTGGGGATACCGGCATATTCAATCGCGTCAATGGCCGGAATGTTGAACGAGTTGGCCAGCGCGTTACGAACGGTCATCGGAAAGCCGGTATGGAACGTGCCATCGTAGTTTTGCGGCGAATAATAGGGCGGCGCGCTATTGCCGGGATAGATGGTCTTATGGTCGGGAATAATCATCGCCGGATACCAGCCCATCTCGAAGGCGGTCGCGTAC
>DASRHT010000103.1:0-21306 GCA_035650355.1 Ktedonobacteraceae bacterium
AGTGAGCGAAGTCATCCCTTTACCTCCTCGGGAGGACAGGCTCGTTCGGTGTCTATGGGCGCACAACGAGGAACACCACACACCATCCGTTGTCTCGGCCTCCGAGTTAATGCAAGCAGTCTGGGGAACAGAAGCGTCAACATATGCTTCCCAGGATCTTCATAAGCTTGTCTCCTTCATACGCGAAAAGATCGAGATCGATCTTGAAAAGCCCCGGTTCTTACAAAATGACCGAGGAAAAGGGTATGTCCTCGATGCTTTTCCATTACCTGAGATCAAAGAAGAATGATGAAGAACATCATGGAGAAGAAACACACCTGGGTCCAACGGGTCTTTGGCAAAAAGCAACCACCTGTCAGACCGCTTGACACAATCTCTGCTCCACCGTTGCCATGCGTGTCGGCTCAAGAAGCTGAGGATCCCCCCTACAGCCTCTCACACCTTCATCTTCCAAGAGTAGGGATCTCTTTTGAGGAGGCAATTGAAAACCAGAAGCGGGAAGTATTCGACATAGAGTCGGGTACCGGAACCGTAGAAGTGTTTCTAAGTTATCAAGAGCAGGCGGTAAAGCAAGCAGTCAATAGCCCTGTTGTGCAATCTATCAATGGGCGCGGCAGCGTCGTTTTGCGTTTAGACGACCTCTCTCCTAGTGAGAGACCACGCATGCAGGAAGCCGTCAAGCAAAGCAGGATTTTTCTGGTTCCGGTCTTGGCAGAATGCCCACCTTTTCCGGTCCTTGGCTTGAGGTTCTTCATCTATGATGATCTTACCAACCCTTACAAAGTTGAAGGCCCAAGGGGAATTCATCATGCTGATATACAGGATTTTCTTCAGGCAGTGCTCACAGACGGCGGGGGAGATGCCCACTTCTATATGGGGTTGAATGCAGGGTGGCTCGGTTCCGGGGAATTTTCACTCCGCATGCCACCTTTCTCTGGTTCTGGCTATCCCTATCGAACTCAGCCTGCTGACTTAGAGCAGTTCTGGCAAGTGCTCGTGTGGACATCTGAATACTTGAATAGCATTCCAATGGCTTCGAGAGATTTTAAGGCGGCGGTGCAGTTCTACCTGGAACATACCACCCTCTAACTGAGCAACACGATGCTATGAGGGAGTGTGCAAGGATCTCAACAACATTTTTCTCGCACCTCATGCATAAAAGGGGCGTTATCCCTAACAGAGCAACTCACCACTCAATCTCTCAGGCTTTCTGTGAGAGAGCTCATAGACTTCAAGAGCAACGAGTGGTAGATTCCCTTTCCAGAAGAATTTTTGCGCAGTCTGGGAAAATATGGACGAACCGGGATCTCCGGCTAAGGACCACTGGTTCTCCAGATAGTGTATGGACCACGAAAACATCTGATCACGTCTTCTGAGAGGCAGAAGCAAGGAGGAATGATGAAGAACGCACCGAGCTGGGTACACTCGCTCTTTGGGCGCAAGTCTGCCAGGCACGCCACGCCACCGTCAGAAGAGATCCCTGGTTCCGCAAGCAACGCGTTCAGAGGAAGAGCAGATGAACCAGCCTCTGCCGCTCAATTAGCAGCGCAATACGGATCTCTGGGCGAGATGCAGTTATTTGAAGAGCGTGGGCCCACGCTCTGGCAAGTGGGCGACCTCATGGATGGCAAGCATGAAGTACGGGCAATCTTGGGCGAAGGCGGGATGGGCACCGTTTATAAGGTCTATGTTCGTTCCCAAAACACGGAGAAGGCGGTCAAATGTCCCCGACCAGAGATCTTTGCCAGCCCCAATGGCAAGACGCTTTTTATCCGGGAAGTCGAGACCTGGACGGCGCTGGGAGCCTACCCACATATTGTCCGGGGTTATTCTGTGAACATCATCAAGAGCATCCCGCATGTGTTTGCCGAATATGTGCCAGGTGGCAGCCTCGCGGAGTGGATTGCTCGGCGCCAGTTGTACGCATGCGGGCCAAGAGAGGCGCTCTCCGAGATTCTGGGTATCGCCATCCAGTTTGCCTGGGGACTGCACTTTGCGCACGAGCGGGGACTGGTGCATCGGGATGTCAAGCCCGCCAATGTGATGATGGCGGCGAACGGGGTGGTCAAAGTAGCCGATTTTGGCCTGGCCAGCGCGCGCCTGCAGGCTGGGGAGCCAACCATAGAGCTGGGCAATGGAAGGCCGAGTATGCTGGTGAGTTCGCGCGGGGGGACACCAGCATACTGCTCTCCGGAACAGGCAGCAAGCCGCCCTTTGAGCCACAAGACCGATATCTGGAGTTGGGGCGTCTCGGTGCTGGAAATGTTCGTGGGGGAAGTGACTTGGCTGGTAGGGGCGGCGGCGCGGGAAGTCTTAGCAGGCTATCAGGCTCTTGACCCGGCACTGCCTAGGATGCCAGAGGCGGTCATCAACTTGCTCTCGTCCTGTTTCCAGCAGGAGCCAGACGAGCGTCCTGCGACGATGCTGGATGTGGCCACAGAGCTGCAAAGGATCTACGCTGACTGCATAGGACACCCATATGGACGTCGCATGCCAAAATTGCCTGGGATACAAGAACCCGTTCTCGTGAACCGAGGACTCTCGCTGCTCCACCTCGAACGGCCAAAAGAGGCCCTGGCCGCTCTTGAGCAGGCTCTACGTCTGAACCCCAACAATGCTGTTACTCACCTACATCGAGGGCTTGCGCTGAACCGACTGGGGCGGCCAGAAGAGGCCCTGGCAGCATGCGAGCAGGCACTCCTTCTTGATCCATAAGACGTTGACACCTGGCAGACCAAAGCTGCGCTGCTGGCTCACCTCCAGCGCTACGAGGAGGCCCTGGCAGCGTACAAGCAGGCCCTCCGCTTGAATCCAAACTTTGATGAGGCTCGGTTGGGCCTCGCTGCTGCTCTTCGTGTGCTTGGGCGTGTGACTGAGGCTGAACAGGTTGAAGCGCGAGTTCGAAAACAGGGGAGATGCTGAATGAGTAGATGCCTCGTATTGGTGCTCTGAGCAGGCAACTTGCTCAGCCACACGCCGTCGGGAGGGCAGATATATTCGGATGCCACACAGCGCGTTCCTCATTGAAATCGTGAGAGGATTTACCGCTTGGTGACGCGTTCGTTTACTCGTTAAAGGAGGAGTATTTTGATGGAATCATTTGCTGCCCCCGATAACCAGGACAACTGGCAGGTAGGGCAAATCATCCGCAATCGTTTTGAGGTCAAGGAGATTCTAGGTGAGGGGGGCATGGGTCGGGTGTACCGCGTCTCTTTCCGTGACTGGCAGCAGGACGTCGCGGTCAAACGTCCGCTTCCCACGATTTTTGCGAAGGCCGGCGGCAAAGAGCAGTTTCTGCGTGAGGCGGAGACCTGGGTCAAGCTAGAGGAGCACCCACACGTTGCCCGCTGTTACTTTGTTGAAGTGATCGGGAGTATTCCCTGCATTTTTGTCGAGTATATGGCTGGGGGAAGCCTGGCAGACTGGATTGAGGATGAGGAACGTCTTCTCTATCGAGGAGAGCCAACTCAGGTTGTCACGTCCCTCCTTACTCTCACGATTCAGATGGCTCAGGGATTGGAGTACGCTCACACGCGGGGGCTAGTGCATCAGGATGTTAAACCCGCCAATGTCCTCCTGACTTCTGAGGGCATTGCCGCGATCACGGACTTTGGGCTGGCCCAGGCCCGTTTCCTGGCCGGGGAAGTGACCAGAGCGAGCCGAAAGGGCATGAGTGAAGCGGTGCCAGGGAAAGGAATGATGACCCGGACCTATGCCTCGCCAGAGCAAGCAGAAGGCAAACCCCTGACCTACCATACTGATATGTGGAGCTGGGCGATTTCGGTACTGGATCTGTTTCTGGGTGCCACTGCTAGAGGGTATGGGCCAGCTGCGGCAGATGCGCTGGAAAACTATCTGAGCGAGGGTCCTATTGATCCTCCGCTGCCGCCAATGCCGCCCGGAGTCGTTGCTCTGCTGCGACAATGTTTCCACCGTGATCCGGCAGCTCGTCCTACGAACATGCACGAAGTCGTCAGCATACTCCAGGCAACCTTTGCGGAGGTGCGAGGCTCTGCGTATCCACGCCTGACGTACCAGTCTGGAGGCCCCTCAGCAGCGGTCGTTTTGTCTGAACGAGCGCAATCCTTGCAGCAATTGGGCAAGTTGGACGAGGCGCTGGCAACCTGTGAGCAGGCGCTCCTCCTCGATCCACAGTACGCCCACGCCTGGACGATCAAAGGCATCATCCTGCATGACCGCAAACGCTACGAGGAGGCCCTGCTGGCGCACGAGCAAGCCCTCCTCCTTGACCCGCGGGTGGCTGGTGCCTGGATAAACAAAAGCGCCACGCTAGGCAAGCTTCACTGCTACAAGGAAGCGTTGACCGCTCTGGAACAAGCGTTGCGCCTTGAGCCTCAGAAGGCTGAGGCTTGGGTGAACAAAGGCATCAGGCTGCACGACCTTAATTGCTACGAAGAGGCATTGACCGCTTTGGAACAGGCGATCTATCTCGATCCAAAGGACGCCCAGGCGTGGGGGAGCAAAGGCGATGTGCTACGCTCCCTCCAACGGTATGAGGAGGCATTGGTTACTTGTGAGCAGGCGTTGCGTCTTGAGCCGCAGGATGCCAATGCCTGGACAAACAAAGGTATCACGCTACGCAGGCTTCAGCGCTATGAGGAGGCGCTGACTGCCTGTGAGCAGGCGCTCCTCCTCGATCCGAATCTTGCCATTGCTTGGGGGAGCAAAGGCCTTGCACTACGCTCTCTCCAACAGTATGAAGAAGCATTGATTGCCTACGAGCAGGCACTGCGTCTTGACCCAGACCTGGCCGAGACTTGGAGAAACAAAAGCTTTGTGCTGTACCTCCTTCAGAGGAACGAGGAGGCGCTAACCGCCTGTGAGCAGGCGCTCCTCCTCGATCCGAATCTTGCTGTCATCTGGAGGCACAAAGGCGACGTGCTATACTCCCTCCAACGGTATGAGGAGGCCTTAGATGCTTGTGAGCAGGCGATCTGCCTTGATCCGCAGGGTGCAAGTGCCTGGACGAGCAAAGGTATCACGCTGCACAAACTCCAGCGATATGAGGAAGCGTTAGTAGCCTCTGAGCAAGCGCTCTCCTTGGACCCGCAGAACATCTACACCTGGACGACTAGAGGAGACACTCTCCGTGCTCTCCAACAATATGAGCAGGCGTTGGTAATGTACGAGCAGGCGCTTTCCCTGGGCTCTCAGGATGCACCCGTCTGGGCGGTTAAAGGGGAAACGCTGTACAGGCTTCGGAGGTACGAAGAGGCCCTGGCAGCGTACAAACAGGCACTATGCCTGGACCCACAGCTAGGTTCTGCTTGGGCAGAAAAAGGTCGCGTGCTGCATGATCTCCATCGCTACGAGGAGGCATTAGCCGCTGATGTACAGGCCCTTCTCCTTGATCCACAGAAGGCCCATCTTTGGTCAAACAAAGGCACTACACTGTACAAACTCAAGAGGTATGAAGAGGCTCTGGCGGCCTGGGAGCAGTCCCTCTTCCTCAATCCGCAGGATATCCAGATCTGGACAAGCAAAGGCATCACGCTCGACACTCTTCAACGGTATGAAGAGGCATTAGCTGCTTATGAGCAAGCGCTCTCCCTGGACCCGCAATTTGCTCCTCTCTGGGGAAGCAAAGGCGACGTCCTGTACAAGCTCCAGCGCTACAAGGAAGCCCTGGTCGCCTACGAGCAAGCCCTCCTCCTCGATCCGCAGGATGTCCGGATCTGGACAAACAAAGGTGCTATCCTGCTGCAAGAACTCAATCGCCACGAAGAGGCTCTCAATGCCTTCGGGCAAGCCTTCCGCCTGGAGCCAAATTTTGAGAGCGCTCTGTTTGGCCTCACTGCTGCTCTCCATGCGCTTGGGCGTGTGACGGAGGCTGAACAGGTTGAGGCACGGCTAAACAAGTTGAGGCGTGAGCGCAAGCACAAAGGAGATCGTGAGTGAGTGGATGCTTCGCGTCGTTGCGCTGGGCTGACAACTCACTCGGCCATACGCCACGAGGGTCGCAGATGTGCTGGGACACCACATAGACCATGACACGGAATCATCCTGGTGTCGGATGAGGTTAGAAAAGACACGAACGGGAAGGAAAGGAGCATTTGATGCCTGCTAAAGTGATCTTAACCATCACCCGCGGCCCACTGAGCGGACAGACATTTTCTTTTGAAGAGCATACCACGCGGCTGCTGGGACGGGATGCGGACTGTGACCCACGCCTGCCCGACGACCAGGACCACCGGACGATCTCGCGTCACCATTGTTTGCTCGAAATCAACCCACCCGCCATCCGGGTGCGAGACTTCGGTAGTCTCAATGGCACGTTTGTCAACGGTAGGAAGATTGGAAGCCGCGGCCCGGACCAACGACCGGAAGATGTCGATCACCATCTCTTCCCAGAAGTTGACCTCCAGGATGGGGATACCCTGGCGCTGCATCACACAGTTTTCCAGGTGCAGGTAATCACTCCCCACTGCTGTGCTGCCTGTGGGCGCGAACTGCTCGAAGCGGAGATCCCAACCCAGGTGGAGGCTGATGTCCCAGGTGAGGTCTGGTGCGCCACCTGTCACAAGATCCGTGAGCAGCAGAAGCAGCAGGGTCCTTTAAAACCCTGGCGCTGCGCCAGTTGTGGAGAGACGCTCCCGCCGGTCACGAGTGCTCACCAGACCAGAGCGGTGGTATGCGCTGCCTGTCGCGCTAATCCGCAACGCCTGGCCCAGCACCTGCTCGCTCAAGCAGCACAGGGTCAGGAATCCCTTTGCGACATCCAGGGCTATACTCTGCTCCGAGAAATCGGGCGTGGTGGTATGGGAGCCGTCTACTTGGTGCGCCATGAGGGCACTGGCGAGCAGGTGGCTCTCAAAGTCATGTTGCCGAACGTGGCAGCAACGGAGCAGGCTATCGCTGCCTTTCTGCGGGAGATTGAGGTCACCTATGCTTTGCAGCACCGGAATCTCGTCGAGCTGCGTGCATGGGGCTACGCCGCAGGCGTCTTCTTCTTCACCCTAGACTATTGCACCAGTGGCAGTCTGCGTGATCGGCTCCGACCGCACGGTGGCGCCCTGCCCATTGATGAGGCATATGGGTACATCTTGCAAGCGCTCGATGGACTACACTATGCTCACACCGCTTCTCTCCAGGCTCGTCAGGCTGATGGCACTATGCGCCTGGTGACTGGGGTAGTCCACCGCGATATCAAACCAGCTAACCTCCTATTTGCAGGGAGCGATCATGTGCCTGTGGTGAAAGTGGGCGATTTTGGGATCGCCAAAGCGTTCGAGTTGGCGGGATTGAGTGGGATGACCCGGACGGGCGACATCATTGGCACCGCGCGCTACATGCCCCGGCAGTCGGTGATCGCCTTTAAGTATGCCCGACCCGCCGTCGATGTCTGGGCAATGGCTGCCTCGCTCTACGAGCTACTGACGGGAACCGTCCCACGCGACTTTCCACAGGGGTGTGAGCCATTCCTCGTCGTGCTCCACCAGGATGCTGTACCGATTCGCCGGCGTAACCCCAAGATTCCCCCTCGCCTGGCCGAGGTCATCGACCATGCCCTGCGCGACCGGCCAGCGATTGGCTATCAAACGGCGATGGAGTTCAAACGAGCGCTGGAAGGAGCCATGTGATGAATCATTGCCATTTGAGATTGAGGCAGGACTAGGAAGACTGCAAAAATCTATCACTAGGGATATTTGTTCCACTGTTGAGACGGAGTACTGCGAATAACAGTCATTAGTGGAATCGGAAAGACCCTTTTCCTTCCACTAACGCGTAAAAAATGAACGGCTACGACCCGAAACGCACTTCTACTAACAGATTGGGATCGCTTTTCGACCTCATTTTGAGTGGGATCGAGAACGAACATACCTAGTGATAGATTTTCGCAGTCTTTCTAGCCTTGCCTCTACCAGAGATTTCGGGCATTGTCAAGTCATAATTTTATGGGAATAATTTTATAACTTGGACAATAGCAAGAGTACAGAAAATTTGACCAGCTTTACCCCCAGATTTACAGCCAGTTGTAGGAATGACCACATCATCGCCTACGATTGGCGATGATGTGGTCCTGGATATGGTCCTGCGGCTGTGATCTCGCTACGAATCATGGCCAAGAGGGCTACGCAGCGATCCCTTCCAACTCGGCGCTGACAACCTGTCCTTCGGAGACAAGCAGAAGGGCCATAATGGACCCTCAAGTTAACTTGTTAACAACGACTCTGCTGGTAACTGGTTTCCAAAATCATAGAATTGTCAATTATTAAAATGCTTGACTTAATATACAACATCATATATAATACTAGCAATTTTCTGTATATTGATGCTATATATAGTGTATAGCTGTAGGAACAGAAAGGAAAGGAGACAAGTATGACGCCGTATCTGAAGAGAAGACGGCAGCAAGCGTTGTGGCAAGAATACCGAAAACGCCAGCCACGCTGGAGGTACTTCCAAGATGTGAAAAATGAGCAGCACGGGAACTTCCATTTCCACGACGATGGCTTAATTACGTTGCGGAAGCAAGGCAACTTATTGTTAGAGCTCTGCGGGTTAGAGCGCCTGTATTACCTTTCAGCCATCCAGTCGATAGAAGAACAGAAAGGAGGGAACTACTGTTGGCGAAAGTTTAATCGTGGCATACAGGAAATAATTGACGCTAAATTAGCTGAACTCGAACCTCTCATCGAGCAATTGGAATTAGAGCGGCCTTTATGGTCAAGCGAATTTCTCGTCAAACGCGAAAAGAATTGGTTCAAACGACAACGTGACATTCTGTAACCCTACTCCGACGCAGCCATCCGCACACCTGACACCAGGAGCCCAAGCTTGAGGCAAAACGTTGGGTACCCTGGACATAAGCAACGGGCGTGAAGAAAATGCAGCCTTTGACGGGGGCGGGTGAGCCCTTCGGGCCGAGAGCGCGGGTAAGAGGTATACTGGTGTGCAAACACTCCTCGCCCGCGCTCTCGCTCTGTCGAGTCTACCCACCCCCGTCAAAGGCTGCATTTTTAGCCCGACGCAATAGACAAGAGGCAGGCTATGCTCCTAGCCCTTCTCATGGTTAGGCTTGCTCCCTGGGCCAAGTCGCCCCGCTAAAGCTGGTCCTACTAGTAGTGCGGCCCAAGACAGCACTTGGCTATCCCGTGTGATCACATAGGCACAGAGTGCTCCTAATGTTACGACTACTGCGGCAACTAGGGACCAGTGCCTTAAAGACCAGGGTTTCTGCGGTTCGTCTTCTTTCATGCTTAAGATCATCCTCCTTTTGAAGTACACAAATCTATCGAAGGGCGAATGGTGCTCTTCGATCAGTAGAAAACTGGAGGAGGAACATAACTTGAGCAATTGTGTGAGGACACAATGTGGCAATAGATCAGTTCATCCTCGCTGTTAGCATATCCACATCTCCGCCGCCACCCTGCCAAGGTTTCGACTACCGAGATAGGACTTTACCAGAAAAGAGTATAGCACACATCCATAGAAGTCGTATAGATACTAGCTAATTTTAGCGGTAATATGATTACTAATACTCAATGCGATTCACTCCAACTGATTCACTCATAACCATTTACTCATACTTATGAGTACTTGACACAATATACTCACACATGTTATAAAGATGACAAATATTGTACTATAACGTACACTTTTCAAGAGAGCTAATGGTGAACTGACTCATCCTCGCTGTAGCATATAGCTTTGCAGTTGCCACCCTGCCAAATAAAGACGGCTGCTAAGACTATTTTACGCAGTAATTGTTTCAGTTCACCTTTTTTATTTTCGGATGCACCCGTTCAGGCTTGAGCATAAAAGAGTGCCTCTGGATGATCCAGAGGCGCTTTTGTTATCTGTCTGCCTAATAACTACTGCGGCGGCATATACTGACTCATATCCTCATTATCGTCCACGTCTCCATCCACGATGATCGGCGGGGGCTTCTGGCCTTGTCCTGATTGTGCGGGTGGCAATCCCTGCGCATACGGGGGCGCTGCTGGTGGAGGCGCTGGCTCGGAGCGAATACGTGTCACCTGATATGGCTGGTTCGCTCGCCTGGAGAGTTCTCGGTCCAGGAAGTACGGCCTGGTTGTAAATTACAAAAATCCATGTCGTAATTTCTTGATAACTCTGCGTCGTATTGGGTATACTTTGAAAGAGATTGACGGGCATATACCCAAATTCCTGCGAGAAGGTCGTCTGTTATGACACTGGCCCCTTTACCGCTTACGTCTCTTTCAGAAGCACAACGGGCACAGGCACAAGAACGCTTCACGATCATCCGTCCGGCTCTGGACAAGGAGATCACGCAAGCAGAGGTCGCGCGTGCTCATCAGCTCTCCCTTCGGACGATCCAGCGCTGGATCAAGACCTATCGGGAGCAAGGGCTGACTGGCTTGGCGAATACAGCACGAAAAGATAAGGGAAGGCCCCGTCGCCTGCCCCCTGACGCGATTCGCCTCGTCGAAGGATTAGCCTTGCAGCCCCCAAAACGCTCGGCTGCTGCTATTCATCGTCAGATCCTCTCGATTGCGGCAGAGCAGGGATGGAAGCCACCGAGCTATGCTCGGGTGCGACAGATCATCAAGGACCTTGACCCTGCGCTTGTGACGCTCGCCCACCAGGGGGCCGCAGCCTATCGGGAAGAGTTTGATCTGCTCTACCGACGAGAGGCAACCCACTCCAATGCGATGTGGCAGGCGGATCATTGCCCGCTTGACATCTTGCTGCTCGACGAGGGAGGCAAAGCCGCCAAGCCTTGACCGTGATTGAGGACGACTACAGCCGCGCCATCGCCAGCTTCCGCTTGACCTTCGCCGAGCCGACTGCGCTCACCACTGCCTTAGCGTTGCGCCAGGCGATCTGGCGCAAAGACGATCCCCGCTGGCAGATCTGTGGAATTCCTAGCGTCTTCTACACCGACCACGGATCAGATTTTACCAGCAAGCATATGGAGCAGGTCGCCATCGACATGGGCATTGAGCTGATCTTTTCCGAAAAGGGAGTGCCGCGGGGGCGCGGGAAGATTGAACGATTTTTTCGCAGCGTCAATGAACTGTTTCTCCAAGATCTTCCTGGCTATGCACCAGCTTCCCACAAGGGCGCACAGGCGACCTTCACGCTTGCTGCATTTGAGGAGAAATTTCGGACGTGGTTGCTTTCTGATTATCACCAGCGGGTCCACAGCGAAACGCAATGCCCACCTGCCGAGCGCTGGCAAAGAGGTGGGTTTGTGCCTCGCATGCCGGAGTCTCTCGAACGGCTTGACCTCCTGCTGCTCAAGGTCGCGAAGACGCGCAAGGTGCAGCAAGACGGTATCCGCTTTCAGGGGCAGCGCTATCTTGACACCCTCCTTGCGGCCTATGTCAAAGAAGAGGTCGTGATCCGATACGATCCGACAGATCTCGCGGTCATCCATGTGTTTCATCAGGATCGTTTTCTCTGTCGTGCCGTGTGCCAGGAATTAGCAGGACAACGAGTCAGTCTCAAGGAGATCGAAAAGGCGAGATCGGAGCGTCGTCGCCTGGTCCGAGCAGGACTTGCCAGTCGTTCGGCCTTGGTGGAACGGTTTCTCGCCGTTCATCAACCAGAAGAGATGCCCCAATCTCCCGTGCCGAAGAACCAGCCCGAACCAATAGGGCATCCCAAGCTGAAAGGGTATATCCATGAGTGAGGAGCCGGAGAATAAAGAGCTAGTATTTGCTGCGACCAAGGAGTATCTTCGTTTTGGGGAATTCTATGATGCGTGTCGCAAATACCGGTATATCGGAATCTTTCATGGAGTGCCTGGAGTGGGAAAGACGCGCTCAGCACAAGAGTATGCTAACTGGGACGTACTCTCCCCTCTCTTTCCTGAAGAGCTGTTTACACTGGTTGGGCGACGCTATCTCGATGACCAGTTTCCCCACAAGCCATTCGCGACCCCCGGCTCCCCTTCCTTCGTGGATGTCCTGCCCTGCCGAACGGTCTACTACACGGCCCCGGTCGCTGCCACCCCGGCCCGCATCGAGCGAGAGGTCATGGCACTCTCGGCCACCCTCTCCTATGTGGTCGAAGCCGCCGAACAAGCCAATCGCGGGAAGGATGACTTTTTACTCGCCTATCGATTGCCCAAACGGACGGAGTTGGTGATTGTTGATGAGGCTCAGCGCTTGAAAATGGCAGCGCTTGAGCAACTCCGCGGCCTCTATGATCGCGGTCGCTTTGGCCTTGTCCTCATGGGCCAACCCGGTTTGGAGAAGAGTTTGGCACGCTATCCGCAATTGTATTCGCGCGTCGGGTTTGTCCATCAGTTTCGCGTGCTTTCCGAGGATGAAACCCGATGGCTGCTGCAAGAGCGTTGGGGGCACCTGGGCATGCACATCCGCGTTGATGACTTTACCGATGCTGAGGCGCAGGCCGCTATCGTGCGCATTACGGGAGGCAACTTTCGGATTCTTCATCGCTTGCTCATGCAAATCGAGCGCATTTTGGAGATCAACCAGCTGCAAACCGTGACCAAAGAGGTCGTCGAAAAAGCCCGCGAACGACTGATCTTGGAATAGCCACACCTGTGGCTGTCTCGAATTCGTTGGTTTGATGAGAACCCCTTCCCTCGCCGCGCGGGAATCGAGATAGGATACCTGTCCCTCTTTTGATAAACTGAAGCATTCTTGACAAATACCCCTCCCGCACGTATACTTTGTATGGTTCTACATCTTTTTTGCAGTAGTATACCCACTCACATGACCGATAAGTATATACCAGTAAAATGGATTTCTTTCCTTTTAACTGGTTTCTATTCTCATGCGCTCTGAGCGGGAAATGATTGTTGTAGTCGTTTCTTGTACAAAGGCCCACGCCCGTGCCTGCATCGCAGCTCATTCGCGTGCTCTTTCACACGACTACCTGTTGGCACGCACGCAAGCGCAAAAACAGACCGTTCGTTCCACCTATTTATCAGAGTTGAAAAAGGAAGCGGGAAACACTCATGGCATTCAGTTCACAGGATCAGCAGGCGATTATCGATGCGCATAACGCCTATCGATCAGACCCGGCGGTCAATGCCCCCAAATTACAATGGGACAGCACGTTGGCAACCGGCGCTCAGGCCTGGGCCGACAATCTGGCGGCCACCAAAACATTTGCGCACAGTAACCCAAGCGATAGGCAAGGCCTGGGAGAAAATATTGCGAAGGCGGGGACAGGAAGCAACACCGCGACGCAATGGGTCGATATGTGGGGGAAGACCGTCGTCAACGGAAGATCTGAACAGGCGCAGTTCAAGCCTGGGATCATGCAGAATGTCTCCAAAGACGGTGGACCGGTTGGTCACTACACCCAGATGATCTGGAACAAGACGACCAGCGTGGGATGCGGGATCGCCAGCGATGGCACCAACGACTATGTGGTGTGTCGATACAGCCCGCAGGGGAACGTCACGGGAATGGGCTGCCCCTCCCCTCAACCGGTGACCCTCGTGCAAGTGTCCGTGGCAAGTGCAACCCTGGCTGCTGGGGTGGATGCCGCCAACAATGTTTACTACTACATGTCCAACGATAATGGGACCACTTGGACTCCTCAGTACCAGATCACCGGCCAGCAGATGAAACAGGTCAGTGTGGCCGATGACCTCACGATCTGCGGACTTGACACGAGTGGGGCGATCTGGCAGGGCAGTTTCACGACCGGCGTTACCTGGACCAAGATGGCTGCCGGTCCCGCTGGTGTTACCTTCGTTACCGTTTCCTGTGGATCGGCAAACAACATCTGGGCCGTAGGGTCAGATACTTACTGCTATCAGAACACGGGAAGCGGCTGGACGAAGATCGTGTATCTCCCCGGCGCGGGGGCCGCAGGGGGGACAGTGCTGAGTGTCGCCGCTGATGGGACGACCTGGTGGTGTGATAACCGTGGGATGCCTGCGCGCTACACGGGCACCACCTGGGATTGGTCTGTGAGCAGCGCGACCGGGTGGACGTTTCCCCAGCTTTCCTGTGGGTCGGCAACCAATGTGTGGACAGCAGGGAGCCCTGGCCCATTCTACAAGCTCGCAGACACAGGGAAGAGCTGGACGTCAGCAGCACCCGGCACGGGGAAACAGGTGAGTGTGGCCTCTGACGGAACGGTGTGGTCCATAGGAGCAGATAACCTTGTCTATCGTCTGGTGAATAACGCCTGGACGAAGCTGCTCGTTTGACCCGCTGAACGAGCAGCGATAGCTTGGATTGCGGCCTGACGCATCTTTTGCGCTTCTGCAAGCCTCGCCTGGACTGCTTGGTATCTCACGCATGAGCGAACGAGACGAAACGTGGGCGAGTCCGCGCACCACCCCTCGCGAGAAGCAGTTGCTGATCCTTGTGGCCGAAGAAAAAGGCCTCTGGATCAGCAACTGCTTCTTGTTGTGGCTCGGATGAGCAGAAAGAAGAATACCTCTGAATCGTCTCACCTATCGTCCGTTTTCTGTGACGATTACCTCTTCTTTTTCAGGCCAATCCTACGCCACTCCTGCGAGCATGATGCAGAGGCTTGACGAATCTCAAAAGTCGTCTCATAATCAGAATCTCAAAACCTTGCGCAGTTGACGGGAAACCTGAGACACAAGGAAGGGCTTATGAAGATTGGCTATATGCGTGTTTCTAAACACGAGCAAAACGAAGATCTCCAAATTGACGCACTGAAAGAGGCAGGATGCGAGAAATGGTATGGAGATAAAGTCACCGGGTCAAAAGCGGAACGCAAGGGCTTGAACGAAGCGTTGGCTTATGCTCGGCCAGGAGACACCTTCATGGTCTGGAAGTTGGATCGAGCTGGGCGCTCGTTGAAACATCTGATAGAGCTGCTCACCTATTTAGACCAACACCAGATTGGCTTCAGAAGTCTCACCGAGCAGATTGATACCACGACTCCTGGCGGAAAACTCATTTTCCACTTGATGGGGGCGCTGGCTGAGTTTGAACGGGATCTCATCCGTGAACGAACGAATGCCGGGCTAGCTGCTGCGCGAGCAAGAGGCCGAGTCGGAGGACGACCCCGAAAGCTGAAGACCAGCGGGAAAGTGAAGCTAGCGCAACAGATGTTTGCTGATCGGAGTCATTCCATCCCAGAAATGTGCGCTGCCCTCGGGATCTCTCGCGCTACTCTCTATCGATATGTCAAAAAAACGGAGCCACCAGGATAATTGTTTGATTCTCCAACAATTTAAAATTTGGATTTACAGTATAGCTCGCAATGACGGTTCCATCAAGGCGTTTTCATCACAGCCACCTCTCAAAAATACCACGCTCCATCCCTCTCTCTGTTGATATCATGTCATTCGCTCACGGCCCGCAAAAAGTTGGGCGCACCCCTATCAAGATGCCAACCACAGGTTATCCACACCTGTCCACAGCGTTCCGAGAACTGGTGTATAACTTCGTGGAAAAAGGGGATGACAAATGTGCTCATGCTCAGCTACACTTTTCATTAGAGGCGATCTCCCTCACCTCCCCGACTGTGCTGTCGGTTATTTCATACTGATTTGTTGTTTCCTACTACCACAGACAGGAGGGATTCTATGTCCATTGTTGCTGACCAAGGGAAAATCACGCCCAGAAGCGGCCTAAGACACCGTCCGATTGGAACCACATCGGAAACGGTTCCGATCACGCCACGCTCCTCGCGACTGGGGCGCAAACAGCATGAGCCACACACCTCTGGCGGCTTGCCATCAACCGCTCCCGCAAAGGGAGCAACGAGCAAGCCAGAGGCGCGGAGCTACCCGCATGCTCACCCATTGGTTCTGGTCGGACTGGCGATGACGACCACCATGATCTTGATGATCGGGCTCCAGATCGCGCTGTCGGTCGCCACGACGGTCTATAATGATGTGCGCTACGGCAGACCGCGTACCTATCAGGTGGATGCAGTTGTTGGGCATAATGACTCGGCTGCACACCCCACGCACCTGGTCGCGATGAACCTGGGAGGCCACATTGTGGTGTTGGAGATCCCAGGTGGTGACGCGAGCCATGCCAGGATGTTGGTGGGACCAACACTTTCCGGTGATGGGGCAGACCTTGTGCCAGTGACGCTGCAGCTGGTGGACCGGCAGGGCAATCATCAACCGGATCTGCTGGTGCGGTGTGGCAGCGTCGAAGTGTGGTTCAGGAACGAGCGGGGAAGCTTCACTGCGCAATGATGCCTCCGCTATTCGTTCAGTGCTACAGATGTGATCACCTCTAGATGGGTCATGAAGTAGCACTGGACCGAATAGTATTGTAGGTCTTCTCGATCTGATCAGCATGCTGCTGCAAGTACATCTCCAGTTGTCCGCCATTGATGGGGTGAATGAAGCCATTGGATCTGACAACCTGCATGGCGCTCGGCGTAAATGTAGAGGTCGTGACAAAATATCCCTTGGCCGCATCGTACATACGCATCCCTCCCACAAACTCGCGAAGCTTGCCTGATCCGATGGAGCGATGAAGGGCATAGCATTTCGCCTGGATCACCACCCGCTGCCCAGAGTGATTAATAAGAATCGCGTCCACCCCTTGATCCCCTCGGCCTCCGCATCGTCGGTCGAACTGATACCCTTCCAGAACCATGATCACCGCTGCGGCCAGGTACTCAAAATCGACATCACTCATCTGCTGATGCACGTCGAAAGCGGTGAGAGGAAAAGAGGAGTGCCGACGAGGTGGGACTTGCTGAGTTGGCGGCGAGAGAGTCGTAGTTGCTGAGAGGGAACGTGAAGCGGTTCTCACGCTCGTGGGGGTAAAGAGAAAGGCCAGGGAGACAAAGGTGATCATGATGGCCAGAAAGCCGAGGATATAGGAGAGCGAGAGAGGAGCCACTCCTCGAATCGCCAGGAAAATGAGCCAGGGGAGGAACAACAAGAGGGAGGACCAGGATACGTGTAAAAATCACACTCACTATGATAGATTTTTACACGTATCCTGGTCCTCCCTCCAGTTTGCTTCAAGGTCTCAGAATAAATCTCAAGCTTGTTGGTCCTGCAAGCAACAGATGAGGGCGAAGGCCCTGGCTCGGATCAAATCCGCATATCTCTAGAAACTGCCTCAACGTAAGAGTTGTCGAATAAGTTGGCACATCATCACTATTACGGGGATGAATTTCATACCACCCCTCCTGGTCAGAGTCCCATTCCATATCACCACAAATACGCACATACTCACCGTTCTGTGGTACATAGTTCTCTCCAGATGCCTTTGGAAATGGTGCGCGAAATTTGTATTCCACACGGAGGTAGCGGGTGTGGTTGATTTCATGGTTTCCGTCCAGGATATAGATACGGTCGTTAAATTGCACGGTTTTGAGCCTCAAGTCAATGGTTGCCAGCCCATCAGTAGAGCGACCAGGCACCCGCATCACCGTCCCTATAGCGCAAATGATTGGCAATCCTGTAGGAAACCACCCGGAGATGCCCAGGATTTTGAAAGGGGTCGTCAGAAAAGCGACACTTTCATCACGACCACTCAGTACATTATTAGGGACTATCCGGAGGGTACGAGCAAAACGTTCCTCGGCAGTATCGGAAGACCTTAACACATGCATCCAATACCAATTCTCCCCAGTAATCCATTGATCGATAGTGGAGCTAGCGTATTCGGTGCCGTTCACTTTCAGTTGAATAGAATGTGGGTGCCAGTCTCCGTCGATGCCACCCCCGGTGCCCAAAACGCCTCCTATCCCCTTTTTTTGTAGACGCAACCAGACGATATCATCCGTCGTCAGCGCCAAGTTGTGGACATCAAGGGTAAAGGTGTCATCAGAGCCTTGCGAGAAAGGATCATCTGATGAAGTAGTAGCGCCGCCAGAGCCAGGAAGTTCCCACCCCAAAGGACCAATGTCGAAATAGACATCATTGTCCGTACCAGCTAAATGTATATCGCTCGTGACAATCCGGACCTGCAAATCGGTTATCACTTCAGACATTGACTTCTCCGTTCTTTTTGGCCCTTCGGTGTATTTTTGACGAAAGAATATGTTGTGCGGTATAAGTAGTAATTTTGTACTCATATAGCTCTGTTTTTCTTAAAGATGCTCTCAGTTAGCAGAGCGGCCTAAGCCAATCTTATCAGAGCAAAACGAGCGTAGAGGCGCGATATAACGTTACTTATATCGCACATTGTACCCTACCGTCAAAAATACACTTAAGGGCCTTTTGTATGGATGTCTCATCGAATCGTAGAGCGGAAGACAGCCAGTCTTCCAAGTTCTCCGATCAATGCAACGCGATCAAAATCGGGATCAGTCCCTGACCTGTTTTTAGAGGACGCAATGCTTTTCCAATCACCGACCCAAATGCCTTGAGGGGATCGTCTGCCTTCATCGCATGGCCCGAGGTGGGAGAGGTCGTTAAGAGATCGCCCGCTTCAATGGAGGCATAGTACGCGTCGACTTTACAATAGACTTTGCCGACGAGGGCAACTGGCATCCTGTTCTCTGTCGATTGTTGCTTATCTAAGACAATGCCTGGCTTGTAGTCGCCAGCACCTGAGAGAACGCCTGCTACTTTCTTATCATAAGCCTGCTGACTTGGTTGTAGCATTCCCTCCTGGTCTATCACCATCACGGTTCCCGGCTCAATCTTCTCTCTTCCTGCTATATCGAAATCTTCAGCACAGTCACCGCCAGCTAAAACAACATCATGCGCGGTTAGGTCGCCAGTAACGGCTTGATCGCCGTTGATATAAACATTGCCATCGAAGACTCCTGCGAACTGGCCTCCTTTTGCGTAGATACCAATGTTGTCGCTAAGCCCCATTAACCCACGCCCTCCGCTACTGGTGCCCGTCACGCCATTAGCTGATGGCAAGTCATTGTTCCCATAGACGCCACTGTGGTCATTCGCATGTGAGAAGCCTGCAACTCCGTCTGATTCTTCGCTCACTGCCCGCAAGCCGTTATCTTTCTCACTGTATGCAAGGACGCCAATACCACTCTTGCTCCACCCAGATACTCCATAGGGCATTTCAGGCGTGTGACCTATCTCTTCGACGAGAATAGGAGGTCTTACGCCGCTTTGGCCGTACACACCAATGCCCCCGCGAGTGTTTTCACCGAAAACGGCAGGGACATCTGGTCTTTCAGATTGCTCTTTTATACTCATAAAACGCCTCCTCAGTCTTTGAAAGAGGACAACACGTCGATCAAAATCGGTCGACGCTTTGATGGGACGTGAGCATGTTCATCCACTCGCTCTCACGGCTCATAGTCCATGAGGCGCGAAAGCTTGCCTTTTCCAGCAAAAACAGGAGATGAGCTCCGCTGGCACGTAGACCTCATCAATGAAATACGTTGTCCAAACTCCTTTCATTATAGGCAGAGAGCGTTAAAATAAGCGTTAAATAAGAATGAGCGATGTCTTCTCGCATCAGTGGTCTCTAAAGGTGCTTCCTCTTTGAGGCTGACCAGGGTTCTTCAGCCATCGTCACTGCCCACATTTGGAAAGGGTGTGGGGTGAGGTTTGTAAAAATCACTCGCTGCTCATATATCCAGCCCCAAAACCAAGCTCGAAGCGCCCACCTGAAAGGACATCTAATGTGGCTATCTCTTTAGCGAGTATCACCGGATGCCGAAAATCATTGTTAAAAACATAACTGCCCACCCGTAGGCTGGTTGTTGCATCTGCAGCGGCCATAAGGGCAGGTAGAGGAGCAAACTGCTCTATGAGATGGTCGAGATGGTCTGGAATGATCAGCGTAGAGTATCCCAACTGCTCTATTCGCCTGGCTTTAGCTACCCACTCATCCTTTGATGCTGCTTTGTGAGCACTAACAGCAAAACGAAACGGTTTCAGATAGCCCATACACTTCCTTTTCCTTTTTTGCAGTTGCGTTTTTTAAGAGTTCCAGGCAGGAAATAACCAAAGCACTTGAACTTCTATCAGATGCCTGTATCTGTCATTAAAACGGCTACGGTAGTAGTGTTGCCCGATAGACTAGTCCTTTGAGGAAAATAATTTGCCTCGGCCTGATCGGGCACATCCGTATTACGGATGTCTAACTCGAATTCCCCTACTAAGCTTTCATCCAAAAGAGAAGTTCTGCTTTCTAAATGTGTCTTATCTGAATACAAAGATGTCAGACCTCCTTTTTCTTTAGGGTACGCTTTGTGATTGTTGGATTAAAATTAGCGAGCAGAAGCGGTCGTTGATTGTTTGCAGCTAGATCATCTCCTTATCACTTTATCTCATGAATAGTTATCTAATGAGAGAGACTAGCTCTACGATTTCTTCTGCGAAGCCAAACGTTTCTGGGATATTTCAGAAGAAAGTATACTTCATGACCAGACAAATTACTATGGGTAATATCAGACACTTTTTGTCTAGATCACTCGTTCAACTTGACCTATGTCTGATTTAGGCCAACTTCTGTCAACGCCTTCACAAAATTGGCGCAGGCGTTGACACAATTAGCAGGAGTCCAGATCTTTTGCCGCATTCGAGGATATTTGCCCACCTTGAGGAAGCAGGGACAATATCTGCTTTGCAGGTCACTTTGCTTGGCCATCCTGCCTTTCTTTTGCTAGTCCCTGCGTAGTTACCGCTATTCATGATATTGTTGTTTAGTCGGGCTCTACCCAAAAATTCCCTCATACGAAAAAAGCCAGTATTTTCCCCAAATGCACTGCGAAACGGTGCATCGAGTATTTTATACTCGTAGCAGTGATGATTTGGAAGAGCCTGAAGCGTTGAGTAGAAAGTCTAGCAGCTTAGTTGGGTAGCTACTTTCGTTCTCCTCATCTCTATGGCTATGTCAGATGTTTTTCAGGTTTCCTAGCAGATCTATAAGCAACCTGAGTAGTTACACCTATTTTTCAGAAGACATCATACTCACCTTTAGAACAAAAAATCCAGACAAAAAAAGTCTTGTATTGTCGTGGTATTATATTACATTATAAATTATACTTATAATAAATACTATGACTCTCTTTAGGAAATGAGGTTACCTACATCCCTTATTGTAGCTTAATTAGTATTTTGTCAAAAACAAAATCTCAGTTTATTTTGTGCTTAATCTGAGTACAATTTTTTGTGATAAACAGACACTACTCAGGTCTCTAGCAACAGGTAAAGAAGTACGAAGACAACAGTAAGAGAGAATGGCATGAAATGGCCTGCGCGTGGAGGAAAGGTAATTGAGGACATGGCAAAAAGCCGTAGTGCCAATGGCTAGGTAAGCCAATCACAGGAACGTAGAAGGCGAGAAAACATTGCAAATTAAGAGTCGGAGGTATATCTTGCTTGGGCCATTTTAACCTCTATGCTTTGCTTCTATCATTACGATATTCGCGAAAGATATAGCTAGCATAACAGTTCAAAATAGAACTTGTAGAGAGACAAAGACATAA
>DASRHT010000104.1:0-164010 GCA_035650355.1 Ktedonobacteraceae bacterium
GGATTACTAGCACTTCTAGATTTTATGGGGGTGAAAAATGTTGCCAAGCAAATGAGACATTTTTGCGCACAGCCACAAGAAGCGATACAATTGTTGCTTGGGGAGCTTTCAAGGCAAAACGGGTAAACTAAAAAGCCCTGATAGGAAAGAAGGGGATGGTGACAGCGTAGATGAGAGACGGTCCGGCGCATAATCTCGGGAAGCATACCGAGTTCTTTATCGATGGGCAGATCGTCTGCATAAGGCTCCGCCTCACTGAGGGCATCATCGAACTCCTCCCACGTCTCTGCGTTGGCAGCCGCATTATGGGGACGCAAGAGTCCAGGGGGAGCGGGCACCCCTGTAATGTCCCAGGTGCCTGCGGGCAAGAGCAGCGTCCCGCAAGTATCGAGCAAAGCCTGACAGATGGCCTGAGCCCCTCCCTCAATCGGGCCAAACGAGCGCAACGAAGTATGCACCACGACCGTCGAAGAGCGTTGCAAACCTAAAGCCTGCAATCCCTGTGTGATATCCTCTGCTGTAATCATCTTATGTGCCTCCTGATCCATTATATCCCCTTCATCCAAAATGATATGGTACATTGCTACCTGAGTTGTTTTCTAGTTAGCCACAGGGTTTCTCAAACGTCGCTGCACGCTTTGACTCCTCGCGCCTTCGGCGCTCACAGGGAGAGGAAGGTGCTGGCGGTGGGCTGCGCCCACCGCCAGCACCTTCCTCTCGAACGGCTCGCTTGCGAGCCGTTCTGTCTGAAAAGACTACTTTTGAGAAGCCCTGTAGTTAGCCAAAAGTATAATGTACAGTTTTTGGTAAATGCGATATCATATGTGCCAGGTAATGTTCCATCTGTGCCACTTTGCTGATTTGAAGAGAAAAGGAGCGATATGGCTGAGAAAAAAGCAGCACGAACGCGGCTGATCGAGGAACGAAAACGGCGCCAGTGGTCCCAACAAGAGCTTGCTGACCACATTGGAACCACCCGGCATAACATCAGTCGCTGGGAAGCAGGATTTACCACCCCCGGCCCCTATTTTCGGACGAAGCTGTGCGAGCTATTCGGGATGTCGGCTCACGAACTGGGGCTGCTTGATAGCAATGCTTCATCAGGCGAGGAGGCGAAAGCCGGTGAGAGCATAGGCGGACCCTCAGCAGAGGCGCTGGCGCTCTGGACGGTTCCCTACTTGCGTAACCCGCATTTTACCGGACGTGAGGAACTGCTTGAGCAACTCGATCAACAGTTCGCGGTGCCTGAGGATGATGAACCTACGCCGCTGCGCCAGGCCGCATTGACGCAACCGCAGGCGATCAAGGGACTGGGCGGCATGGGCAAGACGCAGATCGCGGTCGAATACGCCTATCGCGCTCGCGAACAGGGTCGTTACGTCCACATTCTCTGGCTGGGTGCCGCCAGCGAAGAGGCGATCATCACCAGTTTTGTGGCATTAGCCGGGTTGCTCCCTGTTGTTGCGGCCTCTAAGGAGACCAATCAGCGCAAACTGGTGGCGGCGGTCATCCGCTGGCTGGAGCAGTGCAAAGAGCGCTGGTTGCTCATCTTCGACAACGCCGACGATCTTGCCCTTGTTCAAGAGTACCTGCCCCAACAGGGCAACGGGAGCATCCTTCTGACCACTCGTGCCAACGCGGTCGGCTCGCTCGCGGCGTCCATTGAAGTAGAAAAGATGGGGTTTGTTGAGGGAACACATCTTCTGCTCCGCAGGGCACAACGCTTCGTACATGCTTCCGACGAAGAGATCAATGAAGCGGGAAATCTTGCCATCGCACTCGATCATTTTCCGCTTGCCCTTGATCAGGCGGCAGCATATATTGAAGAGACTGGATGTAATTTCTCCACATACCTCCAGCTCTATCAAGATCACCGCAAAGCCTTGCTCGCCCGGCGCGGTCGGCAAAATGCCCATTATCCAGATTCGGTGGCAACAACCTGGTCGCTTTCATTTCAAAAGGTCGAGCAGGCCAATCCCGCGGCAGCCGAACTCTTACGCCTGTGTGCCTTTCTTGCTCCTGATGGCATCCCTGAAGAGATACTCACGCATGGGGCGGCGTATTGGCCTCCCTTGCTGCAACGGGCGGTTGCTGACCCCTTCTTGTTCAACCAGATGATCGAGGATGTCCTCACATTTTCTCTGGTGAAGCGCCTTACCAACGATCACCTGCTAAGTATTCATCGCCTGGTACAGGCAGTCATTATGGATACAATGGAGACGGAGGAACAACGTCTATGGGTAAAAAGGGTGATACAGGCGGTCAATGAAGCCTTTCCGCACAAGGTGACAGCAACGACGTGGTCACATTGCCAACGCTATCTTTCCCAGGCCCAGCAGTGTACGCTGTGGATTGAGGAGTATGCATGCATTTTTGAAGAGGCTGCATCGCTACTATTTCGTACTGCAAGCTATCTGCATGATCGTTCACTTTATCCACAGGCTGAATTGCTTTTTCAGCAGGCGCGGACCATCTGGGAGCAGGTCTGGGGACCGGAGCATCCTGATGTGGCGGCATCACTCTTTTGGTTAGCTATCGTGTACGTGCGCCAGGCGAAGTATGAGCAGGCTGAGCTATTGCATCAGCGAGCGTTATCTATCCGAGAACAAGTTTTGGGACCCGAGCACCTTGATGTAGCAGCTTCACTTTATCGGTTGGCTATCGTTTATGCAGAACAGGGGAAGGATGAGCAGGCCGAGCCATTACTCCAGCGGGCTTTGCAGATTTGGGAGCAAAAGCAAGGTTCGGAGCATCTTGATATAGCTGGTGTGCTGGATTCGCTGGCAATTATATGCACGCGACATGGAAAAGATAGACAGGCGGGGGAATTATTTCAGCGGGCTTTGTCTATTCGTGAACGGGTGCTCGGTTCTCAGCATCCTGATGTGGCTGCTTCGCTGAACAACCTGTCCAGTTTTTTTCTCGAACAGGGCAAGGATGAACAAGCGGAGTCTCTGGGCCGCCGGGCTTTACATATCTGGGAGCAAGCTCTAGGACCTGAGCATTCCTATGTGGCTTACCCTCTTGCAAATCTGGCCGAACTCTCTGCTAAACAAGGGAATTACGCACAAGCCGAAGCATTCTATCAGCGAGTTTTGCACATTTGGGAGCAGTCTTTGGGGCCTGAGCATCCCGAGGTAGCCGTGCCGCTCAATGGGCTGGCGAGCCTATATTGTGAGCAAGGAAAATATGAGCAGGCCGAGCCCCTGTATCGGCGAGCGTTGCACGCCCGGGAGCAAAGCCTGGGGTCAGACCACCCCCTGGTAGCTTCTTCTCTTAACGGTTTGGCGAACCTCTATACAAAGCAGGGAAGATTTGCAGAAGCCGAGCTGCTATTCCAGCGGGCTTTGTCTATTCGTGAACAAACGCCAGATGAGCATCACCTTGAAACGGCAGAAACGCTGCATGATTTTGCCGAGATGCAGGAAACTCAAGGGAGACAGCAGGAGGCGCTGTCGTTGTATCAACGCGCGCTGACCATCCGAGAACAGCTCCTGGGAGGGACGCATCCAACGACGATAGCGACGCGCACAAAATATCTCGCGCTGTTGCAGACGACAGGGCGGACGGAAGAGGCCGTCGCTATCAAAGGGACCGCACTGGAAGAAACTTCCTCATAGCTGCCGAAGAAAAAACTGCCATTGCTGCCAGATTATGAACGGATGAACAAGGTAAGATGTGATCTACACCTATTTGTTGAAAGGAAGCGCCAGGTTATATGGCTGAGAAAGTACCCCTTCCTCGGTCTCTCTTGCTCAGGCAGGCAAAAGATATGCCTCCATGCGCTCAAGCTCGTCGCCACAGCAAGCACATCGCCGCGGGGAGTAGCAGCGGCATTGGTTCATCTGCATCTATCGGTGTCATTCTCATGTTCTTGTAAAGCTTGTTTTTCTTCTCGTAGGGGAGCTTTCTCCAGCCCTGCCAGGGTACGCAATAGCAGCTCAATGACCTGGCGTTCTCCGTTTGGATCGCTACCGTGTAGGCGGTTGTAGTGCATATGCACGAAACTGCGGTAGATGTTCTCGGGAAGCTGAGATAGCGCGTGCTGAGCAGCTAATTCAGACAGGCATTGGCCTACCAGCCTCAGACATGCGTTTCTGGCTGCTAGAATTGCTGCTAACTGTTCTCCTCCTGACTGCTTCTGTAAATAATCAGGGTCTCCCAGCAGTGAGCGCAATACGGCGCTTCTCTGTCGATAAGCGGACCCGGAGGCTTTTTGTGGAGAAACCGCCTCACGGCACCATTGCAGGCGTTGCTCCGACGAGAGCGTCAGCCCCGCCAGAAGCTCATTGGTACTGAATACGGTCAGGGTCGTCGTATCCAGTTGCAAGATGTTCTTTCGCCGCAAATAGAGCATCTCCGCCACCGCTGCGCTATCCGCGCAGAAAAAAGCCTCGGCGGCATGAATACCCTGCGGCCCACCGTAACGTTCGATCTCACGGTCGTAGACATCGAAGACAAATTTCAGGCATGAGCCTTCCGTCATCAGGTGAGAGCACCAGCGGCAAAGATCGGGCAAAAGGTGATTTACCAGCACCTGGGGATCACCCTGAAAACGTAAGCGGATATGGGGCTCAGGGTCGGCATAGCGGATAAAAAACCAGTTGTGGATGAATTGGTGCTCTAGCATTTGCAGCACAAAGGCTCGCAGCGGACCTGTGAGCAGCTCGTCTTGCAGCGTTGCCGCACAGTAGAGTTTGACAAAAAGCCACTCGCTTCCAGGTGGCTGCAAACGCATGGCGGCTGCCAGCGCATTGTGGCTTTGAGCAGGTATCCGTTGCTGTTTTGTCGCTGTAGCTGTCTGCGCCTGTTGTATCTGCGTGGGTCGTCGCACCAGCGAGATGACAAATTCTGTGAGATAGTGTCCGCCGGGTCCCGGCATCCAGGCATGTTCTGGTCCAGGAAGGGCTTCTTCCAGCACGATGGCTTCGCCATTTTTCAGTGGATGCAGGCTGGCACGCAGCTCTTCCGCCTGTGCAGGACAGGTGAGATCGAGCAGCAAACGATTATCTCCCAGACTGAGATAGACGTAACGTGGCACATCCCAACGCTTGCGCCAGGCTGCCAGTGCTGCCGGAAAATCTTCAGCATGCTGCGGCGTAAGTTCCGCGAGGTGAAATTGCGAGCAGATGCGCCAGCGGGCCAGAGAAAGAACAATGCGTCCAACCTGGATGCGTGGCAGAAAGGGAAAGTCAGCACAATCTCCCCATTGAAAATTTGATGAGAGGGCGACCTGATCCTGGCCCATCTCTGAGAGAAACCTGATGGGAGCGGGAGCCTGCGCAGTGCTGAGCATATGCCCTGTGCAGACGCGCACCTCCCGATTCTGTGTTGCCCAACGCAGGTAGAAACGCCCATTGCGCACCCCAACAACCAGCTCATCCAGAGGGATGACATGTGCTTGTGCCACACCGGGCATCACCCCGTACAGGATTTCGTGGCAGCGCACCGCGGGACGGATGACAACGTTCATCATGCGATCATCGCGTGGTTGGTATACAATTTCGGCATGGATGAGATCTGGCGCCAACAACGCCTCTTTTTCAGCAGTCAGCGCCAGCGCCTGCTGCGCCTCCTCGCCCAGTATATGGGCGAAGCGGCCTAGATAGCGTCCGGCTTGCAATGCGCCCACGTTCGGTCCGATGACAATTAAGTAGTCTCCCCGGTCCACGGCCTGCGGTGAGGAAGCTGCTACAAACGCGTTGATATCGAGAGAGGCTGGCAGGCTGCTCTCTGCCGTTGTGGTCTCCAGTCGCTTGAGCTGTTCTGCATTGAGCTGGATGACCTGTTTGCGCTCGCGTAGCGCATCCAGAGCCAGGCGCAACAATTCCTGCTGTCGCTCAGGATAAACGGGCAGATCCTTGCTCGCTGTCATGCTGGAAAGTTGAGCTACCCCCAGACCAAACTGGGGATCGAGCATCTCCAGCAGCGGAACTTCACGCGCGTCGCCGTAGCGCTCTAGAAATGCCTGGCGATACGCCTGTATGTTGGTAAAGCCTCTGGGAAGGGGCGATAAACGCAGCATCAGTTCTGCGGCTCGGGCCACATCCTTTCCCAGTGACGCCGCGACGTGGCGGGTAGCCAGGTGTAAAGTTGTGTCCACCTGGAGCAGAACGCTGGATTTCTTCTCTGCTATCGTTGTCGTCGCTTTGGAAGCGCTGGCAGGCCCACAATGGACGGCTAGTGCTTCGACCTGGGCCGTTAGCTGTCTGGCCTGTTCAATCAGCAGGCGATATGCTTTGGTGTCCTCGGTCCAGGAAGAGGCATCCCAGTCCTCGATGGCCTCAAGATATGCTAGCAGTTGGGCCGCTATAGGAGCAGCGGCGGGAATCTCGGCCAGGCGTTCCGCGAGGTAGCGGGTCGGGTTTTCGATGGTGAGAGGGGGTCGCAGGTGACTGACCAGCAAACTGTGCTTCCAGAGCGTCACAATAAGCCCTTCGACCTTCGCTGGCGTCGCGCCAGGCGTAGAGGCGAGCAGCGTCTCCACCAGCGCAGCATAGGAAACAGGCTGGCGCGCCAGGGCCAGCGCATACATCGCTGCCCCCGTCGCTCGTAAAGAGACGGCTTCCGTGTTTTTAACCGGCCCGCCCGAAAAAGGCTCAAGCAGAAAGATCCTGCCTCTGCGCACATAAGCTGCAGTGTTGGCAACAAAGTGCAGATGTGTGCGTACCGCCGGGATAGTTTCAAGCAACCGGATCAAAGGAAAGAGCCAGGCCATGTCTGGACGAGTATACATAGAGCAGAGGCTCTCTGCCAGCTCCAGGTCTGTCTCTGCTCCGAAATGTGCGAGGCCCACTCCGGCGAAGAGGCCGTAGGGTGTGGGGCGTGTTGCCATTCGTATCAGGTAACGCAGCAGTTTGCGCTCTCTACGCTGGCGATCTCGGAGGGAAGAGGAAGGTTGTTCCAGTTCATCAAGCAAGGCCAGGCTACCCACTGCCAGGGCTCGTTGCACGCGATGGTCGCCCGCGTGTAAACCGTATGCGTCTGCCTCTCCCGGGTGAGCGAGCGCCAGGTATGCCTCGATGGGGAACAGGGGGGAGCGCACCTGGAGTATCTCCAGAGGTTCGTAGAGCGTCTCTCGCCGTGCGGAAGCCAGGCGTGGATATTGATGGGTCGGATAAGCGGTTTGCGGCATAGAGACGGACGCTCCTTTCTTAGGATAGTAAGAACAGGCGGTCCCAAATCGGTTCACGGGGTTGGGCCGCAGCCAGCAAGACGAGCGCCACCCCCGCTGCGCCATCAAGCAGCCAGGGATGATCGACAAAGATCCCCGGGCTCTCCTGGTGGCAGTAGCCGAGCAAGGTCTCCGGTTGGTAAAGCTCCAGTAGTTGTTCTGTTAAAGCGCGGGCCGCTTCATAGAAAAAACCTTCGCCGCTTTCGTTGGCAAAACGCAGCGTAATCTGCAACAGCCCGGCGATACCGTGGCAGAAGGTCGGAGAATCAATCCGACGAACTGAGAGCGGTTGACGATATACTGACTGCATCCCGTCCAGGGCAATGGCGCGATATATTGGGCGGTCCAGAGCCATACCGGCCAGCCAGAGTGCGCGGGCTACCCCCGGAATGCCGTAGCACCAGGCGGTGCGGCTGTTGCCATCGAAGTCAGGGGTTGCCAGGAAATGACCCATTGGATAGGCTACCGGCCAGTTGACCCCCCACGCATCCTCTCTATAATGAGCAATCAACCAATCGGCACTACGAGCAATAGCCTCGTCGATCCCCTCAACTTTTATGGCGAAGCGTCGGGCCTGGGAGAGCAGCGCCAGGGGACCAGGGATACCGTGGGCGAGACCACAATTGAGGTAGCCATCGGGATAATGCTCGTGCCAATGTTCCCGAGGAACCAGGTGAGCTGGAACATGCCAGTGGGGCAGGCCATCCTGTTCCTCCGTCAAGTAAATCAGGCTTGCCAGTACGGTTTGCAGAGCCTGGGCCGCGGCAGGCTCTTCGCGGCGACACAGGAGATAGGTTCCCATGCCTGTCAGTCCGGTAATGACGTCATAGAGCGAGTCATTGCAGCCATGCGGGCGTTCGTCGAGCACACGCTGCGCCTGATGGGTGACAGCGGGCAAGAGGTGTTGCTCAAGTGCGGCCAGCAACTTCTGGTAGCGCGTGCCGTTATGACTCAAGCACCAGGTGGCGAAAGCCATGCCGCTGAGACCGGTAAAGAGGGAGAGACCACAGCCCAGCGCGTAGTTCGCCTCCAGTGACCGCGCTGCCAGTTGGATGTGCTGGTGGCCGATGGCATCCCAGCCTTCTTCAGGGAAGCAGATATCCAACATCGCAAAAAGAATAGCCAGCCCCGCGTTGCCCGAAGAGATCCCTGGAGGATTGGTCTGGATCAGGTAGGGGAACTGCGATTGCTGAACGGCCAGTTCAGTGACCGTTTTAAGGAATGCTGCATCCTTGAGGCGTCCCCCTATATCGCTGGCGGCGGCGGAGGCAGCCGCCGCCAGGTCTTTTCGGATGACCACCTGCCAGGATTGTTGTTGTATTTCTGATATGAATGATGGCATCGTTCTACCTTGCTACGGAACCTTTCCTAACATGGAACTCTTACGCAGGTAGTGCAAGTACCGCCGCTACAGATATGGAAGCAGGTGATCTGAGTCAATGTCGTTGGCTCGACCCCTTGCTGCGAGCGGTCTTCCTCTCGCTCTTCGCTTAATTGAATATCCCGATCAAATTCGTCGTTTGCCAATCGCTTCTATCCTTTCAAATGAAAAACTAACATCAGCAGTGAGCAGGTGCGGCGGTGGCCTGTTTCGCCTCAAGTGTTAGATTTTCCTTCTTAAATGCGTAATGTAAATAATGAAGACAATGCATGGTGCGAATAATGAAGACCTGCTGACCCGTCAATGCGGGCCAGCAGCAGCCAATTAATGAAGGCTACAATCACATGGCTCTTTTAAGAAGTGTAATTTACTTCGTTTCATAAAGGGAATATCATATGTTCCAAGTAATGTATCATTTATACCATTTTGCTGTGTTGTCGAGAGAAGGAGCGATATACCCTTGAAAAGAGTTGCCAGGACCCGCTTAGTTGAAGCACGCAAACGGCGCCAGTGGTCTCAGCGAGAGCTTGCTGACCACATTGGGACTACCCAGCATAACGTCAGTCGCTGGGAAGCGGGGTTTACGACCCCTGGCCCCTATTTCCGGGCGAAACTATGCGCACTGTTCGAGATGTCGGCCCAGGAACTGGAACTGTTTGATATAAATCCACCACCCTCCGACGAGAAGGTGGCAGAACTGGCTGAGAGCGCCAGCACTTCCGTGACAGATGCCGCGGCGCTCTGGACGGTTCCCTACCTGCGCAATCCGCATTTTACGGGACGTGAGGAACTGCTTGAGCAGCTCGATCAACAGTTCGCGGTGCCTGGAGACGATGAACCCATGCCGCTGCGCCAGGCCGCGTTGACGCAACCGCAGGCAATCAAGGGGTTGGGCGGCATGGGCAAGACGCAGATCGCGGTCGAATACGCCTATCGCGCTCGTGAGCGGGGTAGGTATACCCACATCCTCTGGATCAATGCGGCTAGCGAAGAGGCGATCATCACCAGTTTTGGGGCATTGGCCGGGCTGCTTCCTGTGGAGGCTGCCAGCGCCGAGACCGATCAGCGCAAACTGGTGGTGGCGGTCATCCGCTGGCTGGAACAGTGCAAAGAGCGCTGGTTGCTCATCTTCGATAATGCCGACGAGATGGCTCTGCTGGAGAGCTATCTACCCCACCAGGGCAACGGGCACCTGCTCTTCACCACGCGCGCCCATGCAGTGGGGGCCTTTGCCTCCGCTCTGGGTGTGGAGAAGATGGGGCTGGTGGAGGGCACACTGCTGCTACTGCACCGTGCGCGGCGCGAGCACGCCTCTGATGAGGAGCGCAACGAGGCTGCCAATATTGTGATTGCGCTGGATGGCTTCCCGCTGGCGCTAGACCAGGCGGGAGCATATATCGAAGAGACTGGATGTAGTTTTGGGGATTACTTGCAAACGTATCAGCAGCACCATCAGGTGCTATTGGCGCGGCGAGGGAGGCAAGCGACCAACTATCCCGACCCTGTCGCCACAACCTGGTCGCTCTCCTTTACGCAGATCGAGCAGAGCAACCCTGCCGCCGTCGAGCTATTGCACCTGTGCGCCTTCCTGGCCCCTGATGCCATTCCCGAAGAACTGCTGACAGAAGGGGCGGCGCAGTGGCCCGCCGCGCTGCGGCGGGCGGTCGCTGATGGCCTGGCCTTCAATCTCCTGTTGGAGGCGTTGCTCAGCTTCTCGTTGATCAAGCGACAGGTGGAGGAGCGAGTGCTGAGCCTGCACCGGCTGGTGCAGGTGGTGCAACGCGATACGATGGGATGGGAGGAGCAGCGACAATGGGCCGAGCGAGTGGTGCGAGCGGTGCATGGCATCTTTCCTGTCGACCCCAAAGGAGATGAGGCCTCCTGGCCGGTGTGTTTGCGCTATCTGGAACAGGTTCAGGTGTGTGAGACGCTCATTCAGCAGTACCAACTCGTATTTCCCGAAGCGGCGGAGTTGTTGGACCGGACAGGCATCTATCTCAGTGAACATGCCTCCTACACACTGGCAGAGCCGCTGTACCAGCGAGTACTCCAGCTTCGAGAGCAGTTCTTAGGACCGGAGCATCCTGAGGTGGCTCGCGCTCTTCTAAAACTGGCTAACGTCCATAGGGAATGGAGGAACAGTGAGCAGGCAGAGTTGCTGTTCGAGCGAGCAATTCGTATCCAGGAACAGGCGCTGGGACCAGAGCATCCCGACCTGGCATCTTCTCTCAACGGATTAGCCAACCTCTATCGGCGTGAGGGAAGGAATGAACAGGCAGAATTGTTGTTCGAGCGAGCAATCCGTATCCAGGAGCAGGCGCTGGGACCAGAGCATCCCGACCTGGCATCTTCTCTCAACGGATTAGCCGTTCTCTACAGGCTACAGAGTAGGTACGAACAAGCAGAGCCGTTGTTCAAGCGAGCAATCCATATCCAGGAGCAGGCGCTGGGACCAGAGCATTCTGATCTAGCCCTTTCACTTAACAATCTGGCAAATCTCTACTACAAACAGGGCAGGTATGAACAGGCAGAGTTTCTGTATCAGCGAGCTCAGTCCATCTGGGTGCAGCGATTAGGGCCAGAGCATCCTGAGGTAGCTCGTATCTTCAACAACCTGGCAAGCATCTACAGTATTCAGGGCAAATATGCGGAGGCCGAACCTCTTTATCAGCGAACCTTGCTGATCTGGGAACAGCGATTGGGGCCGGAGCATCCCTCTATGGTCTTTCCACTTGAGGGATTAGCGAACCTGTACTGTAATCAAGGGAACTATGAGGAGGCAGAGCCACTATATCAGCGAGCGTTGCGCATTTTTGAGCTGCGATTGGAAACTGAGCATGCCCAGATGGCCACTTTGCTCACGGGATTGGCGAGCCTGTACCGTGAACAGGGCAAGTATGAGGAGGCAGCAGAGCTGTATCAACGAGCTTTACAGATCCGAAAAGCGCGTCAGGGCGAGCACCATAGTGAAACAGCGGAAACGTTGCACAACTTCGCTCTGTTACGGGAGGCTCAGGGGAAACAACAGGAAGCGATTGCCCTCTATCAGCGCGCGCTGGCCATCCGGGGACAGCTCCTGGGAGAGACACATCCGGCGACAATGGCGACGCGAACCAGGTATCTGGCGCTCTTGCAGACTATGGAGCGGATGGAAGAGGCTAATGAGCTTCTCTGATAGAGAGCAAGAGAGTTCCTGCCAGGCGTTTTCGACAAGAACTCTCTTTTCTAGTCTGTGCATGTGCCTCTGAACGAGATCGAACCTGACCAGGGTGCGAAAGGGCTTCTTTCCTCAATGATTGTTTGCACTGGCTCCTATTGGGGCAAATGGTACTATGTCCTGTGCAATGCCCAGGTTCTGGGCAATACGTTCCCCAAGTTGGGGATCTACCTGGTACCAGAGTTGGAGCGCGCGCTGCTGGATGGCTGGTTCGACTCCCTTGCTCATATGGCCGACGATATTGTCGATGAGGTGGGAGCGATCAGCCTCGGAGAGAACCTGCTGGTAGAGGTTGCGCGGTTGCACGAAATCATTATCCTCGGCGTGGGCGACGTAGGCGCTACGCATGATCTCTCCACTCGCGAACCAGCCTGGATCGGTGTAGTGCGCTGCATCGGCTCTGGGACCTCCGTAGCTATTGGGCGCGTATACAGGCTGGTTGCTGTTGTGCAGGTAACGCATTGCGCCATCCTTATTGTAGCTGTGGACGACGCTCCTGGGCTGATTTACGGGCAATTGCAAGTAATTGGTGCCAATGCGGTGACGGTGCGTATCGGGATAGCTGAAGAGGCGGCCTAGCAGCATCTTATCGGGGCTGGGGCCAATGCCAGGGACCATATTGGCCGGTTCGAATGCGGCCTGTTCAATCTGAGCGAAGAAATTTTCCGGGTTGCGTTCCAGCACCAGTCGTCCGATAGTGATTGGCGGATAATCGCTATGAGGCCAGACTTTCGTCAGATCGAACGGATTGAAGCGATAGTCAGCAGCCTGCTCAAAAGGCATAATTTGCATCTCCAGTCGCCAAGCCGGGTAATCTTTTTGCTTGATCGCCTCCAGCAGGTCGCGCCGGTGATAGTCAGGCTCCTCTGCTGTCATCGCTTGCGCTTCGGCAGCAGTGAAATTCTCGATGCCCTGTTCCGTTTTGAAGTGATATTTGACCCAGAAGCGCTCACCTGCGGCGTTGATCCACATAAACGTGTGGCTGCCATAGCCATTCATATGGCGATATGTGCGCGGCGTGCCGCGATCCGACATCAGGAACGTCACCTGGTGGATCGCTTCGGGAGAGAGGGACCAGAAATCCCATTGCGCATTGTGGCTCCGCAGATCGGTGTCGGGCATGCGTTTTTGCGAGTGAATGAAATCCTGGAACTTCGATGGATCGCGCACGAAAAAAATCGGCGTGTTATTGCCCACCAGATCATAGTTCCCATCCTCGGTGTAGAACTTGATCGCGAATCCTCGTGGGTCACGCACCGTATCGGCAGAGCCTGCTTCTCCCGCGACCGTGGAGAAGCGTACCAGTACCGGGGTGCGCTTGCCCACCCGGTTGAGGAATGCCGCCTTTGTCCAGGGAGACGCATCTCGCGTTACTTCGAAGTAGCCAAACGCGCCGCTCCCTTTGGCATGGACAACGCGCTCGGGTACCCGCTCGCGGTTGAACTGCGCCATCTTCTGAATGAGATAGTGGTCTTGCAGCAACAAAGGTCCTTCGGGTCCGACAGAAAGAGAATATTCATCGCTTGGAGCAGGTATCCCTGCATCAGTCGTGGTTCGCGGTAATGGTTGATCATTCATACATGCCTCCGGTGATGGGCCTCATCCACCCTGATCAATACGATTTTTCTAGCGCCAGGAGATGTTTTCCCACCTGTAACAACAAATAAAAACATCCTTTTGTCCAGGGGCTAGATGCCTTCAATACTTTTTTAAGTAGAGTAACACCTTCGGCTTTGCGAAGATCTACATCCACTATTCTCAGTATACAGAGGCTGCTAAATCAAGCGTTGAGCGAGGAGAAGATGAATTGATGAATGATGTGCTATACAAGAAGTAGCAGGAGTACTATCGTTGGTACACTGTTATCTATATATGTGCTATACTACTGCTGTATTGAGCGCAAGGGCAGTAACGACTGCTAGTATATCATAGAACGAGATTGCCAAATGAAATACGCTCATCGTATTCGCGTTTTTTCTGAGCAGATTCACCTGATACCGCTCCTCTTGCTGCGTCTTTCCCTGGGGAAACGTGTGTTCATCGTGCTCCTCTCCTATGGAGTCGGCATCCCGGGACTCTGGTTCTTTTTTCCCCAATTGAACAATGGGGCGAGCATGCTGGTGCCCATTATCTGCCTCTGCTGGCTTTTTTCGTACCGGGGCTTATTGCTGAGCCTGTTGACAACGATAGGGGCTATGGTGCTGGTCTATTACTATTTGTTGAAGGAGCCTGTCTCTGGTCAAGCCCTGGCTGAGCGGGCAGTTATCGGGCTGAGTGTTGCGCTGTTGCTTGGTCTGGTGATTTGTTGGCTGCGCAAGGCCGTTGACCTCGTTTCTGCGGCTCGCCAGCAGGCGCTTGCTGCGGAGCATAAGCATTTACTGGCCATAGAACGTGCGCAACAGGCCACAATTGCCTACGAACAGCAACGCAAGATCAATGAGCTTAAAGATCAGTTTCTGCTCAACGTAAGTCACGAGTTACGCACTCCCTTGACGGTACTTGGGGGATCGCTGGAACTGCTCAAAGAGTATCATGAGAGGCTGGAGCCAGTGCAGCGAGCAAAAATGCTGAAGCGAGCGCTGGCGAGCCAGGAAACCCTTGTCGATTTTGTCAATCGGGTGCTCGATACTACCGTCGTAGTCAGCAGCGATATCCCCCTCGTCAAGCCAGAGGGTTTCTGCCTGCATCAATGGCTCCAGGAGCTATTGACCCAACTGGCTCCCCAGGAGAAAGATGCTTATACTATCTGCTTGCAGGTGCCTGAGCAGATCATGGTCTGGGCTGATCCTCAGTTGCTACGTCAGGTGGTACAGAATTTGCTCTCCAACGTCTTCAAATATGTGCCCAGGCAGACAACGATCCATATTGTGGCCTCGCACGCAGCTCCATCTGCTCCGGTTTGTCTATCGGTGCAGGATGCTGGCCCTGGCATTCCTACCGAAGAGCTACCGCTGCTTTTTGAGAAATTTGTGCGTCTCAGGCGTGATGTCGCGGGAACAACGCGTGGGACAGGTCTGGGACTCTACCTCTGTAAGCGGCTGGTTGAAGCGATGCACGGGCGCATCTGGGTCGAAAGCTCCGGTCGTCCGGGGGAAGGCAGCCGTTTTTGCGTGACTTTGCCCCCCTTTTTGGCGTGTTGATGCTCCCTCCATCCTCTCCTATTGGATACGATAGAGAGTTAGACAATTTTCTGCCCCCAGGCGGTCTGGAAATAGATGACGGCGCTGAACTGGTCAGTATGCATCTCTTCACACAAACGGGCATACAGGATATCAAGCTCGTTCTGTGTGGCTACTCCGCTCTGGACCAGAAAGGGCTGGACCAGCCGCAAGGCGATCTCCCAATCCTGCGTGAGGAGCGGATGCGCCGCTGTCCCTATCGAGTAATTGATCACTGCCGCTTGCTGCTCAACACGAGCGAGCCCGGCCTGTGCGAGTAAGCGGGCCTGGACAGCGGTAATGCCAAAGCTGGCACCCTCCGAGGTAAAACACATGCCTGCCTTACGTAGCGCGTCTGCACAAAGCGTACTGTAGCGCATCAGTGAGGGGCTGGTACTGATCCCAATATTCTCATCTTCCGTCGTGCAAAAAAATCCCCCCGGACGCAAAAGCCGGACGCACTCGCTGACGAGAGCAGGCCACATGCCTGCTGGGAGAAATGTGGTAATGAGACGGGCATGGATCAGGTCAAAGCTCGCATCTGGAAACGCCAGCGGTGCTCGCGCGTCCATCACCTGAAAGTGAACCCGGTGAAGCTGGCGCTCCTGAGCCTGGTAATGAGCGTAGTCAATCATGCGGTGAGAGATATCGATCCCTGTCACCGTCAGACGGGGATATCGCTCCGCCAGCGAGAGCGCCCACTCGCCCGGACCACAGGCAATATCGAGGACAGCCTGCATATGTGCTGGATTGATCTGAAATGGGAGAAGGCCAAGATGCGTCGTGATGATACTTGCCTGCTTGGCAAGGCGTGCCATCTCAGCCATATTCTCTGCGTCGATAGGGTATTGCGACGCCGGTAAAGGTGAGTCATGTTTATCTAGCAAAATCACGCTCCTTCCTGCTATTGCTGGTAATGCTGAAAGTATAACGTTTTTGCATGTTTTGAACAAGGGGAAAAGTAGCGATTCAAGGATATAAATTCTCTATACGTATGTCTTGTAAAAGAGGTAATTTCTGCGGAACGGATACCGGAACCATGATCATTCCCTCTTGTTGTGGAGGTATCCAGAAAAGGGCTTCACGGTGAGGCTCCGGTATTCGTTCTCCTGGCAAAAGAGGCTACAAGAGCTATCGGTTGCTATTTTCTGGTAAAGGCTGCGCGTAAGGCGGCGGCGCTCTCTTTCACCGCTTGATTTCCGCGGTCAAAAATGGGACCCATACTCATAAAGCCGTGGATCATGCCATCATAACGGCTCACCGTTGTCGGGACTCCAGCTTTCACTAGTTGCTGCCCGTATGCCTCGCCCTCATCGCGCAGTGGGTCATATTCGGCAGTGATGATCAACGCGGGCGGCAGTTCATCGAGATGCGCGGCCAGTGCCGGAGATGCTAGCGGGTTTACATAGTCATGCTCATCGTTCAGATAATGGTTGCTAAACCAGCTCATATCGTCCCGCGTGAGCATATAGCCGGTCCCATTTTCCTTTTTAGAATGGGTCTCGGCAAGAAAATTGGTGGCGGGATAGATCAGCAATTGGAAGTCCAGCGCGGGGCCTCCCTGGTCTCGCGCCATCTGCGCCACGACCGCCGCCAGGTTGCCGCCGGCGCTATCACCCCCGACAGCTATGCGTGTGGCGTCAACATTCAACTCGGCCCCATGAGTAGCGACCCATTGCGTCGCGGCATAGCAATCGTGGGGAGCAGCCGGAAACTTGTGTTCGGGAGCCAGCCGATAATCTACCGATACCACGACACAGCCAGCTTCGTTCGTCAGGCTGCGGCAGAGGGCATCGTGTGTATCCAGGTTGCAAATCACCCAGCCACCGCCATGAAAGAACACGAGCGCCGGAAAGGGACCTTCTCCTTGTGGGGTATAAATTCTGACCGGCAGATCGCCCTCTGGACCAGGGATCAGCCGATTTTCGACGCCTGCAACCGCTTCGATCTCACCCGTTGCAAGCGCAGCGTTGGTCTGCATCGTGATCATCTGGCGTATCATCTCCGGTTCAAGCGTATGAAGCGGCGCCCCATTGAGGGCGGCCATCTGCTCCAGATACGTTTGTACTTGTGGATCGAGTGGCATACGTTGAATCTCCTTTTCTCTATAAGTAGCATGCAAAACTGGAGTGAGGCTGTTCAAAAAGTATTTCATCCTCACTATATGGTTGAGGGATGCCAAAAGTCAATGAGAGGGAAGGACAAAAGCAGAGCTTCTCAAAAGTGGTCTTTTCATGTGGAGCGGCTCGCAAGCGAGCCGCATGAGGGGAGGGTGCTGCGTGCGGGCTGCAGCCCGCACGCAGCACCCTCCCCTCACCATGAGCGCCGAAGGCGCGAGCGATCAGAGCACACGGCGACTTTTGAGAAGCTCTGAGGACAGAAGTAGAGGCGAGATCCGCACGGGGACATGTTCCACACAAAGATACTGGAAGTGACAACCATTGTACTATGACGTATACTTATAAACATTGCAGGGGGTTGTTGTGCATAAGAATGCTGAAAAGGTGGTTGCTTCGAAACGCCGAGATGTCGGGGAAAAGGTTGCAACCAAAAACTTGCAAGAAGTGCGAATAATGCTAGCTCTGGGTTAATTATGATTAATGAAATAACCAGTAGGAGTGAATTTCTCTCAAAACAGGATGCAGATCTTCTTGATCGTCTAGATTTTATCAGGCTTGATGTCGGGCGAAGACAGGAGAAAGATCGACAAACCAGGCTAGGGCAGTTTTTTACACCGGCTCCCGTTGCGCGTCTAATGGCATCAATGTTCACATGCCACTCTTCCACTGTCCACATTCTAGATGCTGGGGCTGGTGTCGGGTCGCTGTTTGCTGCCTGTGTCGCTGATCTGTGCAGTAGAGATAAGCGTCCTCAGAAGATCTGTGTGACAGCTTATGAAATTGATGGAAGTCTGATCCCCTATATCTATGATACGTTTCGGCTTTGTCGATCTGTCTGTGAGCGCGTTGGAGTTGCGTTTGCTGGGGCCGTGTACCAGAAGGATTTTATCGCCGAGAGTGTCGAAGTGCTGCAAGACACACTTTTTTCCGGCGAGCGCGAAAAGCCAGCATATACCTGTGCTATTCTGAATCCCCCTTACCGGAAGATACAAACCCAGTCGGTGGAAAGAAAACTGCTGCAAACATTAGGGATAGAGTCTAGCAACTTGTATGCCGGTTTTCTTGCGATAGCAACGCAATTACTTGCCCCCTCTGGCGAGTTAATTGCTATCACTCCTCGCAGTTTTTGTAATGGTCCTTATTTCAAGCATTTTCGGCAAAGATTTCTCCAGACGATGTCCCTTCGACGTTTGCATGTGTTTGATGCCCGTGACAAAGCATTTCAAGATGATGAGGTTCTTCAAGAAAATATTATTCTGCATGCAGTAAAAAGTACTGAAACATCAGACTACATCACTATCTCTTCCAGCACTGGACCAATGGATGATATTGTGCTTGTCCATGATGTCAGCTATGAACAAATTGTCCATCCAAAAGACCCGCAGTTATTTATCCGTATTGTTCAAGATTCCTTTGATCAGGAAGTTACTGAACATATGGCGCTGTTTCAGACATCATTAGAAGAATTAGGGCTGAACGTCTCCACCGGAAGAGTGGTTGATTTCCGAGCACAGAATGCTTTACGGTCTGAACTGGAATCAAACACGATCCCCCTGCTATTTCCGACGCATGTGAAGTATGGCTCTGTTAACTGGCCTGGATCAGAGGGCAAAAAGCCGAGTGCCCTCGTTGATTCTCAGGAAACGAAGGGGCTGCAAGTCCCCAATGAATATTACGTATTGGTTAAACGTTTCTCAGCCAAAGAAGAGAAGAAGCGTATCGTTGCCGCCGTTTATGATCCAACGACTATGCCTGGTTCAAGCGTGGGTTTTGAAAATCACCTTAACTATTTTCACTGTAATGGAAGGGGACTTTCCCCCAAACTTGCCAGAGGGCTGGCTGCTTATCTCAACTCTACCCTGGTGGATTCTTTTTTTCGCCAATTCAATGGGCACACCCAGGTGAACGCCACCGACCTGCGGCACATTAAATATCCTCCATTACAGCAGATACTCGCGTTGGGTGATAAAATACCACCTGAGTTTCCTGAGCAAATTGAACTTGATGAGTTGATGAAGAAGGAGTTTTTCTCAATGGGGGATGCGAAAACCAATGATACCCGGGAGAAGAAGATCAAACAGAAAGTAGAAGAGGCGCTTAGTATCATCAAGGCGCTTGGTTTCCCACGACAACAGCAAAATGATAGATCGGCGCTCACATTACTAGCCTTACTCAATGTGAAACCAGGAATGTCCTGGTCGCAGGCAGAAGCTCCCTTATTTGGCATCACTCCCATGATGGATTTTTTCAGGGAATATTATGAGAAGAACTATGCACCAAATTCACGCGAAACTGTCCGGCGTCAAACCGTTCATCAATTTCTTGAAGCGGGCCTCATCGTAGCAAACCCTGATGATCCCAAACGTCCAATCAACAGTGGGAAAACCGTCTATCAGATCGAGCAGGGCGCGCTAGAACTATTGCGGACCTTTGGGACCGCAGACTGGGAGATGAACCTGAAAACCTATCTGTCCTCCATTGAGACACTCAAGAAGCGATATGCCCAGGAGAGAGCCATGCACCGTATTCCCGTCACCGTTGCTCCAGGCAAGACGATTACATTATCGCCGGGAGGACAGAATATTCTTGTGGAAAAGATTATCCATGAATTTGCGGAGATTTATACACCCGGAGGGAAAGTCCTCTATGTTGGCGATACTGACGACAAATTCGCGTACTATGACAAAGAAGGGTTAGCGGAGTTGGGAGTAGTAACCGAGTCACATGGTAAAATGCCAGATGTGATTATTCATCATACCGAAAAAAATTGGCTTGTCCTGATAGAAGCGGTTACATCTCATGGGCCAATTGACGGCAAGCGAAAGGATGAGTTGAAGCGCCTCTTTCGTGCCTCTAGAGCAGGATTAGTCTACGTCACAACATTTCTCACCCGTGGAGCGATGGTAGAGTACTTAAAAGATATCTCATGGGAGACTGAGGTCTGGGTCGCGGAAATGCCAACCCACCTGATCCACTTTAATGGTGAGAGATTTTTAGGTCCCTATGAGGATAACGTTTTATAGAGAATGATGGAAGAAGATACCGACGATTGGATGATCGACGTCAACGGGTTCTATGTGGCGACCCGTTCATTTCTCATTCGGCGCGGCTCCTGTTGCGCCAACCAGTGCCGTAATTGCCCCTATATTAACTGGCGTAACGCTCCCACATGGCAGCCGCTTGCAGCCGAGGAGATCCAGGTTATTGATGTGCCTCCAAAAGCCATAGAGGGAGCGCGAAGAATGCTCGCCTATCATCAACAACAGATTAAAGAAAACCAGACGCAAGAGGGTTATCACCAGGCGATGGTCAAGCACTATCAGACGCTCTTGGAGCGTTGGCATACCTTACGCTGATCGTCCGAGGGCATGCTAGCCCCTGCTGGGGCCAGAGGGCTGCGAGTTCCGCAAAACCTGCTATGACCTGAAGGCTGTAGCGCAGGCGGTGCGGACCAGTGGTTTTCCACGGGCATAGGAATTCGCAGCAGAGAATCCCCTCAAGGTGCCAACAACAGAAGAGGCGATGGCGATTTTTGAGCGTGGACCATTGCGAGCTAAGCGAACCATCCTTGCAGGGCTTCAAAGTCCAGCGCATTGCGACCGCAACCCTTCCAATAAGGGGTCAGGCCATACTTCTTGTAGACGTCTTGCAACGCTATGGCAACTTCCAGTAAATCTTCGTAGGGAGGCCGAGCATGCTCCTGGTAGTGGCTGCCGCGATCATTGTGAAAAACATTGATAATAGGCGTCACCCCAATACTGGCAAGATAGTTCATGCCGGCAATGGTCGAACTCACCGGTTCAAGACCGGCAATCAGCACAGAATGTACGCGCTTGCCACTGATAACAGATGCTGCACGCTCTAAAGCTTGCATCAATCGATGCCGCCCATAAAGTTGCGCCTTCCCCGGACAAATTTCTTCAAAGAGTTGCTCATCGAAAATTTCTAAATTCATCGTGAGGCGGGCATTTAGAGCATTCAAGTCGGCGAATAGACCAAAATCGTCCGGTGGCATAGTGGCGATATGCGTTTCTAATGGGCGAGTGGAAGGGAAGGAGCTTTGCACCTCATCCAGCGCCATCGCAATTTCCAGGTGCCGTCGGAAACCTTTATTGTAGTCGGGCAGATTGCCACCCACCAGCATACTTTGCTTCAACAGGTCGGCGTCAGTGGCTACTGCGATTTTTAGCACAGAAGCGGCAAGGGCCGGGTTGATGGCGGAGACAAAAGTCTGCTGTGAGCTACGATTTGGCTTCAATGAACAGAATCTGCACTCGTGCCCCTCATTGAAATAATAGCATGTGGCGGGAGTAAAAAAGGCCAATGATGATCCACCGTAGAGATTGGCGATCCGATCACACCGAATCCCACTGGGAGTAACTTGCTCGAAGAAGCGAGGACGTCGGGGAAAGGTAACCTCTACATCGATATTATTTTTTCCTACCAGTCGATATGTGTTATCGCGATATAGTAGCCGCCAGGGAGATTGTCGTTTATGATTAACCGCTACCACGACCTCATTCAGGTATAGTTCCTGCGGAATTCTCACCGTTCTATCTAAATACTGATCATCAGTATCATCGTAAGCACGCCGCTTTTCCATACTGCTGAGATCATTGGCAAAGTGTTTTAAAAACGCCTCATCAAAGGAAATCCCTTCTGACAAAATGTGTAATTTAAGGCGTGCAGCCTCATGGTTGCTGAGCCTGATCATCATACTTGGCCTTCTTCACTACTAATGATGACACTACAATAAGCGATCATCTATTCACTTATCAAGAAAAGCTGCTAAACATCTTTTCTGACATTCCTATTATTCCTAAATAATTAGGAAGGATAGGGATATTATACCCCTGCCTCATTAGTGAGTCGCTCTTCCAACCCCGGCGGAATGGTAAAAACACCTTTTTTGCGCAAATCGCTCTTCCAGGCATGGGGCATACGGGGCTGGCAACTCACCGGTTATATGGAGGCGAGTTCGTCAATAACGGCCTGTGCGCGCTCCACCTGGGAATTGAGGCCCAATGCTTCAAAGAGCTCTTGAGCTTTCTTAGCATACTCAAGGTTTTTATCTATTTCTGCTAAACCAAGATAATTCCAGGCCAGCAGCCGCCCATCGGCTCCGGTCTCTGACAAGCGCCTCGATTCGAGGTAGCATTCGCGCGCCGTTACTTTATCGTCAATTAACAGACAGGCGTCGGCTTTCAACCTCGCGAGATGAGCACGCACGCGATCCCATTCTAACGCTGTTTGTTTGAAAATACCATCCGCCTCCTCTAAAACTTTGAGCGCTTCTTTCGCCTCCTTTCGCTCGGGATTCAGCATATACAGCTCGGCCATATAGCTTAACGTCGATATTCTTGTTCTCAAGCTGTCATAGTTATTATTCCTGGCAGCTTTGTCCCGCGCTTTTTCTAAATACTGCCACGCTTGTGATGGATCGCTGCGATAAAACGTTTGCCCCAGGCGCAGATAAACTTCCGCTTGTAACGTTTCATCTCCAATAGACTTTGCCATTTCCATAGCTGGTAAAAGATAATGTTTTGCGATCTCCGTCTTCTCCTGGTGAGCGTAATGCCTCCCAAGCAAGACCTGCACCTTGATTTTGTGGGCATCTTCTGTCATTTTGCTGAGAATGGCCTTAAAAAACTGCTCGGCATCAGTCCAACGACCGTTAATATGCAAATAGTGAGCGATGGTCGTGCCGAAAGTGCAGAGGACTCTCTCTTCTGGTACTGCTTCCGAGAGCAGAAGCTCCAGCGCGGCTATTAAATTATTCAAATCCGCTGCCAGCACATTTGCCTGCTGGCTATAGACTTCCCACTTCTCATTTGCCTCAGCAATTGCCAGCGCCCATGCGATAAAATCCTTTTGCACCTCTTTCAATAACGTTGAGTTCTCCTTACCACCCATCTGGCTCATAATATACTCTCGAAGGGTATCATGTAAATATAAATCCTCATGATCTACATTTAGTAGTCCATAATGGCGTAATCGCGCGAGCACCCTTTCATATTTTTTCATGCCACTTGTATCGTCGAGGCGCGCCGCCTTCCGTAGGCGCTCTTTATCTAGGGGAGATTTGAAGAGGATCATCAGTACAAGCAAGCGCCACTCATCTTTCTGCAATTGCTGCAACACCTTTTTATAGATGTATCTCCATAGATAATGATCGTGCGACGTTATATCTGCTAAGGCTGTTTTCACATCGCCAATGTTATGAACGTAGTTAGCGACCAGTTCTAAAGCAAGAGGGATGCCCGCTGTAACTTTGAAAATCTCTTTGTGGACTTCTCCGCTCCACTGGGGCGACGGCAGGGCGATTGATTTTTCCTTGCAATGATAGAGAAAGTACTCTTTGGCGAGCGGTGCGTCGAACGGCTCTATTTTTATGACTTTGTAGAGATAACGCCTGATTTCCGCTGAATCGCGCCAACTGGTGAGCACGAAACAGCTCCCTCTGGCAACTTCTCGTAGCAGGGCCGCAAAGTCGCTGTCTAATTTCGCTTCTTCCCTTTTCCCCTCCAGGAAGAACTCAAAACTATCGAGGATCACCAGTGTGGGTGCATTTTGCAGCACCTCCTGTACTCCTCTAAGCGGGTCCATATTACCCAGATGTGGCGAGCCGTGGACCTTCAGGATCTCAGCGTATATATCGTGCTTACTCTGATAGTAGTTATAAGGTCTGGCAATGCCTGTAGCTGTCAATTCCTCTTTGCGAAAGGTGAGCCATACGATATGGCTGAACCGCTTTCCCAGAGGACCCTCAGCCGATTTACAGTCTTCCGCTATCTTCTTGGCGATCAAGCTTTTGCCGCAGCCGCGCATTCCCCACAAAAAGATCCCTCGGATATCCTTATCTTGCAAACACCGCTCTATCTCTGCCAGTATTGCTACCCTGTCAAACAATTTTCCGGGAGGCGCTGCTATGTGGTTGCAACTGATCTTAACGACAGGTTGCTGCTCATATCTTCTCTTGGGCATCGTTTCCTCAGTCACGTATTCCTGGATGAAGGAAAGGAGGTAAATTGCCGATGCATGAGCAGCTTCTTCGTGATAGGCATCATTTTTACCCAGATGAGCATGGTCACAGACCCCTTTGACCACGAGGGAGCACACATCAGGAAACTCGTGCAGCGTTGCGTAGAAGGCCGCGGCTTCCTGATCAAGTCCGAGTGTCTTGCGATGTTGCTGCTGCAAAATGGGAAAGGGATCATCAGTCCTAACCGCCATACCTGAAGCCATCGGAGCAATAAAACATTGTACCTCCGTGGTGTGCTTGCGCGTCCTTTTTCTCTTGGCGAGTTGTTGTTCGGCAACTGGCTGCTGCCATGCCTTGAAATTGTGAGCGTATTGTAGGATCCGCTTTGCAGGGCTATAGGGAATTGAGCCAGGACGCAGTATGACCACTCCATTCTTGTTTTTTTCGACTTTTCCTTCCTCATAATGATAGGCATACTCGGCCACCACAAGATCCCCTAACTGGACTTTCCGTTTCTCTCCCGCGCAAATACCTGCCATAGCAGCGAAGCGTGGGTGAAACTCGCGGAGGAGGGATTTAAGATGAAGAACGGTTTCCACAGGACCGGGGTGTGCCTGGCATAGAACAAGAATGGTCAGCGGCTCGCCTTTCTGGTTGCGAATGGTTGTGTGGTGGTAGACATAGCCATCTGAGGAGCTAATAGCTTTTTCAAACACTGTCTGGCATCGTGTCGAAAACTCATCGAGGACTGCTTCAGTTTCCTCTGCTAAAGCGCAGATAATGCACACGTCGCACTGTGGGATTCCATCTCCCATGCTTTTGCCTTCCTGCTCATAAGAGCGAAGCACCACTTAGAGATTACTGAATATCTCTCCTGTCAAGGCGATAGATACGCTCTGTCTACAGGTAGTGAATATCAAAATTTCGTGATAAGCTTCATTTACTCAAGAGACAGACACCGCATTGTAGCGCCATCAATATATAGGCAATCCTATCCCTTTGCCAGTGGCACCAACTACTATAGTAGTAGTATACATAAGAAAGTGTCGTTTGACCAATAAAAAGTCCTTAGGAAAATAGGACGGGCAATAAGAGCGTATGATATACATCATAGCGATAATGGCGTATCGATTGATCGCTCTTCATCCCCACAATGGGCTTTCCCCCTCATCCATTAGCACGAGACGGGTAAAGGGCTACCAGGTGGCGGCGGACAGATCCTGATCAGAGCAGCATTCTGTCCATAGTGTGTCTAGTGACTGTCATTGTATGTTCAAGAAAGATTAGCTACACTACAGACAAAACCAGCTTGCCCAGTACCTTACATGTTTTTATCATTGTTTGTAAACGTTACCGTGAACGATTACACTTCCTTCTTAGCGTGATCCCAGGGCCTGGAGGGGTTCCAGAACTCCTCTCGACGCCGCGATTAGCAGCATCCCCATAGGGGACTTACGAAAAACTTGCACTGTGAGCTGACAAAGTAAGGTTTAGCTTATTTTAGGAAAGAGAATTACAATGACAAGGAAGTTGTTCGTCAGTTCGTATCTGTCTCCCAGGGGCAGTACATTGATTGCGTGTGCAGGAATATGTTGCATCCTGCTCCTCTCCATCGTGCTATTTAACCCATTGGGACACGCGGTTGCTGCCACCAGCGCTCAGATCACTATTAATGCTGGCCAGTCGCTTGGTACTTTCACTACTGCGAGCGAAGGCATCAATACCGCTGTCTGGAACGGGAATATGCTCGATTCTACGGCGGCCACTTTGCTCAAGAATGCCAATGTCAAGACGATTCGCTATCCCGGCGGCTCGACTTCGGATGTTTACCATTGGCAGTCGAATACAACGGTGCAGGGTCAGAGTTTTGCCAATCCCAGCAATACCTTTGATGCCTTCATGGGCGTTGTTCAGGCGGTCGGGCCCGATGTGCAGCCGATCATTACCGTGAACTATGGCTCAGGCACACCACAAGAGGCCGCCAACTGGGTGCAGTACGCCAACAAAGGAGGTCCTGGCTATAATGGTCCGGTTCCCACCTATACAGGAGGCAGCAGTACAGGCCATACCTACGGTATCAAATACTGGGAGGTTGGCAACGAAGTTTACGGCAATGGCAGTTATACCGCCAACTGGGAATACGACATCCATTCGAAGAAGGGAGCCACCGCCTATGCTCAGAATGCCGTGCAGATCATCCAGGCCATGAAAGCTGTTGACCCGACCATCAAGGTCGGTGTCGTACTGACGACTCCTGGCGACTGGCCCGATGGCGTTGTTGATACCAATGATGGCGATACGATGGACTGGAATCATACCGTGCTCTCTATCGCCGGCCCCTTTATAGACTTCGGCGACATTCACTGGTACACCGATTACGCCTCTGGCGGCAACTACACCGATGCCGGCTTGCTCGGCAGCCCGGCGGAAATTGCTGGCAAGGTCTCGACGCTGCGCTCACTCTATGGGCAATATCTTGGCTCCAGAGCCAGCCAGGTCGGCATCGCCGTGACCGAAATGAACTCGAACGGCGGCGGCTTCCCTCCTGGGAAGCAAACGGTCAGCCTGGTCAATGGCCTCTTTCTGGCCGACGCGTATATGACCTGGCTGGAAAATGGCGTCTTCAATGTGGACTGGTGGGCGGAGCACAATGGCATCTCGACGAGCGGGGACAATAGCTCTAGCCTCTATGGCACGGCCAACTACGGGGACATGGGCGTGTTATCCAATGGCAGTTCGTCGGGAGGCATCACTGAGCCGCCAGCAGACACACCATTCCCACCATATTATGGCTTGCAGATGCTCTCTCACCTGTTTGGTCCAGGAGATACGATGGTCTCCTCCTCATCTAATCAAAGCCTGGTAGCGGTCCACGCGGTCAAGCAGGCCAATGGCAATCTGGCGCTGCTCTTGATCAACAAAGATCCCAGTACCACCTACACGTTGGCTCTCTCGCTCAATGGCTATAGCGCGGCTGCGAACGCGACACTTTACACTTATGGTCAGAACAGCAGTTCGATCACCTCAGCACAGGGATCACCCGGCAGTGTAAGTATCGCGCCTTATTCGCTCACGACGATTGTTTTACAGCCGGGCACAGGAGGAACGCCGACCCCAACCAATACGCCCACGCCTATGCCGACAAATACACCGAGTCCGACGCCAAGCCCGACGCCCACTTCAGGGGCGAGCTGCAAGGTGGTGTATACGGTGACGAATCAATGGCCGGGAGGATTTGGCGCAAGCATCGCGATTACCAATACGGGCACCACGGCAATCAACGGCTGGAATTTGCAATTTAGTTTCGCCAACGGGCAGACAATTACGCAATTGTGGAACGGCAATTTTACGCAAAATGGCGCGACGGTGACGATCAGCAACCTCTCCTATAACGGCTCGATCCCGGCTGGCGCTACGCTGAGTTCGCCGCCAGGCTTCAACGCCTCCTGGAGCGGTAGCAATCTCAACCCAACCTCGTTTACGCTCAACGGTGCTGCATGCAGCACCTCATGAGCAATCCCTGGCTTGTGGAAAGGCGACTGAGCATTCAGTCGCCTTTGTAACGGGCTTGCCTGGCTATATACGTACAGCGGTTTTTTATGACGTCACATTCACCTCGCCTTATCTAAGGGGGAATATATGCAAAGCAAAGAACGCTTTCGACTATTGATTCTCGCCATTGTAGCTCTGCTTCTCTGCTCGGCTGCAATGATCTTCACATCACGACCACCTGGCTCGGTCAAAGCAGCCAGCGTGCCGACGGGGCTGCACGTCGTTGGCAATAAACTTGAAGATGGCAGCGGCCACGTCATTGTTCCTCACGGTGTTGATCGCATGGGCACAGAATACCAGTGTACCAAGAGTGCGACCAACGCCCCCACCGACTTTGATGGGCCAATAGATCAGGCCACTGTCAGTGCTATGGTCGCCTGGGGCACCAATATCGTACGCGTTCCCCTAAACGAAGACTGCTGGCTTGGTATCAATGGATTTCCAGCCAACAACAAAACTGCTGCCCAGTATCAGTCAGATATTGTGAACTGGGTGAATTTATTAAATGCCAACGGCCAGATCGTGATCCTTGATTTGCACTGGAATAACTCCGGGACAAATCAGTCCACCGGCCAGCAGCCCATGCCTGATCTGGATCACGCTCCCGCCTTCTGGACATCGGTCGCCAATACATTTAAGAGCAACTCTTCGGTGATCTTCGATCTGTACAATGAGCCACACGACGTGAGCTGGTCCTGCTGGCTCAACGGCAGCACAGCTCCACAGTCCGGTGCATGCTCAGGTGTTGGTTTTGCTGTGGCCGGGATGCAAACGCTGGTCAATACGGTTCGTGCAACCGGTGCGACCAACGTGCTGATGCTGGGAGGGTTGGCCTTCTCCAACGATCTATCGCAATGGCTGGCAAATAAACCCAGCGACCCACAGAACAACCTGGCCGCTTCGGTCCATATCTACAACTTTAATGCCTGCTCTAATAGCAGTTGTTGGGATTCGCAAATCGCGCCGGTAGTTGCGCAGGTGCCCGTTCTGGCTGGCGAGATCGGCGAGAATGACTGTGCCTCGGGCTTTATTAGTACGCTCATGACCTGGCTCGATCAGCATAGCACTGGCTACATGGCCTGGACCTGGACAGTGACGGGGAATTGTGGCGGCACGCCATCGCTTCTCGCCGACTATACTGGCACTCCCACGAACTATGGGGCAGGGTATAAAGCGCACCTCCTTTCTCTAGGCGGTGGTGGCATGCCTACACCCACGCCGACAAACACGCCAACGAACACGCCAACAGCAACCCCCACCTCTACCCCAAGCCCGACGCCGACCCCAAGCGGTGGCGCGAGCTGCAAAGTGGTGTATACGATCACCAATCAGTGGAATACCGGCTTTGGGGCAAGCTTCACGATCACCAACACGGGTACCACAGCGATCAACGGCTGGAGCTTGCAATTTAGCTTTGCCAACGGGCAGACGATCACGCAATTGTGGAATGGCAACTTTACACAAAGTGGCGCGATGGTGACGGTCACCAACCTCTCCTATAACGGCTCGATCCCAGCGGGAGCGACGCTCAGTTCGCCTCCTGGCTTCAATGCCAACTGGAGTGGCAGCAACACGGTGCCCACCGCCTTTACGCTCAATGGAGCGGCCTGTAGTACATCGTAATTTGTGTGTCAGGACAATATTGTCCTCTATATATACAGAGCTATGGGCGCCTATGCTCATAGCTCTGTAGCTTGCTTTCGCCTTTAGACTATGTCGGATGTGTGCATTATCGGTGGTGCAATGGGTGGCGATGTTATTCTGTATGCTGACATCATGTGCTCCTTCTGCTGATGGAACATGCTACCGTACTGCTTTGATTGGCAAGATCACCACTGCCGCCAGCACGCTGGAAACGGCTGCCACCAGAAAGAGCGCCGTGAAGCTGTGAACGGTGTTTAAAATCACCGCGCCGATGATCGGGCTCACGATGAGGGGCAAAAAAATGGCGGTCATCATCAGGCCCAGGTCCTTTCCCCGGTCGGTGGCTTTTGGTAGCACCTGGATGGCAAGCGCAATATCTACCCCCAGTACTGCCCCAAAGCCGCCCCCGAAGAGGACAGCGACCAGCAGCAGCACGCGCCAGGTGGGCACGATGACCAGCAGCAGGAGGCTGCCCGCCATGACCAGGGCTCCGGTCACAATACACGGCTTGAGCCGCTGCCAGCGTTGCGCCAGCATGCTCGCGAGCAGCGCGATCAGGATGAGCGACCCCGTGGAGAGCAGTTGGAAGGTCGTCACCGCCTGGGCGGCGTCAGCCACCGGCATGCGCCGTTCCTGGCTCAGGTCAAAGAAGAGATAGCTGCCCAGCAAGGTGAAGCTCAGGAAGACGAGCGCCCGCGAGAGGAAGGTACAACGAAAGTCGCGACTGCCCAGCGGCTGGAAAAAACTCGCCAGGAACGCACGCCAGGCGAAGGGAGCCACATCCTGGCGGCTGACAGGCTGCTCGCGCAATATGAGCAGAAACAGGCCGATGCAGCCAACTGAGACCGCTGCCAGCAGGACGTAGCCCTGCCAGACCACGTTGGGAGCCGTTAGACGCGTGACCAGCACGAGGCCCAGCACGCCGCCGACAATGGGCGCCATCCCATTGAGCGCCGAGGGACCTGCCCGCTGTGGTTCAGGGATCTGATCGGGGATGAGCGCGGTGATCGTCGCCAGGATGGTATCGACCCCGATTTGGGCCAGGACCTCCCCGATAAGCAAGGCAGGAACGGTCGTCGCCACGGCCATCAACAGCAGTCCCACCGCCGCGAGGAGCGTCCCACCGATGATCCAGGGGCGGCGCCGTCCCCAGCGCGAGATGGTACGATCACTGAGCGCACCCGAGAGCGGCGAAGCAATCAATCCAGCACAGGCCCCAACCGAGGCAATGAGCGCAAAAGAAGTGGCGGTCGAGCGCGGGGCAAGCTGGCTGACCTGAATGGGCAGCAACAATTGCTTGATGCAGACGCTGGAGAGCCCCCCGACCATGCTCGCCAGGAAGAAGCCCGTCCGATACGGCAGGCTCCCCTTTGTCCATTGCTCGGGGACGGTGGGCAAAGACCCCATTACTGGAACTGGGGTGCGTTCGTCCAATTCCGGTAGGAGCGACGAAGGGGCTATCTCCTCTCCCACGAGGACATCTCCATGAGGAGTTTCGGGAACGTCTGTTGACGCAGGAGCGGCAGCAGCCTCTTTCTCATGGGTCCCTGTCAGTTCAGAAGGCGTTGTATCCAACGAAGGATCAGTCATGATCGATTCCTTTCTCTCCATGACACTCTAGTGAGTAATGAAAAGAGTGGCTTCGGCGCTCATGCTAGGGATGTACTGAGGTGGGAAAACCATGCCATTCCATCGCTTCCCCATGCACCTCGCAACTTGCCAGCCAGTCATAGGAAGCAAGCGCGCCCCCCTGATACACCCACAGTTCCAGTCGGGGCTCAGGCCCTCGGGCAGGATCTAATTCGAGCGCGAGATGGTAGATATCGCGTGTGCGCGAAGCCTCCAGCAATTGCTGCACCACCTGCTCATAGACGACCTGTGGTCCTTGAGCCAGCGCGTAACTGTGCCACAGGCACACCGTAGCCTCGGCAGGCACGGACGCCAGCACCTCGGGGAGCAGTGCGCACGCGTCGCCCTTCAACAGCCTGACAGGATGGGCGCGAGCCAGCTCGATGGCGGCGGTGAGCAGCTTATAGCGCCGGATCTCCTCGGGCCAGATACAGGCGATTAACCAGTCCACGTCCAACTGATTGGTCGGATCGAGCGGAGCAAGGTCGATACCGATGCGTTGCACGACCAGGGGCATCACCTCGGGAAAAGGTGGCAGATGCGACCCTCTCAAGGAACAGGCAAGCTGCACCGGCGAGCGTGGATCGCCCACCAGGAGGTTGCCGTAACGGTAGCCATAGCGATCCCAGTTGAGATTGAGCCCGGCACTCGCACCTACCTCGATCAAGGCCAGCGGCTGACGTCCAGCGCGCCGCGAGATGAGCTCAAAGGCGGGCAACAGGTTGGCGCAGCGGGTCACCTCGTTGGTTTGCAGTCTGGCTCCGGGCAACAGGAGACGTAATCCCTCCCGATTGCTCAGACAAAAGTCGCGAAAGACTGGATAGGCTTCTGATGCAGGCCGGGGATGGGGACAGAAAAACGGGTAAAACTCGCTCAACAGAGGATGCCGCAGCCGTCGTGCCAGCAGGTTGATGATACTAAAGAACAGCACATACATGGGTTGATCAGTCTCCACCAGCGCAAGCAGGGCCAGCAGCTCCGGGTCGCCTTGCATCCCTTCATAGAACCGTTGGTAGAGCGGCGAGATGCGTTCGAAGCTTGCCTGGACTGAGCGATTCCAGGATCGTGGGTCTTGCAACACAGGCTTCTGAGTAGACATATTTCCCTCCATTTATCCAGTCATCCGAGTGGAAGAGGGGAGTGATGTTGCCGGTCGGTCTGAGAGGTACTTGCCGTGAAGCTGGCGAAAAAATGGCGCGAGCGGCGTGTGCGTGGCGGGCAGATTCAAGGGCCGCTGCTCTTGCAAGGCGACGCTCACCATGCGGGCGAACGGCTCTTCCAACTCCCGCATCCAGCGCAGCGCCTGGTCGCAGTGCTGCCAGTGCTCCATCTGTGGACGCAGGCGCTCCAGTTCCTGCGCATCCTGCCGCGCATCCTGGTACCGTGCGAGCAAGAGGTTGAGCGAGCCGACCAGCGACCAGAACGTCTCGCCGTGCTGAATGGGCACCCGTGCCAGCAGATCGCCGTGGGCTGTGCGGGTCAAGACGCCGATGATGGCGGTCACAGTGGTTTCCAGGTGCTGCGCGTGCTGCATCTGGGCATGGTTCATCTGCGCCAGCATCTGCTGCAAGCGGGCAATCTCTTCGGCGCGGTCGGCCCGCTTGATAGCCTGACGGGCGTGCAGACCCAGAATCGCCATCACGGCAGCGACGAAGACATGGAGCTGGATCAGCCGGAAGAGGATGATCGGGCCACTGCTGACGAGTTGGACGGCGAAGAGTGGGGTATGGGGAGCCACGGTCAGTTCGAGTACGCCAAAGGTGAGGTTGAGCAGGGTCGGCACGAAGACCCACCTGACCGGTAAGATCGCGCCAATGAAAAGCTCGCCGAAGACCAACAAGTACAAAATATCCTTGTCGTCGGGCGACAGGCCGCCTGGGGCACGCAAAATGCTCAGATACATGCCACTGATGATCGAGAGGCAGAGCAAGATGCCCACGGCGTTAACGTGGCCCTTGCGATTGAGCACGATGCACAGCCCGATGACGCCCCAGACGGTGAGGGCGGTGTACAAGATTTGCGTGTTGGGTCCCAGGAGGCCGATGGGCACGACCAGCACGAGGATGCAGGCCAGAAAGAGCATGATGGCGCTGGCAATGCGGCCCCGGCGCACCAGGTCGCGTTGTTCAAAGCTGGCGCCAGCGGGCGGCTCTGGTGGGGCGGTGTGCCGATACCACCAGGCGAGCACTCCTCGGTCGCTCCAGAAGTTGTGATCGCCCATCACATGATGCGACCACAGATCGGGGGGTGGTTGCTCCTCCTGCCGGGGAGCGATAACCTGGTTCTTCATGAGAAAATACTCCTTCTTTCGTCATGACGTCGTAGTACAGAGCGTTTTGCGAGCGTCTCCAGGATCAGCTCGACCTGGGGCGGGGAGAGCCCCAACAGGCGGGCGATCTCCTGCGGAGGTTTGTGCCCCTGAGCGAGTAAGAGCACCTGTTTCTCGCGCTGTGAGCAGTTCGCGAGCATGACGGCACTGAGCGGAGCCGCCGCCGGTGGCTGTCCCAGGCGGGACTCGTCGGGCCAGGACGGCTGCAAGCGCCACTCCAGTTCCCCCAATCGCTCCAGCATCTGAAAGGCCGCTTCCTGCTGCAAGAGCTGGTGTCCCTCCATCGTGCGAATGGTGCAACTCTGGAGGCTGCCCTGGACCATCACCAGCTCAGCCATGCAAGCGTCGTTCCACCCTTCTGGCAGAGAGGCAAGCGCAGCGTGCAGGGTCACCGTGGCATGCAGTTCTCTCATCGTGGCGAGCAGAATCGTCACGGGAAGCTGGGAGTATTGCCCTTCTCTCACTGGCTGTCCTCCTGTTTACTCGCGTGAGTCATCTCAGCGAGGGCCATCTGCTCTCCCCTCACTCCAGGCTCTCCTGGTCGGCTGGCGACGTGTCTTCCGGCTGACCGGTTTGCTGCTCCGATAGCAACGCGACCTGGACGGTATCCAGGGTATAGCTCTGCCCAACGAGCGCCGACATCGTGGCTAAAATCTGCTCGGCCTGCTGGCGGGCAATGGGGCGTCCCACCATCAGAAAATAGACGGTATCAGCTTCGACCTTCGCCTTCTGCGCGAGCTGGGCAATGTTCAAGTGATACTGCTCGCGGATCTGTAAGGGCGTGAGCTTCCTTGAGGGCCTGGATGGCTCATCGTGGGGAGGCGGCATCATGGCTGGCTCCTCTTTGCTTCCAGCTCTTCGGGCAGCCAGAACAGGATGCTGCTATCGCGGCGCGGGGCATAGGCTTCCAGGAGCTGATACTGATCAGGCAGGACGATGTCGTACCAGCGCGTCTTGCTTGGCCAGGATGGCTGGTAGGGGGTACGTGTGCTGCCCGGCGGCAGCGTGAGGCGGCCCGGCTCGACCAGGCAGCCATGCCGTTGCAGCAGGGCTCCGGCCAGCGCCCGCAGATTCTGTGACGTCTTCAACTGGATCGGCCCGCCGGGGGGAGCGGGTGTGGTGCAGACCTGCTCAGCCTGCTGCTGCTCTTTTTCCATCATACTCCTCCTCATCACTCGCGTTCATTGCGGCGGCAGATAGAGGATGCTCAGGTGCCGCTGCGGCTCATAGGCTTCCAACATGCGAAATTGATCGGGTAAAACGAGATCATACCATTGCGTCGTCGTCTGCAAGTACCGTTCGCACAGCGTGCGCGTGCTGCCCGGCGGCAGCGTGACCGAGCCCTCCTCGACGAGGCAGCCATGCTGCTGCATCGTCGCTTTCGCTTTTGCCAGCAGGCTTTTGGGCGTCTGCAACTGAATCGGTTCTGGCTGGCTCTCGTTCATGCGATGCGTTCCTCCTCCCTGTTTGCTCTGGTGCTCAGATGAGACTGAGCCTGTTCGGATGAGCGGCAAAAGTATGGCCCCGGCGCACGCTGACCTCTGCCTGCGCACAGCTCTCCACGCGAATGAGGAAGCGCAGGTGGTCAAAGGTCCACTTCGGCCCCAGCACGGTGGCTCGCCAGGAACCCCACTCGCCCACGCGGTACCTGACACGCGCACCTGCCGGGAACTCGGGTCCCTCATAGACGAGAAAGCAGGTGGCAGGCTCCTCCTCGGTCATCGGCCCATCGGTGAGTACGTTCCAATATCCACCCCATTGGCGTAGCGCACAATGCCTTGCAGGGTGCCTAACAGGGTGATCGTGGGCAAGAAAGCGCGGCAAATTACTCGTTTGCCTACTCGCAGGTCGGGATGATGTCCTTTTTTTTCGTCCTCCCTCTGATGCTGCTTTTCTGGCATCTTCGTTGCTCCTTTATGTAATTCCTTCATGCTCTTGTCAGAAACATAGGAAGAATCGTCATCAGGGGTTAACCTTTCTTACCTGGCTCCTTCCTGCTGATGATTCCAGTGAGAAGTGTAGAACAAAATAAGAGATCCAAATCGCTACTCGTCGATCACTTATTCGCCACTCATCTAACACTTTCGACAGGTTCTGGCACTATCCAAAATTGTTACCTGCTTTCATCATGCCTGGGAAAATGTCGTTCTAGGAATTACAGGCGAGAAACGTGCATGATGATGGGTTGTGTTATAATAATGCCAAAATGTTCACATGCCATCTACGTAGCTGGGCATCTGGTGAGCAACGATATGAACAGTAATCCATGGGGGATAGAGCTTGACGCATGGAGAGGGTAAGGATGAAAAACACATTGTTACAAGTCGCGCGGCGGCAAAAGGGTTGGAGCCAACAACAGTTAGCGGACTTCGCAGGTGTGGGTCTGGCTACAGTAGGACGCGCAGAACGTGGGGATTCGATCAGGATAGATAACATCCAGAGGTTATGCGCATGTCTTGATAAGACCCCGGACCAGTTGGGGTTAGTCAGGGTGGATCATATGAACAATGGTTCAGGTCAGCGAGACGGCTCCAAAACTATAGATAGTGACAGAGAGGTCGCACTAGATGCGGTGGGAGATACATCGTCTCCTGGTCAGAACCTTCATAGGCTTACTGAGGATCAGTCGCTCGCATTGACCACACTGCTCAAGCTGGGGGAAACAATCATGTTCGATCCGAAAAAAAGAGAGATGCTACAGACACTGCTCACTGCTCTTAGTTTCGCAGCAGTGAAGCCACAGGGGTTGCTTCAGCCAGAAGCCTGGCAGCATTTCCTCTCACCAGAAACCGATGCAACAAGAGTCAATGAAGCCACCATGCAAGGCTTTGAAAAGCTCATGGCAGCGTGCTGGCGACTGAGCTGGGGAAATGAATTAGCGCTTGCTGAAGAGTTGTTACCATCATGCATGAGCAGGCTGGTACCACTTGCGCAACAACCATCTAAATATCAGCAGACTGCTGCAAACCTGGCCGCACAGGGTTTCAGACTCTACGGCATTTTTGCATTGCATCGAAATGACCTGCTCAGTAGAGAGCTATATTACAAGCAAGCTGTCCAATACAGCCTTCTTTCAGGGGATACGCCTCTCATCATTACTGCTTTCATAGGCCAGGGGGATACATACTACTACATGAAAAACCAATACGGGACAGCGTTGCAAGCATACCAGAATGCGTTGCCATATGCAAAAGAAGCCTCGCCCCTCTTTCAATCAAAAGTGTATCTGAGTCTCGCTGTCGCCTCTGCACACATGGATCAAAAGCAAGACTCCCTGAGATTTTTAGGATTAGCTCATGATACCTTCCCTGATCGGCCTGAAACAGACGCCAGTTTTTCCTATGCAGAGCACAACCGTTCTCACATGATTCTTGGGGAAGGGATTGTGCGTTCGCAACTGGGCCAAACAAACATGGCACTCGACATTTTCGCCCGCGCTGAGCACCCTGATATCATCATTCCTGAGCGTCTTCGTGTCGAGATTTTCAATCAGCAAGCAAAAACCGCTATTATCTCAGGAGATTTGGAGCAAGGCTCAGCGTATGTTGAAGCGGGGGTGACTGGAGCTAGAACGCTAAGCAGCCAGAAACGCTACAATGAAGCTTATGAGAACTTCAAACAACTGTCTCTTCTCTGGCCTCAGGAAAAGCAAGTCAAGGCGTTGGCAGACGTGTTTCAGTCACACTAACAAGGGAGAGTATAGCTTTGCCATCTCAGTGTGTGCCCTTTCAAACTTCCCTCTGCATGACCTTCACTTGTGAAATCAATGCTATCATATCATGGCTGCTCACGCTTTGTCGAGGCGTGCGTGAGCAGAGCAGGGCTTCTCACACTGTGCCTCGCAAGAGGAGCCGATGCATAGGCGCAAGGGAGCAAGCAGACGCCGCTACTGTGTTGCCACAACTATAACCATCCCCCCGGGATTCTCAACGCCGGTCGGCCCAACAGAGAAGATCGCGTAGGTAATGCCCTTTGGGGAGTTGACATATTGTGCGGCGGCGGCTGAATTGTCGGTATACGTGGTAGCTTTTACCGTCGCCAGGAGTTGAAACTGCTGATCGCGGTCAGAGATCAGGCGATAGATGTTATACGCAGCAGCATTCTGGCCCGCCGACCAGGCGAGAGCGACCCCACCATTACTGATAAGTTGATACCTCCCGTTCCCCGGCGCGGCGGGTATCTGGTCTGCTGATACCCAGCGCACAGCCGCGGTCAGGGCAACCGTTACCTCGCTGGCATTGGCATTAATGAGTATTGAAGGCGAATATTGTTGATCATATGTCACTGTCATGCGATCTTTGAGCAGTACCCCATCAAATGTGATGGTAACGGAACCTGCTTCGGAGTCCACCGTCTGTTGATAGTCGAGCGCGATGCTACTATCGGCCTGCTGCGTGACCTGGGCCGTGACCGGGGATGTACCTGGACTGTAGACTTTGACGTCATCACGGCTGTCCACCACAAAAAGGAGGCGTTTCAGTTCCGCTGTAATCTGCGTTTTTATCGTATTCGCATCCAGTGGAGTGATCGCCCCGTTATTGTCCATAGTAGCTCCGCTCGCACTGGAAAAGGCGAGAGGGGTGGTGAGGAGAAAATTTGTCGGCCCGTGCAGGATTGATGGCTGCGCAGTTGAGGTGGGTGACAGAGGTGCGGAGGTTGGCACAGGCTGCGTCGCGGAGACCTGTCCGGCTTGCGTAGATGTCGTAGCTCCCTTTACCGGTAGGGGCGTCCCCTTGCGGGCGCCCTCCCCTGCACCACAGCTCACAAGCAGGGAAAAAAGCAAGATCGCCAGTAATGACAGAACGAGCAAACGAATAACATAATGATTGCGATTTGCATTTCGTGCAAGCAAGTTGTAGCTCCTTTCAGGTCTAGCAGGGCAAGCGCAAGGCCCCCACATCCCCGTCAGCCCGTCCCCTTGCCCCTACGGCCTGCGGTGGAACCTGGCACAAAGCGTTTGGATGGGTTGCAGGTAGGGGCAAGGGGAGGTGCATGGGCCGGGGAGGGGGCCTTGCGCTTGCCCTGCTCTCAGGAAGTACTACAAGGCGATCCGTTAAGTGTGAACGCGGTCGGAGGCGCATTCGTGCCACTCCAGGAGGCGTTGAAGCCAGGAGGAGAGCTCAGCGTGGCCCCTGCTGGGATTGCGCCGTTATAGGAGAGATTGGTGATCGTCACCGTCGCTCCTGTCTGCGTGAAGTTACCGCCCCACAACTGCGTGATCATCTGGCCATTGGCGAAGCTGAATTGCAGGTTCCAGCCATTGATTGCCGTCGTGCCCGTATTGGTGATCGTGAAGCTCGCTCCAAAGCCGGTGGACCACTGATTCGTCACCGTGTAGACCACCTTGCAGCTCGCGCCTGCGCTGGGCGTGGGACTTGGCGTTGGGTTCGGCGTCGGGCTTGGCATGGGCGTCGGAATCGGCGTTGGGCCTGGTGTTGGGTTTGGAGTAGGCACTGGCGTCTGGGTCGGCGTGACTGTTGGTGTCACACCGGGGGTCGGCGTTGGCGTGGGTCCAGTACTGCCAGGCGTCGCCCCCCAGACTTGCGTACTCCCATCAAAAACGGGCATATTCGTCACCTTGACCGGTTGCGCACCTGCCGGCGTAGCCACTCCCTGATAGGACCAGTCGTTGGTGGGGTCCCAGGCGCCCGAGCTGGTAATGCGGAACTGCACCTGTTTCTGGAAATTGCTTTGCCCGCCTGGATAGATAAGGGTACCTGCACAACTCACTGTGATGTAGTAGATGTTGCCAGCGAACTGCGTTGGCCCGGAGAGGTGGCTGCCACACTCGGTATAATTCGTGTTCAACGTGAGCATGCTCGGCGTCACTCCCGGCTCCAGTGTGAAGTAGTAGTTCAGGGAGAGATCGCTGGTGACGCGGGCAGGCCAGCCGGTCTTGTTGACGAAGATGGCCTTAATCTCCGTGAAGTTCGTCCCCGAAGCATTGACGGCGGCCATTGCGTAAATTTCATCGTCGTCTTTGGGCTTGTCCGGCAGCGAGGCCGCCGGGCTACCGCCAAACTCTTTGTACAGGCGGGCTAATGCGCCCGTGAGAGCCGCGTTATAATCGTCGGCTGGCTCGTTGGTCTGGAACGTCTGGCGATTGTCGGTAAAGGAGTCGTCGGCAGAGCTGGGTCCGCCCACCATTGCTCCGTAGAGGATATGGCGCTGATAGGCCGGGTCTGTGATGTTATTGTCCCAGGAACCATGCGAGGTGCGATGGTGCGGCGTCTGGGGATAGCAGGAGCCGAAGCCGACCATGTAGCTACAGTTGCGCGGGTTCGCCCCCAGGATGTAGTTGATCTGCTGCACAGCAAAATCATGATAGCGCGAGTACAGCGGATCGCTCGTTCCCAGATAGTCGGCGTAGTTCAGGGCTAAGAAGGCCGTATTGGCCGCGTAGCGTAGCGATCCCCACGGACTGAGAAATGCCTCCCCTCCAGGCGAATAGCTGACTTTCTGCCCGTTTACCCCGACCGTCCACCAATCGAGGAAACGCTGGGCATCATCCTTATACTGCTGCTGACCGGTGATCTCTGCCAACAAAATGTAGCAGCCATAGGATTGATCGTCCCAGCTAATCGTCCACTGGTAGGATTTGACATTCGTCTGCGGCTGATTGCTGAGATTGACGTAATCATTCTCAGCTTTGGTCAGATACGTGGTATCATTGGTTGCCAGATAGAGCCAGATGGCTCCCCAGACCAGTTCGTCGTTATAGCCACTGAATGAGGTATAGAAGCCGCTGGCCGCGGTAATGCAGGAGTCGTACTTGCCACGGAAATTGTCGGCAAATGAGTAGAGCTGCTTGGCATGAGTGAGGAGGGTGCTGGCGTAAGTTGGATCTGTTGATTGGAAAACCATCGAGGCCGAAGCCATCGCGGCAGCCGTCTCACCGGCCAGATCGGAGCCTGGACAACTCTCATCGATCTTGTAAGCGGGACGGGCCATCTGCATCACCTCCGCTGGTCCCCAGAAAGCGTGATCCGCATTAGGGTCGCCAACCTGTCCGTACAATACGTCAGGAGAGGGATGTGCTTTGATGAAGTAATCGGTGGCCCATTTGATATTATTCAAGATATACTGCAACTGGCCATCCTGCACATAGGCATCGCGGTTCGCAATGATGCCCCAATCGAGCATAGTAACAGACCAGGCCATCGGTAAGCCAAATTTGACGTGGTCCCCGGCATCATACCAGCCCCCGGTCAGATCAAGGCCAACGTCTGATCCGTCGTTCATGGCTGAGTTGCCGATCCAGGGCACACGGTTCCAGGATGGTTTGGGACCAGAGCTCTGCTCTTCGTAAAAGTATATGGCCTTCTGCAACGCTTCCCCGTAGTTAAACGTTGGACTGGCATGGACAATAGCTGAGCGTAGCGGGCCTACGAGAACAGCCGCTAGCAGAATCATGCAGAGCAGAGGTAGAAGTAGGATGGTCGATGGCTGCTTCAACCTGTGTGTACCGAGCTTCTTGATCGGCATCATATTCCCCTGTCCTTTCAGGATATGGAGAGTACCCATGCTATACGTCAGGCTGTGTGAAGAAGGTACGCCAGTACAAATGCTGATAAATGACGAGCGCGCGAGCGAAAGATCCCTAAGAGAGCGGATGCTCGTCTGGACTCCTTTTCATAGGTGTTCCCAAATAAAACAAGAGCGTAAGATGTACTGTACCTAGCATGATGGCCAGGATACAAGAGCACATGCTAGACAGTTACTGAGCATCTAGCCAGCAGCCCTGCCTGGCAAGGGCGGCTCAGCCCTGCCAGGTGACGAATTTCGTACAGGTATCCGCAGACGAGGTAAAAGTGAAAATGAGCTGACCTTTTTCCCCAGGAGAACTCCTGATATAAACAATGACCTGTGATGGTTGCCCCGACACGCTGGTCCCCTTGCTCGCATTGAATTGCGCCGCCAATGAACTGCTAGCCTTCCAGGTAAATAACCCCTGGCCGCTGCTATATAGCCAGAGCGTCAGTGTGCAGCGGTAGCCGAGCGCTTCCAGGATACAGTCCCGCGGAGTTAAATTGGCCGGCGAGATCTCAGCCGTGAGAGCGGAAGGGGCCGGCGGCGTAAGGGCAGGAGAGATCATAGGCGTAGGCGTGGCAATGCTGATCGGTGTAGGTGTAGCAATGCTAGCAGCTCCTGTGAGTGGCTTCATCTGGGTCTCCTCTTTCGGCGTAGAAGACAAAGCATGAGCTGTTGATGATGAGGTTAGAACTGGCGGGAACAATTGGTTGAAAGAAAATCCAGTGAGCAAGAGCGATGCGATAATGATCAGGATGAGAGCAAAGCTAGTCCCCCCCGCACGCAGGATCTGGCTGGTGGAGCGCTTACGCTGTTCTGGCAGCGCAGGCAGAGGGGGTGATGCCCCATTTGTTGGAGGAGCCGTGGGTGGGGCCAGTCCCCGCTGGTCGAGCCACTCACGAATAGCCGTCGCATTCAAATGATTGACGCTTTCAAACGCGCTCAGACTGGCCTCGCCCAGCAGTTGCGCTTCTTTGTGTTGCCCCTGCAACGCACGTACATATGCCTCTCCCCACAGCAAATGGGCCTGTTGATCATATGTAGCACTTTGTAGAATGTACGTGAAAGTGTCTGTACGTTTCGGCCAGGAAGGTGCTACGGGAGAAGTGATCTTTCCTGCATGCAGTTCCTTTGTCTGCCCCTCTATGCCTGCTTGAAAGAGGTGGGAAGCAGACGAGCGTAGGGGGGAGTCGTTCCCATTGCTCTCTTGTGATTGGCTTGCGCCTTCCAGCAGCCCTAATTCGGCAGCGTTTCTGCTGAAGAGCGCGCAGAGTTTCTCGCGAAAATAGGGGGTGGGAGAAAATAGACCTCGTTCCCAGCGGCTGACTGTGGTAGCGTCCGTGCCAAGCTGTTCCGCCACTTTGGCCTGCGACCAACCTCGTAGTTCGCGTGCCTGTTTCAAACGACGATTCGGTGTCATACGCGTGTCCTCCAATGACCTCGTCGTAACAACTGATTGTGTAACGCCTTGATCGCTAACTCCTAAGCACAACAATGTACTCCTGACTCCCGTTCTGCCCGCTTCTATCTGTCCATAGTGTGTCTAGTGGATGTCGTTGTATGCAGAAAAATGATTAGCTACACTACAATCAAAACCGTTCATCACGTATCTTACCATTACTTACCCGTTAATGTAAACGTTCACGTAAACGATTACGATTATTCTTTTCCTCACTCACGCGCTAAATAACACAGTGAGAAGGAGGTGCAGAGCAGGCAGGGACGCTACTCACAACTTATTCAGGAAATAATGGTTGCTCTCCTCAACACTGGCTCTCTCATGGAGCATCGACGCCGGAGTCTGGAGAGTAGTTGGATGGTCTATACCACCTGGGTTTAGCATTGCGTAAAAAGGAGGTTAGAGTGACTCCAAAGAGGATCTTTCAATATACTTTACTGGGGGTCATCGTCACGACGCTGATGATCTCTGGATTTTTAGGAGGCCAACGCATTCCGCTAGCACATAGTGCTACTCGAACTGCAAATGCCACATCCATCTATACCCAGCATTTCCTGACTCTCTACGGCGAGATCAAGAATCCAGCCAATGGGTATTTTAGCCCTCTGGGTATCCCTTACCACTCAGTGGAGACCCTGATAGTCGAAGCGCCGGACTACGGCCACGAAACGACGTCGGAAACGTTCAGCTTCTGGATCTGGCTGGAGGCGACTTACGGTCAGGTGACGGGGAACTGGCAACCCTTCACCAACGCCTGGGCGACGATGGATAAGTATATGATTCCATCTCATGCCGATCAGCCGACCAATAGCGGCTATAATCCCAGCAGTCCCGCGCAGTACGCGCCGGAGTCGCCCAACATCACCGATTATCCGACCCAGCTTTCTACATCCGTGTCGGTGGGGCAAGATCCACTGGCCAGCGAACTCCAGCAGACCTACGGCACCCCTGATATCTATGGTATGCCCTGGCTGCTCGACACGGATAACTGGTACGGCTACGGTCATTGTGGGGATGGCACGACCAAGCCATCTTTCATCAACTCGTACCAGCGTGGGGCATCGGAGTCGGTCTGGAAGACGGTAGTTCAACCAGAGTGTGAAACATTCACCTGGGGCAGGAACGATGGAACCGGCTTTTTGACCCTGTTCAACACATCGGCTTCGGGCGGTGGCTACGCGCAGCAGTGGCGTTACACCGACGCGCCTGATGCTGATGCGCGCACGGTCCAGGCGGCTTTTTGGGCCTATACCTGGGCGACTGCTCAAGGGCAGGGGAGCGCGATAGCTTCTCAAGTTGCCGAAGCAGCGAAGATGGGTGACTATCTGCGCTACGGCACGTACGATAAATACTTCAAGACGATGGGTTGTACGAGCACGAGTTGTCCGGCTGGTAGTGGCAAAAACAGTTCAACTTACTTGCTGGACTGGTACTATGCCTGGGGTGGAGCACTCCCTTCCGCCGGTAGCTGGGCCTGGCGTATCGGCGCCAGTGCTGCTCACCAGGGCTACCAGAACCCTCTGGCGGCCTGGGCGCTGAGCACTGTGCCCGCTCTTAAACCCAAGTCTCCAACCGCCGCTGGTGACTGGGCAACCAGTCTGCAACGCATGTTACAGTTCTATCAATGGCTGCAATCGGCTGAAGGTGCCATCGCTGGTGGTGCGACCAACAGTTGGAATGGTCAATATGGAACGCCTCCCGCCGGTGATCCCACATTCTACGGCATGGCCTACGACTTCGAACCGGTCTACCATGATCCGCCTAGCAACAGTTGGTTTGGTTTCCAGGCATGGTCAATGGAACGGGTCGCCGAGTATTACTTCGAGACCGGCGATGCAACGGCCAAGTCGATCCTGGATAAATGGGTCTCCTGGGCCAAGTCTATGACGACCATCAACTCTAATGGCACCTATACGATACCCTCAACTCTTAACTGGAGCGGTCAACCGGGAGGAAACTGGACTGCCGGGACGACCTCGGTGAACAATTCTGGACTGCATGTGACCGTGGTAAACACCACCACTGATGTGGGTGTCACGGCTGGGCTGGCCCAGACCCTGCTGTACTATGCCGCCAAGTCTGGCGACACCGCGTCGCGCACCCTGGCCCAGACCCTGCTGAACGACATGTGGGCCAACTATTCTGACAGCATTGGCGTCTCCAATCCCGAGACCCGTACAGACTATAACCAGTTTAACGACTCGGTCTCTATTCCTCCCAACTGGGTAGGCACCAATGCTCAGGGTGCGACGCTCAATTCGTCCACGACGTTCCTTACCGAGCGGCCCAAGTATACGTCAGATCCCGCCTTTCCAAAGGTGCAAGCCTACCTGAATGGTGGTCCGGCGCCAACGTTTAACTACCATCGTTTCTGGGCCCAGGCCGATATCGCTATGGCGCTGGCCGATGTCGATATCCTATTCCCGCCATCAGGAGGAACGCCCACGCCCACGCCCACACAGACATCAACGCCGACACCTACGCCCACACAAACAACAACACCCACGCCCACCCCAAGCCCGACGCCAAGTCCCACTCCGAACCCGAGCGCGACTTGTAAGGTGATCTACACGGTGACGAACCAGTGGAACACCGGCTTCGGAGCCAGCTTCACGATTACCAACACCGGAACAACGGCGATCAATGGCTGGAGTTTGCAATTTAGCTTCCCCAACGGCCAGGCGATCACACAACTGTGGAACGGCAACTTTACGCAAAATGGCGCGGCGGTGACGATCACCAACCTGTCCTATAACGGCTCGATCCCAGCAGGGGCTACGTTGAGCTCTCCTCCGGGCTTTAATGCCAACTGGAGTGGCAGTAATTCGCCTCCTACTGCATTCACTTTGAATGGTTCGTCCTGTAGTACCTCCTGATCTTTCTTTGCCGAGCGACGATGCTGTTAGCACAGCTAGCTCCGCTCAGTCGCTCGGCAAGGAAGACCCTTTCTAGCATCGTTTTTCCTAGTTGTACCCAAAGGAGGGTAGAATGCGCGATATCAAGCGTCGCATCTCACAGAGTGGATTTCCAGGCTTGCTCGCTAAAAACAAGCTGCGAACTCTGATCTTGCTCGCGAGCGTGCTGTCTTTACTCATCGGCAGCTTGTTCTTAGAGGCTACGACTACGCATGCAGATTCATCCTGTGTGGTGACCTACACGGTGACAAACCAGTGGAACACCGGCTTCGGGGCAAGTTTCACTATTCAAAATACCAGCGCCTCGGCGTGGACAAGCTGGAGCCTGCAATTCTCGTTTCCCAACGGCCAGACGATTACGCAGTTGTGGAACGGCAATTTTACGCAAAATGGCGCGGCGGTGACGGTCACCAACCTGTCATATAATGGGGCCGTCGCGGCAGGCGCCACCGTGACCTCTCCTCCTGGCTTTAACGCCAACTGGAGCGGTAGCAATACCGCACCTACAAGCTTTACCATCAATGGTAATGCCTGTAATGGAACGCCACCACCGCCAACGAATACGCCAACCCCGACTCAGACGAATACACCCACGCCTACCCAAACGCCGACGAATACGCCCACGCCTACCCCGCAGCCACCGCCTGGCACACACGTTGCCAATCCGTACGTTGGCGCTCAGGGATACATCAACCCTGACTGGGCCGCGAACGTTAAAGCGGGCGCAGCTTCGGTAGGGGGCACACTCGGGACACAGGAGGCCAAAGTCGCACAGTACTCGACAGCCGTCTGGCTCGACAGCATGGGCGCTATCAGCGGCGGTCCAGGCTACGCCAGAAGCCTGGCAGGGCATCTGGATGCTGCCGTATCCCAGGCCACCGGCAGCCAGCCCGTCGTTATCACCATCGTCATCTATGACCTGCCCGACCGCGATTGCGCAGCTCTGGCGTCAAACGGCGAGCTAACTGTAGCTAATAACGGCCTGTCCATATATAAATCACAGTATATCGACCCGATTGCGGCCACGCTCAGCCTGCCGAAATACAGCAATCTGCGCATCGTCGCGATCATCGAGCCGGACTCGCTGCCCAATCTGGTCACCAACCTGAACATCGCCAAATGCGCTGAGGCGAACTCCAGCGGCGCTTACGTGCAAGGCGTCCAGTACGCGCTGAACAAGCTGCATGCGATCCCGAACGTATACAACTACGTCGATATCGCCCACGATGGCTGGCTCGGCTGGACCAGCAACTTCCAGCCCGCCGTGACCCTGATCAGCAACACGATCAAGGGCACAACCGCCGGTGTGAATAGTGTGGATGGTTTCATCAGCAACACCGCCAACTATACGCCGACGACTGAGCCGTTCATGACCGCCAATCAGCAGATCAACGGTCAGCCGGTGCGCTCTGCCACCTTCTACCAGTGGAACACCTACATCGACGAAGCCACCTACGACACCGATATGCGCAACGCGTTCATCGCCGCTGGCTTCCCGAGCACCATTGGCATGTTGATCGACACTTCGCGCAACGGTTGGGGAGGCTCCGCTCGCCCGACAGGCCCGAGCACCTCAACGGATCTAAACACGTTCGTTAACGCCACCAGAATCGATAAGCGCATTGGCCGTGGCAACTGGTGCAACCAGCCCGGTGGGATCGGAGCCCGCCCACAAGCGAATCCGATGCCTAATATTGCCGCGTTCGTGTGGATCAAGCCGCCTGGCGAATCTGATGGCTCAAGCTCGCTGATTCCAACAGGGCCTCAGAATCCTACGGGCAAGGGCTTCGACCGCATGTGCGACCCGACGTTCGGCGGCGATCCGCTGAACAACAACCTGCCGACGGGGGCTATGGCTAACGCTCCAGTCTCTGGTGCCTGGTTCCAGGCCGGGTTTGATACGCTGGTCCAAAACGCTAACCCGTCCTTTTAAGCAGCTATCACCACCGTCCTGGTGAGTACCTTATTGAGTGCGCCTGGAGTCCTGGTTGCGATTTCCTGCCGCAACCAGGACTCTCGTATTCGTCACCCACTAGGAGTGGATTTAACTATGGTGGTATACAAGTGGTCAAGGCAATCTATCGACTCTCTAAGGAGAGCAGGCGGTGTTCTCCTTCTCCTCAAGCTGAACTCAACGCTGACCTGCGGCGACCAGGCACGCATTTGGTAGGCGAATCACCCCGTTGGCATCCATAAACTGCGCTGCGGCCTCAGCCAGCTTCTTCCAGAACTCGTCCTGCCCAAAAGGGCTCAAGGTGGTCATGATCATGCGGATCGGTGCTGAGACATCTCCCAGGTGGCCCAGCAATTCGTCCACTGAGGCAAACTCGAAGGTCACCGGAAACGACTCACAGCGTACGCTCGTAAAGCCCGCGTCGCGCAGCACCTGCGCCAATTTTGCTGGTTCAGCCAGCGCAAATGGGTTGGGACCACTGGGAGGCGAGGGCGGCTGGCTCAGCCCGCGGCTGAATACGGAGAATGGGAGGGCGATGATCGGCACCTGTGACGGGTTCCCCCACACCGCAACGGCAAGCCAGCCGCCCGGAACAAGACAGGTCCTCAAGCGTGCGAGTGTGTCCACTGGAGTGTGGAAGAACTGGAGTCCCCAGCGGCAAACCACCGCGTCGAAGGAGTCGAGCGGCAACGTCACGGCTTCAGCGTCCCCCTCCACGAACTCGACGGTCTCTATCCTGGCTGCCTGCATGCGTTCGCGCGCTACCTCCAACATCTGCGGCGCCTGGTCAATCGCCACCACTCTCCCGCTCGGACCAACCTGATGTGCCGCTGTCATCGCTGGTTCGCCAATCCCCGTTGCTATATCGAGGACCGTGTGTCCTGGTGCAACGTGCGCCAGTTCCATCAATCGATCACTGAGGGGCTGCGCCCCCCGTTCATAGGCGACCCATCTCCTGCGCCAGCCCTGCGCCACATTACTCCACTGCTCACGCTGCTGGCGTTTCCAAACTGCCGGGTCACGGGGTATGTCATCCATCGTGTTTTCCTTTCCTTGAGTATCCAAATACATTCACAATCCTTCTCAGTAGCACTGCTTTTTGGGCAATAAAAAAGCCCGATTCCCGTCGGAATCGAGCTTGCATGCGCGCCTGCTCCACCCCGACGAGCGGCACAAACCCACGCGCTTCCGGCCTGGGAGGCATGACCACCATCCCGGCATCGGTATGCGCACGTTTTGTGCGGACTCATTGAGGTAGAGCACAGGGGATCGCTCTGGCTGATGCCCTACATCTGCAACGACAATACTACTGCTTTAACTGACTGACAATCGATCCCCGTCTTCGCCAATTTCCTCAGAACGAAGCCGATGCTTCGCTCACCACTCTAGTCTAAGCCACGCGCGTGCAAGGCGTCAAGGGGAGTTTCACCCATCTGTATTTCACTGGCATTGAGCTGTGGCACCTTCCCGTATTGGCTTGCTACTTAGCTGAATTGACAGCGTTCCACTATTGTATTCTCTTTATTCCTTCAGCAAGCGCATCGGCCTACAGACAGACCTCAAGATTGTTGCTGCCAGAGACAAGCAAAGCTGACGGGCCAGCCCAAACGCCTTGCGGCGCGCGGACGCCTGATGACCCATTCCTCATCGATCAGGCGTTCATACAGTTCATGCAATAGCCAGCCACTGTGGCTCGCCGCCTGGACATGTTCACTCAAGAGATGCACATAGCCTTCAATGGTGACTGGCTCGCCCGGACGCTGCTCAAAAGTTGTTGGCACGCCACTGAGTTGGAAAAACGGATGATAGCCGACCACCACGAAGTAGCCCTGGGGGCGAAACTACGTCAGAAAAACGTAGTGCGGCTCCAGTTTGAGCGTCTCACAGGCCAGCCTGGCTTTTTTCAGCGATTTTAGGGTGTCCTGCCGCTTCTTGACGAACAAGAGCACCTGGGCAACCTTTGCAGTGAGCAGGTGGGCCGTAGGGCGGTCGAGCGGGGGCGTATCGATAATAATGATATCAAAAACCTCCTGTAGCTCCGGCAGCAGGTCCATCAGGGCCTTGTTCGTCATAGGTTCATCATCAGTAGATAATGCGGTGGCGGGCAACAGGAAAAGATTGGGCTGCGTCGTCTCGCTCACAAATGAAAGCGGCCTTCCCCCGACGGTCGTGAGCGTAGATGGGCCAACCTCCCTGAGCCGCTCGTGCAGACCCGGCTTCTCGAAATCGGCATCGATCAACAAAGTTCTTAGACCATTATACGCCTGAAAGGCTGCCAGAAGCGCCGCGAAGTCACGCTTCTGGCATGGACTGGTCAGCAACACCGTATGCCCCCGGCTCCTGGTAGCCAGCGCGCTCATCGTAGCCCCTAATAAACGTAACGGCTTGATGCGCTTCTTAAAAAGCATCTGGTCCATTTCCAGCAGAAGCTTCTGCTCGGATTTACGCAGTTGCGCTATCTCTGCCGTTGCGGGAATGCCAATGAGCCTGAGTAGCTCACCCCGGTGGCGAATGAACGGCGTAAAGAACTCAATGCCAATAATCAGTATCAGCGCCAGCAGTAGACCTACACCTGCCACGCCCGTGCGGATCACAAGTTTAGGAAGCTGCAAGAAAAAGTTGTAGTTCGGTACATCCGGTATGACTGCCTGCTTCAGGATAGTGTACACCTGGGGAAGTTGCGGCAGCACCTGTTGTAGTTCAGTCGATGACTGCTGATAAGCGTACAGAGAGCGTTTGTCCTGGCCGACCTGCACTTGCAGCTCGTTGATAACCAGTCTCTGTTGGGGCGTCAACAGAGGAATGGGACCACGCAAGGGCGTGGCAGGCGTGGCCGCCACGATCTGGGCATTCAGTTTGTTGATATCATTGCTCAGGCGAGCTATACTCTGTTGAACCGACCGCTGATAGTAATCAACCTGCTGGCTAAGGGCAATGGTCTGATCATGGACAAATTGTCTGGCCAGGAAATTGGCGATATCGGCTGTGGCAAACGGCGAGATATCGGTGACGCTAATCAGCAAAAGCTGATTCGTTTGATCGGTTGAAACCACTACCTGCTTCTGCAACCCCGTCGCGTTCAGGCGGGGATAGGTTTTCATGATCCGTCTCATGGTGGCAGGAGTGAGCACCAGCCCCTCATGATCAATGGGAACAGATAATCGTACATCGCCCGATGGGAAGGCCGTATTTGCCAGTACGTTATCATTCAGCAAAATCGTTGTTGATGCGGTATAGTCAGGTGTCAGGTTGTTGGCAATGACTCCCCCCATCCACAAGGAGAGGAGCAAGACCAGAGCCACAAACCACCATTTGCGCCAGATGCCCTCTATGTATGCTTTTATTTCCATATCACAGCTCCCGTTGCCTTATCACAGGGCTATTTAATTTTCCCTTGTTCCCGCCTGCGGCGGGGGGAGTGGAAGAGGAGGCGAGGACCCCTCGCACTCCGGTCAGGGGCGGCTGCCCCTGACAACCCGCTTTTTTCTGAACAGTAAACAGCCCCGGCCCTATCACAATTCCGCTTGACACCTTAGGATTTGCTGCTTATTCTCTCCTCAAGGGAGGCGGCAGGAATTGACGGCTTGCTCGACCTGCTTGAGGATACTGAAAAGCTTGAGGATATTGAAAAGCTTGACGACGCTGCAATGGCGTAGACGGCAAAGAGCTGCTCCGCTACTGTTTCCAGGCTAAAGCGCGTCAGTGCCTGTTGTCGGCCTGCTTCCCCCATGCGCGCCCTCCCGGCATCATCACTGAGCAGCGCCAGCAGGGCGGCTGTGTATTGCTCGGTATCACGCACATCTACCACGCTGCCGGTAACACCATCATCGATAATACAGGGAAGGCCGGTGCCGTTATGCGCCACCACAGGCAAGCGGGCGGCCAGGGCCTCTAAAAGCACTATCCCAAAACTTTCGACCAGCGAGGGCAGAGTCATAATAGTTGCTGAACGATAAGCGTCCCGCATAAACTCGGTAGAATTGTTGAGCCGGATCAGCACATGGTCTTGCACACCCAGCTCCTTGCTCAGTTGCATCAGTGCGTCAGGAAAGGCGGGTTCATCGGGCGAGGGATAACCCAGGATCAGCAGGACAGCTTGTGGGAAACGCGCCACAATAGCAGGCATGCAACGCACCATGTACTCCCAGCCCTTGCGCTTGATTAGCTGGCCTACGCCGAGAATAAGCGGACTACCGGTACAACCAGCTTCACGTAAGAGTTTCCCAGGCTCCTCTTCGTCGATGTCGCCCTCAAACACCTCTGACCTGGCCACATGCGGCACAACGCGCAACTTTTCGGGTCGTACGCCCAGAGCGATCAAGTATGAACGCGTATACTCTGTGAACACGATCACCCGGTCGCTCAGATTAAACAGGTAGCGCCCGACGGTTCGATCATACAGTTCACGCAGGGGACGGCGATAGGGATAGATATGGAAGTGAGGCGTGAAAATAACTTTGCGCCCGCGCAACCTGGCGAGCAGAATAGCAAGCTCACTATGCCCTTCCGCATAGCCGTGAGTATGGATAATATCGGCGTTCGTTGTCAATAATGCGCGAATATAAGACCAGGAAAACGCGCGCTTTTTGTGCTTTCCTACCGGACAGCGAGTGACACGAATCCCATCAATCACCGCGTCGCGCGATTGTCGCTGATCGACCTGAAATGTCAGTACCTCAGCCTGCCACCCTCGCAGAGCTGCCTCCCGTACGGGCCAGTAGAAATAATACATATCAAACGGGCGCGTGATCGTATCTGGAAAATTCCAGACGATTTGCAGCAATTTCACAATAGCCTCCTCAAAACACCTCTATCCATTATAATCGGGCCTCCATAATGACTTATCCGCCTCCCCCTATAAATTTCTTCGGCCTATCCGATTGATAGATACAGTATGTTGATATGTTGGCCTGGTTACCTTAATCGGCTTGAGCATAGCGACTGGAAAGTCGTGATGCCGTATATAACCTTCCCTGCCCATTTATGAAGTTTTTGTCCGCTCTCTAGAATGATAGTAGAGGGTTACTAGCAGGGCTATTCAGTGGAATGTGCGAATCTGTACAATGATCTGATTTTTCTATGAGGTGTCTCCAAGATGGTAAGAGGTATAAAACAGTCGCGGCATCGCCAGTGGGGGTGGTGCGGTATTGGGATCCTGGCTGTCTTTTGCACATTCTGCATGACGGCATGTGGCGTGCCAGCTCCACCAGCAAAACCATTGAGCAGCGACGATACCCCTATCACAATTGCCAGGAAAGCGGTGCCAACGATTAGCGTACAGCCTATTCATGTTGAGAACAATCTTTCCCATCTGGTGGCCTATCCTGGTGGACAGATGAGCATCACGATCTCTACCAATCCCAATGCACTCTGCTCACTGATTATTGATTATGGGCGGGGGATACCCAGCCATAGCCCTGGGATTGCCCCCAGTACGGCTGATGGGAACGGGATTGCCAGGTGGGCATGGCGCGTCGATGGTGATGCGCATACGGGCTGGTGGCCTTTGACCATTACCGCGATGCTGCCAAATGGAGCCAAAACGACTTCTCAGGTGAGCGTCCTGGTGGCCTTTCCGCCAATCAACATCGTGAGCGCGCAGACAAATCTGACCGCTGCCCCTCACGGCACTATGACGCTATCGATTGCTACGGCCCCTGGCGCTGCTGCCACCCTCGTGCTCAATTACGGACCGGGCCGAGTGACAAAATCTCTGCGCACGGGCGCAAACGGCTTTGGGATTGCAAGCTGGACGTGGCGCGTCGATGATACCGCGATTGCCGGTACCTGGCCCATAAGTGTCAGCGTGACGCTTACGGACGGAGAAACCACGTCAACGCAGCTTTCTATGACGGTATTATAAGGGTTATTACAATGTAATTAAAGTTACGTTGTAATCATCTCTACCCATCCAGCTTCACTCGGGTGGGTTGTAGGGATCGGGCCTGTCCAGGCTGATATTATTGCAAGGAATTTAAAATGGAAAAACTTACTGGTGGGGCGGCAACTCGCCCTGTGGAAAATCCAATATCTCTATTATGGCTTGCCGATATCGATCCTGCAAACATCGAAGGACTCCCGTCCCTCCAGCAGATGAGAACACACGGCGCAGACCTGCGCCTAGCTCCCTTGCCTCCTGCTGAAAAGGGACAATGCTATTACCAGAGCTTAACGGGCATGGGGCCTGCCAGGTTCGGGCGCTTCGATGCTGTGCAGGCAGAGGGCTACCGCACTCTTCCCGCTCCAGACCTTACCGATAGCTCGCCCCAGTGGCTGCTGCCACATCTGCTACAATCACGCAAGCTAGCGGTGGCATTTGAAGAGATTACCAGCATAGAAGGGCTGAACGCGCTGGCCGCGCGAGCGTTTGATTGCGCGCTGATCCGGCTGCGGAACGCGGGATCTTTCACCCCGGAAGCGCTCGATGCCATTCTAGCGCGCTATTTAGAGCTGGTAGCCGTCAGGGGACATGTGTGTGTGATGACCGATGTCTGGCGTGCCCCTGCACACACCCTGGTCAATGTGAATGATTTTCTGGTAGATACCGGGTTGATGGAGGTAAGTGGGGCGCGCTGCTCCGCTAATATTATCTGGCCCGAAACGCTGGTCTATGGTTTAGGAGCGGGCCAGCTTCGGGTCAATCTACGCGGGCGCGAGCCTGAGGGCGTAGTTAGCTCAGGGCGCGAATACCAGGAAGTTTGTGATGCGCTAACCTATGAGCTGCTCAACAATTGGCTGGACCCGCGCACAAATGAGCCTGTGGTCGATCATGTCTATAAGAAAAATGACCTGTATAGCGGTGAATATCTTTTTAAAGCTCCTGACCTGATCACCGTCTATCGTCCAGGGTATGCGCCATCTGCCAGAGCCGCCGCGCTCGATCTGGATGGGACAAGCATCAGCCCGGTGGGGAATCCATCACCGGTGCAGGCCCCACTCGCGCCATATGCGCGCCTGATAGGGTATGGGCCTGCGCTGCTGGCATCGGCTTCCCAGCAGCAAGCGGCGCTTATTGACGTAGCCCCTACCCTGCTTTATCTGCTCGGTCAACCTATCCCCCGCCGCATGGACGGTGAGGTAGCAGCGGCCCTCGTCACCCCGGCATATCGCGCGCAACACAAGATCACGCGTATAGATGAGGCAGAGCATGCCCTTTCAGACGAGGAAGAAGGTCTGATTGTGGACCGTTTGCGTGACCTGGGGTACCTCGGGTAAGGGCGGGGCCAGCCCCGCCCTTACCGGCCTTATCTGGACAGAAAGGAACGATCTGGTGCCTTCATCGCATGCCAGGAATAAACGTTCGGAAGAAAAAACTCTGCCGAGCAGCCGTACGCCCAAGAAGAGCGGGAAGCGGCAGGATTATCAGGATCATGATTTTATCTCAACCTCGACCCGCTTACTTACCCAGCAAACAGATAGGTTGCGGGCAGTCAAACGGACGGCGGGCGGGGCCGCGATAGCCGGCGTCGGCGACATAATAGCCGCCATTCTGCGTTACATCACCAATGTCGTGATGACGCACCTGGTAACGCAGAGCATCTATGGGATCTTTATTGAGACTTATACGGTTGTTCTTGTGATTGGCTATGCTTCCAAGCTTGGCCTTGATAGCGCCACTGTTCGTTTTCTTTCTAATTACCGCGCGAAGGGCGAAAAAGCGCGGGCAGCGGGATTGATCCGCTTTGCGATGATACTGTCCCTGGTATCGGGCCTGCTATGCGCAGGACTGTTCTACCTGTCGGCGTCCATGCTGGCCCAGGTCGTCTACCACCGGGATAGCTACATCCTGCCATTTAAGGAAGCGGCGCTGCTCATCCCGCTGATCGGCCTGCAACTTGTGCTGGCCAGCGGCTTGCAGGCGCTACGGGCAATTAAATGGAAAGTATACGTGGACCGGCTGATTCAACCAGCCGTTACACTGCTGCTGATCCTGCTTTTCTACTGGCTGGGCTTGCGGCTGGAGGCCTTGATTCTGGCGACCATCTGCGGTTTCGTAGCCTCGACCTTCACAGGCGAATGGCTCTTGAGAAGGGCAGAGAGAAACTTCATCCAGGACACTATGCCACGGTATGAGCCAAAACACTGGATGCGTTTTGCTTTTCCAATGTTTTTCAACTCGATGATCCGCAATGTCCTGAACTCGACGGATGTGCTTTTTCTGGGAGCGTTCGTCGCCACCAGCCAGGTCGGGCTGTATGGAGCTGCCGACCGCGTCAGCTATTTTGTGGTCGCGCCCCTGATCGCGCTCAATGTCATTTTTTCGCCCATTATCGCTGAATATCACGCGCGTAATGCGCATAAACCGCTAGCAACCATGTTCAAGGTGGTAACAAAGTGGTCACTCACCTTGAGCTGGCCGGTGTTTCTTTGCTGTCTGGTTTTTCATAACGCAATTCTTGGCGTTTTTGGTGAACGTTATACTGCCGGGGGGCTAGTGCTCATCACGCTGGCGCTCGGCAATCTGGTGGATGCGGGTGTTGGTTCGGTGAATTACCTGCTGACAATGACGGGACGCCCCAGGATCATTCTTATCAATACGGTCAGCACCGTAACCGTGAATATCACGCTGGCGCTGCTGCTGATCCCCCGCTTTGGCGTTATAGGAGCGGCGGCGGCGGCGGCACTGACAGTAATGCTACTGAATGGCGTGGGGCTAATGGAAGTGTACTGGATTATGAAAATTCACCCTTACCGGCGCGATATGTGGAAGCCGTTACTGGCCGGAACGTTGACGGCCATCTTCGGCTGGATGCTGCTTCCCATAGTACATACAGGCTCCGGTCACCTTGCGATCTTAGGAGCACTGGTCCTGGTCGTTTCGTTTGCCCTGGTCTACATGGCATTGCTCGCCATGCTGGGTTTTAGCGAAGAGGACAGGATAGTATTTGAGATGGCGTCTGCACGTTTAAGAAAAAAAGGTGCTATATGAACAAACCTGTAGTGAGCATTATTATTATTACCCGTAATCGCCCTTTTCTGCTGGGGCATTGTCTTGAACGGGTATGGTCTCAATCATCTGTTGGGACCTCCCACGATAAATCGGGGAGCTACAGCGCGTCCGATGAACGGGCACAGTCCCAATCGTCTGTCGGGGCCCGCCTTAGCGCGTCCGATGAACGATTATGGTCCCAATCATCTGTCGGGGTGCGCCCTGGCGCGTCTCACGAACGGCTATGGTCCCAATCGTCTGTCGGGACTCGCCTTAACACGTCTGATGAACGGGCACGATCCCAATCATCTGTCGGGGTGCGCCCTGGCGCGTCTGGCGAACGGCTATGGTCCCAATCGTCCGTTGGGACCTCCCACGATAAATCGGGGAGCTACAGCACGCCCGACAGCGACGTTAACCCGCGGAATTTCGAAGTCATCGTGGTTGATAGCTCATCCAACAATGAGAGCGCGCGCGTCGTTACGCGCTCTCCCGCAACAAAGCATATCAGGATACATGGAGGGCATAACAATATGCCCCAGGCCCGTAACAGTGGGATAGCCTGTTCGACCGGCGAGATTATCGCCTTTATCGACGACGATTCGATGGTGCAGCCAGGCTGGCTGGAGGCGCTGCTGGATGTCTATAGCGACAAGACGGTTGGAGCTGCGGGCGGGCGCGTTATCACTATGCCTGAGCCGTACTGCGATGAAATTAAAGGGCCACCGCGCCTGTATGTGACCCGCCTGGGGAGCGTTATTGCGAAGGATGCGGGCCTGGTGAGTGAGGAACGAACCGAGGTGGATCATCTTATTGGCTGCAATATGTCGTTCCGTCGCGCAGCCCTGGAAGAGGTGGGCGGCTTCGATCCCAACTTCACCCTGACGAATCTGCGCGAGGAGACCGATCTCTGCTTACGCGTCAAACAGGCCGGGTGGCGGATCATCTTTGAGCCGGGGATCGCGGTTGTGCATTTCTCTGCCCGCAGCCTGCAACCATACTTTCTGGAGCGCCCCACCATTCAATTTTCCAATGGGCGCAATGGCTCTTATTTTGCCATCAAGCACTTTGGCCTCACACCGCACTCCATCGGAGGTCAATTGATCGACGCGGGAAGATCATGCGGACGAGCAGCCTACTTCGTTGGCCTCTTTAGTATCGGGGCCGTGGCGCAACTGGCAGGCCGCGTTGCTGGCGTCATTGCTGGCGTCCGCTGGCAGAAAAAGCACCAACTCCCCCGAAACTCGAGTAAGGGGTGGTTGGGAGTAGATTGAGGGTATTGCTAGTAGAAAGAGGGAAGGACGTGCTATGCGGGCAGTCATTTTTGGAGTTGATGGGCTAAGTTTTCGCGTTCTACAACCGTTAATCGAGCGGGGGGATTTGCCGAACTTTGCTCGTCTACAGCGGGAAGGGGTGGTATCGGAGCTAATTTCTACGGTTCCACCCATGACCCCACCGGCCTGGATGTCGCTGGTAACGGGGCTGAAACCCGCGAAGCATGGGGTTTTTGATTTTTGGGAATTCGATGTGACTTCACCCAGGTTGCAGTCTCGCCTGGTAACCCATCGTAAAGGGGGCAAGGCGATCTGGAACATTCTGAGCGAGTACGGCAAGCGCGTGATCGTGCTGAACGTGCCGCTGACCTATCCACCGGAGCCGGTGAATGGCATTATGGTAAGCGGATTGATGACGCCTGGAGCGTCAGCGCCTTTTACGTTTCCACATGCCTTTAAAGATGAAGTTTACAGGATCGTTCCCGATTATCGTATTGATCTGTCGCTGGCAAAGACTTCCCCCGCCTACTTTGTCAATGCGGTGCTGGATATGACGGAGAAGCGCATGCGCTTGCAGCAACACCTTTTATCGGAGCACGAGTGGGATTTCGCTTTCCTTTCCTATGTGGGTCCTGATCGTATCCAGCATCGTATCTGGGACTCAATTGAGGCGTTGAGCCACGAGGGGACGCGCTACTTCCGTTTGCTTGACGACGCGCTGGGCGATGTGCTCAACCGTTTAACGCCGCAGGATGCGCTTTTCCTGGCGTCGGATCATGGCTTTGTAGGGGCACGGAACTGGTTTTATATTAACGAGTTTCTGTGCCGCCAGCGTCTGCTTCACCGCGGCACGGCTCCGGGCGCAAAACATGCGACGTTGATTGGCTTCGGGCGCGAGGCGGCCCAGAAAATGCATCTACTGGGAGTCATACGCCAGACGAGGAAGACGTATGAGCACTTTTATCCCAAACCGCCGATAGAGAAAAAGAAGGGGATCTATCGTCCCTTCTTCGATGAGATCGATTGGAGCGAAACCCACGCCTGCGTGCTCTCTTCTATGGCTTTTAGCGGGGGCAATGCCGACATTTTTCTTTCGCCCGAGGCGACTGCGGAGGAGATGGAGGACCTGCGCCAGGCGCTGGCGGCCCAGCGCCACCCTGAGACCGGCGAACCGCTGGCCGAAGCTATTTATGCTACCGATGCCTATGGGATAGGTCCCTTCCGTCCCAATGAGGAGCATCTCATCCTGGTCCCCAATCGCGGCACGACCTTCCATCTCGATATCGGGCGCAAAAACCTCTGGGAGCGGCTCGACGAGGGCAAGGGCGTTCATGAGAAGGAAGGGGTATTCATGGCCTGGGGCGCGGGAATAAAACAGGGGGAACAGGTGCCGGCCCTGCAAATCTATGATCTCGTGCCGACAGCTTTGCATACGCTGGGCATCTCAGCGGACGAACCGTTCGATGGACGGGTCGCGCAGGAGATTTTTGTTGATAGGGATGCGACAGCATTGGGAGAAGGCGACGACGAACTTGTTGCGCGCAAGCTGCGACAACTGCGGTCCGACAAGGCAACGCTGCGTTAGTCATTATTGTTAGCATCGGCTGACGTGCTGAAAGAAAGGGGCAAAGGGTATGCGGGTGTTATTATTTGGCATTGATGGGCTGGCGTTTTGCGTTCTGGACCCGATGATTGAGCGCGGGCTGCTGCCAAACTTCGCGCGTGTGCGTAATGAGGGCGCGTGGGGGATATTGCGTTCAACTACGCCTCCGATGACGCCCCCGGCCTGGATGTCTATTGCGACCGGGCTGCTACCGGCGGGCCACGGGGTATACGATTTTTGGGGGTATGAGCGGAAGGGAGGAGGCGCTAAAGCGGACGCGATCAATCACGTCGCCACCGGTCGAGATGCCGGGGTAGTGCAGAGGCGCGGGGAGAGGATAGGGCCTGCGGCGTATGTGATGACGCATCGCAGGGGAGGGAAGGCGATCTGGAATATTCTGAGCGAGTGGGGCAAACAGGTGGTGGTGGCAAATGTGCCGCTTACCTATCCGCCGGAACCGGTGAATGGCATTATGCTCAGCGGCTATATGGCTCCCGATACGCGGGCCAATGTGACCTACCCATCCAGTTTTAAGGATGAGCTGTTGCGCGTTGCGCCCAACTATCAGATTGATCTTGATCCCGCGGTCTCCGGTGGCCAGATTGGCGATCCTCTTGCGGAGACGCTCAAGATGACGCGCGAGCGCCTCAAGATGTTCCGGCTGGCGTTGAGCAAGGGATGGGATTTCTGTTTCCTGGCATGCAGTGGCGCGGACCGCATTCAGCACTTACGCTGGGACGCGATTATGGATTTCCATCCCCAGGCGGTTGCGTATTACCAGATGCTGGACGAGGCGCTGGGCCTGATGCAGGACGAATTGCACGCCGATGATTTGCTGCTGATCGTGTCGGATCATGGGTTTCGCGGGGTGCGCCGCAAATTTTACGTTCAGGAGTATCTGCGCAGGCTGGGCCTGCTGCGTATGAGGCATAGCAGCAATCGCTATCGCGCGCAGGTGCTGGGGCGGGCGCGTGCGATTGTGCGCGACCTGGGCTTACAACAACCAGCGCGTCTGCTGCGCGTCCTGTTGCGCAAGGGCGGCATTATGGCGGTTGAGAAGGCGCAGCATGCTGTCCGCTTACCCGACCTGGACTGGGCACATACGCGGGCGTGGATACCATCCGCTTCCGGCTCGCTGGCTGGCTACGCCGATATTTTTCTGGATGATCAGCTTGCGGAGGAGGATATACAGGAGCTGATGCAGAGGTTAGGAGATGTGGTAGATCCTGAGAGTGGGGAGCGACTTTTTGTGGAGATGCACCGCGAGGAGGTCTATGGATCTGGCCCGTTTGCTCCGCCCGAGCGTCACCTGATTGTGCTGGCGAACGAACGAACGACGCTGGCGACCGAGCTGGGGCGCGGCAAGCTGTGGGAGAAAAGCGATGTGACCACTGGCATACACCATCCCGATGGAGTACTCTATCTCTATGGGGCTGGAGTAAAACGAGGTCTACAGATCGCAGCGACCCACGTCTGCGATATCGTGCCCACCATTCTCGCGCGCATGGAGGTACCCAGACCCGATGAACTGAACGGGCGCGTGATCGAGGAGGCATTCGAACAGGTGACGGAGGTACCCGGACAAGCTAAGGATGGGGGGATTGTGAAGCGGAAGCTACGGACGAGAATGAGGGAGTACAAGTGAGTTTTTAAGGAGTACAAGTGAGTTTTTACAGAGTGGGCGATAAAGGGTAGGCGATAAATCGCGCAGGACGCGCTAAAGCGGGTCCCTACGATATGATGTGTGAGAGGATGAGGAGATGAGTCGGCACATAGTGACAATCGGTCTGGTTATTTTGGCAGCACTTGCTATCTGGGCCGGGATTCTGGTATATATGCAGCTTTACGTACCGCAACCACAGATAGGAGGCGGGACCGGGACGGGAGGAAGTCCGGGCGCGGTCACCTGCGGTGTGAGGAAGACGAGCAACGGCTATACTTTTTCCTGGCTACATGTCGCTCATGGCTATTTTGTCAACGATGAGGGCTGCATTATCAATCTGCGGGGGTTCAACTGGTCGCAATTGGAGTTTGGCAACGCCGTGGGTGGCGGCCCTAAGACACGCATCAGCGAGGAGGGGATCGCTTGGTATAGCCAGACTTTTCATACCAACGTATGGCGCATTCCCGTGAATACGACCTGGTGGAATGAGAATGTCTATGTGCCACTGGCGCAGATGAACTATCAGGATTGGATAGGACAGGTAATCAAATGGGCGGAGAACTACGGCAATTACGTGATTCTGACGAAGGGGCCACAATTCCAGAATCCACCTTGCGGCGGGAGCGTGAAACAGTGTCCCACCCAGAACCAGGCGAAACGCAACTACCAGCAGGGCCTGGGCGGTCCCGAAGATCTGACAACGGGGCAATATATCCAGCCTGCAATTACGATGTGGCAAAGTATTGCCGGGCGCTACGCCAACGATCCCGCGGTCCTCTATGATAGCTGGAACGAGATGAATAGCATCGATGCCCAGACCTGGTACCACAACACCAACATACTGATAGAGACCATCCGGGCACAAAATCCACGCTCGCTCATCTTTTTAGGTGGCCCCAATTACAAAGGTGACGTCAACCCGATCATTCATGGCGACGTGCCGAATTTTGCCGAATCCAACCTGGTATACGATTTTCACGTTTACGACGGCTTTCAAGGTCTCTATGGCACGAAAAATTGCAGCGAGCCTCTGAGCTACGTGTGGCAGCGATGGCCTGGGAACGCCAATGAACAGGTTGGTTTCTCGCAACGCAGCGATAAAGCGGTGGCCTTTACTGAATGGGGCGGCTGCAACGATTTCGCGCAATACAACCAGGCGATCACGACCTACGCGCATGCCTACCATATCTGCCTGGTGTATTATGACGAAACGAACGTGGCTACAAAAGTAGGAACGGGCTACCAGCTAAACGAGAATGGAACAAGGGTGCAGGCAGCATATGCGGCGCTGTAGGGATGCGCATCCCTACAGTGTCCACCCTTCCCCGAACTCACTTCAGCGAATTAGTCAATGACCTCCCCAACTATCACCGATAATCCTGGCGCGGATGCAATGATCTGCGCCGCCTCACTGGCGCGCCATAGCAGGGCTTTTCCGTTTTCCTCTCCTCCTGACTCCTGCTGCCTGGGCTCGCGCCCCCAACGGGGCGCTGGGCAAGGGGAGAGAGGTGCCGGCAACGCCGCGTCGCGGCGTTGCCGGCACCTCTCTCCCCTTGCGAGCAGGGCGAAGCTCTGCGAGCATGACGAAAACGGAAAAGCCCTGCGCGCCGTAATGGACCGGCTCAAACATACTGGTCATATCTGGTATGATAGAGAGCATCTAGTCATTACAAACAAGGCATTCCTCGCAGCCGACCTGAGCGCAGCTAGACGCGATAGCTCCCCGATTCATCGTGGGAGCGTTGGTCGGCTGGATAACAAGGCGTACCATAAATTCACTGGAGGAGCATCGCATGGCCGACGGAAAAGCACAGGAGCTGGTGGCAAAGCAACGGCTGAACGAGGTTGAGCTGGCTGAGATCAGACAATTAACGGATATCTGTGATAACTACGAAGGATTGCACATGCGCATCCTCTGGGACATGCTGCAATCGCGACCGGGCATTGAGGTCAACGACTTTCTCTATTATGAAGGCAAGACCCTGGTAGGCTACCTGGCGATGGATAGCTGGGGCATTGATCAGCGGGAGCTAACCGGCATGGTTCATCCTGAATACCGGCGCAAAGGCATAGGCCGGACACTCTTGAACGCAGCTAGAGAGGAGTGTTTGAGTCGCGGGATTAAGCAGGTCATTCTCGTCTGCGAAAGAACGTCCGCATCCGGTCAAGCCTTTGGCAGAGCGGTGGGAGGTCAGCTCGACTTTTCAGAGCATGAAATGGTGCTGAGCAACTTCCAGGAGCGCAATTTCTTCGATGACCGGCTCTTCTTCCGCGCCGCGGATTCAGCCGATCTGGAGGCCCTCGCCGCCATTCAAGCAGGCAGTTTCGGCGATCCCCTGGAGGAGTCGCGGCACGCACAGAGCAGGCTCTTGCAGGAGCCTAATTGTTACATCTATATCGCGACCTTTGGTGAAGAGTCGGTCGGCTGCGAAGAGCCGGTCGGGACGCTGCGCCTGCATGAAGCCCCGGACCGCATCGGCATTTACGGCTTCGGCGTGCTGCCCGATTACCGTGGACGCGGCTACGGACGACAAATGCTTGAGGAGGTTATTCGTAGCATACGAGCGCGCAGCCAGAAAATGATCATGCTGGACGTCGAAACCGATAATGTCAACGCCATCGGTCTCTATCGCTCCTGCGGCTTCGAGATCAAAACAACTTATGATTATTATGCCATCGACGCCCAACAGGCATAAAATTGAATTTTCAAGAGAAGATAGGAAGTTACGTTAATGCACTGGTTAGAATTGACCGTGAAGGCTCATCCTGAGGCGGTGGAGTCGGTCAGCGAACTGTTAAGCCGCTATACGACGGGGGGAGTGGCAATCGAGGAACCAATCGAACTGATCGATGAGGGACAGGAGTACCGGGTGCGACAGGGGCAGCCTGTTACCGTGCATGCATATCTGCCTCTTGACGGTCAGGAAGAGGAGGCAAGGCAGCGGGTAGCGGAAGGGCTGTGGCATCTCTCCAGCCTGGGAGCGCAGTTCGTCGGCGAACTGCATACGCGAACAGTCAACGAAGAGGACTGGGCCAATGCCTGGAAAGAATACTTCCATGTCACTCATATAGGGCAGCATATCGTCATTCGACCATCCTGGCGTTCCTATGAACCCGAGCCAGACGACATTGTCTTGACGCTCGATCCCGGCATGGCTTTTGGTACCGGGCTGCATCCAACCACGCGCATGTGCCTGGAACTGCTTGAGCAACACATCCAGCCAGGGATGCGCGTGCTGGATGTCGGTACGGGATCGGGCATTCTGGCGCTGACTGCTGCAAAGCTTGGCGCGGCGCATGTGGATGCCATCGACAACAGCAGCGTCGCGACCGAGAGCGCCCTTACCAACGCAGCCATGAACGATTCACAGGAGCGGATCAGCGTTGTGCTGGGCGTGTTGAGCGAAGAGGAAGCGGCCCGCAAACAGGGGCAGTACGATCTGGTGCTGGCAAATATTATCGCGCATATCATCGGCTCAATTGCTCCTCAGCTAGCGCAGGTGCTGGCAAAAGAAGGCATGTTGATTGTGAGCGGCATCATCGAAGCGCGCCGCCCTGATGCAGAGGGACCGTTGCTGACTGCTGGATTGGAGCTAATCGAGCAGCGTCAGATCGACGACTGGTTCGCGCTCGTCTATCGTAAGCGCCAGTAGGAGTCAGCCATGCATCGTTTTTTTGTCGCGCCCGAGCTGCTAGCAACGCCAACGGGCACTATCGTGCTACCAGAGAAGCAATCGCACCAGGTACGCGACGTCTTGCGCTTAGCCATCGATGAACAGCTTGTGCTGCTCGATAATAGCGGCGACGAATGGCTCTGCGCCATCAGCAGAAGCAGCCGGGTGGGCGTAGAAGTGACGATACTGGAACGGCGACCCGGGAAGAGCGAGTCGCCGATACGCATCATCCTTTGTCAGGGGCTACTCAAATCGGCCCGTTTCGAGTGGATTCTGGAAAAGGGCACTGAGCTGGGCGTGGCAAGCTTCGTGCCGCTGCTCTGCCGGCGCTCCATGTCTGGTTTAGAAGAGGCCGGACCTGCCAAGATTCAGCGCTGGCAGAGGATCATCCAGGAAGCCGCCGAACAGTGCGGGCGTGCGTGTCTCCCCGAACTGCTGCCGATCCGCCCCCTGATGCATGCACTCAATGACATTCCCCCTGACGCAATCGCGCTCATACCCTGGGAAGAGGAGCATATCACCAGCTTGCGCACCGCGTTGCAGGCGGCACGCAAGCCAGCAAAGTCCCCCATCACGGTCATGCTCTTCATCGGGCCGGAAGGCGGCCTGACCGAGGAGGAAGTCATCCTGGCCCAACGTCATAGCGTGCAGCCTATCACTCTTGGCCCTCGCATCTTGCGGGCCGAAACTGCCGCCCTCGCAGCCATAGCCAGCACCATGCACGAACTGGAGTGACCGTTTCTTTTGTTGCCTCATCGGTGGCAATAACCTGAGGATCGGCATTGGGAAGATAATAGAAACTCTGTCCGCGCGTTCTCGGTTTCGTCGTCAGATAACCGGCATAGTTCAAATTGAACGCATCGGCTGCAAAGCGCGGATCGAGTGTCGCGGCATAAAGAGTCGTCACAACAGACGCCACGTTGGTTGCATTGACGAGATGCAACAATCCCGAGATGATCACACCATTGACATCATGATATGTACTAGCCTCGATCCAGCTAATAGCCGAGCCTAGCGAATGCCCCACCAGCAACACCTGCGTGAAGGGCTGCGTCCCTATGCTCCCGCAGCGCAGGGCCTGCACAACCTCGTGGACAACGTAGGCATTGGTTGACATAGCAACGGTTAATAGCCCCGATGGGAGGGTGCGAACTCTTTCCAATACCAATACGGTCGATGTTACAGGTACTATATCCTGCTGCGTTAAGCGCATGCACATACGAGTAGGTTTCAGGCTGGTAAGGGAAGTCCCAGTAGACATGACCATAAGTGGCTCCGGGGACGAGTAACTGGACCGTTCTGCTTGGCCCGCTAGAGGGATTGCAGAGTTCGCCATAAATCTTATATTGAACAGGAAGCCCGCTTCCCAGAGCAACGGGCACATAAAACGACTGGCATAGAGATTGCAATGGAGCTGCATGCATGGGGAGAAATCCAGCAATCGTTTCCAGGACAATAACCATGATACAGGCCGCGACAATTCTTGGGCTTATGAGGAATGCAGCACAATACCAGGAAAGATTTGTAAGAGGACATAAAATTGTTCACTTTCTTTACTACACCACACTATCTACCAACATGTTGATGAGTATATCCCTTCATCCGTAAAATTGCAATACATTTTTCAATATTTTCTTACTTTTTTACCTATTATGCATACTTTATGAATATTTTCCTCTTCTTTTTCTCATCCTCTATTATAATAGAGGTATAAAGTACTATATACTCCTATTGTAGTATTTCGGAGAACGCAGGGAGGTGTGCGAGAGACAACAGGGCTTTTCAGTTTTCGTCATGCTCGCAGAGCTTCGCCCTGCTCGCAAGGGGAGAGAGGTGCAGGCAACGCCGCGTCGCGGCGTTGCCTGCACCTCTCTCCCCTTGCCCTGTGCCCCGTTCGGGGCGCGAATCCCGTCGGCAGGAGTCAGAGGAGAGGAAAACTGAAAAGCCCTGGCGAGAGACACAGGGCTATTTAATTCTCTGAAGAAAAGGGGTCAAGGGGCATAGCCCCTTGCGGGGCGCGGGGTGTCCCCGCTCATTCTTCTCCCCCCCTCGCCCCCGAAGGGGGCAAAAAAGAAGAATTAAATGGCCCTGGAGAGACAATGGTACAATTGACCAGACGATCATATTCATGCTATTATGATCAAACGTAGTTCAATTGCGGATAAATTGTAAGAGTCTGCGTGTATGAAAAATGTTGTACCAGGTGCTCTACAGCGGCTACGAGCCGCTGATATTATTCGTATGGCAGGGCTAACAACGGCGTCATTAGGGCAGGAGTACTGCCGAATCGGAGCGGTACATAGCACACAACGTCAGGAAGCGCGTATTAGTGGAACCGTTGATGTTCCTTCTATGCAAGATGATGGAGCTCCCCCGGCGTATAGCGAGACAAAAGCCACAACAAGACTGCATCCCTATCAGGTCGAAGTTGAGATGCAAAGCGCAACGAAGTGGGTCAGCACCTGCCTCTGCGGTCATAACACTGCAACGCTTTGCGTACATGCTGCTGCGTTGCTCTATCAATGGCTGGCCCGCCCCTCCACCTTTGCGCCAGTATTTGCAGCGACCGCTCCTGGTGAAGAGACAGCAGAAAAGGAGCCGGTCCAGGATACAGAGCCGAGCGTCAGACCAGCACGTTCCCTCAGGCCGGGCAAACCCATTGTGACCCCACGGGGTTCAGCGCCCCAGACCAGCACGCTAGATATTCTGCTACAACTCGGATTGAGCGACCTACGTGGTATTGCACGCGAATATGAGATTACCTCGAATGGCCTGAGCAAGCCACAGCTCGCGGAGGCTATTGTGGTAGCCTTGAGTCAGCCGGAAGTGGTCCGTCGCATCGCAACCACGCTGGAAAAGTCTCAACGTCAATTGCTCGCAGCCATCTCCCTGGCTGGCGGCTCGGTCACCGACGAAGACCTGCGCGGGCTGTACGAGCGATTCTCTCTGGGCCATGCCAATCAGCTTCAAGGCATTCTGGTCACGCTCCAAAACAAAGCCCTGCTCTTCCGCATTGGCCTGGGGAGCACCCCGCAACAACGCCTCAATTTGAGCGGCGGCCTGCTCGATATCGGCTGGTATGTCCCCACAGAAGTGCGGGCCGCCCTGCGGGTCATGGTACCCAGCACACCTTATCATGTCGAGCACGCTGACGAACGCGGAGAAACGCCGGATATTCGCCTGGGGGAAGCGTACAACCTGCTGGCGGAACTGCTGCTGGTCGCGCGCGCATTAAATGGCTACCGGCTCGAACATGATGATGAGCGCCACGAGCGCGGCAGCGCAGCACGGCTCCCCGACACATTCACCTTTACGCGCTCGTTCACTCCTGCGGCTGGCGATAACTCTGTGGCCGTGCCGCCACCGGCTGATATGCCTTCATCATCGCTGCTCACGGCCTTACAGGAGCTTGTGCCGCGCCCGCCCGCGTTTCTACGGTTCGCCGTGCGCCTCCTGCGGCTGGCCGATATCTTACACAAAGATGATAGCGGCACACCCTATTTGCGTATCCTGCCCAACGCCGCTCAGTTGCTGCTTGGCCCTGCCCGCGCCGAAGTGATGCGTGACCTCTTCGAGCTATGGTTGATGCAGTCCTCCTATGGAGAGCTTTTTGATTTGCGAGAAGAAGGGCTGCGCTTATGCTGCCGCGCAACCTCGCTCAACCTGCCTATTCTGCGTTCAGGTGAGCTGGATGCTGAGAATAGCGAGGCGCGGCAAACGGTGATCGCGCTGCTAGCCCAGGCCCCGTTGCAGCAATGGATCAGCTTCCAGAGCTTCTCCCGCTTCGTCTATCGCTTAAACCCTCTATTCTTGCAAAGGCGTCAGCGTCTCTTCTCTTCGCCGCACTGGTGGTTAGAGCAGGAAGGGGGACGGCCTCTGCGTCCTATGCAACTGAGCGACTGGCTGCGGGCCGATGTCTTTTATCTGGCCAATCTCCTGCTGGGTCCGCTGCACTGGTGGGGAGCCTGTGACGTTGCCCTTTCAGCCGAAGGCAGGCTGCTCGCATTCCGCCTGACCCCGATAGCGGGCTGGCTCCTGAGTGGAATCCTCCCGGATGAGGAAACCCCGGCCTATAATTACCGAGTTCCCTCCGACTCGTTAGAAGTAATAGACACGGAGGAGATACTGGTTCGCTGCTCCCCGCGTGCCTGGCCGGTGATCGAAATCATGGAAGCCCTCACCGAAGCAGCAGGCGTGCGGCCTGATCGCCTGCGCTACCGCGTAACACCCAGAGCCCTGGGAGACGCCTTGAGCCAGGGGAAACATCCAATGCAACTCCTGGAGTTGCTGCGCGCCCTGAGGACGAACGCCGTTGCGCAGGATGGTCCATTGTCGATTATGGTAGCGCAACTCGAACGCTGGGTAGCCAGCTATGGGCGCGTACGCATTTATACTGGAGCAACCCTGCTGGAGACGATGGATGGCACAGTGATGCGCGAACTTGCCGTCACGACCTCGTTAGATAAACAGGTTGTACAGGCCATCCATCCAACCTTGTTGGTGCTCAAGAAGCCGGGTGCCGAGCGGGTCATCGACGAACTCAAGCGTCATGGGCAGACCCCTCTTTTACATGACGAGGACATCTATGGAACAGAGTGATCTTGATCTGCTGCGAACGGTGCCGACCTATCACCTGCAATCGATGATAAAGGCCCGGCGCGTGCCCGTATCTCTGCGCATACAGGCGGGCGAGCAGATCAGCAGTGCATCTCTTTCCTCTGATTCTTCTTCGGCCAATATGCTGGAAATTGCCCAGCATCTCCTGGACTCCTCCTCACTTGCGGCAACGCTACCGGGCCTGGACGAACTGGATGCAGCGATTCTGCGCGAACTGGTTTCCTGCGGAGGACGAGCCAATAGCCGCGATCTCGCGCTCTACTTCACCAATGCCGGCCTGCTCACAACGGAAAAGCCTGCTCCTGGGCTGCCAGAAGTGCCGCGGCTCCAGCCGGGGCTATCCGTGCAATATCCGGTGCCGCAGCCGCATGGCGCCTTTGAGCTGGCGCTGCGGCGGCTGCTCGGTCTGGGGCTGATTTTCTGGGGTAAGCAAACGAACTTTGTGGGTCGCGATTACGCCAACGGCATTCACGATGGCGTGCTGATCGTACCTCTGGCAGTGCGGGAGGCCGTTGCAACGCAATGGGGGCCGGAGGAGGATCAACTGGCAGGGCAGGACCTGGAAGAGGTAGGCGAACTGGCACGCAGCTTGCAGCGCACGCTGTACCTTTACTGGTCGCTGGTCGCTGCTTTGCGCGAAGGGATCTCGCTGGTGAATAACGGCCTGCTCTCCCGTTCCTCCCTGCGCCATGTGATGGAACATATACATATCCAGACTCATGGCGAGCAGATTCGTGTTGAGAGCGATGCCCCACATCTTCTCTTCATCCGGCTGCTATTGATGAAACTGGGGCTGCTGCAAGAGCGACACAATGCGTTATATGCCGCGCCTGCTGAAGCCTACTTCGCCCTGCCATTGATAGAGAGGACACGCCGCTGCTACCGTCTGTATTTAGAAACCCCGCTCTGGAACGATTTATTGTACCTGCCAGAAGTCAATGTCCGTCCAGGGCCGGGGCACCTTGACCCGGCCCATGAAGAAGTCATCCGAGCACGGCAGGCACTGATCGAACGATTGGTCCATCAGCGCATAGATGAGTGGCACAATATCTCGGCTTTGATCGCCCGTACTAAGCTCTATATCCCCTATCTGCTCTTCCCACGCCAGTATGGCCCGCGAGCCGAACGCTATTCGAGCGGGAGCAATCCCTATGGCTGGGACTTCCGCTTGCGTCGAGGCTGGCTCACCCATCGCGAAGGATGGCACCTGGTGGAGGGCGGCTTCATCCGTACCGTCGTCACAGGCCCGCTGCACTGGCTGGGAGTCATAGAGCTTGAAAATAAAGAGAGTCCCACCACCTTCCGGCTCTCAGCAGGAGCGGTAGCCATCATGAGCAACGCAGAGCCGCGACAGGAGCCAGAGGCATGGGGACGGCTGATCGTGCAACCCAATTTCGAACTGATCGCGCTCGCCCCCGTCTCCGAATTGCTGCTCGTGCAGTTGGATCGTTTCGCCGAACGAACCAGCCTGGAGCATATCGCGCAATATCGTTTAACAAAGGCCAGCGTGACGCGCGCCATCCAGAAAGGGTTGCACGTTGATGCCATCCAGCAAACATTGGAGCAGGCAGTAGGAGGCGATATTCCTCAGAATGTGCGCTACTCGCTGGTCGAGTGGGAGCGCCAGGCCCGACGCGTGGAGGTGTGGCAGGGAGCAACGCTCTTAGAAGTGGACAACGCCGTCCTGCTTGATGAGCTATTTGCCAGTGATGCGACGCGCCATCTCTTAGGGCGCCGTCTCTCTCCTCTGCTCGCCGAAGTTGTGCCTCACCAGCTCGCCGCAGTCCAGCAAATCCTCTGGCAGCGTCACTACCTGCCCGCGCTATCAACGGCTCCCACACAGGACACAGCAGTAGAAAATGGACGCCTGGTCACCCATGAACCACAATGGCGGCTGCATGACGACGGCCTTTTACAGCCTCTTTACGCCGTACTGGACCTCTACCTGGCTGCCGAGGTCAAGCATTTCAGCGACTGCGAAGAGAACACCGGCTGGTATCAGCTCACGCCGGCATCACTCCTGCGTGCGCGAGAAGAAGGCATCCCGCTTGACTATATCCTGCGTTTCCTGCAACAATATTGCGCAGGAGGCATCCCTGGTTCCCTGCTGATCCGCCTCAAACTATGGGGAGGAGGCTACGGGGAACGGCAGCAGATTGCGATAGAGCGTAGCCCGATGCTGCGCCTCCCAGCCCAGGTGTTACAGGACCTGCAAAGCGATGAAGAGCTCAAGTTGCTACTGGGAACCGAGGTTGAGCACGAGAGCCGCCTGGTGCGCGTCGATCCTGAAAATCTGGCCCAGGTCGAAAAACTGCTCAACGAACGCGGATTTGCGGTAGAATAGCGAGAATAACAGCAAACATGCAGCCAGCCACAACGCATCATCGGCAGACATCTAAAGCCATAGCGGGATTAGCTCCGCTTGGAGCCTCATGCCTCTGGGGTGGCATGTACGTTGTCAGCAAGGCCAGCTTTGGCGCTATCCCTCCGGTGACGCTCGGACTGTTCCGCCTGCTGATCGGCGGCCTCGCATTATGGCTGACACTCTGGCTCAGCCAGCGTTTTCAGACTCAGCCAGCGCAGAAACTCACCACTAGCGAGCGCAGGCGTCTGCCGCTGCTCGGCCTCTGCATCGCGGCCACCATCATCACACAATTTACCGGCACAGATCTGGCGACAGCGCACGATGGCGCGCTATTGACCACTATCACGCCCGTTTTTATCGTCCCCATCGCCTGGATTTTGTTGCGTGAGCGCTCCCACTGGCGCACCATTGTCGGCATGCTGATCGCGCTGGCGGGCGTTATCCTCATCGTCGGCATCGGAGGATGGTCCACAGCGGAATCCACGCACCTGCAAGCATTGCTGGGGGATGCGCTGCTGATCATCTCCGCGCTGGCATGGGCATTATTTACCGTGCTGGGCGCGCCGCTGGTCCGCAGCTTATCGGCGTTGAGCGTTTCGACCTACGCCACCATCTGGAGCCTGATCTTTTTCGTCCCATTCGCCGCCTGGGAGCTATTCCAGCACCCGATTACCACGCTCTCGTTAAACTCGCTTGGCAGCATCCTCTATCTAGGCATAGGCGCGACCGCGCTGGCCTGGTTTCTCTGGTACAAAGGAGTGGAGCGTTTGCCGGCCAGTGTAAGCGCCATCTTCTTCTTCGCCCAACCCCTCGTCGGCGGCCTGCTCAGCGCCCTCATCTTACACGAATCGCTCGGCCTCAGCTTCTGGCTCGGTGGCCTCGTGCTGGCTGTGGGAATTTTGTTGGCGGGATGATCCTGCACAACTGCCACATAATTCCATATAATTTCGTAGGGACCCGATTTATCGCGTCTTGCGCGATTTATCGCCTTCCCCCTTTCAATTCGCTTACCCCGAACTCACTCTGTTTGAGCGGAGAATGTCTTCTCTCCTCGTTGTTTGTCGATATACAGCTCTGTATACAAGAATCAAGGTACTCCCCACCTTAATAGTAAGGAATACCCTGATTCTTTATAATTTGGTCCCAGGAAGCTTAACACCCGGACAATCCATCAAGCATACACACCTGGTATGCTTGACTGTCCGTATAGCCCTTAACCTGATCCACTTGCTGCTGATACTCCCCGTTCGTGTTCGTGATGAATGTTGTTCCCCTGACCAAGCTTCTCAGTATCCGCTGACTCCACGTTACAAACTGGTTTCGAGCTGTGTTGATAAAATGACCAAGTAGACCCTCCAGTGCTTCTCCAGGGAAGAGGAGAGAGAAAAATCCCTGCACTGCGGACACCGCAGTCATTACCCAGCTTGCAGCATTCACTATCGTTTTCAACGTCCCCCAGAAACCCGATATAGTAGCGCCTGCTGCCTCGGCTATATCAAACCCGAGTTTGGCTAGATGGACAATGAGACGAACAATGTCAATGACAACCGCCCCTATAATCCCCGAATCCATGGCTAAGCCAGTAAGGTCGGACAGTATGGTCGTGATCATCAGTGCCGCATCCTCACCTGCCAGCTCACGCGCTCGCTCTTTGGCGAGGCGATCAAGAAGGAGCTGTCTATCGCGTTTTCCTCGTTGGCATGCTGCATCACAGCCAGGGCGCACTACCGTGGGTTTCGGATGTTTTTTGGGGTCGGGACTGGGAGTAAACTTACTGACCGAGCCGTCTGATGCAAAAACAACGATGACTGTATGACCAGTATTGGGATCTGTCTGTATGCTGGCAGACTTGGTACCATCACCATTAACAAACCGTTGTCCCGTCGGGTCCGTCATCGTCTCCGGGTTCTCCGCGACATACGCATACGGGCTCATTCCCTGCGCGTTGCCCTGCACACTGTCCGGCGAGAGGAACTGACCGATTACCGGATCGTAATACCTGGCGTTGTAGTAATCCAGACCCGTGACATCGTCGTGGAACTGACCAGTGTAGCCCTTATCGGTGCCCATCGTGCCCGCGCTGTAGCGCTGGTTGCCATAGGGGCCGTAGACCTGCTCACCAAGCACGGCGTTACTGCTCAGACTCATGAGCACACTGCCCAGCGCGTCAGTCAGGTCGTAGGTTGTGGTCGTACCGTTGGTTGAACCAATCAGATGACCTGCCAGACTGTAATAATTGGTCTGGCTCGACAGTGCTCCGCTGCCGGTGTACGTCAGCTCTTGCAGGCCGAAGGCGTAGGCCGTGAGAGTCGTCGTACTGCCACTGATGGAACGCTTGAGCACACGCTGCCCGCCGGCATCGTAGACGTAGAACTCCTGGTTGCTGCCGACATTGGACTGGACGAGACGGTTGAGCTGATCGTAAGAGAACGTGGTCGTGGTGTTATTGTATGTTCGACTGGTGATGTTGCCCCAGGGGTCGTAACCGGCGCTGTAAGAAGCGGTGGCGCTGCCTTTGCTGGCGCAGGTGGTTCCCAGAGGGTAGATCCCACTCAATTGGTGCGGCTGACTGTTGCAGTAGAGATACTGCTGATTGCTGCCCTGCCCATTGACTGGTCCCTGCCAGATCTGACCGAGATTAGTATAGGTAAACGGAGCCGTGTAGCCTGCGCCGCTGATGGAATTGCTCAGCGTGCCAGAGCCGCAGGTGCCACTGCCCGCTCCTGGCTGCGTACCGCCATTGCCGGACCAGGTCATGCGGTTCTGCTCATCGTAACAGAAATTCTGCGTCTCCGTACCACCTGAGCCACTCTGACCTGGGACAGACGCGAAGACGTTGTTCACACTGGTTACGTTGCTCGCGTTGTCAAAGGAGCGGCTCTGACCTAGAATTTGCCCGCTGTTGCTGCTACCAGACAGCCAGTTCGCGGTCAGGCTGAGCGGGCGCAGGTTGGCATCGTAGTTGAAGGTTTCGCTGGCGATGCTGGCCGGAGACGAGCTAGCGCCGTTGAGCAGGGTGATGCTGCCCAGTTGGGCGAACTCGTTGTAGGCGAGTGTTGCCAGGTTAGCAGTGGCGGTGCCGTTGTTGCTCAGCCCTTGCAGGGTGCCGTTAGTAGAGTCGTAGACCTGGCTAAAGGTGTACGACGCCTGACCTCCCGCCGTAGCGGTGGTGGTGGGCTGATTGACATCGTTGTACGCCTGGGTCAACTGGTAGGTTGGCAGCGCCGATGTCACGCTCCAGCCGGAGGGCAAACCCAACTGCATTTGGTGAGTGATGGCGCGCCCACGCTGGTCAGTCTGCATCTGATTTGTGACCGTGGCGGAGGTACCGTCAGGATAGTAGGTTGTAGCCACGCTCTGAGTCAGATGCCCGACAGGGAAATCAGTGCTCCCTTTGGTGCCCAGTAAGGTGGTGTCATAGGTGTTCTGTAGCAAGGGGTTGCCCGCGCTACAGGCGCCGGTCGTGTTGAAGGTCGGCGCTGCTGTCTGTTCGCAACCTATGCGGCCCAGCAGATCGTAGTTAGTGCCCAGCGTGCGCGTGTTCGAGCCGGAGGTCTGTACTACCGAGGTTACATGGCTATCGGGATCGTAGCTATAGCTGAGCGTGCCCTGGTCAGGATCGTTCACCGTGAGCAGACGCCCGATATCGTCATAGGTCATAGTCGTTGTGACGCTGGTAATCGTTTGGCCCGATTGCGGCGCTTTGTCCGTGACCACAACCGAGGTAGGCTTGTCCAGTGCGTTGTACTGCGTCTGGGTTTGTTTCGTGACGGTGAGCGTGCCGCCATACACACCGCTATTGGTCTGGGTATAACGGACGTTACCCAGTGAGTCAGCAAAGCTCTGGCTTACATGCCCATTGGGGTCCACTCCGGTGGTTAAGGAGTAGTAGGCGCTATCCCCAACAGCCTGACCAATGCTGTAATTGGTGCAGGCGGTATATTTGCCGGTAAGCACGGTTGAGCAATTGAGCCCCAGTTCCTGGGCTGAGCCGAAGTTGGGGTCTTGAGTCGCAATCGTGCGTCCCAGCGCGTCCATAAACGTTGTTGTGCCTGCCGGAGTATTGCCATTGATGTCTTTGGCCCCATTGGGATCGATCCAGCCGGAGCCAGCGGCTACCTGGAACGGCACGGTCTTGAAGACGGTATTGTTCTGGTCGTTGTAGACCGTCATCACCACCGTGTCATTGCCAGGCGTGGGGCCAGGCGTACGTGTCTCAACCGCCCGTCCCTGCGCATCGTAGAATGTGCGCGAGATGGCGTTAGGATAGAGTGCGCTATTCGAGTCGATCTCGTAGCAGGGCAGCGTGCTCGTACCGGTGCATTGTGAGTTCTCACTCTGCCTGGTAGTATACGAGCCGGTCTCCCCCGGCTGGCTCACGCCGATGACCTCATTGGTGCCAGAGTAGGATACACTGAAACTGGTAGCCTGCCCGTTCATATCCGTGGCACTGCTCGGCAGAGCGCCTGACGTATAGTCGTAGTTCGTACTGCTTGCTTGACCGAGCGCGTTCGTCTGTGTAACCGGCAGATTAGCCGTGTGGGTGGTGTCATAGGTGGTACAGGTGGTATAGCGCGTATTGGGCCAGGAGCCGGTCATGATCACCGGCGCAGTAGCCACCGTGCAACCAACTGATGCATAGATCGATTTGTTCGCGGTCGCTACGCTATCAGCCGTAGCCACAACGTTGCCGTACTGGTCATAACCGGTATAGTCGCGCGTCAGTGGCGTTGTCTGGGCGCTACAATCCGAGCTGGCGTATGTCTGCGCTTTCGTGAGCAAGCCCGCTGCCGGAGAAGGCATACCTGAAGGCTTACCTTCATCATAAAGATTATATGCGCAATCCCAGATATGCCCGCTCGAATCATCGGTTTCGCTGTGCGAAACCGTATCCACAATGTAGTAGTTTTGCGAGCCACTGCTGCTATCTGTCTGATCAGTCGTTACATACTGCCACTTTTTTGTGACCGTTGGCGCATTCGAACTACTGATCATCTCCTGCGTCTCGTTGTGATAGCCAGACGCGACCCCGCCAGAGGTGGGCAGATCATCGTAGGTATACTGGGTATCAATCCAGGGTGCGTTGGCAGTATTGCGCTCAAAGAAAGTGGTTTTCGTCTCCACCATTGCCACAACACAGCCCGGATAGACGGGATTTTCCAGGCCGTGGCAGGAGTTATGGGGATACAGGTTGCCAGCCGGAACATTTGTCCCCGTATAGAAGTTAAGAGTTTCGCGCAACAACGCGCTCGGGGTTGCCACATTGCCCTGGTAAACATCCTCCTGATAGCTCTGACCGCCGTTGTAGGTCATCCCTCCCGAGTCACCTACCCACCAGCCCCCCATAGTAAAGTAGTAATCAACCGTCAGATTGTTAGAGGCGCTGGTGGTATAGACAATGTTGAACCCTCGGTACTCGGCGTGATAGAAGTCCTGCCAGTCGGCATCAGGCTGCGGGGCTTGCGTCCCATTATAGCCGGGCGACCAGTTATCGGCCACGCAATCAGCCTCCTGAGCCGGCACACCGGTTCCGGTAATCGGGTTGCAACTGGAAACGGGGGTCTGGCTGGATGGGATGGCGGTTAAGGCATAGTGATAGGTCGTAGTCGTCGGCGTTGAGATCCCGCTGCTATCCGTTCCCAAAGCAGAGATCTGCGTCACCACTTGCAGGCTCCAGTTATCGGTCTCCGGGTGAGCGTAAACTCCCGTACAACGTTTGCTGGTGTCGCTATTATTGGCATTATTGGTGCAATAGAGCGGATCGAAGCGGTCGTCGGTGACATTGCCCTGGCTATCGGTGGTATAGGGGGTACCGACCATGTTGCCATAGGCCGTAGCATAAGTGATTGCAGCCCCTTCTCCCGTTTGCAGATCCTCATAATGGTTGAGGTAGCTCCAGGAAGTCAGGCCGGTGAAATTCTGCTTGGGATCATAATAGCTGTCACTTAATGAACTGGTATACCCAAGTACGAGACTTTTGCGCGCATTTGGTGTCCCTTGCGTATAGATCGTCGGCGTAATCTGGGTCAGCAGATGCTCGCCCGAGGCTGTCTCCTGGGTCTTGGTAATGGGATCGGTGTAATTGGTGGTAAAAGGCGTATCCTGATAGGTAAAGTTATAGCGATAGGCTGGCTGGTTCGCGCTATCAGCGCCGACATAACTGGTGATCGAGTCCAGGGTCAGCGTAGACATGACGCTGGGCGCGGCAACGGAGCCAGATTGCACCGGGTCATCGCAGCGCAGCGTGGTGGAACTGGGTGGATTGGTGCAGTTGTAGTTGGTACCATAAGCCACGGTCCACGGATTGCCCAGCCCGTCTTTGGAGGAAGAGGTGCTCGGAGCATGATAGTGGAAATCGACGGTACCCGCCACCAGATTCAGACTGCTGGCCGTATTCGAAGTGGCAAACCCATACTGGATCTGCTTGATGCCAGCATCGCGAATCGTTGTACCGCCATCAGGCGATTCCTGGTAATACGAGACAAACATGGTTTTGACCTGGCTGGTTGAGTCAAACGGCGCCAGGATCTTATCCAGATCCCACTCATAGACCCCTGAGGCGGTTTTCTGCTGGGAATCGCTGGTTTTTCCCAGTTCGAAGTATGGGCCATCTTTCGCAAAGATGCGCCAGTGATCTCCATTCCACTGGATGCTCAAATGCGAGATGTGCTGCGTGTCGTAGTATCCGGTCTTACCGGGAATGGGTATCAGACGGTCGCTGATCCCATCGACGCCATTGAGGAAAAACCAGGTCGTTGCTCCTCCCGTGCTACTCGATGGGTACGACTGTACTGTGATCGAGCCTAAGCTAAGCGACCAGCCATCGCCCTCATCACCGGCAGGTGCGCGTCGGCTATGACGATCATTAGGGCTCTGACTGGAATAGGAGAGCGCCAACTGTGGCATAAAGCCAGCCGGACCCGGCACAACGGAGAGTGGATAGCTGTAACTGTACTGTCCGCTATTGCCGCTGGTCTCGAAGAGGTCGGGCTTGCCTGGCGCCTGGATCTCCGGTGTGGCTGAGGCGGTTATGATGCCGTTGATGATGCTGGTCTGGACCGTCAATGTTTTTGCGGCGGCATTGTTGCTCATCGGCACCACCAGAGCAGCCGTGGATGGTGTGCTGGTCGAAGCGGCTTGCGCGGTCCCTGTGGACTGCTTTGCCGTTTGCGCCGCGGCAAGCAGGCTTGACCAGGAGAGATGCACCTGCGAGGGATCGATATTGAGGTCCTGCATCTCCCAGGGCTGATAGTGATAGATGATCGTGAGCGGGTGGAGCACCTGCACTCCCTGGACGACATGGCCCTGACTATCAACGATCTGCAATTGGTAGGTGCCCAGAATGCTGTCGGCCTCGATGAAGTGGCCCGCAATCTGATGAACTTGCAAGATCAACTGCCCAACCGGCGCGCTCCCATCAGCGAGAGCCGCGTGGGCAAAATCAAGCGAGCCGCGCGGCACCTGGACTTCAAGACGCCCATCGCTGCCCTTAGCCACCAGCGGCGTTGTGCCCGTGGGAATAGTTGTTCCCTGGACACTGCCGGACTGGCTGCCAGGCTTCATCGCTGGACGGTGCAGCACAAACGAATCGTCGAGCACAAAGGTCAGGTCGTGCATCTTCGCCGGTTCGGCACTCGGCAAAGGCTTGTTCGTCGGCGTATTCGTGTTCGGCTTGAGCATGCCAGGAGCAACGCTCGGACGCTGGAACTGGCTCTGGCTCGCCTTGTTCTGCTGGCCCTGCTGCTGAAATTGCTGGAACGTATTGTGCCCCGGCGCGCTATAAGGCGCGAGGGGAGCAGCTAAAGCGGCAGGGATCAACATAGACTGGTTGAGCAAGATGGAGCTCAAAATAATAAACGGAAGAAAGGCGGAAAAGATCAGCGCCTTCTTCTTGACGCGCCTGCGTCTGCGAGGCGCGGCGCAAAGGCTCCGTTGAGGAGCCCCTTCAGAAGATTGATGAAATATCATAGTGGGTTACTCCTTACGTATATAAAGACAGACAACGACTTATGTAAAGAGAAGAGCCGTATCCGCATGAGTATAAAAAACCGGAGGGGGGATAACCAGCACATTTGCGAATCATTTTCTTAGCACTTTGCCAGAGCGGCTTGTTCTACCGCTAACATTGCCTTATAATAATCACCGTTATATTATTGTCTGGCTATTCTGAGTGTCTTCGCCCTTGCATAGCAGAGTTCGTGCGTGCGGCTTCGCCGCGCAAGGAGTTATGTAGGTGTTGTGGGAAAATGCGCTTCGCGCATTTTCCCACAACACCTACATAACAAGGCGAGTGTCTGCGACGCGCGTGCGCTCAGGCGGTTACGGGAAGCAGAGAAAATGGAGGAGCCATGTCTTTTGGAGCGCGTTTACGAAAAGAAAGACTTCGCCGCCATCTATCTCAGGAGGCGCTGGCGGAAGCCCTGGGAACCATTCCCCCAACCATTAGCCGCTGGGAGCGCGATCAGACCTTTCCCCGCGCCTACCACCGACTCGCCCTGTGCCGTCTCTTCCAGATGCCACCAGAGGAGCTTTTTGAGGAACTAGCAGTTCAGGAACAGGCAGCTTCCGCACCGCCGCCGCTCTGGCATGTACCCTACCCACGCAACCCATTCTTTACCGGTCGGGAAGAAGTCCTTCAACGCCTGCATGAGAGGCTCCGCCATAGGCATACCCTGGCCCTGACTCAATCGCTCGCCGTTAGCGGCCTGGGAGGGATCGGCAAAACCCAGATCGCGCTGGAATATGCTTACCAGTACCGCGACGACTATCATTACGTGTTCTGGATGCACGCGGACACGCGCGAGAGTTTGTTCGCAGGCTTTATCACGGTCGCCCAGCTTTTGCATCTGCCCGAAAAGGATGAGCGCGACCAGAATCGCATCATTCAGGCTGTCAAACAGTGGTTTTCCACACATCAGGACTGGTTGTTGATTCTGGACAATGCCGACGACGTAGCAATGGTGCGCGACTATCTTCCGGCAACCCATGCCGGTCATCTCCTGCTCACCAGTCGTGCGCAGGCGTTTGGATCATTAGCCCAACGCATTGAAGTCGAGGATATGGGGCTGGCTGAAGGCATACTCTTCTTGCTGCGCCGGAGCAAGCTTCTGGCGCCCGATGCCTCCCTCGATCAGGTCTCCGAAGAACGACTTGCCGCCGCTGAAGCTATCGTCATTGAGATGGCATTCCTGCCGCTCGCGCTCGACCAAGCGGGCGCTTACATCGACGAGGTCGGATGCAGCCTTTCAACGTACCTGGAGTTGTATCGGGTACGACGTCAGGAACTGCTCGGACGACGGGGGCAATTGTCAGCAGAGTATCCTGAATCGGTCGCCACAACATGGTCGCTTTCTTTTCAAAAGATCGAGCAAACAAACCCTGCCGCCGCAGATCTCCTGCGCCTGTGCGCCTTTCTGCAACCTGATGCAATCCCCTACGATCTGATCAGCCAGGCAAGCGCCTCCTTTGGCCCGGTTTTGCAGCCTGTGGCGCAAGATCCCCTCAAGTTGAACGAGGCCATCAAGGAACTGCGCCAGTTCTCTCTGGTCCAATATCATCAGGAAACAAACATGCTGCGTATCCATCGCCTGGTGCAGGCCGTGCTCAAAGATGCCATGTCAAAAGAAATTCAACGCGCATGGGCGCAACAGGTGGTACAGGCAACGGCGAGCGTGTTCCCAAATAACCCGGCGGTCGCGACGGATACCTGGCCGCTCTGCCAGCGTTACCTTCCCCAGGCGCAGTCGTGTTGTGCCCTGATCTATGATTATGAATTTATGTCTGTGGAGGCGGCCTCTCTTCTCTATAACACGGCAAGCTATCTACAGGTCCATGCGCTCTATGAGCAGGCGAAGCCGCTCTACCTGCGTGCGTTACAGATTCTCGAACGGGCCCGGAGACCGGAGCCGCTCAAGATGGCGTCCACACTCAACAATCTGGCCCTGCTCTTCGTCCAACAAGGGGATTTTGCACAGGCTGAGCCGCTCTACCTGCAAGCGTTGCGCATTCGTGAACAGGCGCTGGGGCCGGAGCACCGTGATGTTGCCGGTCCGCTCAATAATCTGGCTTTGCTCTATCGAAGGCAGGGAAACTATGAACAGGCCGAGCCACTCTACCTGCGCGCATTGCGCATTCTCGAACAGGCCCAGGGGCCGGAGCATCCCGGCGTGATCCCCGTGCTCAACAATTTGGCTCTGTTCTACTGCGAGCAAGGAAACTATGAGCAGGCCGAGCCGCTCTACCTGCGCGCGTTGTCTATTCACGAACAGGCGAAAGAGCCTGACCAGGCGCATATAGCCCATTCGCTGAACGGATTAGCCGAAATGTACCGCAAACAGGGAAAATATGAGCAAGCTGAACCGCTGCACCAGCAGGCCCTGCGGATCTGGGAGGAAACGCTAGGATTAGAGCATCCTTATCTGGCATACTCGCTCCACGACCTCGCCCTCATCGCTGTCGCCCAGGGACGGTACGAGCAGGCTGAAGAGTTTTTTCAGCGGGCGCTGTCTATTCGCGAACAGGGACGGGGATCTGAGATCACCGAAACGGCGACGACGCTCCATGACTTTGCGGCGTTACGGGAAAAGCAGGGCAACTTCCAGGAAGCTGCATCCCTCTATCAGCGCGCGCTGACCATCCGCGAGCAAGCGATGGGAGCGCAACATCCTGAGACGCTGGCAACAGAAGCAGCGTATACCGCGCTGCTCCAGGCCATGAAATGATTTATTCCTCAGAGTATAGCTTACTTGTTATCGCGCTCCACCAGCGTCAGTTTACCAGTGTTGATATCGATAACGCAGCCGTGAACCGGTATTTTCGGCAGGAAGGGGCTGTTGCGGATCACATCGACAACCTCTTTGACATTGATATGCACATCGCTAAACGCGCCAAACCAGCGCGCCAACCCTTCGGCATCGTGCAGGTTCTCTCGCTCTATCAGTTGCTGCGGGTCAACGCCCAGCGCCTGCATTGAGGCGGTCAGCGCCGTTGGATTGATCCGGCTCAGGCCACACTCGGTATGCCCGATGACCAGGACTTCGCGCACTCCCAGCAAATAAATGCCGCCCGCCAGCGAGCGAATCAGATCGTTGGCCGCGTGCTCGCGCTCAGGTTCAGCGATGGTCGCGCCAGCCGTTCTTAGCTCCAGCACATCGCCGCGCTCCAGGCCAAGCGCGTCTTCAAACATCTGCACCAGGCGACAATCCATGCAGGTCACTACCGCTGTATGTTTCCGCGGAGCATGCCCAACCGTAGGAAGGGTCCGCTCCTGGAGAAAACGCTCATTGTTCGCTAAAATCTCGTCAAGCATAAAGGTCTCTCCCTTCATTTTTCTTGCCCCTCCAGTGTAGCATAGCATCGACTCAGCCACAAGATGCGGGGCTTGACGGTGGAACGATACCTGTACTATCCTGCTTTTATCGGTTTTGAGATTCCTGACATCACAAAGGAGCGAATGTATGATTAAGCCCTACACAGCCGTCGGACTCATTCCCACCGTGCGAGGCATTCGCACACGCGCCGATATCAAACGCAACATCGAACACCTGGAACACCTCGTCAAGGCAGCTTCCTGGCTATCGAGCCTTGATCTTCCCGTCCGCCTCATCGCCTTTCCCGAGGGCGCGCTTCAGGCTTTTAACGATGAGGTGCTCGACCTCGATCATGTCCAGTTCGCACGGGAATGCGCCATCGACATTCCTGGCGAGGAGACCGAGGCGCTGGGCAAGCTCGCCCGCACTTACAACGCCTTTATTATGGCCCAGGCCAAAGCCCGCCACCCGGAAATCAAAGATCGGTTCTTCAACGTGGGCTTTATCCTCGATCCGCAGGGCGAGGTGATCCTGCAACACTATAAGGTCTCGCCGCTCTTCCCCGTCGAACATTCCGTCTGCCCCCACGATATTTACGACTGGTGGATAGAGAGATACGGGCGTAACCTTAACGCCTTCTGGCCCGTGGTCGATACGGAGATCGGGCGACTGGGCATTATGATGGCGAACGAGGGTTCGTATCCAGAAAATGCCCGCGCTCTGGCGATGAACGGGGCCGAGGTGGTCTATCGCGCCTCTTATCCTCATCCGGCCACCGGCAACGATATTTTCGAGATCCAGAGCCGCGCCCGTGCGCTCGACAACAATATGTACATTATCGCGCCCAACATGGGGACGTACTATCTTTTCCCCGAGGAAGATACCCCCATCGATACCTTCGGGGGGCGTTCCTATATTATCAATTACAAAGGTCAGATTGTGGGCAAGCAGGACTATGGGGCCGGGTCAACGTATGTTGGAGGTGTGATTGATATTGAGGCCCTGCGCGACCACCGCGCCCGCGCTCAATGGGACAACTGGATGAAGGATCTGCGCACCGAGCTGTACCAGATGCTTTACGAGCAGCCCATCTATCCTAAAAACCTCTATCTCGACCGCGAACCGATGAAGCACGCCGAGTACCGCGAAAAGGTCATTCAAAAGCAGATCGATCTGATGCACGAACGCGGCATCTGGGCCAAACCCGAACGCTAGAAGAACGCTTCTGCGTCCTTGCTCTCTTCAACGCGAGAACGTAGAACTTTTCTACAGGACTTCTCAAACGTCGTCTTTTCAGACAGAACGGCTCGCGAGCCGTTGGGCAGAGGAAGGTGCTGGCGGTGGGCGCAGCCACCGCCAGCACCTTCCTCTGCCTGTGAGCGCCTTCGGCGCGAGCAGCCCGAGCGTGCAACAACTTTTGAGAAGCCTCGACTTTTCCATGTTAGCTACTATACGTTTACACAAAAATCTGTTATAGTGTAAAGCACAGACTGATGAGGATTCTGGTTGTCCAAATAGATCGGCAATTCATTGAGCGACAACACACCACAAATAGAATCAGGCAACCTGGAACATGCGCAACCGGGTTATCTTGGTCCCACTCCCCCCGCGGGCCAACTCCCCAGGCGAGGCGAACGGCTATGGGTGGACCGCCCTGAACGATTAAAGCACGCGGTTAACATTCTCAAACAGGCTCACATTGTCGCCATTGATGCGGAGTTTACCCAGGTACGTTCGCGTACACAAAACGAGACGGTTTCGACCATCCCGCGCCTTGCGCTCCTGCAACTTGCGATAGAGCGGCATTGTTTTGTCGTGGATACGCTGCGGCTCAACGATCTTTCACCCCTGACCGAGGTGCTTGAGCATCCAGAGACCATTGTGCTGCTGCATGGAGCCGGCGCCGATATCCGCGTGATGGCTGAGCGCGGGCTGAATGTGCCTCATTATTACGACCTGGAAGCTACCAGCCGCTCCATCTTCGGCCAGCACGAATCATCACTGGCTGCGATGCTGCAACGGGCCTTTACTATTCGCCTGGACAAGAGTTTGCAGCGCACCGATTGGACACGTCGTCCCTTGCCGCCCGCGATGATCGCCTATGCCGCTCGCGACGCAGAGGTAACGCTGGCGCTCTACCAATGGCTCGATCAGTATTACCATCACATCCTGCAATTGCACGATAATACCAGGCTGCTTGAACCGGTTGCCGCCTGGATCGAACCATTCTTACGTGGCTCGTCGCTCTACTCGCCGGAAATTGCCGTGGCCGAGGCGCTCAAGACAGGAATTATCGCGAACAAAGCGCAAATGATACAGGATTGCCGTGTTGCGCTGCATACTTTGACGCACCCGATCCGCCGCAATCGCCTGCTACGTCTGATCACTGATCTATCCCTGACACAACTTGCGCCGGATATCATCCCACTGTTGCAAGCGCCCACTTCCGATGAGCGCGCAGGCAGCGTACGCGCGTTGGGGCGCCTCGCTATCAAATCAGCCCAGGAGGCGATCCGCCCGCTATTGCAAGATCCTGTCCAGGATGTACGGAAAGCTGCCCTTATTGCTCTCCACAACTTGAACGACAAGGAGCCACGGCAGCAGCGAACTACGCCCACAAAGAACGCCGATGGCTCGCGGAGCTGGACCATTGGCAGCAATGAGCATCAGGGCACTGACGACGAGAATGGCTGGAAGGCGCGTCTCCGCGCTATGATGGACAAATAATTACCGTCTTCTGGGCAGGCGCGTCCCAATCCAGACCAGCAACAACAGGCCGGAAATCACGCCAATGCGCCCCACGCGCCGCGCCCATTGCGCCTGTTGCTCGGGATCATCGCCCCCAAGAGCCAGCCAGTTCACAATCGCCCGCGCGAAGGTCGGCTTTGCCTGCGGTTCAGTCGCGACCGAGGGCGGCATCACCACAATATTGCCTCCAGGCTGCTTGATGATCGAGGCCCTTTCTGCTTCCTGCACAGGCACGATCCGCGCATGACTGGTAGTACGCAGTTGCTCTGCCAATGCGGTAAAAAACTGTTGAATCAGCAGCTTGGCAGCTCCCTTTGCAGCGGAGCCGGGGAGCCGCGCCCCCAGCTTGCCCAGCGTCACCGTCCCTGTATATGCAATAATCGTTTTGTTATCTCGCTCGCTCAAACTCACATGTCCCACGCCGCTCACACCGCTATAACGACCTTCCCCTTGAAGCGTAATTTGATAATGATAAGGATATTGCTGCTCAGAGATAATAGCGCGTCCTTGATACGTACCGATCAGGGGAGCATACTCGATATGAATAACCAGAGAATAGATATCTTTCTCAATCAGTTCCAGCCGCTCAACGCCTGGGATAGTACGTGAAAGCACCTGCTGATCCATCAGATAGCTCCACACATCTTCCGGCGAAGCCTGGAGTGTGTACGTCCCTTCAAGATTCATGACAAACGTCCTTTGCAATAAAAGGTCTTGGCCGCTGCCCTCATTATAAGGGAGAGGAGGGTACCCTGCAACCAGTACCATTGCCCACATCATTTGGAATGGGTCTTTTTTCCATTTCGCTCTTTTTCATCAACAATGTGCCAAAGATAATATAAAACATATATATTACTCTTTTTCAAGGCATGTTATATAATCTTCATCAGCACTATACTCGTCCAAAGATAAAAACATTTGCCCGTTTTTTCGTTCTGTTTATATAGAGAAGGCAAAACGCATCGTATAAAAAGGTATCATTCGTATCCACTCATTTATTCATAGTTGGAGGTTCTATGAATTGGCCTGAAGATGACAGGAGCGTTGTCACGGAGATGCAGAAAGACCCCCTATCGCCCGAGTGGCAAAAGTGCCGTGCGTTTTTTATCAAAAAGTACATGAAAAAGGGGTATCCAGATACCATCAAGGAGGATGTCGTACAAGAGGCCCTCATCAAGGTCCTCAAATACTTAGGCACCTTCTCTTACAAGTATCCCCTGGTCGTGTGGCTTGGCATCATCTTTACCAGCACGGCCATCGACTTTTTTCGTAAGGAGCGAAAGGAAAGGGCCAATATTTCACTAAATGTTCTTCAGGACGCAAGCGAGGAGGACCTTGAAGTAGCTATTGAAACAAGAACTCCTGAAGATGACGCACTCATTCGTGAAGAAATACGCGAGGTAATAACCGGCTATCACAAGGCTCTGGAGGGGCGCAGGAACGGCAAAAGAGATTTTTACGTCTGGAGCCGCGTGCTACTGGGTCAGGAGGTTAGACAAATAGCAGACCACTTGAAGATTGATAGACAAACCATCTATCGCGTCATACGTGAGGCAAAACAATACTTCTCACAACTGCGGCATAAAGATTAACCCGGCAAGTCTTGTACTACACCCTAGCCTATCAGCAAGGAGGCATGGTATGCAAATAGACATACAGATAGCCATTATCATGGTGTTGGTTAGTTTCATTGCGGGCCTCATTCTTGGAATTACGTTGATCAAGTCACGCTGAAGTTAACATGGTATTTTGCCAATGAACTACCCATTCGAGTAATTCATTGGCAAAGAGCGCAGGGTATGATATAAACATGATATATATGCTCATATTTTTGTTATGCACTGCTGCTCTTTCAGTAAAAAGATACATTTTGCTCAGGAGGCTGAGCAAGAGATGAGGAGTTCGGCGAACGTGAAGCTCAATACGGCGCTAACACAGGCAAGAAAACACCACTGCTGGTCGCAGGAAGAGGTAGCGTCCATGATTGGCACCACGCAGGCCAACTTGAGCCGCTGGGAGCGTGGCATCACATCACCCATGCCACACTATACGCGTAAGCTCTGTGAACTTTATCAAAAAAGTTCGGAGGAGCTTTTCCCCCGTGTTCTTCACCAGCGTTGGGATGAAGACAGTTCGTTTTTTTTGTGCAATGCCACTTTAACCGATCTCAACGAATTCTTTGGCAGGAAGCGGGAAATACTGACGTTGCTTCACCGAGCACGTACAGGTCAGTCCACATCTATTATCGGCCCTCGCAGAATGGGAAAGACCTGGCTGCTTCACTACCTCTGTCTGGTTGTCAAAGAAGAATGGGAAAATAAATATACCATCGGCTATCTGGACGCTACCAGCCCAAGATGCAGTGGCATGGTCGGTTTTACAAAAGAAATACTGCGCGCGCTTAATATCCCTCTTCCTGACGAGCCTGACTTAAAAAATAATCTCATTGCTTTAGAGGACGCGGTCGCGCAAAAAACAGCAAACGCTGAAGTTTTCATTCTTTGTATTGACGAATTTGAGGGCATTTGCAAGCAGCCGGATTTCAGCTTAGAAGTTCTTGAGAACTTACGCGCTATAGCCCAACGATATCTTCTGAGCCTGATCATAGCCAGCAAAGAGCCACTTCTTGATGTCGTTGCCAGGGTTGCTGGTAGCGAAACCAGCCCATTCTTTAATATCTTCTTGCAGCTAAGGCTGGGACGTTTCTCACGCCATGATGCTGAGTTATTCGCGAGGGTAAAAGGTCAGCAGGCCCAGTTTACCGAACAAGAAAGATTGCTTCTGCTGGAATGTAGCCAGGATAAAGAACATGAGCAATGGCATCCCTGGCTGCTACAGTTCACCGGTGAGCTGATCTATCAAGACAAAATACTGGCTGCTGACAACTATAAACCTGATGACCCGACGTATCGAGCAGAGCTTTTACAGCGTATTGAAGATGGATCAAGAGGGGTAATAGAGACATGATACGGTATAGACAGATCAAACGACATCCATTCGTACAACCGCTCTGCATCGTGCTTTCCTGTTTTCTTCAGCCGACGAAATTCGCGCGCGAGGAACCGGGCAATCCTTCTGAGCGACCTTTTCGCGAGCGTCTTCAAGCCATGTGGAAGCTTGCATTCATGCTCTTCCTCATATCCTACCTTATTGCCATTCCCATCCGGCTCATCCTTAGAGACCTCATACCGGGAGCATATTCCTCCCCAAATATACTCTCTCTTCCCTTACCAGCATTCTTGCTCAGTCCCTCTCTCACCTGGCTAGCGTTTTTACTCGATATAGCCTGGCCAATCATGATCGTTGTCTGCGCATGCATCTTTTTTGGTGCCTGGTTCGGGCGTGCATTTGGCATCACCCTGGCGTTGGGCGGCGGTATCTGGGCTGGAGTTGTCATTCATACGAATATAGAGGCAAATGGGTATCTTGTGATTCTTAGCACTATCGTGGCTATATTCGGTCTTATCAGCGGCATTACGCTTGCCAGCGCCAGGGATATTAAAAGCGAGAACCGGGCTTCTGCCGCGATTGGGCATTTAGTAGGTATTGTCCTGGGCACGCCCCTGGGAATTTTTGCGGGACTCCTGGGAGGATATCTGGGGGGGTTTTTGACCTATGCGACGCTGCAAAACGGCCTCCATTGGAGTCCAGATCTCATCAAAATAGTTTACGTTGGTAACGTAGTAGGGGCTAGCACGGGCTTTCTTGTAGCTGGTTTTCTAGCCCTGGCAGTTGAAGCTATTATACGAGCGAGCATTAAAACAAAGGTTGGTATGCAAACAAGGATTGGTGTGCAGCGGGGGCTGTCCACCGGATGGGCTTTCTGCCTGGAGGGTGGTACAATAGTGGGGGGTTCCATCAGCCTCTTTATTAGTTATCAACAAGTACAGGGTACTCAGGCAATTCACAATAGCCTCACTGCTGTCCTCCTTCCTAATTTGCCTGCCGCCCTTGCCGCTGCTCTGGCTTTTATGGCTGGCAACTATCGTTTACCGCTCTACCCATTTAGTCGCCTATCTTCTATGATAGCCTGCTGGGGCAGCAGGCGCAATCCGCCAAAGGTGTTCAAGTACCTGCACCGGTCTGCTATTTATTGGGATGAGTGTGTATTTCTCCGCTTGCCTGGACTGCAAGAGACGCTTTATATTGCCGTTACGCAGAACTCCAAAATAGCATTGAAGGAAATCCAGTTTGTGGTGAAGGAGAGGCCGACGCAAGCAGGGCAGGTTCACCAGGCCATGCTAGAATTGATTCTTAGAGAGCTGGAAACCTACGAAGAGTTGGACCAGATGCAGAAGGTCGCCAATCTCCTTGAACCTCTTCTCCAACCTGATGCGGGTTATGTCAACCCAGCATGGGTTGCCCCACTGATAGAGTTAAGCAACGCGAGCCTGGAGGTGCAGTGTTACCTGATACTCTTTGAAAGAGCGAGCCGCATAGAGGCATTGAGACGCATGATAGATCATCTGAAACGCGTGCAGCCCGACACAGCTTTTCATCATGAGCGCCAGAACAACCGCCTCAAGAGCTTTGTGACAAAGTGGAAAAAGCAGGCAGAAGAGGTGCTCACAATGTTAAAAAATGAACCAGTAGAACCTGGTACCATCAACAATCCTTATAGAGTAGGCCCGGCACTACAAACCGGCGACCACCTTTTCGTGGGACGCCAGGACATCTTTGAGACGCTAAAAAAAGAGCTTGGCCTTGACAGATCCGATGCTCAGAAAGGCTTTCTTGCCCTTAACAAGCGTTCGGCCCTTTCTCTCAAAGGCGAACGACGTATGGGCAAGACCAGTACACTCAACCAATTGTCAAATTTGCTAGGCACAAATTGTTTCTCTATTACTTTGGACCTCCAATCACCCAGTGTTCGAGCCACCTTAGCGGGATTTCTAGGGGAAATGGCTAAAAAGATTTATAAAACCATATCAACAAAAATTCCTCATTTTACCTCTACCGTTCACGAATTAGATTACAGAAAGCTGGAGAGGGTTGCCAAAGAAAATGAGCGCCAGGCTTATGGTATATTCGAGGAATGGTTAGCAGACGTTGAAGCCTTTTTGCAAAAGGATAATAAGAAGATCCTACTCGCATTCGATGAGTTTGAAAAACTGAGCGAGAACAGGGCGAGCATTACTATCGAGTGGCTCCTCGACTGGTTCCGCAGTATTACCGAAAACCATCCATACCTGGCGCTCCTTTTCTGCGGGGTTAAATCCCCTGCCGAAATAGGGTGGGCCAGCTATTTTGTTCATGTTAAAACACTGCCTGTTCGCTTTCTACTCGACAGTGAGGCCCGCCAACTGATCATCGATCCACTTATCAACAACCAACTGCCAGGCCATGACATTTTTAATGACGAGGTTGTGAGCGAAATCATTCATGTTACCGCATGTCATCCCTTCCTGATTCAGGCAATCTGTTCTGAATTGATTGATAGACTGAATATCAGGGGATGCAAGTCTGCCAGCTTACAGGATGTTACCACCGCCATAGATAATCTGTTAGAGAATTGGGATAGTTTTTTCGTTGACCTGTGGAACCGTACTGATGACGCCCAGCGTTCTTGTCTGAGAGCGCTGGTCAACATGGGACAAGCGACAATCCCACAACTGACCCAATATACTCACCTTGATGAAAAGGTTGTGCATCAGGTCGTTAAGAAACTGTGTGAACGCGATTTGATAACAGGCAGCACGCACCTCTCCATCACTGTTCCCATCTTCTCCGCCTGGGTGGAGCGGTATATAGTGGAGCGGTATATAATGGAAGAGGAATGAAGGTGGTAATACGTATGACATCGTCCTCTGACATTTACGCGCAGTTAAAAAGACGGATCAGGGAAAGGGGGTTGCTAGAAAGGCAGCCAGCTTACTATAGTACGAAAATTCTTGCAACTGCTGCCATGCTCGTAACGAGCTGGCTTTTTCTGCTGGTTGCACACAGTAGCGAGCAGGTCCTGCTTCAGCTTTGTGCTATCGTGTATCTGGCCTTTGTGACTACTCAGTTGGCTTTACTCGGCCATGATAGCGGACATCGGCAGGTTTTTCAAGCGCCGTGGAAAAATACTATTTTAGGCTTGATCACGGGCAACTTGCTCACCGGCATTAGCTGCGCATACTGGATCAACAAACATAATCAACACCACAACAACCCCAATCACCTTGATCTCGATCCCGACCTTGATATTCCTATTTTAGCCTTCTCAGAAGCAGATTTGCCGCGCAAAGGCAACCTGATACAGGTCTTCATCATTAAATATCAGGCATATTTTTTCTTTCCTATGCTTACCCTGACCTTTCTTGATTTGCAGTGTCAGGGTATCTGCTACCTTTTGCAAAAACGCCCCAAAAACTCTGTATTGGAGTTGATCCTTCTGGGTATTCACTTCATAGCCTACTGTTTTACCCTCGTCACCTTTTTTGGTGCGTGGAAAGCCGCTGTATTTATCCTTGTTCATCAGGCGCTCACCGGTCTGTATATGGGGTCGATTTTCGCGCCCAACCACAAAGGTATGCCTGTTTACGACGAAAGCAGCCGGAGAGAATTTTTCTATCGACAGGTCTTAACCTCTCGTAACGTCAAATCTCACCCTTTGACTGACTTCTGGTATGGTGGCTTAAACTATCAAATTGAACACCATTTGTTTCCAGGCATGCCGCGTAACAATCTGTCGGCGGCCCGCCATATCGTCATGGCCTTCTGTCAAGAACAACGTATTCCCTATACAGAGGTCGGCTTTATTCAGTCATACAAGGAGATCCTCCAGCACTTACATCAGGTCAGTACTCCCTTGCGGAAGAGAAAATCAGGTGCCCCTGCCAACGAAGCTGCTCCTCCGGTAGGCCTGCTGTGAGAGGCTGAGGGGAAAAAACGTTTGCCTTGTATCAAATGCTGGTCCGGTCGTATTACAGGGCTTCGCAAAAGTCGCTGCGTGCTCTGAATGCTCGCGCCTTCGGTGCTCAAGGTGAGGGAGGATGCTGGGTGCGGGCTGCGCCCGCACCCAGCATCCTCCCTCACCTCACTCGGCTCGCAAGCGAGCCGTTTCACATGAAAAGACACCTTTTGCGAAGCCCTGGGTCGCATTAGCAAAGAGCTTGCGTTCGTTTAACGCAAGGTGTATACTAACTGCCGTATTATCGCGTTGAGAGGAAGAAGGGTTTTTACCCCCTCTGTGAGGAGCTTTTTACGATGAAAGTCATTCTTTTACAAAACGTCGAGGGGCTGGGAGCAGCCGGCGACTTGAAAGAGGTCGCCAATGGCTACGCCCGCAACTATCTTTTGCCCCGCCGCCTGGCCGCCGGAGCAACGCCCGCGCTGGTTGCCAATCGCGCACAGCGCGTCGCCGCCGAACAGCGCAGGCGAGAGAAACAGCATGAGGCCAATCAGCAACTGGCGGAGCGCCTGGGACAGGTTTCGCTGACCTTCAAAGCACGCGTCGGCAGCCAGGGACGCCTCTATGGCTCAATTACCAGCCAGGATATCGCATCGGCCTTGCGAGCAGCAGAGAATCTTACCATCGACCGCCGCTCGATTGAACTGTCGGACCCTATTCGCACTCCCGGCACGTTTAGTATCCCAGTAAGGGTGGCAACTGGATTGGAACCAAAGCTTACAGTCAAAGTGATTGATGAGTCTGAGAAGGTTGCCGCTGAGTAATGCCAGGCGGGGCGAGCCCCACTGGTCACAGGCGTATTTTTGCCTGGAGATACCATGCCACGCTGGTTATATCTGCTACTCATATTAGCCGTCGTTGCCCCCATCCTGGAGCTAGTTGGGGGAAGCCAACTAGAGACGGCTATTTTTGTTTTTTCAGCACTGGGCCTGATCCCGCTGGCCGCCTTGATCGGCTGGGCCACCGAGAACCTGGAATACTACGTCGGGCCTATTGCCGGCGGCCTGCTTAACGCAACCTTTGGCAATGCGCCCGAGATTATTATCGGCCTCTTTGCCCTCCAGCAAGGTTTACTCCAGGTGGTTAAGGCGTCGATTACCGGCTCGATTATCAGTAACGCTCTGCTGGTACTGGGAGGCTCGATTGCGCTTGGTGGCTGGCGCTGGGGCAGACAATATTTTAGCAATCGCGACGCGGGCCAGTATTCCGCCATGATGGTGCTTTCGGTGGCCGGTCTGCTGATCCCGTATACCGCCACCACCGCCATTAAAGATCATAGTCGCCTGGAGTCCATTAGCATCGGCGTCGCCATTATCCTGCTGCTGGTCTATACCATGTATCTGGCGCACCATATATTTCATGTGCGCTCGGTGCGCCGCAATCCTAGAGAGCGCAGGGGAGCGAAACTCGTTGCTCGCCCTCCCGTGCGCCCGGAGGAAGCCGAAGAGAATAGCGACGAGGACCACGGGAGCACAGCTATTACAGGAGGAGCGGCCCCGCAGGAGGTCGATACACGCAAACCTCCCCGCCTGTGGATATTAATCCTGATGCTTTCTGTCGCGACGATTGGTACGGCGATCAATAGCGAACTGCTGGTGGGAGCAATTGTGCCGGTCGCGCAACAACTGGGCTGGTCAACGGTATTTATCGGCCTGGTGATCATTCCCATCGTGGGCAACGCTGCCGAACATTCCAGCGCCCTCTTCGTGGCCTATCGCGACCGCATCGATCTGAGCATGGCTATTGCCGCTGGCTCCTCGATCCAGGTCGCGACCTTTGTGGCTCCGGTGCTGGTGCTGGCAAGCCTCTTCTTTCCCACTCCGCTCGATCTGGTTTTCCAGCCATTAGAGCTGGTGATCCTGGGATTGGCGACGATCCTGTTCACCTTCATCAGCCTGGACGGCGAGACTTCCTGGCTGGCAGGCGTTCAACTGGTTTCGGTATATATCATGGCCTGCGTTGTATTCTTCCTGCTGCCCGGCTGAGCCGTCTTCACCATCGCCCGCGGGATCTGCGGCAGGAGATCCGAGGCGAGCAAACCGGCATCGCCCACCACCATACTTACCAGCTCGGATGCGCTGGTGTGCAGGTAGACGCCCGCGCTGGCTGCATCAAAAGCCGATAATCCCTGTGCCCGCAAGCCCGCTATCATACCTGCCAGTACGTCGCCCGTACCCGCTGAAGCTAGAGCCGGGTTGGCCTGCCAGTTGATGCGCGTTCGTCCTTCCGGTTCCGTTACAATCGTGCAGGCGCCTTTCAGCACCAGTACAACCTTCCACTCGCGCGCCTTGTTACGAGCCAGCGCCAGCCGGTCAATATCGCCCCCCGAAACCTTCAACCCGCCGCACAAACGGCCCATTTCGCCTGGATGCGGCGTGATTACCGTTCCCGCGGGTAATAAGGTCCACCAGTGCTCCAGCGCCGAAAGATTGTTAAGTCCATCCGCGTCAATTACAAGCTGCGGACGCGTCTTATCAGGCAGCCCACGCAAGTATTCCAGAATTTGCAGGATCACCTCACGCGTATTCGGAGATTGCCCCAGGCCAGGCCCGATCAGCAATGTACTATACCCCTCCAGGTGGCTGATGAGTTTCTTCGCGCGGTTGAAGCTCTCCGTATCCTCTTCGGGCAGCAAGACATAGGTTGCTTCGTGCAGCGAACCGGCATAGATGGGCAACATGCGTTCGGTGACCGCCAGCGTCACCAGGCCCGCACCCACCCGCAGCACCGCGCTGCCCGCGAGATAGGCCGAACCAGGATAAGGCAGGGAGCCGCAGAAGAGCATCACCTTGCCAAAAGTTCCCTTGTTGCTCTCCAGCGGGCGCTGCGGCAGCAATTCACGGATCAGATCACCGGTCAACATCTCTGTTCGCAAATGGCTCTCTAGCTCAGGCGGCAGGCCAATATCGCCCACATATAATTTTCCTATATATGCGCGCCCGGGAAAGAAGAAGAAGCCCTGCTTGGGACAGGCCAGTGTAATTGTCATATCGGCTCGCACCGTGCCTGGATCGACCTCGCCAGTATCAGAATTGAGGCCGGTCGGCAGGTCAATCGCGACAAAACGCAGCTCGGGGCGTTTTTCGCGCTCCTGGTGGATACGCTGGATTAACGCGCGCATATCGTCAGGGAGCGCCCGCGAATGGCCGGTCCCTAGCAGGGCATCGATCACGTACGGAACGTGCCGGATGATCGCCTCCAGCTCCGTTGCGGTCTCAGCCTCTTCCTCAGAGACCGTGTGTCCGCGCACGGCTAGTCTGCGCTCTTTCCAGTGATACAGATGGACAATCGCTCCGGCCTGCTCCAGGTGGCGCGCCATCACCAGGCCATCGCCGCCATTATTACCCGGTCCGATCAGAAACAGTATTTCAAGACCATTAATTGTATGATCAGCAGGTAAACAGGCGATAAAAATCTCCGCCGCACTTTTCCCGGCCCGTTGCATTAATAAAGATGAACCGAGTTTATACTGTTTATCTGCCTGCGCTTCCAATTCCCTCATCTCAGCCACGGTAACAATATGCATAGAGAGCCTCCAAATTTTCTTCTGGCATATTTATGATTCGTCTACGCTATTTATTGTAATGCGTGGGCAGCCAATAGTGAAGGGGATTTTAGTCTACCGTATCAAGACGAACGTCTGTAGGGGCGGGGCTTGCCCCCGCCCTGCCATGTGGTGCCAGAGCAGGGCGGGGGCAAGCCCCGCCCCTACGATCATACCACAACATCACGAAATTGTTTTTCGCCTTTCCAGATTTATCACGTATCGGCTTTGACGTGTGCGGGCCAGAGGCCGAAGCCGATCAGCCGGGCGGGAAAATTACGAATAATGGGGACGCGCAGCAAGAAACGCAGCAGAGGAGGCATACTAAAAGCCCGATCCGCACGCAGCACATTCGCCAGCACGTTTTTCTGAACGGCGCTCTGGAAGGTCTGAATAACCCGCGTCGGCAACTCGCGCTGGCGTTGGACTTTCGCCAGGTCGCTCGTCTCAGCAATGCCATACTTGAGCTTACCACCGAGCACATTCGCCGCCACCACGGCATCCTGGATAGCATAATTGATGCCAACTCCTCCCACGGGTGACATCACATGAGCTGCGTCGCCAATCAGCAGCAGTCCCGGGCGATACCAGCGAGGTAGACGGCTTGACTCGACCGAGAGCACCGAAATCTGTTTCCATTCTGTTAACTCCTGTACGCGATCAGCCATTTGGGGCGCGAGTTCAGCCACCCTATGGCGCAGTTGCTCCAGACCAGTTGCGCGTACCTGCTGATACTGCCCTTTCGGGATCACATAGCCCACCTGCCAGTAGTCAAAGCGGTTAATGAATACCAGGAACAACTGCCTGCCAAAACGCCCGAAGATCTCGTCGGCATCGGTTGGCCTGCGCGAGAGGCGGAACCACAGGACATCCATCGGCGGCGAGGTCGTGATTGGCTCAAAGCCCGCCAGCTTACGGATACGCGAGAAGCGACCATCTGCCGCCACTGTAAGCGCAGCCCGCACCTCGTACCAGCCGTCTGTTCCCCGATAGCGCACACCACAAACGCGCCCCTCTTCCTTGCCGAGCGCCTGAGCGCTCCCACGATCAATCGGGGAGCTACAGGACGCGACAGCGGCGTTGGCGCTCGGAATAGGCAGGCTTTCTTCAATCAGCTCATCCACCTGCGCCCCCATCACGAGCTGGAAACTGGGGTAGCGTTTCGCCTCTTCGGTGATGAAGCGCAAAAAATCTGCCTGGGGGAGAACCGCGATATAGGGGTACTTTACCCTCAAGCGGGTAAGATCGGCAACCGTCACCTCACCGTCAGCAGTTTGAAAGGATATTTTGGGCATCTTTGTATGACGAATTTGCAGCAACCGATCAGCCACGCCGATTTCGTCAAGAATATTGAGCACTGAAGGATGGATGGTATCGCCGCGAAATTCGCGGTCAAAGTCCATATGCGCCTCCAGTAACATTACGGGGATACCTTTGCGCGCCAATAGCAGCGCCAGCACTGCACCGGCGGGACCTCCGCCAACAATACAGCAAGTTGTTTGTTCTACGCGTTTTACCTCATGAGTGCGGCTAACAGTTTCTGGTTGCATAGGAATCTCCTTTAAAGCAGAATAGCCTTTAACTTATCGCTCAATTGATCGCTAACAAAAAAATTTACCGTGGTAGCAGGCCATTGAGTACAACATCGATCAGGGCATCAGCAATCTCTTCATGGCTCAGAGCCAGCGCCCCCGTATCGCGCAACACCTGGCGACGCAATACGAAACCCATCATGCTGGAGATGAATACGTGAGCGACACGCGTAGAATCGGTCTGGCGCAACTCGCCGCTCTCCATTTTCGACAACAGGTATTTACTCAGCAAATTCACCACCTGTTGAAAGATATCTGTGCCGAAGGGAGAGATAGCCGGATTATGGATCACTTCCGGCAAGAGCATATGGATCAGCGGCACAAACTTTTCACCCTCGACAATAGCTAGCACGCGCAGGGCCAGAAAACGCAGAAGTACTTCTGGAGGCTGCGCCAGCGCCTCCATTGGCAGCGTTCTCATCATATGCAAGGGAGAACGGGCCTCAATAATCGCTCGGAAGACAGCTTCCTTATTCTCAAAGTAATGATATATCAGACCGGGCGTAATACCAGCTTCGCGGGCAATATCTCTATTCGTTGCCCTGGTGAATCCTTTCTCGGCAAAGACGCGCATAGCCGCATCGATAATTTGTTCGCGCCGATCTTCCACAACCTTTGGTGTTCTCGCCATACGAAACGCTCGCTTCTCGTCGGGATAGGACTTGCACCTGTCCCATCCTGAATATTAATTGACTGACCGATTAATTCTAATTATAAAAGATCAAGCGACAAAAGTCAAGGGTGGGGAGAAACAGCATTGGGGCACCCTGAGGATGCCCTTGCTAAGAGGTGCTGATTATTGGGAGTGCTTACCGGCGGGGCTGGCTGCTATGATACAAGATCGAGGGTTGCCACGCCCAGCACGCGTGCCAGCAAGCGAAGATGGTAAGGTTGCGGAGCTTCCCTCCCATTCTCCAGGTGAGAGATGGTATCTCTACGCAGACCTGTCATGTCTGCGAGTTGTCCGAGGCTCAGCCCTTTGCGTTGCCGAAGAATGCGAAGGTTGGGAATACCGTGAGGTCGTGCCACCTTTTCCTTAGAAGTTGACCGTTTCATGTGCCTCTCCTTTGAGGTGTGATTACCAAGATACGTCTATGGCGACCGTTTTCCACTTTTCCGGCGACATTGCCAGCAAAGAAAGTGCGCCATGAACTATCTTACATCAAAAGGGAACATCCCTGCAATGTGCAGAGTACCAGACGTGCTCATCCTTTGTCCAGATTTCCTTGAAATCTTATACCAGATGCCCCATCTAGTTTACATAATCTTAACCGATCATGAGATCTATTCTCTATGCCATATTCTACGTATGAGGTGCCTGCCGGTTAGAGAAATATGTATGGGATTTTTCCCTTTTGCCGATTACAGAGAGCAGTAAAAAAGCTTACTACAACGGTGCGCATTTGCAGAAGGGGCCAATACAAATGACTGACTATGTTGTATTCATCCACGATGATCAAAACGGTTGCGCAACAGGTGCAACCGAATCGGACACCGGTACATTAAAGGATATCGGGCGCCACAATCTTCCTGGGGTTTCAGGCAGCCTCAAGAGGCCGCGAGATAGTATTTTGCGACCTCTTGAGGCTGCCTTTTTTTCTTTACTTCTCACCAGCGTCCCATACTCATCTGATGTATCAGGCAGGAAGATGTGGGTTCAGTCGATGACAACTTTTGTCGCGATAATTTCGCATTGTCTGTACTCAGCAACCCTTCCCTCAAGTGTTATGGTTTGTGCTGCGCGTATGTCACTTGAGGATGCTCCTACGCTAAAGGTGAACGCGCCCGGCTCGGTCACGAACCGCATCTCGGGATCATAAAAGGCCAGGCGCGATGGGTGTACGGCGAATGTTACTCTACGTGCCTGCCCGGCGTTGAGTGGGAGGCGCGTAAAGCCGATGAGCTGTCGTTGAGGACGAGCCACCGAAGCGACCTCATCGCGGCAGTAGAGCTGTACGACCTCGTCACCTGCACATTCCCCTGTGTTGCGTACAGTAACCGACACTTCGATTGGGTCTGTACTGCTCTTTGCCTGTACAGTCATATTTTCATAGGCAAAGGTCGTGTAGCTTAAACCATGTCCAAAGGAGAACAAGGGCGTGGTTGGCGAGTCGATATAATCGCCAAAGAACATAGCGCGATCTCCACCAGCGCGCGTCGCCATATAATTTGGTATCTGTCCAACTGAGCGCGGCATACTTACCGGCAGACGACCTGCTGGATTGATCTTACCGGTCAGGATATCGGCCAGCCCGTTGCCCCCCTCCTCTCCTGAAGGGAAAACCTGTAAGAGGGCTGCTGCTTTTTCGACCAGCGAGATAAGCGTATGGACGCGACCACTGTGTACTACAATAACCAGTGGTGTCCTGCTTTGTGCCAGCATGTCGATCAACTCCTGCTGAACTCCGGTAAGATGAAGATCGGTCGCATCATTGCCCTCTCCCACCGTGACTGGCCGCAAAAGACCGCTCTTGCCAGCAACGACAACGATTGCAACATCCGCTCCGTTGACCGCCTGGAGCGCCTCTGCAAAGCCAGAGCGATCATCACCCAGAACGTCACATCCCTTCGCATAGCGAATCTCTACCGCTGGCCCAAGCGCGGCGCGCAACCCGGCAAGCGGCGTAATGTGGAGCGTGAAGTATGGGCCGGGCGCATACTTGCCATTGGCTTGTGGCACAGCAAGTTCGCCCATATCCAGGGTACGAGGTGCGGCGTAGATCATTTCCAGGTGAGAGGGGTAGTGATAATCACCCTGCAAGAGTCGCTCGTCGTCTGCCCCCGGCCCAATGACTGCAACCCGCTTCGTTGTTGGTGAAAGAGGCAGGATGCCCCTGTTGGTCAAGAGAATGACTGAATCGGCTGCTGCCTTGCGGGCCAGCACGCGCTGCTCTGGTGCTTGAAAGGCCAGGCTAGCGCGCTCTTCATCAACGTAGGGATGCTCGAAGAGGCCGAGCCGAAATTTGAGCCGTAACACACGGCAAACAGCGGTATCAATCGCTGCTTGAGAGACACGACCGGCCTCAACCTCAGCCTTCAGCGCCTCTCCATAGCAGTCGACGCTCGGCAATTCCATGTCCAGGCCAGCAAGCAGGGCCTGTCGAGCCGCCTCCCCTTTACTGGCGGCGACATGGTGATGCCTCATCAGCATGACGACAGCCGTATAATCAGCAACGACCGTCCCCTGAAAGCCGAGTTCCTCACGCAGTAAGCCGGTGAGAATAGAGCGACTACCAGCGCAGGGTAAGCCGTCGATTGATGAATACGAATTCATAATTGTTGCGAGACCGGCGTCGCGTATCACCGCCGCGAAAGGTTCGGCATACACCTCGCGTAGCTCTCGCGGGCCTAATTGAACGGGCGCCCAGTTGCGTCCACCCTCCGAGAGGGCGTAGCCGAGAAAGTGTTTTCCGGTAGCGGCAACACCGTGAGCAAGGTCATCGCTCTGCAAGCCCTGAACATAAGCGGTACCGATAGCGCCGATGAGCACGGGGTCCTCTCCGTACGTTTCTTCGACTCTTCCCCAGCGTGGATCGCGAGCGACATCGAGAACGGGTGCCAGCGCGTGTCGAGCGCCAACCGCCAGCATTTGTGTACGAATGATCCCTGCCACCGCGCGAACGAGTTCTGGATTCCAGGTAGCAGCCAGGCCAATACCCTGGGGGAAGACCGTCGCATCACGATGACAGAAACCGCCGGTAGACTCCTCATGCACAATAATTGGAATACCCAACCTCGTACGTTCGATAGCTACTTTTTGCAGTGCATTCATGTATGCTGCGCTCTCATTGGGATGAAGCCCTGTGGAGGCTCCGATGCGCGTCACCTGTCCAATGCCGTGCGGCATCTTCCTGGCGACAAAATCGGCATCGAAGGTGCCGGTACTGATGAACTCCGTGCTCCAGAGGCAGCCCAGTTGAGCGAGCTTCTCATCCAGCGTCATGAGTGACAACAAATTTTCAACCCGCTCCTCAACCGAAGCGCCTGGCTCGCGATAAGATAGCGTTGACAAGCGATGCTCCTTACTGCATTTCCACTTAACATCTTAGGATTTGATGTTATACCTTCCCTCAAGGGAGGCGGCGGAAGCCAGTGGCTTCCTTGAAACGTTCCGCGCTCCAACGCCGCTTCCGCGTTCCTGAGCGAAGCTAGACGCGGAAGCGAAGTATCTCGACCCGCTTGAGGGCACTGAAATTACTTGGAGAAGCCTGCAACCAGGCCGCCCAGCAACTGGCGTCTCCCAAAGACGTAGAGCAGGATAATCGGGGTTGCTGACAGGAAAACGGCAGCCAGAATGGCCGGGACGTTCGTCGTAAATTGCCCTCTGAAATTCGCGAGCGAGAGCGGAAGCACGGCTACACTCTGACTCTGGGTGAGAACCAGCGGGAACAGATAGCTATTCCAGACCTGGATCGTCTCGTAAATAATGACCGTGATGATCGCCGGTCTTGAAAGCGGTAGGACCAGATTATACAAAATACGCCAATGATTCGCGCCATCAAGCAGCATCGACTCGTGTAGTTCACGCGGAATATCCCTGATGTAGGTGACGAGCACAAGGATCGACAGCGGAATGCCGAAGGCGATAGAGGGCAGAATCAGCGCAAACAGCGTATCGTAGAGATGCAAATCGGAGACAATAGCATAAATTGGGATGATCGTTGCCTGTAGTGGGATCGCGAGTCCAAGCAAGAAAAGGTTGAAGATGTTGCGGGTATAGCGGCTTCGTGCTTGCGAAATCGCGTAGGCCGCCAGCAAGGAGACCACCAGAATCACGAAAACGCTGACGACCGTGACGAAAACGGTGTTGGCGAAATAGGTAAAGAACCCGTTCTCCAGCACGGTAACGTAGTTCTCCAGCGTTGGATGCGATGGAAACGACCAGGGAACGTCTGTGAACAGGTATTGTTGTGATTGCAGACTCGTAAACAACATATAGAGGACCGGGTAAAAAGAAAACACAAGCCAGAGCACACCGAATGCCGCCGGGACAATCTCCCAGAGGCTGCTTTGATTGAACTGGCGTTTTGGCTGTGGCGCAGCAAGAGCCGTTTTGTGTGATAGATCAGTATCTATCGCGTTTTGTATCCGAGAATGGGTGGCCATCCTTATAATCCCTCCAACTGACTCGACATTTTGCTAAAGCCACTAAAGCGCAGCAGGATAAACGAGAGGGCGATGCCAAAGGCGGCCAGAACGACCGCAACCATGCTCCCGTAGCCTACCTGCTCATTGAGAAAGGCGGTGATGTACATCTGGAGAGGAAGTACGCGCGTCGCGTAACCTGGACCGCCCTGGGTTGTCACCCAGAAGAGGTCGAAGTAGGTGAGGGAGCCGGTAAAGATCAGGGTGGTCGAGGTAATGATCGTATATTTCAATTGCGGCAAGGTGATAGCGAAAAAGTTTTGGATGCGTCCGCCTCCATCGATAGTGGCGGCCTCGTAGAGTTCTTTGGGAATCTGCCTGGCGCCGCCGAGGTAGAGGAGTGCGTGAAATGGAATGAACTGCCAGCTCACGATAACCATCACCACGTAAAAGGCCAGGTGAGGATCGCCGAGCCAGACTCTTGTCAATCCCGAGAGTCCAATTGCGCTCAGCAACGGATTCACCACACCAAAATTCGGGTCCAGCATATTCTGCCATGTGAGAGCGATGGCGACAGCAGAAAAGAGTAGCGGGATAAAATACAGGACGCCGAAGACGCTCCGATAGAGTTGTTTCCCGGCCATAAAGACGCCGAGCAACATACTAATTGGCGTCTGTACGATCCAACTGATCACCATGACCTGGATCGTAAGAGAGAGAGAAGTGAGGGTGACCTGATCGGAAAATAGAGCGCGCCAATTGCCCAGGCCAATCCATGTAGCGGGTGCCAGTCCATTCCAGCGCGTAAAGCTGTAGTAGAGGGCAATAAAGAGAGGAATAATGGCAAATGCAACGTAAAAGATGAGTGCTGGCGCAGTCCAGAGCACTGCAAACCAGTTGGACCGCCGGGCGGTCTTTGGTACTTTCATGATTGCGCTCATAGCTCTCTCCTATCTGAACTGGCGATCTTACTATTGCGCAGGCATATTGCGCCCGCATGAGGGAGGCGTCTCCTCTTCAGTGTTGTTGAAGAGGAGACCGGCGTGTGTTCTGCTGGTACGAAGCGAAGCTATCAAGGGATAGCTAGCTTTTGAAGCGAACCAGCATGTAAGGGAACTCCACACGCTTTCTAAAGGTTAAGAACTGATAGTTTTGTTCATATTGTTGGAGAACTCCACGGGAGAAATCTGGTTCAAGAATACCTGGCTCAGGTTGGTCAAGCTTGCTTGCGCTTGCGTTGGCGAGAGGACCTGGTCCCAGGACAACTGGAAGTTCGGTGCATTCTTCGCCATGTTGTAGTTGTACATCAGCCAGTCGCCATTCGGGGAGGCAGCGAGCTGAGACTCAAGGCCCTGAACGGGTGGCACGTCACCCACATTGATGAAGTTTTTGATCATCGCATCCGTTAAAACGCCATTCTTGAGGTAATCGACGGCGTTCTTGGTCGATTTTGAGGTGCTGGCGACCGAGTAAAAATTGCACGGGTTGCCGTAGACATCCTTCGGGTCCCCTTTGCCACCCTCTACTGCGGGGAAGGGGAACCAGCCGAGTTTGCCGCTGGTAATAAAGTTGGGGCTGTTGGTCTGGATCACTGAATAGTTCCAGTTTCCTTGCAGCATCATCCCGGCTTTCCCTGTGTAGACTAGAGCGGCGTCCTGGTTGGAGTCAGCATTGGTCGAGGTGTAGGAGGTACCGAAGGCTCCCATCTTGACGAGATCCTGAATCATCGTGTTGGCCTTGATAAACGCAGGATCGGACCATGCATTGGCCTGACCAGCAAAAACGGCGTTAAAGACCTCTGCGCCACCGATGCGATCAACCAGGAACTCGGCATACATCAGGTATGGCCACTGGCTTCCACCGGCAAGCGCAATCGGGATGACGTTATTGCTCTTCAGCACATTGATGACATTGAGCAACTCTGACCAGGTAGCCGGAGGACTCAATTTGTACTTGGAGAAGACATCCTTGTTATAGAAGAAGAGCTCCGTTTGCATCCCGGCATTGGGAATACCATAGAATTTACCATTAAAGGCTGCGTTGGAGAGGACTGACGGGAAAAATTTGTTTTTCCAGGTAGGATCAGCGTTCAGATCGGGGGTGAGATCATAGACGTCACCTGCATCGACGTAGGATTTGAGGATACCACCGCCCCAGCCAAAGAAAACGTCAGGCGGATTTTTAGCCCCCATTGCCACCTGGAGTTTTTGTTTGTACGGATCGTTCTCAAAGAAGTCAACATGGGCCTTAGCTGCTTTCCCCAGGCTGTTGTAGGCAGCCACTGCCGTTTGGACAACTTTCTGCTCGTTCCCTGTGCGGATGTCCCATACCTCAATGACTCCTGTGCTGCCTCCTGTGCCTCCTGTCTGACTGCCACCAACACCGAAGCAACCAGCCAGCGTGGTTGTCAGTGCTGCTCCTCCTGTGACCTCTAGAAAAGTACGGCGTGACATTTTTGCGTTCATCATTGCGTTGCCTTCCTTGCATCTCTGCCTACCAGGCTTTTTTCAGCAGGCCTGGTACTTCCAAATATTTTCCTACGATGAATGATAATGCCGTAGCGTTTCTTCGGCGATGGTCTTCCTTTTCACACTCCTTTCTACTAAAACTATATTCCTGAGTGATATACCGCGCAGGAGTCACGAACACAGAGCGTTGTTGTTAGCTCGACGCGTGTGCTATCCAGTGGTTCTCCTGCGATCAGGCGCAGCAACATGGTCGTTCCTACTCGGCCCATCTCCATAAGGGGTTGACGTACAGTAGTAAGTGCTGGCGAGAGAATGGAGGCAAGCGGTACATCGTCGAAGCCAATGACGCTCATATCATGAGGTATGTGCAGCCCGCGAGCGCGCAAGGCGTTGTACACCCCCATTGCCTGCACATCATTCCCGGTAAAGATAGCCGTTGGTGGTTCAGACAACGCTATTAATGCACAGGCCTGATCATATCCAGTCTCTTGTACAAACTCTCCTGAGCGGATGAGAGCCGGATCGACGGGGATGCCCGCGTTATCCAGTGCCGCACGATAGCCAGCAAGCCGATCCTGGCTGCAACGTAGCGATGGAGGACCTGTAATGACGGCAATACGCCGATGCCCAAGTGAAATAAGGTGCTCAGTCGCCGTTCGCCCACCGAACCAGTTTGTCGCTCCTACTGAAGGGATATCGGGACCCAGTTCCCCGCGTTGATCAACAACCACAAACGGAATCTTATGCTGATAGAGCGTATCAAAGTATTGCTGCTGACCATGTGATAACACGAGAATGGCTCCATCAGTTGCTCCACCATTGAGAATCTTGGTAAGCCAGCGTTGCTCAAGCTGTAACGTATCATGGGTTACCGAGAGCGCCAGCCGTAAATTTGTACGCGACACCACCTCCTCGACGCCGCGCACAATCTCAATGGAATAGAGATTATCGAGGCCAGGCACCAGCATGTCAACGATACCGCTACTCTTCTTCCGTAAGCCCTGTTTTACGCGGTTACGGATAAAACCGCTTTCCTCGATGACTTGCTCTACATGCTTACGCGTCTCAGGAGCCACATCTGGATGATTGTTAAGAACACGCGAGACTGTAGGAATAGAGACGCCAGCAATAGATGCAATAGATGCAATCGTGCCACGTTTAGAGACCGATTGTTTCATGCTATATACTCTGCCTTTTTGCGATAGAATTATAGCAAGTATTATCGATAATTTTCAATTTGTCAAGAGGTGAGGGTGATAAAAAAAGATGCACCTGATGCAAGCAAGCCCCCAACTATCCTTAGCTGATGACTTGCGACTGATTAACGAGGTGGGGAAAACCATCATGGCAATCGACAAGATACCTTGATGAAAGATCGTTTGTGTGGGCTTTGCCTGCGATGATATGGTACCCTCTCGATGAATATTTACGATTCGTGACTACCTTGCCCGGCCCAAGAATATAGATGATCTCCCCGGTACGTTGCTGGTCACGCTCTTTGATGGTGATGATATTTCCCAGATCATACTCACCCGTCTGAGGCGGCCCAAAAAGAGTCATGAGCTGTTGTTCATCATGGATATTAAGCGCATAGGGCTCGTAGATGCGATGCCCATTTCTGAGGTATTCAGCGATAGGGATACGCTCATCGGTCTCCATGGTAATGATCCAGAGGCTTAAAAATGGTTGTGGTTGTATCACATCGACAGGACTCCAGATCAACGCTCTGGGCAGGGGTTGAGCACTCAGGGTGTCGCGAGCAGCGCGTTCGAACAATTTGATTTGAACAAGACGAAGGATCGAATCGCTCCCCTGCCGACTGAGACTTGAGAGATCAGATATTTCGATCTTACCCACAGTCACACTGGCTTGCATACCAAAGTTTTGCCAGTCAATAGGATCAAGTGTGATGTGTAGTTCCTGGCAGATGGTTATTAGCTGTTGAGCATTTTTGTAGGCTTCATCTGGCTCCTGAGCACTGTTTCTACGTGAGTAGGTCATGGTCAATAACTCCTTTTGAGACCGCTACACAGCCTTGTCCGCTGCTCCGTTTGAAGTTCTTCTGGAACAGAGTCAAGAGGGAAGGTGATCCTCTTCTCTTTTTTTGAAGGTATCTTTTATCTAAACATCATCGATTACCAGGGCCAGAGCATCAGCCCTTGCAAGCGTCTGACAGTTTGTTCATAGCGATTGGCGGCATCAGCATGAGGCACGCTTTTATCTGGAGGCTGTTCAGTCAGAGCCTTCAAAGTTCGCTGTTGTTCTGTTTTCCATCTCTCTTCAGGGTATCCCTGTGATACGACGTTCAGAAGAGTCATGACGAGAGCATAGTCTGAAGAAGAAAGCTTGTCATACCTCATCGCCTCTTGCACACGGGCGGAATATGCACTGGCATCGCCAATCCTACGTTGAGGAGTTCGCTCGTCGGTCTCAGAAAATTGCGTACTCATCGTTTTGTTCCCTCACTTATCTACTTCATCCTCTCACCCATTTCAGAACATCTATCAGATTCATTGAGCATGAAGTCCTCCTAATAGTATAGCATAAACAAAGGGTGGCCGGTGAATTACAAACAGAAATTCGCAGGGCTTTTTAGTTTTCGTCATGCTCGCAGGGCGAAGCCCTGCTCGCAAGAGGAGAGAGGTGCAGGCAACGCCGCGTCGCGGGGTTGCCTGCACCTCTCTCCTCTTGCCCTGCCCCCGAACGGGGCGCGAACCCAGGCGGCAGGAGTCAGAGGAGAGGAACACGGAAAAGCCCTGCAGAAATTCGCGTTTCTTCCGCATGATGGAGTACTCGAACGTCTGCCATTAATGACCTGCATTAGTGACCCACCAATCGGCGACATTCCATATACTAGCCACTTGATCGGGGTGAGGCAAGACGTTCTGGACGCGTGTAGCCGCCACCATGATGTTTATTTCGGTGTAGAGAGGGATCACGTACGCCTGCTCGGCAAGGCGGCGCAGGAAACGATGGTAGGCAGCGACTCTATCGGGGAATGAGACGGCATCACGCCCCTGCTGTAATGCTTGATCGATGATAGGGTCGTTGACGCGGCCATAGTTGCCAAGATCGGGATGCAGACTATCGGGAATCTGGGAAGAGTGGAATACCGCATATTCATCATCTGGCTCCGGGCTATTGGCATAGGTGAACAGCGCCATGTCGTAAGCTCCGGTTGCCAGGATGCCGCCCCTGGTGTAGACGCCGAAAAACGTGTTCAGGGGGTAATAGCTGATCTGCACCGCGATACCGACCGCCTGGAGATCGTGCTGAATCGCCTGAGCTACGGCAGCTCGTAATGGTTGGTCGCTGGTCGTCACCAGGCGAAGCGTGAAAGCCTGCCCTGCCTTCCTCAACTGCCCTTGCGTATCCGGCAGCCAGCCTGCCTGCGCCAATAATTTGCGGGCAGAGGCCGGATCGTATACCGATGGCTGGATGGTCGCATCATAGTATAACGACGGTGCAGGCTCTACCTGCGTGGCCCGTCTCGCACAATCGGGCAGGTGCAGAACCATCTTGATGATGCCGCAGATATCAAGCGCTTGCTGGATTGCCTTGCGCACATTCACCTCACGCAATTGGGGACTGGTAGTATTGAGGTCAAGATGCTCATAGGCGGCAGTCGCAACCCGCAATACGTTCAGGTTGGAGGGCAGGTGTGCGAGCGCAGGAAGGTCGCCTTCCATGTACCCCTGGCTTACGTCAACCTCTCCACGTTGTACTGCCTGGATAAGTTCAGACACAGAGCCATATGACCGGTAGACGAGCTGCGTCAGAAAGGGGCCATGAAAGGTCGTAGAAGTATAATAGGTATTCGGCCCCAGCGTATAACGCTGCCCATCAAGCCAGCTTAAAAGTTTATAGGGGCCGCTTGTCACCTGGGGAGTCTGATAGACCGATGGCGTATTCTGCAGATCAATGGGCCGCAGCTTGCCCCATACATGCTGGGGAGCCGCGTAAGGTAGATAAAAAAGATACGGTCCAAAGGGCCGCTTCATATGCAGGATGACCGTAAAATTATCCGGCGTATCAATGTTTGCTATCTGATCGTAGCCGCTGGTGAGGGTGGCTCCCGTGTCAGCATCTTGATTGAGACGCCACCAGTATTGAAAATCGCTCGCCACGATGGGCTGCCCATCCGACCAGCGCAGGTCGTGGCGCAGGTGCATCACAATCGTTTTTCCCTGATCCTGCACGCCGCCATTCTCCGGCAGCGGCACCTCCGTCAATTGATCGGGATGGACATGAAACTGTTGATCATAGAAGACAGGGCGCGCCCAGAGCGCATCATCCAGGGTGAAATCAGCAGGAGAGCTGGCAAAGAGAGGATTCACGGCGCTCGGGAACTGAAGGCCGGCCAGAACCAGTTTGCCGGTATGGGTGTAAGCGGACGGAACAGGGGTAAAGCTATATGGCCCAAGAAGAGGTCGGGATGCTGATATTTGAGCGGAGGACGGGGCATCACTGCAAGCCAGCAACAGGCAGCATAATGGGGCGATGAGCAAAGAAGCAAGGACACTATGGTAATGCCGACCACTACGGCGGATACAGCATCTCAAAGCAGAGGTGATGCTCCGCCGTAGTGGTCGTTGTCTGCCATGCCTTACGAACATGCCATCAATTGACCCCGATAGAGTTTCTAAATGTAGAGGGGTCGTCCCCAACAACCAGCGAAGGCCCGTCGTCGCTATCGGTGAAGATAATATCGCCGGCAAACAACTCCGGCGCTCGATAGGATGAAGTCACATCGAGGCTACCGGCATGGGCAGCGTGAACGATATCTAAGGCTTGCAGCGAATCGGCGATAGAGCGCAAAGCAACGCTATCGATGTTATCGCGCTGGTCGCCGACAATCCAGAAAATCACGCCTTTGATCTCGTAAATGAGTTCGCTCCGCTCGCCATACTGCCACTCGTATGTTTGATTAACCTGGTTCCACTGACCATTGACATAGATGGCAACCTGCCCACTGGTACCAATTTGTATCTGCTGGGCCGCGCCTAGCATCACCTCCTGGTACACATTGCCCACAGGCTTAAACTCGCAAATAGAGATTTTCCCTCTCCCTGGGTCAAGGGGAGAAGCGTCAGGAGAGTTTTGCTGATAATCTAGCTCCAGGATCGGACCATCAGCCCAGGTCTGATGAACCCAGTACAGATAGATTTTATTCAAAGTGTAGCTCTTGAGCAGAGCATTAGATGTGGGCCAGTACATCTGGAAATTCATCTGGCGTTGCGCATCCTGTAAATTCGTATCTGATGAAATCCTGGCCGCTTTATCTACTCCTGAACTCTGGCTCTGGTGGCTTGCGTTAGCCGCAATGGTGGGATAATTTTGCACCAGCATAACCCCACTATGCTTGCCAGAGAGCAATACTGCCAGCCCCGAGGCGAACGCCGGTCCTGTTACCACTATCGTCAGAAAGACAAAAAGCAAACAGGCCACGACCGGTAACGAACGAGATAGGGATAGCGTTTTCCTTATCGCTTGTAAAGGCGATTCGTAGGAACGATACAGGCGTCGGGACAGGCTCAGGCGACGAAAAACGCGAGCGCTCACTTTTTTTTCAAAGCCCGGCTCAACCGCTTGAAAACGCTGGTCATCTGAATCTAGCAGCGTTTGCACATAATAGGGAGGAGTTTGCTCCTGTTCGGGTATCAGGAGAACTTCCAGTTCGTGGGCAAACGCGATATCCTCCGCAGAGAAGTCATCTGGGAGCAACCGACCATGTATGAAAAAATGGGAGAGGGTATCCTCAGACCCATTTTCGTCAGGTAAAGATTCCTCAAATTCGCTCATACTCATGTGCATGTTCCTTGAGCGCCTCGCGTAAGCTTTTCCGTGCTCGCCAGAGTCGCGTATCGACGGCATGGCGGGTAAGCCCCGTTTTTGTCGCAAGTTCCTCTGTGCTTGCAAATTTAAAATAGCGTTGGTAAATCAAATAACGGTCAAGCTCAGGCAACGTTGCCAAGGCCAGACGCAGTTCTTCGCGTCTTTCACTTTGCTCCAATAAATGTTCCATACTCGCTTCTGGATGAGGTGGCAAGATGACCCGATTATCATACTCATAGCCCCAACCAAAAGATTTTCGACTTCCCAGGCCATCCGACGAGGCCCATTGCCGGCTCTCATCCGCTGATTGCAAGTTAAACGTCTGCCGACGACATAATTGGCGACGGCGGTCCAGCGCAATGTATTTGGCCCGCATCGTCAACCACGTTCTCAGGGTTCCTCGGCCAGAGTCAAAGGTATCGATCTCTTGCCAGACGGCGATAAACAGGTCATTGACACACTCTTCAGCATCCTGTGCCACGCCCACGCCATCCAGGACTAAACGAATAAAATAAAACATTTCACGAGAATACCGGGAGATGAGAGTTTCCAATCCATCTGGATCGTGCTCTTGCAGTCGTTTGGCGAGGTCGTCATCTGACCAGTCATGTCGCACCATCATCGCTCCTTAAACAGACCCGGGTACGGCTCCTCAATCCGACTGGGCGGTCGAATTTGCATCCCTGCATATGATGCTACAAGATGAGGAAGAACGATACACCTGATCATGGTACACTCACCATCACCTTGATGAATATACGTTCGTAAGATACACATATCTCTCACGGTTCAGGCTGTTTACAATTGTGCTAAAAAGAACGATAAATGTCAAGCTCCTCAGAAACCCTACATACCGGGCAAACGGCGGCGCGAAAACGAGTTCCGGCCTTCTATAATTACGATTTGTTCCTATTCGATGCTATAATATCTTCATCATCTTTAACTTCTATGGCGGAGATAGATCCATGACATTCTCTATTATAGCACGAGATGCAGCAAAAGGCGAATGGGGCATTGCGGTACAATCCAAATTTCTCGCGGTTGGCGCGGTCGTTCCCTGGGCGCGGGCGGGCGTTGGGGCTATCGCGACGCAAGCCTGGGCGAATACCAGCTATGGGCCACAGGGGCTTGACCTGCTGGCAAGCGGCTTATCGGCGCAGGAGACACTGAAGAGGCTGCTTCAGGCCGATGATGGCCGCGCTGATCGTCAGCTTGGTATTGTGGGAGCGAGCGGCGCACCGGTAACGTATACCGGCGAGAAATGTTTTCCCTGGGCCGGTGGCCTTATAGGAGAAGATTACGCCTGCCAGGGCAATATTCTCGTCAGCGAGGATACCGTACGCGCAATGGCACGAACCTTTGAAGAGACAGCGGGCCTCCTCTGCGACCGGCTGCTCGCGGCTCTGGCTGCCGGTCAGGCGGCAGGCGGAGATAGTCGCGGACAGCAATCGGCGGCGCTGCTGGTTGTACGCGAGCGTGGCGGCTATGGCGGCTTTAACGACCGCTTTATCGATCTGCGTGTGGACGATAGTTCTCATCCCATCGACGAGTTGCAGCGCATCCTGCAACTGCATAAACTCTATCTCTTTCCCACCAGTCCGCAAGATATCCTCTTGATCGATCAGGAGCTGGCGCGCGAAATTCAGGAAATCCTGACGCTCACGGGCGATTACCAGGGCAGCATCAGCGGCACCTATGATGAAGTTACGCGTGACGCCTTCCGCAAATTTAGCGGGCGAGAAAACCTGGAGGAGCGCTGGTTTGAAGATGCCCGCATTGATCGAGTCGTATTGGAGTTTATGCGTGAAAAGATCAAATAGGCTAGCGCCCAATGCTAGGCTGAATATACTCATTGGGAACATAGTCTGCCAGCCAGACCATATCGTTGCCGAGATAAAATTTAATCCCATCTTGATGGGCCTGCAAGGCGGAAACTTCGAGGATTACGGGCTTGCGCGTCCTACGCAGCGCCACCTGCCACGCCGTTGCTCTATCGGCGGAAAGATGCACATATTGGCGGTTCATGGCCCGCAATCCATCGAGTTTAATGGCCTCGGCAGCTTCCCCGGTCGTGCCGTGAAAGAGAATAGCGGGAGGAGTAGCGGCCTCTCGTTTCATCTTCTGAGCCACAGAATGACCGTAATAGGCACGAATTTTGCCGTCTTGCATCTCGTAGCGTTTTTTATCTGATTGAGCGATAACGGCTGCGAAATCTTCCTCCTGCACATTGCGCCACGCGCTACGGCGACGCAGGGCAGCAAGCAAATCCTGCACCAGCACCCACCCTTCTTCATCCAGCGTAATGCCGAAGCTGGCCGGGTCATGGCGCAGCGCATACGCCAGCGTGCGGCTTAATTGAACAAGATCTTGTTTCATGATGGTCACCCCTGTTTTTACTACAGTATAGTGAAAATGATGCTATTGTACAATTAATCTGATTCTCAGCACGGGGCTTCTCAAACGTTGTCTTTTCATCCAGAACGGCTCGCATGCGAGCCGTTCTGGAGAGGAAGGTGCTGGCGGTGGGCTGCGCCCACCGCCAGCACCTTCCTCTCCCCGTGAGCGCCGAAGGCGCGAGCAGTCAGAGCACACACCGACTTTTGAGAAGCCCTGATTCTCAGCAGGAGCGCACGTCTGCGACGCTCGTCACGTTTGGGAGGGGTAGTGGCACCATGCGAGAAGCCGCGCGACCTGCACCACGCAAGGCGAAAATACTCAGAGTCAGACTCTAAAAAAGTAAGGAGAAACTGATGCCGACAGAAAAATTTAAGGTGCTGGTAGCTGTTCATCTTTTTCTGATCCGTAACGCTGAGATTTTGCTGTTACGTCGCTACAATACCGGCTATGCTGATGGGCAATATAGCGTCATTGCGGGTCATCTGGATGGGAACGAGGAGATCAAGGCAGCAATGATCCGTGAGGCAAAAGAGGAAGCCGGGATCACGCTTTCTCCACAGGACCTCCAGGTGGTCGGCGTTATGCATCGTAAAGCTGAAGATGAGCGCATCGATTTTTTTCTCGCAGCGACGTGGTGGGACGGTGAAATCGTCAATGCTGAACCGCATAAATGCGACGAGCTGGCGTGGTACGCTCTGGATGCGCTGCCAGCAAACGTTGTCCCTTATGTAAAGAAAGCCATCGATAACTACCGGCAAAACAACTGGTTTGATAGTTTTGGCTGGTCGTAGCAACACAAAAGGGCACCCGTTCAGGGTGCCCTGCTGTATTAAAAGCTAGCGGACGTTCAGCATCGGAATCTTCGAGACGGTCCAGCGGTCGTTGGGGCTGGCGACCTCGAATTGCACCATCGAGATAGCGTCCGTGGGGCAGCGAACGATGCAGAGGCCGCAGCGGATGCACTTCTCCTCATCGATGATCATATCGGCGCCGCCACGCCACTCTTCGGCAACCTGGTGCATGGTGTCCTGCTTGACGACGCGGGAGAGTCCTTCCATGCTGATGCAGTCATAGGGGCAGATGTCCACGCAGCCAGAGCAGAGAATACAGATTGATGGGTCAATCATAATATTCAACTGGCACTGCAAGCAGCGTCGCGCCTGGCTCACCGCCTCTTCCGGCGTGTAGCCCGTCTCGGTCTCGCGTGTATTGCTGTAGCGGTCTTTCAAGGGCAACGAAGGGATCATCTGGTGCGGGATGGATTCATAGTCGTCCACCATGCCACGGCGATAGTCGGGCAGTTCAATTTCTTCCGCAGCCTCAGCGGGTTTATCTACTCCACCGAGGTAACGATTGATCGTGCCAGCGGCATCGCGGCCATCGCCAATCGCCGAGATCAGATTGCGCGAGCCCTGGGTGAAGTCGCCGCCGGCAAACAGACCGGGATGGCTCGTCATCCAGCTATCGAAGTCCACCAGGGGAACGCCCCATTTGTTGACCTCAAGGCCGAGATCTTCAGCCTGGAGCCACGAGGTATCGCTGGTCTGGCCAAAAGCCGGAATCACGTTATCGACCTCGATCTCGAACTCGGTGCCGGGGATAGGAACGGGGCGGCGGCGACCGCTCGCATCGGGATCGCCCAGTTTGTTGCGGATAAAACGCATCCCGCTCACATGGACGCCATCTTTACTCAGTACAGCAACCTGGGTCACGAGATAGTTGAACTCAACATGCTCGAACACAGCCTCGTTGACTTCATACTCGTCCGAACCAGCTTCCTCTTTGGAGCGGCGGTACATCACATAGACTTTCTCAGCACCGTAGCGGATCGCCGTACGGCAACAGTCCATTGCGGTAAAGCCGGAGCCCAGGACGGCGACGCGTTTGCCGATATAAGCAGGCTCCCCGTAGTTGGTCTTCTCCAGCAAGCGAATGCCATCCTCAACGCCTTTGAGGTCCGCTCCTGGAATGAGCTTGTTATCTGGTCCGGTAAGCGCGTTAGGAATATAGCAACCGGCTGCCAGGTAAACGGCGTCGTACTCTTTGAGCAGGTCCGTTACCTGGATATCGCGCCCGACCCTGGTATTGTACTTGACCTCAACGCCCAGGTCTGCCATATACTCGTCGCACTCTTCCGTGGTCACGGAACGGGGGAGACGCCAGACGGGGATGCCATTCACCATTACGCCGCCGCCGGTGGGGTACTGCTCGTAGATGGTGACGGGGTAGCCCATTTCGCGCAGGTCGCGCGCGCAGGCCAGGCCGGCGGAGCCAGCGCCCACAACAGCGACCTTTTTATCTTTGGTGACGGGAGGGCGTTCCGCGTGATGACGATACTCGCGGTGGTCGGCGGCTGCGCGCTTGAGCCAGCAAATGGTGATTGGCTTGCCATCGATCTTATTGCGGCGGCACACAGGCTCACACGGGCGGGCGCAGGTGCGCCCAAGCACGCCCGGAACAACATTGGCCTTGCGGTTCAGCAGATATGCTTCATCAAAACGAGCTTGCGAAATCAAACCGATGTAGGTAGAAACGTCCGTATGCGCCGGACATCCTACCTGACAGGGAATGTTCGTTTGATACCAGTCCGGCGTTACTTCAATCGACCGGTATCGCGGTTCCAATTCGCGATCAGGATCTATCATTTAAAAAAGTCCTTTCCTGAGTCTCCAGCACTGCAGGCCAGATCAGTAGTTCTGGCTCCTGGAGCAGGGGGACGGCATTGGCTTGCGCCCCAAAAAGATGGATGGCCCATTGCCAAATGATGCTCCTCGCGCTCAGGCCCTTGCACGAGGAAAAGAATATAAATACTTTTGGGATATTTTCCTCGTCAGATTATAGCACAATCGCACACTCGGGAACAAGACAGCAGCGCCGCGCTGGCACAGGGCTTCTCAAAAGTTGTTACGGGCTCTGATGGCTCGTACCTCCCTCCCCAGAACGGCTTGCTTGCGAGTCGTTTCGTCTGCAAACACAACTTTTGAGAAGCCCCACATTTTTGTTTCTTCGATCTCGACAAGAAAATGAGGAATATGGTATGATGCATGCAGAAATCGAATAATGCGCACAAATTGCAGGCAAGCAGAGTGACGAGGTGAGATGACATGGAACGGGCACGGTTATCAGCGGCACGGACGGAGAGGGGCTGGTCTCAAGAATATGTGGCCTCGGCTCTTGGAGTAGATCGGGTGACGGTTCAGCGTTGGGAACAGCATCGGACGACTCCGCAGCCGTATCACCTGGAGCGACTCTGTAAACTCTTTGGCAAAACGGCGGTAGCGTTAGGGCTGGTAGAAGAGCAACTGGTTGTGGAACAGCACATCACCGAATCTGAGGAGGCGACAGACGACGCATATGCCTCGTTTCGCGCTTCTCACGGTTTGCTGCGCCTCTGGCACATAGTCTGCAATTGGCCGGTGAGCAATGCCCGTTATCATGAGCTACAAGAAGCACTCCTTCTTGAGCTAGAGGATAACAACAGCATGACCCATGATGCACCGATGAGCCGCCGCGAGACCCTCCGTCTACTAGCCGCCACGCCTATCGAGCTCTGTGGCCTCTCCGCAGTAAAAGTGGTAATGAGACGTCCCACTGAAGAGATTTTAATGCAATGCGCTGCTGGGATTACGGCATGCTGGGATTTGAAGAAGGGGAAAGATTTAGCGTTTATCTCTGATACCGTTGAAAAGTATCTCCCGACGCTGAAAGAGATTGCAAGGGTAGCGCCAACCTTACAGAGCAAAGCGGCGGCTGAACTGCTGGCACAATGTTTCTTGCTCAAAGCTGCACTCTCTTGGAATATTGCTACCCCGGCAGACGGCATACACTACGCTCAACAGGCAGAGACCTACAGCAAAAGCGTTGAGCAACCGCTCTTACAGGTGCTTGCTTTGAGAATGCAGGCGGCCTCACTCTGCTATACGAATCAGTGGGAACAGGCGCTCCATATCGCGCAGCAAGCGAAATATGTGCTCGATACCACCTCCAAAGAGCTTATCCCACCACTTGCACACAGCTACGTCTATGCCGGGCTTGCCACGTATCAAGCCTATCATGGGCAGAAACAGGATGCCCTGACTTCTCTCAAAAAAGCGCATGCCACCTTCTTCGAGCAACCTGTCACTGAAACAGTGCCGCTCTGGATTGATCATAGCGTTGGGAATTTGCTACTGAATGACGGTCTAACGCATGCACATCTTGGCTTGTATAGAGAAGCCGTTGATTCCTTTGATCAGATTCAAGTGGACCATGCCAATGACATGACAATTCCGTTAGGGTGTCGAGTTGAAGCCTTCATAGAACAAACCGCAGTAGAGGTCAGCCGCGACGATCAACCACGAGATATGGACAAGTGTATGGCCCTTTGGATACAGGGTATAGAGGGCGCAAAAGCTCTCCAGAGCAACAAAAAATTTAACGATGCACTTATGGCACATACTGCCATGCGGGCTGCGTGGCCTTCTGAGCCACGCATTAAAGAACTACGAGCCTATATCACTCACTGGTAACACAGTCGTCCTTTGAAGCACTGCTGAGGCGAGCAGTGCTTTTTTTGTTGCAATTACCAGCAAACCAGACAAACGGCTATCCTTGCGCAGCCAGCGCATACAACTCTCGGGTCAGGCGAGCGGTTTCGGCCCAGGAGAAGTGGGCCGCTCTGATGCGACCATTGCGGCTCATGCTGGCTTGTAGCGCCTTATCTTGCCAGAGCGTCTGGATTGCTGTCGCAATCTCTGAGGCATTGAGCGGATTGACCAGCAGAGCCGCATTGCCCGCGACTTCGGGCAGTGATGAGCTATCAGAGGTGATGACGGGACAGCCAGCCAGCATCGCTTCCAGCACGGGGAGGCCGAAGCCCTCATAAAGCGAAGGGAACACCAGGCAGGTCGCCATCTGATAGAGGGCGATCAGTTCTTGATCCGAAACGTGACCGGGGAAGATGACCGTATCCTCCAGGGCCTCCATATAGCGCAGGATATCTGCGCAATTCCATCCCTTGCGCCCCACAATGACCAGAGGGGGACAGGATGAGCCGAACTCGCGCAACTGTCTACAGGCATCCAGCAGCGTCACAAGGTTCTTACGCGGCTCCAGGGTCGTTACCGCGAGCAAAAAGCGTTCGGGGAGCTGATATTTTGCGCGCACGCTATCGAGAAAGGGGACGCTCTGCGGAAGAGCGAACTCAGGACGTGCGGCCTCTGGAATGATCGCGAGCTTATCAAGAAAGCGTTCACCCTGGAAGTGACCTATTTCCGCTTTAGCATGCCTGGATACCGTGATGACGCGCGCGCAGGTACGCAGCCCTTGCGCCAGCAGCGTCCGAAAGTACAATCGTCCATGCAGCGTTAATGCCTGGGGATAACGCCAGGGGCCGCAATCGTGCAGCGTCATCACTGTACGCGGACCAAATGGCTGGGTGAATGGCGGAGGGAATGCAGGATAGTGCATCACATCCAGCTTGAGACGTAGCAACGTCAGCGGAAACCAGCATTGCTTGAGCAGCAACTCGTTGGTAGTGGGAGCGATCACAGCCGTAAAGGAATCGCGCAGGGGCAGAAAGTCCGGGTGGATCTCGTGGGCGAAAAATAACACGTAGTGGGTAGATTGATCGCGTAGTTGTAGCAAAGCGTGAGCGAGTTCAGTAGCATAGCGAAAGATGCCGGTCGGTCGCCGCCAGACCGCCGTCAGATCGATGCCGACACACAATTGGTTCTCTATCTCCATGAAACATGCCTCCTATCTGCGGTAGGGGCAGTGCCTTGCACCTGCCCTGATAGCCCTTTCACATCTTCAAGGGCTGTCTTGTGTCTGCCCCTACCGCCATTGTAACTGACAAATAAAGTTCTGAAATCGCATGTCGATAGAACATAAAGAAATAATGCTCTTATCATCTCGGCTTTTATGGATAAGTATGCTAAATAGAGGGAAAGATAGAGAAGGTTTTCTAGCTCTGTAAAGAGGTTTTTCATGAGGTTTTTTCATTAGGAGAGAAGATGAGTGACGATACTAGTAGTGCTGGCCGCTCCTCGAAGCTGGTCCCATATAAAACATTTTTGCTGCGTTGGGGATGGTTTATTGCGCTGGCAATGCTTGTCACAACCATAACTACCGCTTTTGTGCCGGACGCGCAATACCCTCCAACCTATCAAGCAATGCTCTTGATCCAAGCGCCTCGTCCGGGCAACTTTAGCCTGCCCACAACAGCATCTCAAGGGGCGACGGGTATTTTTTATACAAATTATTTTGTAAGCGCGGCCACCTTGAGCCTGGTATTACCCAAATATAAGGATCTGCAATTAAGCGATTTGCAATCAATGGTAAGCGTGGTGCCGGTAATCGGCACCAATGTGGTTCAGTTGATCGCGGATGGCAACACGCCCCAGGAGGCGATCCAATTGGTCAATGACGTTTATAGAGCGGGCACAACCCAAGTCAACGAGCAGCGTTTCAAACTTGACCAGGAACTCATTGATAATTTGAATAAAGAACTTGTCCAGGCCAAACAGGATGCCGCCGACTCTTTCGGAACGCTACAAAGCCTGATAGCGGCCAATCAGGTCTCGTCCTTTGCCTATGTCCAGATCAATAGTCAGTATAAAGAGCAGCTCCAACGCATCGACAACATCAATAAGCAGCTCTTGACGCTGCAGCAGCAGATCGCGGGCAGAAACAATGGCATTCTCCAGGTTATCGGGAATGCCCCCCAGGTCACCACCATTCCGAGCAGTCCAGCGACCACAGGCCAGCGCCTCGCCCTTTCGCCCCTGGTGGGGCTGATTATGGCTTTAGGAGGCATCTTGCTCGCCAATACCTTCTCAAACAGGCTCCCGCTACGAAAAAAAAAGCAAGAGGCGGTACAGGCGAAGATTGCCGCCGTCATTGCGCCGCTGCCTTTACGCGCTGGCCGCGTGGAGGCGCTCCGGCAGGTCTCGCCCTGCCTCGCACTGTTCCGCCACTTGCACTATTGGGCCAGCGAGCAGATGCAGGAACTCCATATCATCACCGTCACTGGACCGGGGGAGCGAGATGGGAAAAGTACCGTGGCGACCGGGCTTGCGCTGGCAGCGGCCCAGAGTGGCGTACGCACATTGCTGGTCGACGCCAATCCGCAGCATCCCGTACTTCACGACTGGTTCAACCTTCCTAACGAGGTGGGAACCCTGGATAGAGTGCATGCATGCGCCGCCGGAGCAACCGTCGCCCTGTTCGAGCAGCAAACCATTGAGCAACATCTCAGCCTCTTGCCTATCGGCAGCCAGCCGCTCTCCGCGGACATACTCGCAGATCCATTGCGCCTCAATGGATTACGCCCTTTGATAAGCTTGCTGCGCCAACAGGCCGACCTGATTATCTTCGATGCCCCCGCCCTGCTTGATGACGCCGGGGCCACCAACCTGGCGCAGTTATCCGATATCACCTTGCTGGTGGTTGATGCTCAGAGAAGTGCGCGTACCAGCGTGGCTGAAGCAGAACACTTGCTGGCAACCACAGGCATACCATCAACCATCGTCATCAACCGGGCAAGGCCAGAAATAGTCGAGTAAGTTTGAGAGGGAAGAGATGAAAAGCGCGATATATCGATCCAAAGAACCTTTATCCTCCTCAGAAAGAGCCATCATATTGCCGCCAGCCGCAATGACCACGACCATCACGGTGTATCTTCTGCTCTCGATAGGGCTGGCGGTCCTGATGGGAGTACCCTCTCTGCTCCCCATCGCAGGGCTGGTTGGCGCGGTCGCCATTAATCTGATAGTGCTGCTATTTGTGCGCTCGGAGGCGGCGCTCCCATTGTACTTGCTTGTGGCAGGGCCAAGCGTCGCTCTTTCGCTCAGCAGCTCGGGCATTTTATCGCGCCTGTATCTTGGCAACCTGATGTTCTTCCTGCTGACCGTCATCTGGCTCATCGGCAAGCTGCTGAGCCAGCGTAAAGCAGGGCGCTGGCTTCTCACGCCTGCGCTCCTGCTCCCCTTGCTCTGCCTCATCATTATTGGCGTGATTTCTATCATCCTCTCTCGCCTGTTTCCAGACCCAAATGTCACCTACTCGTTTCCACATTCCACCACTTCGTTATGGGTGGTGAACGCCGCAGAAATCATGATCCTTATCGGCCTGCCACTCTTCCTGGTGGTGGTGCCGGGGGTGGTTCATACCACGCGGCACGTTCGCTGGGTACTGGTAGCGTACATGATCGTCGGCTCGCTGTATGCGCTGGGAACCATTTTTGCTGCGCCACTGGGCCTCTACTCTAAAGAAGTGATTCTGGGTGTCAGGCGGCCACAGGTTTTTGGCGAGGTCTCCAGCGGATTGGGCACGATGCTGGTACTTTTCGCCTGCATTGCCCTTTGCCGGGCGTTCTATACCGTCTCCCGGGGAGCGCGCATCATCTGGGGAGTGCTCACCGCCGTCTTTAGCGTTGGCGTCATTATGACCATCGGGCGTGAGTCCTGGATTGCGCTTTTCCTCGCTTTTTTGACTATTGTTATTGTCTATACCAAAAATTGGAAGCTTCCGCTCCTTGTCGTTATCCCCCTCATCCCCCTGGTACTTGTCTCTGGAGCCACCAATTTCTATGACCCTTCGCACGTCTACGGGGTTGATCGCCTGGTGATCTGGCAGGATGCCATCACTATCTGGCAACACAGCCCCATTATTGGTATTGGCGCAGGCAATTACCAGTTTTTTGACATTGCCTATGGCAAAGACGTTGTTGGTATTGCACATAACCAGTACTTACAAGTGCTGGCAGAAATGGGAGTATTTGGTTTCGTTTGTCTGCTCTGGATCATGGGAGCGACAGCCTGGGTGAGCATTAGGAGTTTTCGGCAGGCAAAGACGGCGCTGGGCAAATCGCTCGCGCTGGCCTACCTTGCTTACTTCGTCTCCATCATCTTTGGCGGCTTCTTCACCTCATCGTTTGTACCGTCCGCTGCCGACGGCGGGGGCACTGCCGCTTTTGTTAGCGCCTCTTACCGCTGGCTTCTCCTGGGGCTGGTATTGAGCATCCCAACGTGGGAAAATGAGGAAACAACCAGTGAAAACGCTACCACTGCCGAGCCACGGCAAGCACATCAATCTCTGTTAGTAACTAAATAGCGCATTATACATGAGTCATCCCGAACATTTTTCAAATGTTCGGCAAAAAAGGGGGTGCAGGGGGAATCCCCCTTGCCGGGGGAGCGGGGGTGTTCTCCGAAAACCCCTTTTCTCTTCTTTTGCTCGCCGCCTGCGGCGGCGAGCGGAAGGAAAGAGGAGAGGCGGGGACACCCCGCTCCCCGGCAAGGGGCTCGCTGCCCCTTGCAACCCTGCTTCTCAGGCGGATTGAGAGAGAGTGAACAGACGTTCGAAGGATTCGAGATGATTCATGTCAAACATTCTTTTTACTATTGTTATAGGAGTCATACAGGAGCACTATATGATAAAACCAGTGAAAGATGCGGCACAGTCTTCCGTCAGTTTCTATCGCACAATTACCAGCTCAATCAGATTGTTGCCGGATTTTATTATCATCGGGGCGCAACGTGGAGGAACGACGTCGCTTTATGCCTATCTCAGCCAGCATCCTCAGATCGCGCCGGCTGTCACCAAAGAGGTTCATTTTTTCGATAACAATTTCGAGAAGGGGATCGGCTGGTACCGCACGCAATTTCCTTTTTTAATTGAAAAATCTATAGCTAAAAATATCGGAAAACAAAATTTTATCACAGGAGAAGCCAGCCCTTACTATCTTTTTCACCCGCATGTACCCGAGCGGGTGGCAAAAGTCGTACCAGGAGCAAAGCTCATCGTGCTGCTAAGAAATCCCGTTGATCGAGCTTATTCTCACTACTATCATGAAGTAGAGCTGGGCCACGAAAAACTCTCTTTTGAAGAAGCCCTGGCTCAGGAAGAGGCGCGCACGCATGAAGAGTGCGCACGCATCGTCGCGGACCAGCACTATCGCAGCTACAACCACCAGCACTATACCTATCTCTCAAGAGGAATCTACGCCAATCAAGTCCAACGGTGGCTTAACCTCTTTCCCCGGGAGCAACTTCTGGTGATCAAAAGCGAGGACTTCTATGCCGATCCAGACGGCATATTTCAACAAACGCTGGCATTCCTGGACGTCAGGACGATAGGACAAAAGCCCTCGCAGTGGTATAAACAACATAATCACTCGACCTACAAACAGGCGAAGATGGAACCTCGTATCAGGAAACGTCTTATCGCCTATTTCGAGCCGCATAACAACCGCCTCTACAAACTGTTAGGGCGGGACTTCGGCTGGGAGCAATAACGTCAGGAGGGGCAAAGGGAAAGGAGAGAGGCTCTCGCAAGCAGGATTCAATGGGTACGACGACGGTTATCTGCGAGAGCCTCTTCTTTTATAAGAAACGATCCGCCACGCGTGTTTTAGCGCAACAAAAGGATGCCAAAAGTAATAGAGCCAGAAAAGACGCAAGGGAAGCCGCGAATGCTCCATATAGAGCCGCCCAAGATGGGTGGGGCTGGGGAAAATGGCTCGTAGCTCCGTCAGACCCAGGGCCTTGAGATCATCCACCATCAAGTGCTGTAGCATCTTGCGCCCATTAACCATCGATGGACGCAGCACGGCAGAGGTATCGTCTCCTATCAGGCATTTGACCAGCCATTGTACATAAACTGGAGGGGCGAAACGCTCCAGATGAGCCTCCGGTGGCAACGCGACCTTAAACAATTGCTGGCACCAGCCAAGCACATAATAGACCGTTGCCAGCATCCCCTGGCGTCGGGCCAGACGATAGAGCCGCATCCAATCGAGCTGAGAGCCATGAGCGAGCAACAACATGGTCACATCATAGAGCCAGATCAAACGCTCAAAAAAGTGCGAGCGATAGTGCCAGCAGAGGAAGAGCAGGAGATCCTCCAGGCTCATAGCCTGAACCTGGATGCCATGCAGCGTGACCGGTCGCGCCCGACGCCAGAGGTCGGCAACGTCGAACGTTACCCCCAGTTCATTGGCGTGGGGAGCGGTATGCACCTCAAACACTACGTAGCCATTGGCAACCTGTCTGGCATAGACAAAACCTGAGCGTTGCTCCGAGATCGCCTCGAAGCGATATTCCTGATGATAGGTATAGCCAAGTCGTTCGAGGATCATTGTTGTCGCGCGCAGGTCTTCGGGATGTACCAGCAGATCGACATCATCAAAGTAGCGCAGATCTGGCTGGGGATAGCAGGTGAGCGCGATATCCGCTCCCTTCAACACCATCAGAGGGATATTTGCAGCAGTGATGGCTTCAAAGACCCTCTGCTGCTCCAGATTGAACCAGAGATTGAGCAGGCACAGCTCCAGATAGCACCCCTGGAGCTGCTCATAGCGTTCGGAGCCAATGCGCTCAATCAGGTTATCGGTAGGGACCTCTTGCAACAGCAACGGTAAGCATCCCTGCAAAAGGGAAGCCCCGGACCGCAGGCGCATCGTGCGCAGCGTACGATCCAGGTCTCCATAGCTGAATGTCAGTATTTGTTCTATGCCTGGAAGATTACTCGCGGCAGCGCGTGTCTCTTCAGGCGTCTCAGGTAACGATCTCATATCCAGCGTCCAAGCTTATTAACAATCAGGCCGGAGAGCTTCACGCCCGTATGCGCCAGATCTTCCTTCGTATGCTCCACCTGTTTGATCGAATCCCTGGTGGCATCGACGACCACCAGCGTCTGATCGCTCATAGCACTGAGCACATGGGCATCACCATGTTCCAGGGAAGGACTATCAACGAGCACCAGATCGCCGGGGCTGATCGCCCACTGTAACACATCGCGCATCTCAGGCATGCTCAAAAGATCGCCAGGATTCTCATCAGGCTCGCCAGCCGGAATCATATACAGATTGGGAACCGCCGTTGGCCTCACAAACCTATCCACCATCAGGTGATCGACCAGATCCACAGTTCCAGGCTTCACGCCGGCAGTAGTCACCCTGGCTTTGCGCGCTTCCTCCAGCAACATCGCCAGGCCAGCCTCATTCGCCACATCCAGTTGTTCATGCAGCGTCGGACAATACAGGTTCGCATCGACCAGCAAAACACGGCGCTGGCTCTGCGCCAGAAGGGCACCGAGGTAGGCTATAATCGAACTGGTCCCGGCGCCCGCGCGAATACTGGTCAGGGTGATCAGACGCGCCTTTGCCTCCTCTGCCAGGAACAGCATATCCGCCATCATCACGCGACAATCTTCGGCAAAAGCGGTCTGCTCTTCACATAGCTCCAGGGGGGAAACAGGCGTGGTCCATCGCAACGAGCCAACAACAGGCAGCGCCACTTTGCGCTGTAAGTCATAGGTCCCGTTAATGCGACCCGCGTTTTGCTCAAGCAGGCCAATTGCCACAATACCGAGCAGGACCAGCAGCGCGATCATCACCGGAATAAAAGGGATTTGTCCAAGAAACGACGATGGTTTTGTCGCTACCGTTGCCGATTGGGCAATCGAAAGAGGAGAGCTAAATAAAGCGGCCTCCGTGGTCAACGACTGCAAGTTAAGCACATCAGTATTCTGCAGATTCCTCTGCTGTTGAATCTGGCTATCCAACTGAGCAAGCACAATCGTATTGGTCGGCGCTGTTGCTGCGTATTGCTGATTTAGCCGATCAATCGCTCTCTGCTCATCGGCAATATGGCTGTTAGCGAGCTTGATTGATGCATCGTACTGTGACTTAATGTAGGCATTTTGCTGATTCACAAGGGTACGGGCCAGGCCATTCGCAATATCTGCCGCCATGTGGGCATTTGGGAGAGTCACCTGGATCTGAAAGCTCTGTGAAGGCGCATCTGGCGTAATCACGATCTGCTTCGCAACAAAGGTCTGACGGTCTATCCCCGGGTAATTCGCGAGCACAGTATCTAGAACAGGGTCGGAGGTCACCAGCGTGCTGTAAGCAGCAACGGGCTGAATGATCTGAGCCTGAGACGTGCGCGTCTGAGTGCTCAACTGGACGACGGCTGTCGATTGATATGTCGGTGGGAGCAGAACCAGCAAGACTTTGCCCACCAGAAATCCGCCAATTGCAGAGACCACCAGCAGCCACCACCAGCGTGCCAACCCTCTTACCAATAACTTTGCCGAAGTATCGACTTTTCTCATAAATATAACTCCTTTGTGACCACCCTGATAAGGCTGCTAAACCGCCAGAATCGGATCAAAGTTTAGCTACTTTAAGTATACTGAGGGGTCCACAAACTCAGGTTTTTTTATAGGCCCGCTCAAAGCATCATCGTTGTAGTATTCTCAACAGGCATTCCCCCCTCTGCCATATGCTGAGCCTGGAGGGTCTGGTGCATTCGCTGATAAAGCTCGCCCAGCAGGGTGGTGGCGGCCTGCCAGCTATAGTGCTGTTCAACATACTGGCGTCCTTCTGCTGCCAGTTGCCGGGCCAACGCTGGGTCTTCTAACAGACGTAAGATCGCGTTCGCATACGCTTGCGCCCCTTCGGCAATGAGCAGGTGTCGCTGATGCTGTACCTGCAAAGAACGGCAAGATCCCGGTGTAGCGACGACCGGAGTTCCCATCGCTAACGCCTCCAGGACCTTGTTCTGTATGCCTGCCGCTACAAGGAGCGGGGCCAGCGCCACCGAAGCTCTACTAAGATATGGTCGGATATCTGGCACAAAACCTGTAACAGCAATGCGAGGATCGGCCCTCAGTTCGCGTACGGCTTGCGGCGGCCTGTTGCCAACAATCGTCAACCGCACCCCGGGGCGCGCCTTCCAGATCAGAGGAAGCACCTCACGACAGAAATTGAGCATCGCCTGTGCGTTGGGGTAATAGTCCATCTTGGCGCAAAATACTAACGAATCGCGCTCCTGTGAGACCGGTAATGGAGCAAAATATGTGGTATCGACGCCATTGGGTACAACTTGAATATGCTCGCCATCCTCACCCAGTGCTATCAGGCGCTCACGATCATACGGGGAGGTAATCACCACCTGGTCCAGTACGCGCAGGGAGCGCTGCTCATAACGGCGCATCTTGCGTAGCTCGGTATAAACAAATGCTTTGTGCAGCGGATTGCCGCTTGAGCGCCACTGCTGCTCAAGATAGGAAGAAATACAATCGACCGAATCATAGAGCACAGGGACTCGCTCACGCGCCAGCACCGTATGTAACGCAGGCATCACTTTGATCAGCTCGCCGTGAACAACCTCAATCTTCCGCTTACGAATAACCCATAGCACCCGCTCAATCAAAGCCGGTGATTGATAGTAGGCCACGCGCAATGGCAACGACGACGGGAGCGCGCGCAGGCAATTCGCATACGCCTGCCACTTTGGCAGGCGCACAAGCTCGATGGAGGCGCAATATTGAGCCACCTGCCCCGCTAACTCCTCCTCATACCGGTCACAGACCAGGGAGACGAGCGATATTTCGTGCGAAGGCGCAAGAGATTGAATAAAGTGAAAGGGTCGAACACGAATCCGGGAAGGCACATAGGGAGTCACAAATAGCACACGCATAGCCGGTCCTTTCAATAGTAAGGCATCCTGCCACGAGTGTCACACTGTTCACAGCCCTGCTTTTCACGTTTAACAACTATAATAACATAGTAAAAATGATTTTCAAACCAGCTTGCTGTTAAGAATATATAGATTTTTTGATTGATCGGTAACGAATTAACAATGAGCTTAGCCATTCTATATATATCATTATTTCATCAGAGTATCATAGTAAAAGGTTTATATAGTAGGTATATTGGTTCTATTAAATTAACAGTTATCTTAACCAGGGTAGCAATGTTCTCAATATTATCTTAACTCGCTTGCTACCACCTGCTGGACTTCTAGCTGTTACACTGCGATTGTAACTGATGTAGTTACCGGCTAGCCAGTATTGAAAGACAGGTTTATGGAACGAATAGTTGAGATACCAACAAACCCGGAACAGCCGCGGGTTTCGCTCACGTTCGAGAAACCCAGTACTGAAATAGTGAATGAGCCGTCGTTACTTTACCATGTGGTTAAGCAGTTGCTTGACATCGTTTTAGCGGTCATCGGCATAGTTGTGCTTATCCCGGTATTTCTGCTTGTCGCGCTCTGCATTAAATTGGATGATGGCGGAGACATATTTCACTTTCGGGAAATCATAGGCAGGAATGGGCGTCATTTCTACGCCTTCAAGTTCCGCACCATGATTTCCAATGCAGATGAATACCTGGAACGGCATCCGGTGCTCAAGGAGAAATACCGGCAGAACATGAAGTTAAGCGGAGATCCGCGCGTCACTCGGTTGGGGAGGTTTCTCCGTAAAACCAGCATTGACGAGCTACCGCAGTTATTCAATGTTTTGTTGGGGCAAATGTCTCTCGTAGGGCCGCGTATCATTCATCCGAGCGAGCTTCCTCGCTATGGAGAATGGGCTAAGAAGCGAATTTCGGTGAAACCCGGAATCACAGGTTTGTGGCAAATCAGCGGGCGGCAGCATATCTCGTATAGCGAGCGCGTCCTGCTTGATATGCAATATATTGACCACCGTTCACTGTTGGTTGACCTCACTATCCTGGTAAAGACGCTTAAAGTATTCGTCGTACATACCGGGGCATAGTGAATTAGTCGAAGGAGGAACTACTATGAACACTCAGCAAACAGCTTATGAAACACCGCGTCTGGAAAGCAAGCAGCTTCGTGACCTGCCCTCGGCTCTCGCCTGCTCTGGGCACAATCACAGCAACAACAACAACAACAACAATAATAACAACAACAACAGCCATCGCCATAACTAACCACGGCTACACCTATTCGTGTAACGGCTGTTTAGAAAAAGGGAGGAGGATTGGGAAGCCAATTCTCCTCCCTGGCATATTTTTAGTTTTTACGAAGAGGCTGCGATGTCCTTATCATCAAGTGAACTGCCACGATCATCTATCGTCGCGCTCCTCTATATTCAGGCATTACGCCAGGGGCTGGCGCTCTGGTTTACCGTAGCCAGTGGGAGTATGAGGCCGTTACTGGGCATCGGCAACGAAATCTATATCGAACCGGCGCAGGCCCGCGAGTTGCGCATTGGCGAGATTGCCGCGTTTGAAACCCCTCAGGGAATTGTAGTTCACCGCATTGTGCAGCGCCGCAAGGGTCAAACCACTATTCGATTATTACAAATGGCCGATAGTGATTTATATCCGAGCTGGATCGAAGCACACAATGTCATCGGGCGTGTGACTGCCGTCAGGCGAGATACCGCTTGCATCGATTTACAACATCCACTCGCCAGGCAGATGGGCGCCATCACCGCATATATACGCTACTGGCTGTTCCGCTGCAAGCGTCATGAACAGCCCAGTTCAGTGCTTCATACATGTTCGCGGGCGGTTGTTCATCTGCAAAACAGATGGATACAACGGTGCTGCGTATCATCTCTTATCGGTAATGAGTTACTGATCAAATATGAAACTTTTGAGCAGGAGAAACAATATGTTACAACGGAATAAATCAGTTTTATGGCGGGAACTCGCAGGAGAAGCTGTTTTGCTCGATCCAGAAGCGGGTTGCTCTTATAACCTTAATAAAACGGGAACGTTGATATGGAAGCTGCTCGATGGACAACATAGCGTGCAGGATATTACAGCCACGCTCAGCTCTACTTATGCGGCGGCATACGAACAGGTTGCTAAAGATGTCGAACAGGTGCTCGCCGACATGCGCGAGAACAATCTTTTAAGCGACGCGCTATCTTCTATTCCATAAACTCAGGATGATGATAATGCTAGATCAGACATTTTGTGCCAGTTCCATCCATCGGCCTGAACATGTATTGCATACTGACTTTTTTTTCCACGATATACGCATTAGCTGCCAGGTCAACCATCCAGCACTGCTCAAAGTGGTAGCTGCATTACTTGGCAGCCATCCTGTATGTGACCTTCCACGCGGGAAGGCTGATTACCATATATATTGCGCTGACGAGAAAACACCATTTCCTGTGCCTTTGCCTCTCGCCCGTGCCCGCATGGGCAAAACGCAACTGCTTACCGGCACCTATCTGCAATATTACAGGGGCACTGAGGATCACCATGAATACCAGAGTTATACAGCGCAGCCCGGCGTCAACGCAGCGGCTCTCAGCGTTATAGATGCTGCCCGGCACCTGGCGCTCACTCAGCTTGAAGCGCCTGAGCATTACAATCCAGCATTTCTTTACCGCTATGTCTTGCTACTGGCATTGGGAAGGCTGGTCCATCCCTATGGATTTGAACCATGTCATGCCGCAGCCATCCGTGCGCCCTGGGATCAGCAGCAGGGAGCGCTCATTGTTGGCTCATCTGGCAGTGGGAAGACAACGCTTAGTCTTGGCTGCGCTCTTGCCGGCTGTGGATTACTGGGTGATGATCTGGTAATGCTGCGTTACGATCAAGTAGCGGCAACGATAAAAGCCTATAGTATTATGCCCGAAATTGCGATCCGCTCAGGTTCGCTTGCTTTGTGGGAGGAACTCTCTTTTTTGCAAGCATACCCGGTGGATGCGCGGGACAAACGATACTGTCCCATCGAGCAAATACGTCCAGGAGCTGCCTGCCCACAGGTTCCTCTTCGCGTTTTGATCTTCCCTCAGCTTATTACCGGGACGCAGAGCACCGTGATAGAACTTAGCAAGGCACAAACCCTACAGGCGCTGATCGAAGAGTGCGTTAGCAAGAGGAGTGTTTACCCGGAAGAGTATCAGCAACTCTTTTCCCTTCTGAGTATACTGACAGAGCAGGCTCCTGGTTATAGGCTCAACATTGCTCGGGGTAGCACTGATGGGCCGGAGCTGGTATGTTCTCTCTTTAAGAGGTAAACTCGATGGCAAAGGCAGCACCAACGAACAAGCAACCCGTACAGCGGCTTATCTATAGCGATCAGAGCAGCAACATCGATGCCCAGATTCTGGAGGAAAGGCTTAGAGCTGATGAGAAAAAGCTAAGCTGGCGCGACCTGCAACAGTTCAGCCAGTTCATCACGCCGTTTAAGTGGCGCATAGCCCTGGGGTTTGGCCTGACCGTTGCCCTGGGGCTAACAGCATTGCCACAGCCCTATATTTTCCGTTTGCTGCTTGATGAGGTTTTTCGCGAGCATGATCTCCCACTGTTTTCTGAGCTGCTGGCAATCCTGCTCGGTGTACTCATTTTAGAGGAAGCTTTACGCTTTCTGACGCGCAATGTCATGGGCTCGCTCAGCCGCTCGGCCAATCTCGCCATCGTTTACCGCTTTTATCGCCATATGTTACGCCTGCCACTGGCATTCTACCAGAAACTCTCCAGCACAGGACAGGTTTTGAGCCGCCTTAATGAAGTTACCACGGTTCAACAGACGGTCATACAGGTGGTCATTGATGCAGCCGTTGCTGGCATCCTTGTGGTGATCTATACCATTGTACTCTTTCTGACGGAATGGCACCTCACCTTGCTGATCATCGGTATCGCTCCCTTCTACCTGGGAGCGAACCTTTATTTTAATCGCAGGGTGCGCAAAATCAGTCGCCAGGTACTGGAGAGCTATGCCGTTATGAATGGCGTGATGTACGAAGGGTTGACCGGTCTGAAAACCGTCAAGGCGCTGGCGGCGGAACATCGCTTCGGGCGCTTCGTTAAGAAGCTCGTGATCCAGACCAATCGGCTCTCGTTCCAACGAACCATCTTACTCTCCAAAACCAATTTTATTATTGGCATCATTCAGGCAATTGCCACCCTCATCATACTCAGCGCCGGCGGCTATCTCGTCCTTACCAGTGTCATCACAGCCGGTCAACTGGCGGCGTTTATACTCATCCTGCGCGAGTTGATTGGTCCGGTCTCCTCTCTCAACAGCATCAATCAGCAGATCCAGACGGCGGCGGTCGCCATCGACAGGCTGTTTGAGATTCTCGATCAGCCGGAAGAGAGCGGCGCGGAACAAGGAATTGAGCTGAGAAGAATCCAGGGGCATATCATCATGAACAACGTGCATTTCTCGTATGTTCCTGGGATTGAAGTCTTGCGCAACATCCATCTAGATGTCCCTTCAGGCACTACCATCGCGCTGGTCGGACGAAGCGGAGCCGGCAAAACAACCATTGCCAACCTGCTGATGCGTTTCTACTTGCCCAACCAGGGAACCATCAGTATTGATGGCTATGATCTGCGCGACCTCAAAATCGAGGCGCTACGGCGCCAGTTTGGCGTTATCTTGCAGGACGATGCGCTCTTTAGCGGCACAATTGAGGAAAATCTGACCTTTGGCTTACAGCGCAAAGTATCCTATCCAGAAATGGAAGAGGCCGCACGCAACGCCAATATCCTCAATTTCATCAAGCAGCAACCGCTTGGTTTTAAAACCGTGTTAAGGGAGCGCGGGCTAAGTCTCTCCAATGGGCAGCGCCAGCGCCTCGCCATCGCCCGCATGTTCCTGCGTCAGCCCCGCATATTAATTATGGATGAGCCATCGTCCGCGCTCGACAACGAATCGGAGGCGCTGATCCAGCAGGCGCTGAAGCGGCTCACGAAGGGACGTACGACCTTTATCATCGCTCACCGCCTCAGCACCATTCGCGACGCCGACCGGATCGTCATTATCGACAATGGGCAAATCGCCGAACAGGGGACGCATGACGAGTTGCTGGCTCACCGCGGCGCCTACTGGCAGCTCTACAACAGCTACGGGCGCGTCTAACGCATTTCCACTTGACATCTTAGGGGGTGATGCTTATACTCCCCTCAAAGGATATTTCGGGAGCTGATAGCTATCTCAACCCGCCGAAGGGATTGAAATTTGCTTGCATCAGCAATGCGCGCACCTGGAGCGCATTCAGGTTGGTATCCGGCGTTAGCCAGAGACGATACGCCGGAGCCTGTAGCGCCAGGTCGTTGAAGAGGGCAAAGATCTTCTCCACGGAACGTCCTTGAGCTTCCTGCCGCGAGATATATTCCTGGAGCAGCAGCGAGACCACCTGCGATGGCGACAGCCGCTCAGCGCGGAAAGTGGCGGCTCGATCCTCAACATGGATGAAGAGGAGCAGATCGATAGGAGCAGCATCAATGACCTGCTCACGAAAATGCTGCTGTGCATAGACATAACGCTTTTCGCGCTCATCCGCTGTCAGGCCACGCATAAATTCGTGCTGGCCCAATAAATCGACTGTGCCGCTACGTACGCCAATATCTTCGGGGAAGGCGTAGACGCGAATCAGCCCATCATCTTCTGCCAGGAGAAGCACATCGTCCGCCAGATACTGCATACCGAGATGCAGACAAGCAAGCACAAGCGTCGTCTTGCCACTGGTAGGAGAGCCAACCAGCATGACCGCAGATCCATCTTGAGCAACCGCCCCGGCATGCACCGCTTCATACCCATTGTAAGAGAACATTGACCCCAAAACCATGTAGAAAACGAAACGCATCAAAAACCAGGGGGCGCACTGGGACACATCTTCTATATAGACGGTGCCATAAAGGTCCTCCTTATGCAGGAGTGAATACACGCGGCTCGTCACGCCAGGATAGGCTTGATATTCGCGAAAACGCCACTGCTCCGTTTGCCAGCGAGCACGTCTTGGTCCCGTCACTCCTCCAATCTCATCCCAGGAGATCTCTTCCGGTCTTGGAGGAACCACAGCAGGAGGAAACGACTCACCAGAGCCAGTTTCAAAGAGATAGCACGTCAGCGCCACGGATCGATAGGCACGCTGACCCACCTGCCAGAGTACATGCTCAGGTATGCTAACAGGCAGCCGTGCCGCCTCCTCATAGATATATTCAGCTAAAAGTTCGGCGTAATAGAGATAGGACCGGACATGAGCAGCGATAACAGGATGATTTGTTATCACCCGCACGACGCGATGGTGCAGCAAGTACCATTGCTCATAGAGCGGACCTGCTATCCGTTGTAGATATGGTTGCGATCTTTGTCGCTCAGCAGTATACATGGGCCGAGTACTCCCTGATATAACTTAGTAACATTTATTTTCAGTGTACAGGAAGAATAAAAGGATGATTGATGCACAATAACAAATTATGCTGGTAATGCCCCGGGCAACCGCGAGGGATTGCCCCTACCGGTGAACATGGCGATTCCCATTGCGAGGGGAGGGCGAGGTGCCCGTACCGTGGTGGTGCGGGGTGAAGGAGGGTACGGATGCTGAAGCGGACGCGATCAATCCCGTCCCTACGGGGTTCAACATACATTGCAGCACTGGCGCTTGCGAGAGAGAAATCGGGGCGGTAGAATGAGCCACAGGAGGAATTTGACATGAGCATTCAATCGATCAATCCGGCTACTGAAGAGATTCTTGAGACCTTTGAACTCTTCAACCAGGCCCAGATCAACGATGCGCTTGAACAGGCGTATCAGGCCCGGCTGAGCTGGCGCAAGACCAGCTTCGCGGAACGGAGCGCCCTGCTGCATCGCCTGGCTCGCTACTTGCGAGATCGCAAGGAAGAGCTGGCGCGTGCCGCAACGCTCGAAATGGGCAAACCCATCGTAGAAGCGGAAGCCGAAATTGAGAAGTGTGCATGGAATTGCGATTTTTATGCTGAAAACGCGGAAAAGTTTCTCGCGGATGAACACGTCAAGACCAATGCGACCGAGAGCTACATTTCGTTCCAGCCGCTAGGAGTGGTGCTTGCGCTCATGCCCTGGAACTTCCCCTACTGGCAGGTATTTCGCTTTGCCGCCCCCGCCTTCATGGCCGGCAACGTTGCCGTTCTCAAGCATGCCTCTAACGTCTCGCGCGTCGCTCTGGACATTGAGCGTATTTTTCGCGATTGCGGCTTGCCGGAGGGAGCGTTTAGAACGGTTCTGGTACCAGGCTCGCAGACAGACCCGCTCATCGCCGATCCGCGCATAGCCGCTGTGACGCTCACGGGCAGCGAGGCCGCCGGCATCTCGGTTGCGGGCAACAGCGGACAGCACTTGAAAAAGCACGTCCTGGAGCTTGGAGGCTCCGACGCATTTATCGTGCTGGAGGATGCCGATCTTGATGGAGCCGCGCAGATGGCGGTACGTGCTCGCTTCCAGAATACGGGGCAGAGCTGCATCTGCGCCAAGCGTTTTATCGTCGTTGAGTCGGTAGCCGACGTTTTTGAGCAGAAATTCGTTGCAGAGACGGCGAAGTTGCGCATGGGCGACCCGCTTGACCGCGCGACCCAGATCGGACCGATGGCGCGCGGCGATCTACGAGAAACGCTGCACCGGCAGGTCCAGGATACCCTCAAGCAGGGGGCGCGCCTCTTGCTGGGCGGCAAATTCGGACCAGGGAAGGGCTACTACTATGAGCCAACGCTGGTCACTGATGTTACCCCCGAGATGCCGATGTTCCGCGAAGAAACCTTCGGCCCCGCAGCAGCTATCATTCGCGCACGCGATACAGAGCACGCCATCGAGCTGGCAAACGACTCCAAATTTGGCCTGGGTGGCAACCTGTGGACGCGCAACATTGACCGCGCCCGCCAGATCGCCTGCCATCTAGAGAGCGGCAGCGTCTTCATAAACGGTATGACCGCTTCTGACCCGCGCTTGCCCTTCGGCGGAGTCAAACATAGCGGCTATGGCCGTGAGCTCTCCGCGTTCGGCATTCGCGAGTTCGTCAACATCCAGACTATCTGGATCGGCCCCGCAGTCAGCGCACCAGTAACCACTACTACAGCCAGCGAATAACCACACGAACACGATAGGGTACAAAGGGAAGGGATAGAGCTTTTCCCTTTGTACTTAATACGTCAATGCGATACCAGCCTGCATCTCACTCCCCGTACTACAATTAGCTTCGAGTAACGAAAATGCCTCTTCAACGATGTACATTGCGAGATCTCAAATTGCAGAGGAACATATGCGGCAAAAGCACATAGTCTCGCTGAATGATAAAGCTTATCTGACGGCAATCTATCAGCGATACGCACCTGCGCTGTTTGCGTACCTGTATCGCCATGTCGGTTCTATGGAAGACACCGAGGATCTGTTGCTGGAAGTCTTCCTGGCAGCCCTGGAACGCTCAGGTTTTGAGAATCTGGGTGCGAAAGAGCAAGAAGCCTGGCTCTGGTGCGTGGCGCGCAATAAGATGACCGATCACCATCGCAAAGCAAATCGTCGTCAGGGTATGGCTTTAGATATGATAGCAGAAGACATACAGGAGCAAGAGCAGGAGACGCCCGAAATGCTGCTGCTCCGACGAGAAGAGTACGCACGGCTGCAAGCCAGTATTCAGCGGTTGCCAGCTCTTCAGCAAGAAATTGTGCGCCTGCGCTTTGTGCTTAACTTACGCAGCGCAGAGATTGCCGCTATTCTTCATAAAAGCGAGGGAGCGGTACGCGTGATGCTTTCTCGTTCGCTCAAGTTGTTACGTAAAATCTACGAGAATGAGCAGGAGGGATAATCATATGTCAGAACAGCACGAGCCATTCTCCCCTCATCGCGTAGATGAGTCGATTGACCAACTCACCTCCACCAGCCGATCTGATAACGTTTCTTGTGAGCTAACGAGCATAGACCCGAGTGCGCGTCTGGTTCATGATTTGCAGAAACTTTACGGCTTTGAACGCAAAAGGTATCAGCAAGCGTTGCAACGGGTCGAAGATCGCCTGATTGAGCGCCATATCTCACAAGCTGAACAGCACACCACCTCTCCCATCCCGTTGCAGCGGCGGCAGCCACTCAAGCGATGGGAGGTTCAACAAGGAAGATTAGATACGATGGAAAGTAAACAATCATCATCTTCTCGCCTGGCAATCATTGTCAGAAACATCGGTCTCGTGGCCGCCGTTCTCATTATTGTCGGCAGTATGATTGCAATTCTGAATTTTGCGCGCCGCAATACAACAACGGCTGGGCATGCAGCCGCGACGCCTACTCATATAAAGCCAACGCCCACTCCTGTACTAGACAATTTAGGGAAGGTTCTTTATACCACTCCGTCAAATACGTTGGGCTTCAATGGGCTCTCCTGGTCGCCCGATAGCAAGCGCGTGGCGTCTTCGACCGTCAGCGGCGTGCAGATCTGGGATGCAACCACCGGCCAACACCTGATTTCCGTCTCTATCAACAACCCGAGCGAATGGCCCTACGCACTGGATTGGTCGCCCAATAGCCAACTGGTGGCAGTGGCGACAAATAAGGAGGTTCTGATCGTTGACGGCCAGACCGGCAAAATCGTACAAACGCATGCGGGGGGTACTGCGGCAATGCCTGGCCCTGCTAGCATTGCGGCATCTTCTAGTAACAAATCGTACCTTTCCAGCTTCTTTCCTGATAGTGGTGGTTATGGCTATCGCGCCACCGCCTGGTCGCCTGACGGGCACATGATGGCTTCCGATCTCTCCTTTGGCCCATCTGGATTGGTGCAAGTCTGGAATCCCCAGACGGATGCAGTCGCCTTCAACCTCCAGGTGAGCGGCCCCTATGTTCCTGGCGCGGTTGGATGGTCGTCCGATGGGCAGTATATCGCTGCCAGTATGTACAATACGCAGGAAGCCGACCCGAATCGGCCTAATCTCATGATTGTAGTCTGGAATGTTGCTACTCATCAGATTGTGTTCCAGCATCAGGTTTCGGGGAATAGTGATGAGCCCATAGCCTGGCAGCCGGGGAGCCATAACCTGGCCTTCGGTGGGGTGATCCTTTCTAACAAAAACTTTGTTGCGGAACTGGAGGTCTGGGACATCACGACAGGTAAACAGGTGAAGCAGATTGACGGCGGCAGCGGTGTGCAGACCTGGTCGCCCGATGGCAAGTTTCTTGCTTATGAAAGCGACGGCTTTAATATTCACGGGCCTGTAATTGTTATTCTGGATGCCACCACAGGGCAACAGATCTATGTCTTTAAGGGTCATCAGCATAGTATCAGCGTGATCGCCTGGTCGCCCAATGGTAAGTATATAGCCTCTGGTGAAGGAAATACCGCAGGCAATATGGTAGCCAAAGTGTGGATAGCGCCGTAATCTGATAACCAAACAAATGTGCAAGTCTTCGCGAGGAAGGCTTGCACCAGGTCACATCACTTGTATCAGAGCATCCTCAACTCGTCGTCTTTCCCGCACCAAACTTTGGCAGCCCCACTAATCCCTTCAGCCACAACAAAGGTCGGGCAAGCGTGGTTGATCTGACGAGCAGCAAGCTCAACAGCATAAGTAGTAGCGTTGTAAGCAGGCTCAGTATGCTATAGGCCAGCCAAGGAGCAATGCGTAAGGTTCCCAATATATACGGAGGGCTACCCAGCACAAGGCCATAGTCCAGAAACCTCCCGCTTAACACACCGGGAATTGCCAGTTGGCCGCCTGGATAGGTGCTGGTAAGGGCGATCAGCGGGTTCCAGATAAACGTAATCTGGGGACGACTGGGATAGGCCATAAACAGCCCGTTGAGCATATTGGCAATAATGGGAGATGTCATGACGGGCGCAAAGACCCAGAGCAGGCCGATTCCATACACGATAGCCGTAGAGGTCGCCGGACGCTTCACGATGATCGAGCAGAACACGCCCAGCGCGCTCAAGATCAGCGCGGTCACAAAATAGATCCAGAAGGCCAGTAGTATCTGGACAGGCGAGATGCCACCGAAGAAGAAAACGAGGCTAAAGAGAGGGAGTGAAGCGACGATGAGCAACATAGCGTTTACCAGACCAGCACACAGCTTGCCTGCAATCAGCGAAAAGGCTGAGAGGCGCGAGCATAGCAGCACATCGAAGGTCTGCCGCTCCTTCTCACCATTAATGGCGGTCGCGGTAAAAGAGGGGGTAACAAAGATTACCAGGAAGAGTTGCACCACTGAAAGCATATAGTAAAGGTTGCGCCCAACGCCGCTCAAATCATCGCCGCCATTATAAGCGCCGGAGTTGCTATAACCACTTAGCGTAACCCAGCCCAGCAGGCTCATCGCCAGCAGATAGGCCACAATCACCCAGAAAGCGCGTTCCCGCCGGAAACGCAGCCGCAGTTCCTTCGTGAGGAGAGCGTAAAACATCATAGCTAGCGACTTCCTCCCATTCGGACGCTATTAAATTTCTCTAGAGATCCCCTCGCCATAGATCGAATAGTACTGCTATGTCAAAGATATCTTACAACAGTTCGCGCGAGAAAGTAAGGATAACAGAAATATTATGTTACCGTACCAGAACCTAAAAAGTACTATAGTTAGGAATAAATACAGCTACGCACAGGAAGGAAACGATGCAGAATGCCTAAAATATCTGAACAACGATTACAACAACGATGGTGGGCCTCTGGAGACACGCCGGTACGCACCGATTCACGCGTTGCCTACCTGGTGGATGGCCGCACAGCAATGCTTATGATGTGCCTCCATTTTATTAAAGCCAGCAAATACATTTATCTTGCTAACTGGGGCATTACGCCTGGCATGGAGCTTGTACGCGGATCAGATCGCGTGGCAGGACCAGACGGCAGTCCTGCACAGCAGGCGCTGTTAGAGCATCGACGTGAAGAAGGGCTTTCGGAGGCTGATATCGCGTTCTGGCGCACCCATCCGCTCTCAGTACAGGCGGTGCTGGGATATGCTGTGAGCAAAGGAGTGGAGGTAAAAGTGTTGCTCTGGGCCTCGCCGGAGCTATTCTCGCACTACGATCCGCAGGCAGCTCATGATCAGCTAACAGAAGCTGGCGTTACCTGTTTGCTCGATGATAGCTCGCATGGTATCCTCCATCACCCAGCCGAATCGCTGCATCAGAAAATCTCAGTTGTGGATGGCACGCATGCTTTCGTGGGCGGCGTTGATCCGTTGATCGAGAAGGGAGGAGAGTTTGATCGCTGGGATACCCCCAAACACTTTTTCTCCTCACTTCTGCGCCGCACCCATGATGGGCATAGCCCTCATCCCTGGCACGACGCGCACTCGCTGATTGAAGGACCGGCAGCAGGAGATGTAGAGCTAAATTTTCGCCAACGCTGGAATGATCTCGCCCAGCGCCGTGAGTTGAAGGCCGATCTTATGGTGCCAGAACATCCACTGGCCTCCCCATTACCATCGCCATCGATAGTGCAGGTTGCACGCACGATTCCACAGCATACATACAACTTCACGCCTCGGGGAGGCATTCAAGGCATAGCCCAGCTTTATGCCAATGCGTTGCATAATATCGAGCGCTTCGTCTACCTGGAGAATCAGTATCTCTGGCTGCGCGCCTTCACCGGACTCGATATTGCACTGGCGGGCTTTGATAGCACGGATATGGAATTAAACCTGCGCGAATTGAGCGCGGCCCTCAAGAAGGGCGCCTCTATGGCTATCATCCTGCCCGATCATCCCAACGTTGGGCGCGCCTTCACCGATGCTGCGCTGACGCGTCTGCGAACAGACGCTCCACAGGCGGTAGCAGAAGGACGGCTCCATGCATTCACCCTGGCAACCTGTACTGAAGAGAACGGCAAGCAGCATCATCGGCCCATCTACGTGCATGCAAAAGTGGGCGTTGTAGACGATATCTGGGCAACCGTCGGCTCAGCCAATCTCAACAACCGTGGCATGCGCGATGATGCCGAAATGAACGTCGCCACGCTCGATCCCAACATGGCGCATGGATTGCGCCTGATGCTACAGGGCGAACATCTAGACCTGATTGCGGAGTACGACCTATTCGCCGTGTCACGCCTGCTCGGTCAGCAGCAGCAATCGGCTCGGGAAAGAGATCAGGCACTACGCATCCAGGCAATGCTAGAGGATAAGCTGGGAGATCCCATTGTCGCCATGCGTCTGATGCATGAACGGGCCTGGGAGAACTTCCAGCGTTATAAAAACAATCAACCCCTGATTGGTCATCTTCTCCCCTATCTAACGGGAGAGGAAGCTCAAAAACAAGGGCTGAACTTTCGCGAGGAGCACGGCTGGATCGAAGAACCTTAGATCAGCTCAAAGTAGCGGCGGCGCTCCCAGTTGGTAACCGCTTTCTCATACTCACGCACTTCCCAGCGGCGGGTAGCTACAAAGTGCTCGACGAAATCGGTCCCGAGATATTCGCGGGCGAATTCGCTGCGCTCCAGGATATCCGCCGCCGCCGTGAGGTTGCGGGCAAGCGAACGAGCATTGCCGGATTCGATTGCCTGGGCGATGGTTGCAGCATTATAGGCATTGCCATCCAATCGTGGTGGCAGCTCTAGCTTGCGCTCGATCCCATACAGGCCGCTGGCCAGCATGGCTGTGAAAACAAGATAGAAATTGGCATCGGCTCCTGGGACGCGATTCTCGATGCGGACGGATCGCCGCCCGTTGTTAATGACGCGAATAGCGCAGGTGCGGTTGTCCATGCCCCAGGTGGTATTGAGCGGAGCCCATGTTCCCTCAATATACCGTTTGTAAGAATTGATGACGGGAGCATACAGGGCCATCAGCTCCGGCATTTTCTCCAGCACGCCCGCCAGAAAATGACGCATGGTTGCCGACATATGGAACGGGTCATTTTCGTCCCAGAATACATTATGTTCCCGATTGCGAGCCCACAGACTCATATGCGAATGCCCGCTACTGCCATCCTCCTGATCGCTCCACTTTGCCATAAAGGTCGCGGCAAAGCCCAGTTGGTAACAGATTTCCTTTACCCCCGTCTTGAAAAGCATCGTGCGATCAGCAGCGGCAAGAGCATCGGCATAGTGGATGTTCAACTCGTACATCCCCGGCCCATGCTCGCGATTATAGCCCTCAAGCTCCACCCCATAGTCGCGCATCATGCGAGCAATCTGACCAACCAGATGCTCGTCCGCGCTTGCCTGGCTGATCGCATAGCAGTTCATACCGGGATTGAGCGGGATCAAATTGGGGCCAAAATCTTTGTCGCGCAGCGAGACCTGGTTTTCGCGAAAGAGGCGCAGCTCCAGTTCAGCCGCCGCCATTGGCTCATAGCCAAGCGAACGAGCGCGCTCAACTTGCTGCTTGAGAAGGGAACGCGGAGCAATGCTGATCGACTCGCCCTGCTCGGTCCATAGATCGCAAATGCAGGAGGCAACACGACTTTCCCAGGGCACAAGCGCGAAGGTTGACAGATCGGGCTTCATTACAAAGTCAGCAAAGCCGCGCTCCCAGTTGCTGATTTTCAGATTGGGCAGCACATTCTCCGCAATGTCCCAGCCAAAGAGGACATCACATTGGGCAAAACCATCGGAGAGCGAATCCTGGAAGAAGCGCGCTGCCACGCGCTTCCCCCGATAGACTCCCTCCATATCGGGAGCGCCAATTTTGATATATTCCACGTTCCCCTCATCGATGAGACGTTTCACATCGGCGAGATCCATAAAACGACAGTCCTTTCTCGATTGGAAAATATATGGCATTGTTGCTAGCAGCGATACGCCTGCGATCTGCCATCCAGATGGCCAACGCCGCTAGCGCGTCTAGTTTCCGCTCAGGCCATCTGCAATGAATGGCCTGCGATGCTCCAGAGAAGGGATCTGGGTTCGCACGCGATCAATCTGCTCCAGATCGATCTCCGTCATAATCACCGTCGGCAGATCCTGAGCCTGCGCCAGTACCAATCCCCAGGGATCAATCACCATCGAGCGCCCAAAGCATTGCCGGCCTGGTGGATAGGTTCCAACCTGGGCAGAAGCAACCACATAGCACAGATTCTCGATAGCGCGGGCGCGTAGCAGCACCTCCCAGTGATCGCGCCCGGTATGCAGCGTGAAGCCGGCGGGAACCAGCAAGACCTGCGCCCCCTGCAAAGCGAGCGAGCGATACAATTCAGGGAAACGGAGATCATAGCAAACGGAGAGGCCAAAAGTAATGCCATCAACCTCGGCTGTCACCACTTCATTACCGGGAACAATACGTTCCGATTCAAGGTGCTTTTCACCATTAGAAAGTACGACATCAAAGAGATGGATCTTACGATAAACAGCCACAATGTCGCCATCGGGATTGATCAACGCTGATGTATTCTGGAACTTGCCCACCTGCTGGGGATGAGGCTCGACAATGCTACCACCATGCACGATCATTTTATGCTTACGAGCTTTCGCCTGTAACAATTCAATTGCGGGACCCGAGAGCGTTTGTGCCGCGCCGTCAAAGCCCGCATAAGGCCCAAGATACGTCCAGTACTCCGGTAAGGAGACAAATTGCGCGCCCATCGCGGCAGCCCGGTCCAGAGCTTGTTCAACCGCGGCCATATTCTCGGCGGGATGATCACGCGTATTAAGTTGAACAACAGCGATTTTTACATGCATGTGCAGGCTCCTCTCTTCAGCTACATAAGAGGTTATTCACTGAATGCAGGGTAGCATGAGGGGAGCGTTCCGTCAAGTCGCAAATGATCTAGCGGGGAACAAGCTGTAAGATTTCTTGCTTTTCTCTGACTCTCTCGAGTATTACATCTTTTTAACTACAAGGCGAATAATAAATAAAAGCTCTAGAAATATGATCTTAACTGTGTTACACTGAGAAGGTCGGGATCGAGGTCGGTCCCGAGGGAAGTTTTGTGGAAAGGGATGAATAGGCAACCTGGCGAAACAGTGGGACGATACGATGAAACGACTCATCAGCGCTCACCCCCAACATTTTGTCTCCTGGCTGCTCAAAGATGCGCACTTTCAGCAGCTTTTACCTCAAGAGTTAAAAAACAAAACGCGTGAAGCAGACGTGATGTTCCAGGTACTGCTCAATGAGGCAGAGATGCTTCTGCCTCTTGAATTTCAGAGCCGCGATGACAGCAACATGGCGTTACGTCTACTGGAGTACAATGTTTTAGCCGTCAGTGAGTACAAGCGACCGGTCCTGTCCTGTGTGCTGTATTTGCGCAAAGGGCACATGGTGGCGGAATCACCTCTGCAATGGCAACTGCCAAACGGACAAACGGTACTCACCTTCACGTTCCTCGTCGTCAAACTGTGGGAAGTGGCCGCCGAAGATATTACGCAAACAGGGCTGGTTGGACTGTTGCCCTTGCTGCCGCTCACCCGAGATGGAGGGCGGCACGAGGTCATCGAAGAGATGATTGAAAGAATTGTCGCCGCTAAACAGTTTAATCTTCTGACTTTGAGTGAAATCTTCGCAGGACTTATATTAAAGGATAGTAATGATCGAGAATGGCTGAAATGGAGGTTCACGATGCATAAAGACATATTGGAGGAATCCTGGGTCTATCAGGAAATCGTTCAGGAGGGGTTAGAAAAAGGGATGCGGAAGGGCATCGAGCAAGGCTTACAACAAGGCTTACAACAAGGAGTGGAGCAGGAACGCCAGAGGCAACACCAGGCACTGGTGTCAATCGTTCAGGGAGTTATTCAAGGGCGCTTCCCTGAATTGAGCGATCTGGCGAAAGAACAGGCGGGCAAGGCTATCGAGCCAGCACAACTCCAGGAGCTGCTGATCAAAATAGGGCTTGCGCAGAAGACAGAAGAGGCTCGACAGGCGCTTATGGAGATCAGTAATTCCTGAGTTTTTGAGCAAAAGGATGCACGCATATGACAATCAAACTTTATGGGACCGATTGGTGCAGCGATTGCAAGCGCAGCAAGAAGTTTCTGGGAGAGCAACGCGTCCACTACGATTTTATCAATATCGAAGAAAATACAGATGGGCAGGCTTACGTCCAGAAGCTCCAGAATGGTGGCATGACCATTCCCACAATTGTTTTTGATGATGGCTCCATCTTGATCGAACCATCCAATGCAGAGCTGGCGGCGAAATTGGGGCTGGATACCAGAGCGAAGTGCGAGTTTTACGACTTGATCACCGTGGGCGGCGGCCCTACTGCGCTTACAGCCGCGATCTATGCAGCTCGCGATGGCTTCGATGTTCTGGTCATTGAGCGCGGCGGCCTGGGGGGACAATCCGGCATTACCGAACGGCTTGACAATTATCCAGGCTTTCCAGAAGGCGTTACCGGAGCAGAGTTCGCGGAACGCATTATTGAACAGGCCAGGCGTTTTGGTGTAGAGCTGCTCTCTGCGCAAAATGTGACGCGGGTCGGCAATGATCTTGATGCCCACTTTGTCGAGACCGAAGCGGGGCATAAATATCGCAGTAACGCAGTACTACTGGCAACAGGCTCAACGTATAAACGCCTGGACGTACCCGGTGAGAGCGAATTCATTGGCGCAGGCGTGCATTTCTGCGCAACCTGCGACGGCCCCTTTTATAAGGGCCGAGAGGTGGCCGTTATTGGCGGCGGCAATAGCGCAGTAGAGGAAGCCGCCTTCCTCACTCGTTTTAGTCCAAAGGTGACCATCCTCGCACGCGGCTCAGAGCTCAGAGCCAATAAAATTGCCGTTGAAAAAGCCTTGACCTCTCCTGAGATTGACGTGCGCTTTAATACTGAGGTTACCGAGTTCAAGGGCGAACGCAGTCACCTGACCACACTTGTCACCAGAAACTCACAAACCGGCGAAGTTCAAACGCTGAATGTTCCCGGGGCCTTTGTCTTTGTCGGACTTTCACCAAATAGCCAGCCATTCACCGACGTGGTCAAAGTCGATAAACAGGGCTTTATTATGACCGGCATTGACTTTCAGACCAGTACGGAGGGCATTTTCGCGGCGGGCGATGTGCGCGCGGGCAGTACCAAACAACTAGTGAGCGCGGCAGGCGAAGGGGCTGCTGCCGCCCTGGCTATACGCGAGCATTTACGGGGCCATGACGCTCGCTCAATGGAGAAAGCTCTGACATAAAAAATTATGAGAGCATGGGAGCAACTGTCTCCTCCATGCTCTCACCCCTTCGGTATCTGCTACATGTCGGGCGTTTCACAAATGGTAGCTTCTCTACTTATTTGAAAGCTACACCTACGCCACCGCCATCTGTTACCTGTCCTGCACCGTTATCTACTATCTGCGTATGCGAGGGAATTGCTGTATGATGCATATGAGTCTGAGCTACAGATACCTGTGCTATCCCCCATGCCAGACATAGAGCTGCTACCAGAAGCACTACAACCATTGCCTGCTTGACGCGTAGTGATAACTGTGCCCACTGAAATGTCATGGTAAATACCTCCTTAATCAAGACGAAAAGCCTTCTTCGTCTTCCATCTGTAAGTCACAAAGTACGCAGTATGACAAAATACTTATCTAAATATTTTAGATAAGTATGCCCTATTTTGCTGCGCACCTCCTTTTCCATCGCATCATAGAGTACGCCTGAAGTTGATCAATAGAATGGAGGATTTGCTACTTTTCGCTTTTTTTGAAGTCTTTCCTGCTATCTTATGCAAAACAAGATATTTTGTTTGCGTAAACAGTATAAACGATAGAAGTGATTATTGTCAAGTTTGTTTGCATACAAAGCTGGCACCACAAAAAAATACTGGATAGCTCGTAAAGAAGATATGCCTTTGAGTGATGCAGTAATCCAAAGGCATATCTTCTTCATGCTTTTAAGCGACTTTACAAGAGGTGTCGAAGATCAATAGAGCCCCTGGCTCTTCAGGAAATTCGTCGCCACTTGCGTTATCGCTTGAGATACTGGCATCCCCGTACTATTTTTATCCGCGACTTCCTTTTGCAACTGGATGCTGACGTCGGTTGTGAGTTTAGGAGCAAGCGGATTCAGAATAGTTGCAATGTCGGGGTATTTTGCCAGCACCTCGTTACGCACGATAGGGGCAGGGTTAAAGGCCGGGAAGCCATTTTTATCGTCTTGCAGAAAGATAAAATTCTTCTGCGCCACTGTGCCATCGGTTGTATAGCAGACGTTCACCTGAGCTTTACCGCTCGATACAGCCGTAAAGCCAAGAGCGTAGTCGATGGTTTGCGTCTGCTTAAAGCTCTTTGTGTCAAAGTTGTAGGTTTTCTTCAGTCCGTCAATAAATGCTACGCCATCGCTGGGCGAAGCAAGCGTCAGGTTCGCTACCTGGGGAGCCAACTGCGAGATCGTAGTAATGCCGAGACGCTGTGATTCATCCTTCGAAGTACAGATCGCATAGCCATCATTGAGCGGCGCCGGATCTAGCCAGGTGATCTTGAATTGCTTATTAAAGCCATCCTTGACTGCCTGGTAATCTTTCTGCGGATCGTAGCTCGAAGGAATATTTAACGCATTGAGTCCCGTCGTGGTGAACTCAGGATAGAGATCAATGGCGTTACTCTTGATGGCATTGAGAATAAAGACACTGTTTCCCAGGGCCGGTTTCTCGTTCACTGTATAGCCCGCTTTCTGCAACAGCAAGGTATACATTTTTGCGATCAACTGCGACTCTCTGTCCAGCTTACTGCCAACGGTAATTGTCCCTTTCGAACCTCCCGAGCCTGTCGGGCTACTGCCACAAGAGGCCAGGATGAGTAGCGGAATGAATAAACACAGGGCGAACAATTTCGCCTGTAATGAGTACGGACGTGTAGTCACCTTATCCTCCTTTAATGTTGTACGTCGGGAAATTGACGGAATTGAGGCGCTAGGTAGCAGCCACCGCTACTAGCTCCTGCGCACGCAGACCGGCAGGAGTGATAGCACGTTGTAGCCAGCTCATAAACACTTCGACCACTAATGCCAGCACCGCAACAGGAATTGCGCCTGCAAGAATTTCTGTATTGTTGAGCTTGAAAAGCCCATCAATAATGTAGGCACCATAGCCACCCGCGCCGATAATGGCCGCCAGCGTTGCCGTCGCCACAATCTGCACCGCAGCAGTACGAACGCCGGCTGCCACAATCGGCAGGACAAGGGGAGCCTGAATGCGCATGATAATCTGCCATATAGTCATCCCCATCCCTCTGGCCGCATCAATGGTTGCCGCATCAATACCACGAATGCCGGTATAGGTATTCAGCAATATCGGCGGGATGCCAAGTACGATCAGCGCCACTATGGTGGGAACAAAGCCGATGCCGAGATATGGCAACGCCGCAATCAGAAACGCGATCACTGGAATCGCCCGCATCAGGCCGCTTAGATTTACCGCGATAAACGCTAGCAGCGCATTGCGCGAGACAGCTATGCCAAGCACCACACCAATCACCATAGCCACAACGATAGAGAGACCGCAAATCTGGAGATACTCAATCGTATGTCCTGTAAAATCATTGCTTGGGTCGGCGATAAACTGTAACACGTCGTTCAGCATCGTATACACCTCTTTTTCTCGTTACGCCAGCGAGATCGCGCTGCGTCCTCGATTGAGCATCATCTGCACTCCCAACAAGAGCAGGTCCGCAACAATCGCGAAGAGTCCCATCAGGATCGCTCCGGCAACCACGGCATCATTATCACCATTGGTAATATTTTTGAAGATGAGATCTCCCAATCCTCCCTGCCCGGCAAGCGAGGCCAGCGCAGCGATACCGACCGTGGTAACGACCGCAATGCGAATACCGGCGACTATGACCGGCATCGCCAGCGGCAAGGTGACACGCCGCAGCAATTGCCAGGAACTCATTCCCATTGCTCGCCCCACTTCTAGTAGCAAAGGATCGATACTATGTATGGCCGCGACGGTATTACGGATCAGCACCAACTGCGTATAGATGACCAGCGGAATAATAACGGTCGCAGGACTCAGCCCCAGCCAGGGAACGGTAATGAGCACGCCAATAAGGGCAATACCAGGAATCGTATAGAGCAGACCAGCCACCGTAATAATGGGTAGATACAAGCGGCGATAGCGCGCTGCGAATATTCCCAGAGGAATAGCGATAATCAGCGAGATCAGCATGGTGATTCCAACCAGGTAGAGGTGCTGTAACAGCAGATTTGGAATACTACCGGAATCGGTCAGATCATAATTGAAAGGGCTGAATAAATACCTCATGTCACTCCCTTAACGCTCATGAATACACAATACATTAGAGTTGCGCCTCCTCTTTGGCACTATTCTGCTTGTGGTGCCGAATAATTTCGTGATTGATGCTGGTGAGGGTAATGTATCCAAGATATTCTTGAGTGTCTTTCTCCTGAACTGCGAGAGCTGGAGCATTGGTTTCAAGAAGTTGTAACAGAGCTGAAAGCAAGGAAGAAGCGGATGAACATATTGGCACATCTCCCCAGTGTGCTGAAGAGACTGCCTCGGGCCGCATATCAAGAGCATCAGCGACCGGCAAATACTGTAACTGGCGCAAAATACTATCGGCCCCCACCAGCTTACTGACAAAGGCATTTGCAGGCCGGGCAAGCAGTTCTACAGGGGTACCAAGTTGCACGAGTTTACCTTCGGCCAGGACAGCTATCTGATCGCCAAGCTTGAACGCTTCCTCAATATCATGCGAGACAAAGAGGATAGTTTTTCGTACGTCATGTTGTACGCGCAATAATTCATCCTGCATACGCGTACGTGTAATAGCATCGAGAGCACCAAAAGGTTCGTCCATCAGCAGGATAGCGGGATCGGTTGCAAGCGCCCGGGCCAGGCCGACGCGCTGTTGCTGACCCCCAGAAAGTTGACGGGGATAGCGGTGGCGAAATTCATCAGGGGCCAGTCCCACCAGTTCCAGCAATTCGTTTACGCGGGTAGCCAGCCGCTGGCGAGACCAGCCACCGGCGATCTCCGCCGTTACGCGAATGTTTTCGGCAATCGTCATATGCGGGAAGAGGCCAACCTGCTGGATCACATAGCCAATGCGACGGCGCAACTGGATCGGATCTTCTTCAAGGACATTCTTGCCATCAATCATAATGGAGCCGGAGGTCGGCTCGATCAGGCGGTTGACCATGCGTAACAGGGTGGTCTTGCCCGAACCGGAGGTGCCAACCAGCATACAGGTGCTGCCCTCGGGTACTTCAAAGCTCACTGCATCAACGGCAGGGATATTCGCACGCGCGTATTTTTTGGTAATGTTATCGAACGCTATGTTTGCCATCTGCAATGCTTCCTCTCATTCCCAGATTCGGTTGTGCTTCGCATTATATAAGCATATCTTGAAAATGCAAAGATTTCTATATATCTTCTGAGAATATTCTAAGCAAATTATCCGTCCCCCGGATCTTTCTTTGTAATACGTTGTAAAAAGGAAAAACTTCTTCTCCTCTTTACTTTGTAACCATAGAGGTTATAACTTCCATGCCAAAAAGAACAAGACAGCATAAAAAGCCTGAGGCACTTGTTAGATACCTCAGGCTTTTTATATCTGGAGGTTACTGCACAGTAACGGTCAGGTTCATGTTTTGGTGAACCGTGCAATAGACATGGAAGGTGCCCGCCGTATTGAACGGTCCAATCGGATGCTGATCGTTGCCCTGGAAATTTACCTGGACAGTGGGCGCTCCGGCTTCCTTGCGCGGCTCCGCTACACCATTGACCCAGCTCCCATTTTGAATGATATGAACAACGGCAGCATCATCAACAAGATTGACGCTCTCGCCTTTTTTGATGGTGATAGCGTTCTGCACGAAGTTCGTATCACTCATATGGACTGTGTTATTACCAACGCTGGTCCCTCCTGTGTTTCCACCGCTACCACCCCCACACGCAGCTATAAGTACTGCCAGCAGGCCGAATACAGCAAAAACAGCCAGGATTTTTTTCACCATTGTCATAATCTTCCCCTTAATGCATTTCCACTTGATTTAGGCTTCGCAGGAGGCAGGAGTCACCGGTCACGCTCGACCAGCCTAAGGATACTGAATTGCTCTCATGTAAAGGCCACAGTTCGCGGACAGTTACCCGCCACCTCTTTTGAATATTATAGGCCGGCTGGTCTACCTGATATTTGACCCCAACCTTACCTTCTCAATCCGGTAGATTCCTGATATTCAGGCAAAGAAGTTCAGCAATCTGAGATTAGCGAGGAACATAATAGATAACATAATCCTGAAACTCCTCGCGTTGATAACCCTGAGTCTGGTAGCGGGTCTGAAACTGCGCATCCATGATAACCCGTTGGGCGCTATCTTTAGGGAAGACATAAGCGGGACTTCTGGTAGCTCTTACGGCTCTGCGATAGGGGATATAGCGATCAAAGCCGGGTTTAAGATGCTCATCTAGCGAGCTACAGATAAGCTTCTCTTTACTCTGAAAAATCAGACGATTACAGGTCCAATACTCTGTATAGAACCGAGTTGCGCCGATAGCGAGTAAATGTTGGACCATATCATTCTGGGCTGTATAGAAACTTTGCGCGGCAGGAATATCCTGGAACGTTCTGAATGTACCAATGCCAGACATGACCAATAGGAGTGAGAGCGCCCCTACCGATGCCCAGCGCGCCGAACGAGCTGCTAATGATCGCCATTGCAATATTTTCGCCGGCCTCTGGATAGCGCACCACAACGGCCAGAGCACGGCAGGAAATGCAATCAAGAGGCAGGTAAGGTAACGGGACGTGGGGGCTGGAACCGTGGCAGGATTAGGACTGGTTACAAAAGCCAGAATGGTACCTGCTGCGCTTACCAGCAGCATCAAGCGGCAACAGTCACGGATCATCACCATCCGCTGCTCAACTGACTCTATCTGCCTCCAATGCCCCGTTTGGCTCCATGTACGCCAGACTACGAGCGCAGTCGTTACCAGCGCGATGCCGTAAACCACGAGGTAGCCAATGCCCCACGAAAACTGCGCAACGGCGCAGGCTGTCTGCTTACCGCTCACCAGAGTAGCCACGTCCTGGATGCAGATCGGGTTGAAGTTTATCACGTCCGGGATGCTGATGCCAATCGTACCCAGAATTTGTTGCAGAAACGTATGCGGTTGAGTGCCATTCGAGAGATGTAAATTATAGAGCTCAATCAGCGAATTCTGACTGAAAGGGGCGGTAGCGTTGTAAATCACCAGTGGGAATGCTCCGATAATCATGCCAAGCACCAGGCTGATGCCAGATTTCGACCATAATTCTTTGCGGCAGAAGAGGAGCAGGAGCAGTAAAGCGGTTCCCACAACTGGCAAGATGATCATATCAACCCAGATGGCAACGCCAATCATTATCCCCAGCAGCCCATAGACCAGGCTGCGCCGCCAGCTTGTACGTTGATGCTTTTCGATCAATGGAGCCGTCTGGACAAGCCATACCGCTGACAAGTTGATGAAGGCGGCAAAAAAAATCGTTTCTGGATATTCACCGACCGCTATGAGCTGACGAAAAATGGTCTCATTAGAGCCAACACAAAGCAATAAGACAATAAAGAGGGCAAAATTCTGATTGTAGAGCCTGCGCGTTAAATAGTACATACAAATCAGAAATAGCGGATAAAATGGCAGTAATGCCAGCCTTAAAACAAAGACAGAAGGACCAAATAGATGAAACAGCGGTGCGGCAAGATACCCTTCAACCGGGCCTAGATAGGGCAGACCATAGAAGAAAATAGGCCATTCTCCATTATACGCAACGTGGCGGGCCAGTACCCCCATATTCCCTTCATCGCTATTGGTTGCAGGCCAGTTGAAATAAATGAGGATAAAGCGCAACAGGGTTGCGACGATAATCAGAGCGAATACAAGGGTTCTGGAATCAGGTACGAACAACTTTTTTCTTTTTATCCACACTATCACTGCTAGAATGAGCCTTTCCTTTTTTCAATTTGCATCCAATTATAACATAGGCTGCCATTGCGTAAACCCATTTATTTACAAGCAGCCCGCATATCAACCATCATAGATTGGTCCAGCCTACCAGCTTGAGCTGGGTACCATCGCTAATATCTGCAAAAGCTACAGCGCCCCCCTGACTTATTGAGCCACTGTACAGGCGATAGGTTCCTGGCGCATCGAATGATTGTAAAGCAAAATATGCGCCATCAAGCGAGACATTTGACCACGCATACTGGGTAAATGGACATAAGGACTGATCATCGGTTGTATCAGTGGTAAGCCGTCGCAGACCCGTACCGTCGAGATGAATGCTCCACAGTCCATTCTTGGAAGTATCGCCCGCTCCATTCTCCACAAGGAACAGGAGCGTGGTTGGACTGATGGCCCGTACCATAATGATAGCCAGGGTATTGCTGGTATAGATAGTTGTAGCCGGACCGCCGGCTATCGGCTGTATGGTAATAGAACTCGGACCTGCGGAAGTTCCTCGCGCAACACCGGTACAGGTGCTTAAAATCAGTTGTTTATTATCATAGCTGCTGTCGAAATCCGCGCATCCCAGCGGAGAATGAATCACCGTCTGTAGATCGTTCTCATGCTGGTTCGCGCCTCTACTGGTATTAAGAATGTAGATATTCTGGGGCTGCGCGCCTGGATCTGGCGCGACGGCATACATGAAGAGGCTCTCGTCGTTAATCCAGACACGCGGAATAAAAGTCAAACCGGATTGAGGCACCAGTTCAGGCTGTATATTCCCTGTTGTCAAATTCATGAGGTACGTAATAGGGCTGACAGAACCAACCGCTACATTGAACACGGCCAGTTGCTGATTGTACGACCATTGCAGATGCGAGATGCTGCCGTTAGCAGGCGCACAGTACAACGTTTGCAATCCTTGCCCATCCACACGCACCATACGCAACTCGACCTGACCGGCGACAGTGGCGATAAAAAGCACCCAGCGCCCATCATCAGAAACCTGCGCCTCGCTAATAGCCGTGTTGAGCATTTTTTGAATCTCGACGCCACGCGTATTGGTAGTAACATCGCGCCGTTTGACCGTTCCGGCGGCTGGCGTGGTGGCGGTCGCTTTTTCATTGACAATATAGATGACATTCTGATTGTTGCCCAGCGCCAGGGGAGCGGTGATCGCCGTTCGCGCCGCTCCCGAAGTGGGACACGTTAGCTGCGTAGGTGGCACATTCTGCGTGGTAATAGTACCTGTTGGCACATTCGTTGGGCTGCTCTTCGTCGTAGTTCCTCTTGCAGGAGCGCCAGGCTGAGGAGTGCCGCCTCTCCCCTGGGGGATGTGCAATAAGCCCTGCTGATAAAGAACCCCTCCCAGGCTCGTTGCCAGCACGAGGATCAGCAGGATGAGCACCGTTATTAATAGCTTACGAGAGCGTTGAGGAGCTTCAGGGGGCGTGACTGCCCGGTAATCAGGCGCGTGAGGCGATTGACGCACAGGAGAATAAGGATCTTTATCAGGCGCAACCTGAGTTCCGCCCGGAAAATCTGCCATTACAGGAGGGTAAGGAAGCCTGGATTGCTGAGCCAGAACGTTGGACGCTCCTTGAATTCCTACTAACCCCGGATCACTTATCATCGCACCATACTGAGAAGTTTTGTCAAGAGGGGGAGCAAAATATTTTTCAGTCTCCTGCTCACCGGATCTCACCAGCGCCGACAAGAAATCCCTGGGATGCTGGTAGCGTTTCGCTGGCTCTTTCGCCAAAGCGCGCATCACGGCCTCCTCTAACGCGGGCGAAATCGCAGGGTTAAGCTCGCGCATTGGCCGTGGCTGTTCATAAAGATGCTTCATCAACACGCCAACATAGTTCTCAGCCGTGAAGAGGCGCGAGCCAGTGAGCATCTCATAAAGCACAACGCCAGTGGCATAGACGTCGCTGGCCGGGATAGCTTGCCCGTTGATCTGCTCGGGAGCCATATAATCCGGGGTGCCGGAGAGAGACTGCCCCGTGATGCTCATCGGCTCCGTCTGAAAGTTAGATACGGTTTCACCCGACAGTACTTTTACCAGGCCAAAATCGGAGAGGAGCAAGGTCCCGTCAGCTTTGAAAAGCATGTTTCCCGGCTTGATATCGCGATGGATCAGGCCACGATCATGGGCGTATTGGAGCGCGTTCAGCATCTGGCTGATAAGTTGAATGGCCTCTGAAGCCGGGATCATATGCTGTTTGCGCATACGATCTCGTAGCGAGCCGCCTGCCATATGAGGCATGACCAGATAGGCGCTATCGCCTTCCTCACCATAATCATAGACAGGCAAAATGTTGGGATGATCGAGTTGCGCCAGCACACGCGCCTCTCTGGCGAAACGATGGAGAAAATCGCGCGTCTCACCATCGCGCGGTTGAAATACCTTCACAGCAACTTCACGCTGTAAATTAATATCTTGCGCAAGAAATACCGTGGATGAGCCTCCATAGCCCAGCGGGCGAATAATGCGATAATGCCCCAATACATGCCCGGTCATTTCTTCTGGCCGCATTTTGCTCTCTCCCTAAAAAGTTCTCAAATATATATACGCCAGAAACCTGATAATAAGCACCACCTGTTAAACATGTCCTATTTTTCTACATAATCAGATACTACAGACGTTTTAGGCTCAGCTAGAATAACATAAAACTCGACTTTTGTTACCTGCGATGCTCTCAGGGCTTCTCAAACGTCGGTGCATGCTCTGACTGCTCGCGCCAAAGGCGCTCATAAGGAGAGGAAGGTGCTGGCTGTGGGCTGCGCCCACAGCCAGCACCTTCCTCTCAGAACGGCTCGCAAGCGAGCCGTTCTGTATAAAAAGACAACGTTTGAGAAGCCCTGGCGATGATCTACCAGTACCTGTGTCCTGTCCTTCCAAATGTGATAGCATGATATGTTATGGATAGACCTGAAAACTACTATGCTATTTTAGGCATTCCAATTGACGCCGATAGTGATATGCTCAAACGCGCTTATCGTCAACTGGCACGACGCTACCATCCTGATCTCGCCGGACCCGAGGGCGCCATTGAGATGAAACGGATCAATCGCGCCTACGCTGTGCTGAGCGATCCTGAGAAACGCCGCAGCTACGATACAGTGATAGGTGGCGTGATAGATCTGCGCAAAAAAGGATTTACTGGCCTGCGCCCACATACATTTGATCCTGCGGAACATGTGGAGTTTTCCGGCCTGAATATTTTCAGCACCAGAGGGCCATTTCAGGTCGGCCCACCAATCAATAGCGCCCTGGGCATCATCTCAGCTTTGCAGAGCGTTAAAATCGTGAATGGCGTTCTCGTGGCTGCTGGTTCGCTGGATGGCAAAGGGGCGATCTGGCAGATAATTCATGGCCAACCCACTATGATCACCAGCATCGCCGCCGATCCTGCGCTCACCCTTGAATCGCTACGTGAATTGCGCTTTTCCGATGCGGGCTCGCTGCTGGCTGGCTGGGGCAGGCTCAACCTGCACGTCTGGGATACCTACAATGGCTCTTTGCTCTGGAGCTATAACCTGCTTCAGCGTTCGGTCTCCGCACACTACTCGCTCGATATGACGCTACAGGTGATGCCAGAGGGCAAACGTATCGTTTCTATGGCCTTACCGTACTTTACAGAAGATCCCCGCTCCCCCAGCGCCTGGGGAGTGCGAGGCACCGATGTTGTCAATCATGAAGTAGGCGCTGCGGCAACCAGCCTGGTCGATCCGCTTTCCTGTATAGAAGAAGGTATGGAGAATCGGCGTTTCTGGGCCATACGGATGCGCGCGCTCTCTCAGAATAGACATACACTGGTAACGCTCTCCTGCGCCCAGGTGCCACACGAGCAGCAGCAGATGGGCATTGTACGATGCTGGGATCTCACTACAAAAGGTCGCTTTGGCGGACCGGCGCGCCCCCAGGTTGCATCCTCTATCATCGTTGGACGTTGTGAGGATTGCACGCCGCCTTACACTATTACGCCCGATGCCCGCAAGATCGCCTTTGTCTATAAAGGCAATTCCATCCGGCTCTGCGATACTGTCACCGGCGTCTATAGCGAATACGCCAGCGGCACGATGGGAGGCACGGCCAGGCTTGCAATCTCTCCCGACGGAGAATGGCTGGCGGTGGCGCGCGAAGACAGCGAGGTGAACGAGGGGGTCATTGACATCTGGTCGGTCGATACCAACCAGGTCATACAAAAACTCTATCATCCCTGGCAGATCAGCGCGCTGCACTTTGCCGAAAAGCAACTTGCCGTCGCGCTTACCGACGGCACGATCCACGTCTGGCAGTAGTCTATTTTATTTACTCAAATGTGAGGTCAGTATGACAGTGCGTATTCTTGTCACGCAGAAGGTTCCTCAGGCTGCATACCCGCCATTAGAAGAGATCGGCGAGGTCGAACGCAATATGGAGGAGGGATTAGTCTGGTCGCCCGAAGAATTGCTTGCGCGCGGTCCGGGGCATGACTATATCTTTTGCCTGCTCACCGATACTATCGACGCCCGCTTCCTGGAACGCTGCGCTGTCAGCACGCCACGCCTGAAGCTGGTTGCTAATATGGCGGTTGGCTTTAATAATATCGATGTTGCGACCGCGACTCGTCTTGGGATCGCAGTCACCAATACGCCTGGCGTTCTCACCGATACGACGGCAGATCTGGCATTCGGCTTGCTCATTGCGACGGCGCGGCGCGTTGCTGAAGCGGAACGCTATGTGCGGGCAGGCAAGTTTACGAACTGGGGACCCTTGCTCTTCTGTGGCGCTGAGGTTCATCATGCCACGCTCGGACTGATTGGCGCGGGCCGCATCGGCAAGGTTATGGCAAAGCGTGCCAGCGGCTTCGAGATGCAGGTGTTGTATCACAATCGACAACGCCTCGCTCCAGAAGAAGAGGCCGCCTATCACCTGACGTATGTCTCTATGGACGAACTATTGCAACAGTCCGATTTCGTCAGCATTCACACTCCTTACACGCCTGATACCCACCATCTCATCGGCAGGCGGGAGCTGGCCTTGATGAAGCCAACCGCCATCCTGATTAATACCGCGCGCGGCCCGATTGTGGATGAGAAGGCCCTGGTGCAGGCGTTGCAGACAAAAGAGATCGCGGGCGCGGGCCTGGACGTATTCGAGCGCGAACCGACAATCGAACCGGAGCTGCTCACGATGGAACAGGTCGTACTGCTTCCCCACATCGGCAGCGCCTCGCTCAAAACGCGCACACTTATGGCTACGATGGCAAGCGCAAACATCGTTGCCCACGCGCTAGGACAGCGCCCGCCCAACATCGTCAATCCAACTTCCCCTGCATAGGGACCCGATGATGGGAGGAACGGGACGCTGAAGCGGACGCGCTCAAGCTCGTCGCCACGGGGATAGTCCCAGCCTGGTTTGTTCATGTGTATGATCCTCGTCCACCCGTTTGAGCGCGTCCGAGCTCATTAGCAATCTGTACAGTAAGCTAGAGAAAATTACAGATCCCAAAAAGGTTGACAAATTGTCAACTCTTCTCTATAGTTCACTACAAGGGGATTGCATATGCCAAAAACAGGCATATTGGGTAGTGGTAGTATGGCAAGGAGCAAAGTTTGATGGTCAGAAGCGGGACACTCTTAGAGAAAGAGCCCGGACTGAAAACAGTGTTTCAAGGAGAGGAACACCCCTATGTACGCTGTGTCATCGCGGACACAGCCGATCCTGAGCGTCATTTTGAGTGCCGTGTATTAGACGAAACAGATATCCCGATCTCCATTGGCGAGCCAATCAGGCTTGAAGTAATAAAAGTCGTTACTGAGCGCCATAGTGGTGTTGTACGCTTTGACTGTCGTTTGATCAAATCACCAGAATAACGGGGTGCTGCCATGCAATGTTCTCGATGTCTGACCGAACTTCCAGATGCGACCACCTATTGCTCCAATTGTGGCTCTTTCCTCCGGTCCGATCCGTCAGGAGCATCAACGGTATTTTCTTATCTGCCCGCCGGGGCTCCTCCCTGGCCCACGACCATCCCGCAAAACCTGAGAGGCGCTACCGGGTCAACCGTAGGTGCCGCTGGAAGCAATCAAGCCATCAAAACAGGACGTTCCAGGCGCAGCATCCTGCAAATCGCAGGAGTTCTTCTACTTATACCACTGCTAGGAGTGGGTAGCACCCTGGGTATCCTCTTTACGCAAGGCCAATTATCCTTTGGCGGAGCGCAGACAAAAGCCAACCAGCAATCCGCAAGCAAGTTAAATTCCTCTGCCCCCACTCCTACTGCGACCTCTGCTCAGCAAACCAATGTTTTGCCCCCGCCAACATCTTTTAAGAAGACAAGCAGTCAGGACGTGAATGTCTCATTACAATACCCATCCGATTGGGTTGCCGATGCACCTCAGACATCGACTGGAGGCTCATCCCTCAACATTCATCCTCAGCAACAGCTTGGAATCGAGTTTCTTATTGCCCACCTCAATGACAGTGCATCGGCACAGTTTCATAGCGCCGACGAAGTTAACCAGGGCAGCTTCGATAATATCAGTTCCTCTCCGAACGTGAGCAACCTACAAACCATCCCGTCTCCTACTCCCCAGCCGACTATTGGAGGCACCCAATGGACGCAGCGAGATGCCATGTTCCTTAATCCCAGTGGAGACAAGTATCATCTTACGACGATCTCAGTACAGCATAACAATAGTTATTACAACATTATCTTTTTCGCCCCTGACATTTATTACAACGAGGCCGTACAGAAATACGTCCAGCCGATGCTCGACTCTGTACAGTTCCTTTCCTGAGGACCATTAGTTAAAGGAAAAGAGGGACGCACCCGGTTCATCAAGGGTGCGTTCCTCTTCTGGTTGCAATAGAGAGCGAGAGCCTAGTAATCAGGCATGGCAGGAGCTGCGGCTTTTTCCTTCTCAGGCACGTCGGTGATGAGCGCCTCGGTGGTGAGGATCATCGCGGCGATGCTGGCGGCGTTCTGTAAGGCCGAGCGCGTTACTTTAGCAGGATCGGCGATGCCGGCATCGAACATGTCCACATATTGATCGGTAAGGACGTTATAGCCGACACGCGTGTCCTTCTTCTCTTGCTGAGCTCGACGAATGCCCTCAACCACGACTGAGCCATCGCGACCGCCATTGACAGCGAGCTGGCGCACTGGCTCTTCCAGAGCGCGCCGCAGAATGGTGACGCCAGTTGCAGCATCGCCAGTGAGCTTGAGGTCGTTGAGCGCCTCAACGGCGTTCAACAGAGCCACGCCACCGCCAGGGACCATGCCCTCTTCAACACCCGCACGGGTCGCGGAAAGCGCATCCTCTACACGCGTCTGACGATATTTCATTTCAACTTCGGTGCCCGCGCCGACCTTAATGACGGCGACTCCGCCGGATAATTTCGCCAGGCGCTCCTGGAGCTTTTCGCGGTCGTAGTCGCTGGTGGTCTCTTCGATCTGCGCTTTGATCTGACGAATGCGGCCCTGGATATCTGCCGGGTCGCCGTGACCCTCGACGATGGTCGTATCATCTTTGTGCGCAGTTACCATGCGAGCAGACCCCAGGTCGGCCAGGGTGGTGCTATCCAGACGGCGACCCATCTCTTCGCTGATCACCTGTCCGCCGGTCAGAATCGCGATGTCACGCAGCATCTCTTTGCGTCGATCTCCAAAGCCGGGAGCCTTGACCGCCAGGACATTAAGGATGCCACGCAGCTTGTTGACCACCAGGGTCGGCAGCGCATCGCCATCCACGTCTTCCGCGATGATCACGATCTCGCGACGGCCCTGCTGGACAGCCTTTTCGATCACGGGCAGGATATCCTGAACGGAGCTGATCTTTTTGTCGGTGATGAGAATGTACGGATTTTCAAGTGTGGCTTCCATCTTTTCGGCGTTGGTCACAAAGTAGGGGGAGATGTAGCCTTTGTCGATCTGCATCCCTTCGACATACTCAACTTCGAAGTTGATACCACGCGACTCCTCGACGGTGATGACACCATCCTTGCCCACGCGGTCCATCACCTCGGCGATCAGATTACCAATCTGCTCGTCGGCGGCAGAAATAGAGGCGATCTGGGCGATCTCTTTCTTGCCCTCGACGGGAACGGCCATTTTGCGAATATATTCGACAACGGCCTCGGTCCCCTTATCAATGCCATATTTCAACTGCATGGGATTGGCCCCGGCGGCCAGATTCTTCAAGCCCTCGTTGACGATGGCCTGCGCCAGGACGGTGGCGGTGGTGGTACCGTCGCCCGCGACATCATTGGTTTTGGTGGCAGCTTCTTTGAGCAGTTGCGCCCCCATGTTCTCGAATGGGTTCTCAAGCTGGATCTCTTTTGCGACCGTGACGCCGTCATGGGTCACGGTGGGAGCGCCAAACTTTTTATCCAGAGCGACGTTACGGCCCTTAGGGCCGAGGGTGGTCTTGACAGCCTCTGCCAGAATATCAATCCCTTTCTTCAGGGAACGACGAGCCTCGTCTTCAAATATAAGCTGTTTTGCCATTAAAAATAGTCCTTCCCTCTAAAATTAGCCAACCACGGCCAGAATATCACTCTCTTTGAGCACCAGGTACTCTTCTCCATCCAGCTTGAATTCGGTGCCACCATATTTGGCGAACAGCACACGATCTCCCTCGTTCACATCAATAGGGGAGCGCTCGCCATTCTCCAGGAGACGGCCAGTACCGACCGCAATCACGATGCCCTCCTGGGGCTTCTCTTTGGCGGTATCGGGGATCACAATGCCACTGCGGGTAACTTCCTCTTTAGGGGCAGGCTTCACGACCACTCGGTCGCCAACAGGGCGAATCTTTGCCACGACGTATAACATCCTTTCCTGAAACTAGCATATTCGAATAAGCGGGCGATGAAACAGCTATGTATGATTGCCCTCACCTCTGCCCAGCCTCCGCGTCGTTCCTGGTATCTGGGCCATAATGGATGACGCCAGCAATAGTCACTGAGCGGTACTGGGAATAATCACAACTACAAGGGCCACCAGCAGCGCAACCGGCACAGCAATAGGTCTTCCCCTGCGCCACTGTCGGAGGCCAGAGGATATCAATATCGCAGTTCGCACAGCGTATTTGCTCGCGCTCCGATAATGAGTGCTGGGACTTTTCACTCCGGGCGCTCTGTGAACGATTGCTTTCCACGTACATGCCTTTTGCCTTTACCCCTGTCATAGCACACCGCACTCCGCCCACCATCCTCTCGCTGCTGCTCTATCTTTCTACCTCCCAGTATGACATAGCAATCGTTAGAACCACATAGGAGAAATGTTAGAGAAGTGTTAGAAAAGTGGATATGGTATAATATCCATGCTCGGGCCTGGCTCTGTTCTCCTCAAGCCAGACCTCACACTACGTCAAAGGATAACAGTATGTCTTATATCACGACCATTAATAATCAGACCTATACAATTGAGACCGACGAGAACGGCCAGCAGCGCAGCGTTACCCTGGAGGGGCATACCCACATCATCGATTGGAAGAAAATCGCTTCGCTGGCGGCAGACGCTAAAGGCAATATCAGCGCGGGCGGACTCTATAGCGTGCTTATCGGAGGCACTTCTTACGAAGTTTTTGCCCGTCGCATCACCAAAGCGGGAGAGAAAGATAGCCAGACGTACGAAATCCTTATCGGGGGGCAACGCTTTGAAGTCAAGGTGGAAGATGAGCGTACGCGCAAATTAGCGGGCCTGGTGCGCTCAGGGGCTCACTCGGGGGCCGCGACAGTGCAGGCTCCTATGCCCGGTCTGGTCGTCAGTACCCCTCTTGAAGCAGGCGTGCCGGTAAAACAGGGGCAAACAGTGGTCGTGCTGGAAGCAATGAAGATGGAGAACGATCTGACCTCTCCCATCAGTGGCACACTGGTGGAAGTGCGCGTCCAAAAAGGCCAGACGGTCGATCAAGGTGAGGTTCTGGCTGTTATCGAAGGGGAGAGTTAGAGTGTGCCTGATTCTCAATGTCTTCGCCCTTTCGTGACCGAACTCGCACGGCTTCGCCGCGCACAGGGTATGTTGTAGGTGGTGTGGAAAAATGCGCTGCGCATTTTTCCACACCACCTACAACATACGGCGAGCACCGCAGGCGCGAGACGCGCTCTTGCAGAGAATCAGACACATACTAAAATTTTATGCTTCTGCTGCATCAGCCTTGACTTCGACAACTTCTGTAACGACGACTGGCTCTGTTATTGCTTCGTTGGATACGCTAACTGGCTCGGCATCGCTTGCTGTAGTCGTTTGCTCTTCGGCGGCTGGCTTTGCTGCTATCGGCTCTATCCCATGCAGCACAGGATCGTTGTACTGTGGCAGATTCATCTCCAGACGTATAGCTTTGATGGCCTGGTATACAACTCCTGGCTTGAGCGAAAGCTCTTCCCCGATTTTCTTGTGAACACCGACCGGAGGCACAGGGAGCAGTGGCAGATAGGTGGCTTTGATTCTCTCCAGTTCTTCAGAGCTACCTTTATACGTTTGCAATTCCCACCAGCTTGGAATGCTCTGGCGAGCTCGCAATTCTTTAACGATCTTCTTGACTGCCTTTTTGGGAATACTCAGCTCTTTGGCGACCTGAGTGCGAATCCCATCAAACTCAGCAGGAACCGCCAGTTCCAGATACCGTTCCTCTACCTGTTTGACCTGCTCCTCTGTTGGCACAAATGGCGGGGGCGGCGGCGTTTTTTCTCGCTTTGGCTTAGGCGGCGCTGGCGGTCTGGGCGTTTTTGCGCGCGGCTTCTGCGGACCCGGGCGCCCTGGTCGCTCTGTCCTTACGGAACGACCGGGACCACCTTCAATCGGTTGGCGAACGCCCGGTCCACGCGACCCGAAAGTCGTTCCAGGGAAGCCAGTATTGCCTGAGCGATAACCACCCGGTCCACGATTCCCTCCTTCACGGTAGCCACCCGGCCCACGATTTGGGCCTTCACGATAGCCGCCTGGTCCACGATTCCCTCCCTCACGATAGCCACCCGGTCCACGCGGGCCGTCACGGTAATCGCCTGGTCCACGGTTCGGGCCTTCACGATAGTCGCCTGGTCCACGCTGCCCTCCCGGCCCACCACGATAATCCCGCTGGGGCGGGGCCGGCGGAAACTTGGGGCGAGCCGGGGGCGACTCGGGCTGTGCAATTTTTACATCTTCAAGCGTATCAAACCAGTGGCCGGTTCCGCTCTGAGCTGGCTTCGGTTTGGGAGGAGGAACAGATGGTCGCGGGCCAGTTGGCCCCTGGACGAATGGACCCGCGGGCCGATTTGGCATAGGTGGCGCGTTCTTGGACGCCAGCTTCTCTCTTCTAGCTTTCTGCGCGCAGTCTGGGCAAGTCACTTCTTTAGCATTTGCCGACTGAAACCACTTGCCACAGGTGATACAACGCATCTTGATCTTACTCATGCGCGAACTCCCCTGTACCGTAATAACAATGCATATCTTATCAAGCGTCGGAATGCACTCCCTATTCTAATGTCTTTCAGGCAGTTTGTCTACTGCTGTTTTTGGGGAGGATTCATGGTTTCTCAAAAGTCGCTGCACGCTTTGACTCCTCGCGCCTTCGGCGCTCACAGGGAGAGGAAGGTGCTGGCGGTGGGCTGCGCCCACCGCCAGCACCTTCCTCTCGAACGGCTCGCTTGCGAGCCGTTCTGTCTGAAAAG